>CAZXQT010000018.1:11521-76101 GCA_964643225.1 uncultured Lentimicrobium sp. | reverse complement strand
CACCCCTATTGGCAAGATCATTGATAAAACAACCCCCATCAAAAGTAATTTTCTCTTCATAGCTTATCAATTTTTTAGACTTCTTAAAATAGGTTTGTGAGAGTTCTTCCTTAAAAACTCCCTTAATCTTTCGTAAATAATTTTACTGCTTCGGCAAATATATGACAAATATAATAAAAAAGAATCTAAATTGTACTACCTATTGCTGTTTAATTACGTGTTTTCGCGTAATTTTTGCATGTGTTGTTATTAATTCAGACATCCATTGATTTTAGGGTGCTCTTTATTGCCTATATTTATAACTTTACCGCCTCAATATGATTCTATGCCTATCGTAGCTATTTTCAGGAATCTGTCTGCAGGTTCACGACTGGTTTTACTTGTTGCACTTATTATTATGGGCGCCGTTCTGTCAATTGGCATTGCGTACCTGGCACTGGCCCTGATTCACGGCAAAGACGTGCTAACCTCCGGCGCACTTATGACTGACATCGGCTACATCCGTACCATGCAGATACTTAATCAGCTGGGCATTTTTATTATGCCCCCTCTGTTATTTGCCCTGTTTACCGAAAGCAAACCCTGCAGGTTTCTGGGATTCACAACCGTTAAACCGTATCATCTGCTGGCAACCTTTGGTGTGATGTTTGCCATCAACCCCGTGGTTAGTCAACTAATGGAGTGGAATGAGGCTTTCCGGTTACCCGAAAGCATGGCCGGTGTGGAGCAATGGATGCGCAACAGCGAAGAAACCGCGGCGCAACTGGTAGAATGGATGCTCTCGTACACCGATGTTTCTTCGGTTGTAATTAATGTTGTTATGATAGTGCTGCTGCCGGCTGTTGGCGAAGAACTGCTCTTCAGACCGGTATTGATAAAGACGTTTTCACGACTCTTAAAGAACCACCATGCGGCCATCTGGGTTTCGGCCATTATCTTCAGCGCGTTTCACATGCAGTTCTTCGGTTTCCTGCCCCGCATGTTCCTGGGTCTGGTGTTTGGCTACCTCTTTGTGTGGAGCGGCTCCATCTGGGTGCCCATGCTAGCACATCTGCTCAACAATGGGTCGGTGGTGCTTGTTACCTATTTGTATAACAAAGGTTTCATCAGCCAAAACCCCGACCAGATCGGCCGCGTTGATTCTCCTATCCTGCTCATCGCTTCCATCATTATGTCGTTCGTTATAGCATACTGGTTCTACCGGACAAGGTTGAATAACAGCAAGAACGCTTTCGCGGAAGAGCCCGAATCAGATGATCATCAAAATCATCCAACAGTTTAAAATGATTCTTAATTTTGCATTTTATTTGCCTTTCGGCGATTTAATACAGCATTTACATGGATAATCAGATCACCGTCTACAATACACTGAGCCGATCAAAAGAACTGTTTGAACCCCTTAATCCCCCGTTCGTCGGATTGTATGTCTGCGGACCAACAGTTTACGGAGATGCGCATCTGGGACATGCCAGGCCCGCTGTGACTTTTGACCTTGTATATCGCTACCTGATGCACGCCGGCTACAAGGTGCGCTATGTGCGCAATATTACCGACGTGGGGCACCTGGAGAACGATGCTGACGAAGGAGAGGATAAGATTGCCAAAAAGGCAAAGCTTGAACAGCTGGAGCCGATGGAAGTGGTGCATTACTATACCCGCCGCTATCATGCCGACATGGATGCACTGAATGTGCTTAGTCCCGGCATTGAACCTCACGCTTCGGGCCATATTATTGAGCAGATACAGCTGATTGAGCAGATTCTTAAAAATGGCTACGCCTACGAGAAAAACGGCTCCGTGTATTTCAATGTGCTCAAATACAACCAGGATTATAAGTACGGAAAGCTTTCGGGTAGGGTTCTGGAAGACCTGATGGCCAATACCAGAGCCCTGGACGGACAGGAGGAAAAAGAAAATTCGTTCGACTTTGCCCTGTGGAAGAAAGCACAACCTGAGCACATAATGCGGTGGCCTTCGCCATGGAGCGATGGTTTCCCGGGATGGCACCTCGAGTGCTCTGCCATGAGTGCCCGGTATCTGGGACAACAGTTCGATATTCACGGTGGTGGCATGGATCTTATGTTCCCGCACCATGAATCGGAGATTGCACAGAGTGTTGCGGCCAATAAGACCGAGCCTGTGCGCTACTGGATGCACAATAATATGATCACCATCAATGGTCAGAAGATGGGTAAGTCGCTCGGTAACTTTATTACCCTGGAGCAACTTTTCAGCGGTTCGCATGCTGCCCTGGAAAAGGCGTATTCTCCTATGACCATAAGATTCTTCATACTTCAGGCACACTACCGCAGTACCCTCGATTTTTCGAACGAGGCTCTGCAGGCAGCTGAAAAGGGACTGGAGCGTTTACTCAAAGCGCATGCACTCATAGGCTCGCTGAAGCCCGGCAGTACATCTAACTCAGACATAGCCGCTCTGCAAAAGAACTGCTACGATGCCATGAACGATGACTTTAACAGTCCGATGGTCATCGCCAATCTCTTCGAAGGGGTACGGATCATTAACTCCGTGCACAACAAACTGGAGCAGATAGATGCAGAAAACCTGGCTTTACTGAAGAAGGTGTTCGATATCTTTGTTATAGATATTCTGGGATTGAAAGAAGAACAAACATCCGCCGGAAGCGATGAAAAAATAGAAGGGCTGATGCATCTCATTATAGATCTGCGTAAAAATGCCAGAGGCATGAAAGACTTTGCAACGTCTGACAAGATACGTGATGAGCTGGCGAACCTTGGTATTTCGCTAAAGGATACCAGGGACGGAACTACGTGGGAAATTCAGTAAGAAAACCGGTTTTTAACATCATAAAACAACACTATGAAAACGTTCTTTAAAATCGCCCTGCCCGTGATTGCTGTTCTGGCATTTACGGCTTGCAACACTAAAAAGGCAAATATGGGAAACGAATTAAAAGATTTCATTGCCCGATATGAGGCCACCGTTTCACCTTTGCAGGTTCAGGCATACACTGCCTACTGGAATGCATCGATCACCGGAAAGGATGAAGACTATGCTGCCGCCGAAAAATATCAGGTGGAGCTTAATAAGATCTATACCAGTAAAGAGGATTTTGAACTGCTTAAGAAGCTCAGAACAGAAGGCAACATAGAAGATTCCCTCCTGCTGCGTCAGCTCGATGTGCTGTATAATGCGTACCTCGGCAATCAGATCGATCCTGAAATGATGGAGAAAAAGGTGAAAGAGGAACTACAGGTAGAAAAGAAATATTCAAACTTCAGAGCAGTTGTTAACGGCAAAACCTTGTCGGATAACGAAATTGAAGAAATTCTGAAAAACTCGACCGATAGCAGGGAACTGCAGGCTGCATGGGAAGCCCATAAAGCAATCGGAACCCTTGTAGCTGAGGATGTGGTAAAGCTTGTGAAGTTCAGAAACGAGATTGCCCGTCAGCTTGGCTTCGAAAACTACCACTCCATGAGCCTTGAGCTGAGTGAACAGGACCCGAAGGAAATAAGCGCTCTGTTCGATGAACTCGACAACCTTACACGCGACTCGTTTGCGCAGTTGAAAGACGAGATTGATACCTACCTTTCGGCACGGCTTAATGTGCCAAAAGACCAGCTGATGCCATGGCACTACCAGAACAGGTTCTTCCAGGAAGCACCCGCCATCTATCAGGTTGACCTCGACAAATATTACGCTAACCAGAATATTGAGAAGCTTACGGCCGACTACTACACCCGCATTGGCATGGATGTGAGTGACATCATGGGCAGAAGCGACCTGTATGAAAAGCCCGGCAAAAATCAGCATGCTTATTGTATTGACATTGATAACAAAGGCGATGTAAGGGTTCTGTGCAATATTAAGCCGAACTACAACTGGATGAATACCATGATGCACGAATTCGGACATGCAGTGTACGATAAAAACATAAGCATGGATCTTCCGTTCGCATTAAGAAATCCTGCACATACCTTCACTACCGAGGCTATCGCCATGATCTTTGGCAGGATGGCTTCGAACCCTCAATGGATGCGTGATATGAACCTTATCTCGCAGGAAGAGCAGGCAAAAATTGCACCAGAAGCTTACAAAGTGCTTCGTTTAGAGCAACTTACATTCAGCAGATGGGCTCAGGTAATGTATCGCTTCGAAAAAGCCATGTACGAGAATCCCGATCAGGATCTCAATACCCTATGGTGGGATATAGTGGAGAAGTATCAGATGCTTAAACGCCCTGCAAACCGTAATGCTCCCGACTGGGCAAGCAAAATACATCTGGCTACATTCCCCTGCTACTACCACAATTATTTGCTGGGCGAACTGTTAGCTTCACAGCTTAACCACCATATTACCGCCGATATTATTGGCTCGCAGGATTTTATGAACCAGAGCTTTTATGGTAATAAGGAAGTGGGCCGGTTCTTTAATAACAGTGTGTTCGGCCCCGGTAGTAAATACAAATGGAACGACATGATCGAAAAGGCTACAGGCCGTAAGCTTACAGCCCAGTTTTATGCCGAACAGTTTCTGAATAAATAAATTTTTATTACGATTTATTTAGGTTTGGCATGATTTTTTCTCATGGCAATGGTACGATCTACTAAAAAACTATTGCCATGAGAAAAATATACTTCCAGCCTGTACTGCCTGCGTTACTCTTATTAATTTCCTGCGAAAGGGAATGGAGAGATGTTGTGAGGGGCGAAGGGCCCATCGTTTCTGAGAGCAGATACACCAGATCATTCGAGGAAATAACGTTAAATATTCCGGCCGACGTATATATTTATCAGGGAAACGATGAAGTAGTTACCATCGATGCTCAGGGCAATGTTATTGATGTAATTGATACTGACGTGCACAGCGGAGAACTCGAGATCTCGTTTGCTGACCGTGTAGTGGTAAAAAAATATGAGCGCATAAAAATTTACATCACTACAAAAGATCTCACTGCAGTAAGAATTTCAGGATCAGGAAATGTATATAACGACACGCCGATCTTAACAGATGAATTAACCCTCAGAATTTCCGGTTCGGGAGAAATTGACCTGCACGACCTCGATACACCCCTGGTTGATGCAAGCATTTCAGGAAGCGGTAAGCTTTATCTCAGCGGCTTTACAAAGGATGAAACATTCCGCATATCGGGTTCAGGCGATATCTATGCTTTTAATCTGCTGAGCGAAACAGCCGATGTAAACATCAGCGGTTCGGGTGAAGCAGAACTGATGGCCGATCATTACCTGTATGCAAATATTAGCGGAAGTGGCAGTATATATTACAAAGGGCATCCGGACATTGATAGTCATATTTCGGGATCGGGAAGAATTATTAACGCAAACTAATCCCCCGTAAAATTCTCAACTAGCTAAACATACAAGGAGAACTTGAGCATCTAATGACAGGACAGATGCGACAAAGCCGGCTGATGAAAATTACCGGCTTTTTTTATTGCACCATAATGCTTTTTATAGTGATGCCAAATTTGCCTTTTGCAACAATTTCGGGCACTATCCCCTGGTTGGTAATGTATACGGATCCCGGTTCAACATTGGTAACGGTGCCGTTTAATACAATGCCCTTTACCAGTTTGTAGTTGTTAAGGGTGCTGTTGACCGACGACTTAATAAGCTTCGTTTCTTTGCTTATGCTCCACTTAAGCTGATTTGATATGAGCCTTTTGAACTCATCCTGCAGTAACCACGATGCCGACTTTACAAGGAAATTCTTTGTGGAAATATCGTAATCGAAGTCGTTAACCACCAGTGTGGAATCCTTAGGATTGTAGGCAGGCTTTCCTTTGAAATACAATGTACCGGTAACACTGCCCGTGAGCGACGTTTCTGCTACGATGGTACCATTGCTTCCGTAAATTTTCAGGTCCTCAACGGTTACTTTTCTTTTCCCATATTCGAAGGTTTTTCCTTTAAGATATGGCAGGGCCGTTTTGGTTATCTCTTCGTAAGGCAGTGTAATGTATGCATACAGGGTGGTAACATCTGTAGGCACATCACCGGTAAGCAGGTTGGGCAATGGTTTCACTACTGCGGGCACGAGCGGTTCCTCGCCCATCATAAGCATAACATCTCCCGTAAGGCCGGCTTTATGATTTATCATGCCATTGTTTCCCGTAAAGGAAGAAGACACAACCGTTCTGGGCGAAACAAGCAGCCATATGTTGTATTCGTCGTTTACTTTTACCGGTTTGCCTGCAAGGTTCCATGCCTGCTGGGCATAAGGCTTCAGGTCCAGATAGTCTTTTATGCTTTCGTCGATCAGCCCGCCCATGCGTTTCAGACCGGCCTGCATCACAAGATCAGCAATAAATTTAACCGATACGTCTATGCCTGCAATTTTAACCGATGGGGTGGTGATCCAGTCGTAACCGTCGGCTGTGGTTTTGGTTGTAACGGTCCAGTCAGGATTTAAGGTAACTGTAGTTTTAAAGCGTAAGGCTATTGCCCCGTTAAGTTCTCTGAAGTCGGACAGGGTAATTCCAAACCGTTGAACGCTGAAACCGGCTTTGATCCATAGTTTTAAAGGCACATCGTACTCCAGGGTGTTGCCTTTCATGTCGACCCGGATGTTGCCCTGTTTCCATGCTTTGTACATCACGTTGTCGCCTCCGTTATTCTCGAGGCTGTTGTCTTCGTAGATCAATCCCGTAAAACGCGAGTTTAGTTCCTGCTGTATGTCGCTTATACTTGCCTGCGTGGTTAAACTTACCACCGAGGGTTTTTGCTTATAGTTTGGAATGGTGTAACTTTCTACGGGCTTATCAACATTAACCACTGTTTTACAGGAAGATAAAACAGCTGCGATAAAAACAGTTGTAAGCAATAAAGCAGAGTATTTCATAAGCTTTTCGTATGTCGGGTAGTATACTTTTGTTTTAAGATCTTCACTCCGGGATGCTTGCGGAGATATGTTTTTATTATATGGCGCGTATCGCGGTTGTCTTCATACTGTTTTATACAGCCATCGAGGCTCTCGGGGTCAGCAGAATACGCATCAACGTAGCCGAAACCGGTGTACCTGCCACCTGCTACCTTTACTACCGAGTACTCCTCGTTAGTACGCCCCTTTTCAATAATGTAGAAATCTGAATCCCTGAAGCCTGTTTCTTTTATTGCTCTCTGGGCTCGCTTGTTGTATTCTTCGGGCAGCTCTTCACCCAGGCAGGCTCCTTTACATTGCCTGATGGAATGATGAAAGCACGCACCTTGCGATTCATATAATCCGCAGAGCTTCTGGCACAGATTGTTGCGTTCGATCAAGGCATATAAATAACGCTGTGCATGCTGAAGTGAGGTAAAGGAAACCAGGGGCTGGAAACCGTTTACATTATGCCCAACCTGGAAACAGAGGTAACCATCGTCGTTTGTGTAGGAAAACAGACTGTAACTGTATCGGGTGCGACGCTGGGCCCTGTTGTAGGGTGGCTTGTGTTTCTTTATTTCATCCGATTCAAGCAGCAGGGCCAATAACTCACTCCCGGTTATTTCGTAACTCACCGAGGCAATGCGGTTGCTCATTTCAAGGGCCTTAGAAGTTTCTGAATTACGAAAGTGTTGCTGAATGCGCTCGTAAATATTCAGGCTTTTGCCTACATATATGATGTTGCCATTTTCATCGTGCAGGTAATAGACACCGGTTTCTTCGGGCACATCTTTTACTATTTCAGGTATTTGTTGTATCTGCCCCTGCATGAGTTCAGCATCAGTGTCGAGCAACCTCTTTAAAAGGTAGGTAGTTGCAAGGGCATCTCCTCCGGCCCTGTGTCTGTTGTTGATCTCTATACCGATGGAATTGCATAAATTGCCCAGGCTATATGACAGCAGACCGGGCAGTATTTTGCGACTCATTTTGACGGTGCATATGGTTTGCCGCTTGAAATTATATCCCAGACTCTTAAACTCATTGCGTATAAAATTGTAATCGAACGATACGTTGTGGCCGACAAAAATTGCCCCTTCCGTTATCTCCACAATTTCTTTTGCAACCTCAAAGAATTTGGGGGCATTGGCTACCATCTCATCGGTGATTCCCGTAAGTTTGGTGATCATGAAAGGGATGGGTTGTTCGGGATTGATCAGGGTAGTAAATTCTCTGATGATCTTTTCTCCATCAAATAAATAAATTGCAACTTCTGTTAAACGAGCTTTCTGGTAACTTCCTCCCGTTGTTTCAACATCAACAACAGCATATAATTGCATACCCTTCTAAGATTTTCAGCGAGTTATTAGACTATTAATCAGGCAGGCAATTTACACAATATCTAAAGACGATTTATAAGTTTTTAAATATTTGCCCAAAAGTTGCTGTCACTGCTCTGTTAATTCAGGGCATAAAAAAACCCGGCGTAGGGCCGGGCTGTCCATCATGTTAATTATGAAATCAGGAAATCTCAATAGATCTTGTTGGTTTCACTTTAGCTTCTTCGCGCTTTGGTACGGTGATGGTAAGAACTCCGTTGTTATGGGTTGCAGCTATGCTGTTTACATCAACCGATTGAGGCAAACTGAACGATCTCTTGAATGATGTATAGCTGAACTCGCGACGCATGTAGCGTTCGTTGTTCTCTTCCTGCTTGTCTTCTTTTTCTGAACTTATTGTCAGCACGTTGTTGTCAAGACTTACAGAAAAATCATTCTTATCCAGGCCTGGTGCTGCTACTTCAATTTTGTAATCGTCTTTTCCTTCGATGATATTAACCGAAGGAAGGTTTATGCCTGTTTGAAAGTCAAACAAATCGGGCATATAGTCTTTTCCAAAAAATTCATCCACGATGCTTGGAAACAATCTCCGTTCCTTTCTTAATGTTGGTAACATTGCTAATCCTCCTATCTATTAAATGCTTTAATCTCTTCCAAATTATTGTTTATTAGACATTTAACTGATGCATCAGCAATTAGGTTCAGTCAAATTCTGTACCAATCGGATTTTTGGCATTTTTTAGGAATATTAACGACCTTTTGATGCCATTATGGCTGATTATCTGGGTGTTAGCCGTAATTACTTCTGTCAATATGACAGTAAGGAAATTTATCGGTATACTATCTGTATACTATTTTAACGGAAGTTGCATCCGTATTCTGGAAGTTAGAATGTCTATGGCTATATGGTTATCGCCTCCCTGGGGAACAATAATGTCGGCATATCTTTTTGTGGGTTCAATGAATTGCAGATGCATCGGCTTTACATACTTTTCATAGTGGTCGAGCACCTGAATGAACGAGCGGCCTCTCTCTTCGATGTCTCTGCGGATAATTCGCATGAGCCGGTCATCGGCATCAGCATCAACAAAGATCTTTATATCCATTCGTTCTCTCAAACGGGGGTTGGAGAGAATAAGTATGCCCTCTACAATAACCACCTCTTTGGGCTTTACCGGAATAGTTTCCTTTGCTCTGGCACAGGTGAGATAACTGTATATGGGCATGCCGATTTCATTTCCCTCTTTCAGTTCGTCGAGGTGCTTGATCAAGAGATTGAACTCAATAGACGAAGGGTGATCGAAGTTAATACGCGCTCTCTCTTCGGCATGGAGGTGGCCGTTATCCTTATAGTACGAATCCTGAGGAATGATGGTTACCGAATCTTTAGGCAAACGTTTGATGATTTGCTTTACAACAGTTGATTTTCCGCAGCCTGAACCACCGGCAATTCCTATGATGAGCATATGCTATAAAATTAAAGCCGGAGAAGGGTTTTCTTCTCCGGCTTCAAAAATACTAATATTCTGCAGAATTCTATGCCAGGAATCCTAAGAGGATACCTGCCGCAACGGCGCTGCCGATAACACCTGCAACATTCGGACCCATTGCATGCATAAGCAGGTGGTTGGTTTTGTCGTATTCCTGTCCGACAATCTGAGAAACACGTGCGCTGTCAGGAACAGCCGATACACCGGCATTTCCGATAAGCGGATTGATCTTATTCCCTTCTTTGAGGAACAGATTTATGATCTTTACAAACATTACTCCACCGAAGGTAGCAATGATAAAGGAAGCAGCACCAAGGGCAAAGATACCTACCGATTTTGCAGTAAGGAAAGTGGTTGCCTGAGTAGATGCACCTACTGTAAGACCTATAAGGATGGTTACTATATCAATTAATGGTCCTTTGGCAGTATCGGCCAGTCGTTTTGTTACACCGCTTTCTTTCAGAAGGTTACCGAAGAACAACATCCCCAGCAAGGGTAAACCTGAAGGTACAATGAAAGTAGTTAGTAACATACCGATGATCGGGAACAAAACCTTTTCTTGTTTTGATACAGCACGGGGAGGACGCATACGTATAAGGCGTTCCTTTGGAGTTGTGAGTAAACGCATTACCGGTGGCTGAATTACCGGAACCAGCGCCATGTAAGAGTATGCTGAAATAGCAATAGCTCCCAATAGATCGGGTGCTAATTTAGATGAAAGGAAGATAGCCGTAGGACCATCAGCACCACCAATAATACCAATAGCACCAGCTTCTGAAGGAGAGAAGCCAAGTAATAGTGCTATGGCGTAAGCACCAAAAATACCCAGCTGTGCAGCTGCTCCGATGAGCATAAGTTTTGGATTGGATATCAGAGCCGAGAAGTCGGTCATTGCACCAATTCCCAAAAAGATCAGTGGGGGGTAAACACCCTGAAGCACACCGAAATACAGATAATTAAGTACACTGCCTGATTCGTATATGCCTATTTGAAAACCGGGTGTAAAAGCTATATTACCTACTAAAATTCCAAACCCTATGGGCACAAGGAGAAGAGGTTCATATTCTTTTGAGATTGCCAGCCAGATAAATATTAATCCTATACAGATCATAATTATGTGTCCGGCTGTAATGTTCGCAAAAGCGGTGTAGGAGAAGAACTGGTTAAGATGCTCGCCTACAAACGATAAAAATCCAGAATATTCCATACCATTAATCTCCAATAATAATTAAAATATCGCCTTCCATAACAGAGTCACCCTTGCCTACCTTAATGGTTGCTATGCGACCATCTTTATCGGCATTGATGTTATTCTCCATTTTCATAGCTTCGAGTGTAATCAGCTTTTGACCAACCTTAATACTATCGCCTTCGCGGACATGAATATCAAGAATTACACCAGGCAAAGGTGATTTAATACTGCCGGTTCCCTTAGGTGCCGCAGGACTTGAAGTCTTTGCCATACTTGGTGTAGAATCTGTAGAAGGCACACTAACTGACCTAACCAGTTTTGGTGTTTTCTGAGCAGTGATTGCCCTGTCTACCTCTACTTTATAAATTGTTCCATTAACTTCGACTTCTGCAATATTTTCTTCAATATTCTGAATCTCTACTTCGTATATGTTGCCGTTGATTGTCAATTTAAATTTCTTCATCGTTCTTATCTTAAGATGGTTAATTCTTTCTGAATGCTGATTTACTGGCGTGGAAGCCTTCTTAAATTATAGATCTTAGAGCTCCACGGTGAGTAAGTCCTCGATACTTTCTTAATAGTTAACACCGTTTCTTCATGGTCATGGAATTCAGATATATAGAGATTAAGTGCCATTGCAATAGCAGCATTAACTTCACCGGCAATATCCTCTTCTTCTTTGATTTTTGGCATAATCTTCTCACCCTTTGAAAAGATCTTTCTCAGATTTATACCATAAATTACTCTAGTGTTCTTGAAAATAATGTATAAAAGAACAAGCGCAGAAAAAACTACTGACATAGCTATCATTGCCATACCGAGTCCGGTCGGATCCATCTTAACAAATTGATCACCTGCCGTAATTATAACTCCTGTGTAGTTATTAGCTTTTGGAGTGGTTTTTTCTAAAATAACCCATTTATCAAAGCCATCTGTTTCTCTGCCATAACTAGCGTTAACAGGTACCTCAGGAAAGGTGAGTTCATCAATCAGTGTTCTGCCATCGGCAGCATATAATGCTATATAGTTTGTATCTTCCAGAGAGAAATTCAAATGCAGAATACCTCTGGTTGGATGATTGTCAGCAAAGAATACCAGGTAATTGCGCTGCGGTATGGATGTAACAGGATCGCCGGTAGGAATCCAGTATTTTTTGGGATTCTTTGGATCATTAGTCAGATACATCCCGGCCATGTTAACTTTATTGTAGGCTGTATTGAATATTTCTATCCAACTACTCCTGTTACCGTAATCATCAACATAGTTTGAATCATTATGCACCAGTATTTCATTGAAGCGCAAGTCGGTGGTACTTTGTGCATTAACGACTTCAAAATGCAGGATGAGCAGGAACGCCATCAAAGCACCTGAAAATCGTAAGGCTTTTTGAATATGTAACATTGCTCCTGATTTAAAGTGGTAAATTAGAATGTTTCTTGGCCGGCATCGAATCCTTTTTGGTTGCCAGTGCCTGTAAGGCTCTGATAACGCGGAACCTGGTGTTGCGCGGCTCGATAACATCGTCAATATAACCGTATTTTGCAGCATCGTACGGATTGGCAAACTTATCGCGATACTCCTGTTCGTTCTTGATAAGGAACGCTTCCTTTTCTTTAGGATCAGTGATTTCGGCAAGGTTTTTACTCTGCAGGATCTCAATGGCGCCTTTTGGTCCCATAACCGCAATCTCTGCTGCAGGCCATGCAAAGTTCATGTCACCGCGGAGGTGTTTTGAACTCATAACACAATATGCTCCGCCGTATGCTTTACGAAGAACAATGGTTACTTTAGGTACTGTTGCTTCTCCATATGCGTAAAGGAGTTTCGCGCCATGGATAATAATTCCGCCATATTCCTGTGCAGTTCCGGGAAGGAATCCAGGCACGTCAACAAGCGTTAGTATCGGAATATTGAAAGCATCGCAGAACCGTACAAACCGTGCAGCTTTTCTTGATGCATTGATGTCGAGTACACCTGCCAGGTAGTTAGGCTGATTGGCCACAATACCTACCGACATTCCATTGAAATGTGCATATCCGATTACAATATTTGGTGCGTAGTGTCTCTGAATTTCAAGGAATTCACCGTAGTCAACTATAGCATGAATTACATCCTTAACATCATACGGCTTGTTGGGATTATCAGGAATGATGTAGTTTAACGAATCATCCAGTCTGTCGATGGGATCAGTACATGCAACAAGTGGCGGATCCTCGAGGTTGTTTTGAGGTAAATAACTGATCAGTTTCCTGATAAGAGCAATGCCTTCCTTCTCGTCGTCGGCAACAAAGTGTGTTATACCTGATTTTGATCCGTGAACCATGGCACCACCAAGCTCTTCATCGCTAACCACTTCACCGGTAACGGTCTTAACTACCTTTGGTCCGGTAACAAACATATTACTTGTTCCCTTGCTCATCACGATAAAGTCGGTAAGCGCGGGTGAGTATACAGCACCACCGGCACAAGGACCAAAGATGGCTGATATTTGCGGAACAACTCCTGATGCAAGAATATTACGTTCGAAGATCTCTGCATACCCGGCCAGACTGTTAACGCCTTCCTGAATACGGGCGCCTCCGGAATCATTTATACCTATAACCGGAGCACCTACTTTCATTGCCTGGTCCATAACCTTGCATATTTTATTTGCAAAGGTTTCTGATAAGGAACCGCCAAAAACAGTAAAGTCCTGCGAAAAAACATAAACTACACGGCCATCGATAGTACCATGTCCGGTGACTACTCCATCGGAAAGGAATACCTGTTTGTCGATTCCAAAGTTTGTTGAACGATGTGTAACAAACATGTCGAATTCGGCAAAGCTTCCCTCGTCAAGAAGCAACTCAATTCGTTCACGTGCAGTGAGCTTGCCTTTAGCATGCTGGGCATCTATTCTTTTCTGGCCGCCTCCCAATTTTGCCAATTCTCTCTTATCGAGAAGTGCTTTGATCTTATCCTCAATAGCCATAATAGTGTATGTTTATCAGGTTTTACGGGGAATGCTTCAACAGCTTGCCCGATTATTACCTGGGTTATTATTTTTATTTCTTTGATTTGTCTTCGCAGAATTCCGTCAATACGCCAAAAGTTGATTTTGGATGCAGGAAGGCAATGTGCATTCCTTCGGCTCCTTTGCGTGGTTGCTTATCGATAAGCTGTATGCCTTTGCCGGCAGTTTCTTCAAGCACACCTTCAAGATTCTCCACTGCATACGCAATATGATGAATGCCTTCCCCTTTCTTTTCAATAAACTTACCTATAGGACCTTCGGGATCGGTTGATTCAAGCAACTCAATTTTTGTTTGTCCTATCATAAAAAAGGCTGTTTTTACCTTTTGGTCTGTTACTTCCTCAACGGCATAGCACTTCAGTCCTAATACATTCTCATAGTATGGAATACTCTCGTCAAGATTCTTAACTGCTATTCCAATGTGTTCAATATGTGTAGGTTTCATGTTGAATTTTTTTGCAAAAGTAGATAGTTATTTTCAATTGGCGAAAAGAAAAAGAACATTTGTTTTCAATAAAAACGGGCATTTCAGACAGTTGGCAATTATGCATAATTATATACCATTTATTTTATATATAGACTTCGATATGTTTCAAGTTTGGTAGCTGTTTGCAATACATTTTCGGAAGACCGTTTTCAAAATCCTGCATAGACAGAAAAGGAACAGGAAATACAAAAACGATTGTATTCCCTGTTCCTTCTTTAAATATTACAACACTTATATCCCTTTCGGGTTAAGTTATTTTGCTGAATTTAAGCAATTTTACGGTTAAAAAGGGTATTAAATCCCGTCTCTGCCAAACTCCATGAGAAAGGCTTTTATAAAATCATTTAAACCTCCATCTAAAACTTCCGTGGTATCTGATGTTTCATGGTCAGTTCTCAGATCTTTTACCAGCTTATAAGGGTGAAGTACATAGCTTCTGATTTGAGAGCCCCATTCAATCTTTTTCTTCTTGCCCTCTATTACGGCTATAGCTTCTTTCTTCTTACGTAATTCAATCTCGTAGAGCTGAGATTTTAGCATCTGAAGTGCTTTTTCTCTGTTCTGACCCTGCGAACGTGTTTCCTGACACTCAATAATAATGCCTGAAGGCTCGTGCCGAAGTCTCACTGCTGTCTCAACCTTGTTCACATTTTGACCACCGGGACCGCTGGAGCGGAAGGTGTCCCAGGATATTTCTGATGGATTGATCTGTATGTCAATTCTGTCATCTACCACAGGGTAAACATAAACAGAAGCGAAAGAGGTGTGTCGCTTATTTGCCGAATCGAAAGGAGAGAGCCGCACAAGACGGTGAACTCCGTTCTCACTCTTTAAGTAGCCAAAAGCATCTTCTCCTTCAAACTCTAAGGTTACTGACTTGATGCCGGCTACATCGCCTTCATGCATGTCAAGCTCTTTAACCTTGTAGTTATTTCGTTCACCGTACCTAATATACATACGCATAAGCATTGCTGCCCAGTCATTACTTTCTGTACCTCCGGCACCGGCATTGATCTGAAGTATGGCATTAAGATGATCTTCTTCGTTACTCAGCATGTTTCGTAACTCAAGATCCTCGATACTCTCGAGTGCAGCTTTATACTGGTGATCAAGATCTGTTTCTTCCGCCTCACCGGCTTCGAAGAAATCAGCCATAACAACCAGATCGTCGTAAGCTGCCAGTGACGACTCATAACTGGTAGTCCACCGTTTCTTTTCCTGTATGCTCTTTAGTAATGCTTCAGCTTTCTTCGGATCATCCCAAAAGTCGGGTTTATGACTTATAGCTTCTTCTTCACTAATGGCTTTTAGTCTGCCATCAATGTCAAAGAAACCTCCTCAAGGCTTCCAGCCTTTTTTTGAGATCGTTGATCTGTTCTTTCTGAATCATTCTATTTTGCTTCTTTAATTAACTCATCGATTATGGAGTGAACCAGGTCAGTTTCATATCCCTTGGCAATAGCAGGTTTGGCAAGACGATGCTTAAAGAGCATAATGTTTGAGCGGTCGGTGACAGCTATTTTATGCTTAACCATGGCTACGATACGTGATCTGTATTCATCTTCATCGATTTCGCTCAGACCGGTTTTTATTATATCCTCCGGAATCTGACGGGCTCTCAGTTCACCTATTATCCTGGCACGACCCCAGTTTTTGTTTCTGAATTTGCTCCCGGCGTATAGCTTGGAATAGCGTTCTTCATCAATAAAACCTTCGTCGACCAGGGTGTCAAGTGCCTGTTTTGTTTCGCTTTCTGACAGTCCTAATGCTAATGCATGGATTCTCACTTCAACAAGACAACGCTCCTGAATAGCACACCATCTGCGGATTTTTGCAATCTCTTTATTTAAACCACTCATATTTAAATGAATTAGACATTAAACTTTGCTGCAAATATAAAAGTAACCAGGGTAAAATCCAACTTTTATTTTGTAAATCACGCGACAATCCAATGGTGTGATTTTTTTTCAATCGACCTTAATCAAATGAATATCAAATATGAGTACAGAATTGGCTGGAATACCCGGCATTATGGTTCCACCATACCCCAGATACGATGGTATTATTAAGGTGCCTTTTCCTCCAACACCAAACAACTGCAGCCCTTCTTTCCAGCCCTCTATCACATTATTCAGTGAAAACTGAACCGGTTGCTGACCATCGGTCGTTTCAAATACATATCCGTTTATCAGCTTACCGGTATAATGAACGGTTACCGTAGAGTTTTCTGATGGTCGTGGGAAATTACCGGGCACTTTTACTATATAATGAAGCCCGGAGTTGGTGCTGAACGCGCTAATCTCTTCCTGCAAAAGATAATCTTTAATGATCTTCTGATCACGGATCTTCATATCATCATCCTTGGTGCAGGAAGTGATCCCGAACAATAACAAAACACAGTAAGCACTTCTTAGTATTTTCATAGTCATCCTTGTAGTTTTAGTTAAACATCAGAAGTGCCGGATGCGCAGCTCGAACTATGCCTCAGTCAGCAATTGTTCAACCAGCACAGGGACCGCTTTTCCGGCACTTTCATTTATCACGTGAATACCGGGCATCAGGCTGTTAACCACTGCATTGGGGTCGATGAGCCATATTTTGCATGCTGGTGATGCCATATGTACGAGACCTGCAGCAGGGTAAACCTGTAACGATGTACCTATAATAAGCAGGATATCTGTTGCCTCTATTATTTTTGCCGCTTCCTCAATCATTGGTACCGGCTCACCAAACCATACAATATGTGGCCTTAGCTGTCCACCTTTCTCACAAACATCACCCAGTTTTATATTTTCGTACCCTATAGTATATACCAGTTCGGGATGATTAACGCTTCTTACTTTGGTGAGTTCACCATGCAGGTGTATCACTTTCGTTGAGCCACCCCGCTCATGAAGGTCATCAACATTTTGCGTAATTACCTGAACATCATACTTTTGCTCTAATAATGCCAAAGCTGTGTGCGCAGCATTGGGTTGAGCTGTTCTTAACTGATTGCGGCGCTTATTGTAGAAATCAATAACCAGCCCCGGATCATTAACCCATCCGGTGAATGTTGCAACCTCTTCTATGCTATACTCTTCCCATAGACCATTCGAATCACGGAAAGTTCTTAATCCGCTTTCAGCACTTATACCGGCTCCGGTTAAAATAGCTATCTTCTTCATACTCATAATTTAACCTTTTTTAGAGGCTCATTGTTTCATTACTATTTGTACAAAATGTTTCATAAAATTGGGGTTCACTCCTTTCTCTTTAAAATGTCTAAAAGAGAATATTAAAAGGTGCACTCCGACAACAAAGTAAACTAAAAAAGGGGCTTATCTATACAGACAGACCCCTTTGGTAACTTTAAGATCAGGTATTAATTAATCCTCAAAGAGGTTCATTTCGTCGAGGACTTTCATGGTAACCTTTACAGACTCTGCTGATTCGACAAGCATTTTATGTTCTTCGGGGGTAAGTTTGAGTTCTATGATCTCCTCAATACCCTTTGCACCAAGCTTAACAGGCACACCCATGTATACCTGATCCAGACCATACTCTCCTTCAAGATAAGCACAGACAGGGAAAATACGTTGCTGGTCATCAACAATGGCTTCAACCATTTGTGCAGCAGCAGCTCCCGGGGCATACCATGCAGAAGTACCCATCAGATTTACCAGCTCGCCTCCTCCTTTCTTGGTCCGTTCAACTATTTTATCTATCTCTTCTTTATTGAGCAGATCGGTTACAGGAATGCCTGCAATGGATGTAAACCTTGGTAGTGGCACCATTGAATCACCATGACCGCCTAACAGCAATGAATGAATATCTTTTGGAGATACTCCGAGTGCATCGGCCAGAAATGCCTTGTATCTGCCAGTATCAAGAATTCCTGCCATACCGAATACCTTGCTCGAATGTTTACGTGCTGCTCTGTAGGCGGCATAAGTCATAACATCGAGGGGGTTCGATACCACAATGATTATTGCTTCTGGAGAATATTTAATGACTTTCTGAGTAACATCAATAACAATACGGGCATTGGTCTTTATAAGATCATCTCTGCTCATGCCGGGTTTACGGGGTAAGCCTGAAGTGATAACTACAATCGATGACCCTTTGGTTCTCAGGTAATCGTTGGTTACACCAATAACTCTCGTATTAAAGTTGTTGATGGAAGAGGTTTGCCAAATATCCAGGGCCTTACCTTCTGCTACACCATCTTTAATGTCGACCACTACAACTTCACGGCAGAGGTCCTTATGTGCAATAACATTTGCAACTGTGGCACCTACATTTCCGGCGCCGATGACAGTAATTTTCTTCATGTTCTATGCTGGTTAATCTGGTTATATAATCTCATTTAAGGTATTAGACACATGCAAATATATACATTTTTAAAGTCTTATCCACCTAACGAAGGATAATAATTTGAGCCATTTAAACAACCGTCAGGTATTAAATGTTAAATGATACTTTCACTTTTTTATTTGGTTGTTAATCACACTGTAATACAATAATTATCTATATTTTTGCCGGTTACAGATAGCAATGCCTATGTACGCTTTTATTGAAGGCACCGTTGTTTCTCTTAACCCGGCTGCGGCAGTATTAAATTGCCGGGGTGTAGGGTATGAGATTGCCATTTCTTTAAATACATATTCTTTTATAAAAGACAAGTCTGAGTGCAGATTGCTGACTCACCTGGTGGTACGTGAAGACGCGCATATTTTATTTGGATTTGCTACAGAAAACGAAAGATCATTGTTTAGGCACCTGATCACTGTTTCGGGTATCGGAGCAAATACAGCAAGACTCATACTATCATCGCTTCCACCCAGTGAATTGTCGGATGCGATAATACAAGGAAAAACTGCAACGCTTCAGCGGATAAAAGGCATAGGGGGTAAAACCGCCCAAAGAATCATTATTGACCTGAAAGACAAACTAATGAAGGATACCGGCATTAAAGAAATTTTGGGTTCAACACACAATACCAGCAAAGAAGAGGCGTTATCTGCTTTAACTTTGCTTGGCTTCAATAAATCTCTTGCAGAGAAAACGATTGATAAGATTCTTGAAAGTGAGGGTAACTCCATTTCTGTTGAACAACTTATTAAAAGTGCTTTAAAGATTTTATAAATTACTCATCGGATTACCTGGTTGGTAGACCGGCTGAAAAAAAACATCATTGTTCCTTGGAGCGCACGATAAAATACTTTTTAAGATCCTTTATTCTGCTTTTTGTAGTAACCCTGGTTTGGGGATTAGTTATTCCGCCGGTTAATTCAGCCCTCCCGGAAACGATGCTGAATCAATACACTCCTCCGGATACCACTTTACCAGATGGGGATCTGCCATATCCGTTACCGACTTCTCAGCCCGGTGAACTTACCTCGCCCGAAGAAAAAAACAAGCTTTATCTTGGCAATCAGCCTAATATTACAGATGAGCTGATCTATGATCCCGCCACCAATACTTACACCTATACTAAGAAAGCAGGCGAAATAGATATCACTTCACCATGGTCGTATACCATGGAGGAGTATAAGAATATTGATCTTGACCGTTCGCTTCGCAGCTACTGGAGGCAAACAGGTGCTGCTTCGGGTGGAGCCAGCCGCGAAGGCATCATTCCGCAAATTCATATTGGCGGTGAAGTATTCGACCGTATATTCGGAGGTAATACTATCGACATCAGGCCTCAGGGAAGTGCCGAGGTTACTTTTGGAGTTCTATCAAACTACCGCGACGACCCGGCTCTTGATCTCAGACAGCGCCGCACCACCAATTTCGACTTTAAGCAGCGCATTCAAATGAGCGTTATGGCTAAGATTGGTGATAAAATTGAATTCAATACCAATTATAATACGGAAGCTACCTTCGAATTTGAGAATAAACTGAAACTAAAGTACGAAGGTAAAGAAGACGAGATCATTAAACTCATCGAAGCCGGTGATATTACGTTCCCGCTTACCAGTACGCTTATTACGGGAAGCCAGAGTCTTTTCGGATTAAAGACACAAATGCAGTTTGGTAAAGCTACTGTTACCGCAGTGTTTTCACAGCAGAAAAGTGAAACGTCCAATATTACCGTTCAGGGTGGTGCACAAACAAGCAAGTTTAGCCTCACAGCGCTCGATTATGAAGACAACAAGCACTTCTTCCTTGCGCAGTACTTTGCCGATAACTATGATAATGCGCTCAGAAATCTGCCCATTGTTAACTCGAATATCAATATTACAAAACTTGAAGTCTGGGTTACCAATATCGGGCCTGCTGTAACCGATAACAGAAATATTGTCGCTTTTCAGGATCTTGGTGAACGTGATCCATACAATACTAGCATTATTCCGGATGCCCGATATACATATCCTGACAACAGGTCAAATGATCTGCTCAGCAAATTCGATACTGCAACCATCAGAAACATAAATCTGGCAACACAGTATCTTTCAGGGCCCCCATTCGGATTTATAGCCGGGACTGATTTTGATAAAGTAGAGAATGCACGTAAGCTTAATGCCAGTGAGTACACCTTCAATTCCAAACTCGGATTTATATCACTGAATGCAGCCCTTAACGCCGATCAGGTGCTGGCAGTTGCATACCAGTATACTGTTATAGGTCAGGAAGGGATATATCAGGTGGGTGAGTTTTCAGATCAGGGAATCACAACTCCTTCTGCACTGATGGTGAAACTGGTTAAAAGTACTGCCTTAAATACCAGGTTGCCCATGTGGAACCTTATGATGAAGAACGTATACAACATCGGGGCTTTCCAGGTAAACAGAGAAGACTTCATCCTCAATATTCTCTATTCAGGAAATGAAAATACCGTTCCAACAGGCTATTTTACTGAAGGACCGGAAGGGATTAAAGGAGTGCCTCTGCTTCAGATATTTAATTTCGATAATCTTGACCCACAGCTAAATCCCCCGCACGATGGTTTGTTTGACTTTATAGATAACGCCGGCAGAGAAGGAGGTACCATACAGTCATCAAACGGGCGTGTTTATTTCACTATAAGAGAGCCTTTCGGAAGTTATCTGCGTGATAAACTGGGGAATCAGCAACTGGCAAATAAGTATGCATTCGACTCACTCTACACCCTTACAAAGACTGGTGCTGAGCAATATCCTGACAAAAACAGGTATTTGATCGAGGGGCAGTATAAATCGCAATCGGGCTCTGAGATTTCCTTAAACGCACTCAATGTACCGCAAGGTTCTGTAAGGGTCACAGCCGGAGGTATTCCACTTACTGAAAACGTTGACTATACCGTTGACTACACATTAGGCCGCGTAAAGATCATTAATGAAGGAATCCTTAATTCGGGAACACCGGTTAATATCTCTCTTGAAAACAATGCCACCTTTAACCTGCAACAGCAGACAATGATGGGTGCTCATGTTGATTACAAAGTGAGTGATAATTTCCTGCTGGGTGCTACCCTCATTAACCTGCATGAAAGGCCTCTTACCCAGAAAACCAACTTCGGACAGGAGCCAATTTCCAACACCATGTGGGGGCTAAACTTCGATTATCAGACTGAATCGCTGTGGTTAACCAAACTGGTAGATAAACTGCCGTTCTATGGAACCAAGGTGCCGTCAAAGATACAGTTCAGCGGAGAAATGGCTCATTTTATCCCGGGCCATTCAAGAGCTGTGGGTAAGACCGGGACTTCGTACATTGATGACTTTGAAGGCAGCAAATCGACCATTGACCTGAAGAATGTTGGTACGTGGTTCCTGTCGGGTGTGCCAAGGGGACAAACCACCAGCGATATGTTCCCCGAAGCAAATATTGGTACCGGACTGGCCGCCGGATACAACCGTGCGCTGCTCAGCTGGTATACCATCGACCCTCTGTTTTATGACCGCAACAGCAGTCTGAGGCCAGAAAATATCAGCAAAGATGAATTGTCAAGAAATTCAACCAGGTACATAAGCCAGAAAGAGGTTTTCCCCAACAGGGATTTCAACAACTCTTTACCTATGAACCTTCCGGTTCTGAACCTTGCATTTTTCCCATCAGAACGCGGACCTTACAACTTTGACGTAACCCCATCAAGTTACTCAGCAGGTCTTAACGAGAGTGGTCTACTGGAAGAACCATCTACGCGGTGGGGCGGTATAATGCGTAAAATTGAGTCGACCGATTTCGAAGCTACCAATGTTGAATACATTGAGTTCTGGCTTATGGATCCTTTTACAGAAGATTCATTACATACAGGCGGTGAGCTTTATTTCAATCTGGGCGATATTTCGGAAGATGTACTGCCCGATGGCCGTAAGAGTTATGAAAATGGATTACCAACCAGCGAAGTAGTTACAAATGTTGATACTACCATCTGGGGAAGGGTGCCAACACTGCAAGCGCTGGTAAATGCCTTTGACAATGATGGAACCACAAGGCCTTTTCAAGATGTTGGTTATGACGGCTTACGCGACATAGATGAGTTATCGTTCTTTGATTCCGTTTACATCCAAAAGATAGCTGATCAGTACGGAACTGTTTCAGCAGCGTATTTTAGTGCTTCAACAGACCCTGCAGGTGACAATTATCACTTCTTCAGAGGGGCTGATTACGATGCCGATCCAAGGTACAGCAGCATTACAGAGCGCTATAAACGGTATAATGGCGTTGAAGGCAATTCACCTGCTTCGGAACAGACCAACGAACAGTTCAAAACGCAATCAACCACACTGCCGAACGTGGAAGATATTAACCGCGACAACACCCTTAATGAGCAGGAAAGATATTTCCAGTATCAGATCAAACTCGACCCCCGAAATATGGAGGTTGGACAAAATTATATCGTTGATATTCAATATCCGGGAGATAAAGACCCTATCAAGCTGGAGAATAATAAATATGCATCAGCCAAGTGGTATCTGTTCCGTATTCCGGTGCAAAGCCCATCAAAGGTAGTTGGTAATATTCAAGACTTCAAGAGCATCCGCTTTATGCGTATGTTCATGAAGGACTGGGAGCAGGAAGTTATTCTGAGGTTTGCAACCCTCGAACTTGTGCGGGGTGAATGGCGTAAGTACTATGATAACCTGTTAGCACCGGGCGAGTACATTCCTGATCCTAACCAAAGTTTAACATCGTTCGATATTTCTTCAGTAAATGTGGAAGAAAACTCGGGCCGCCAAAATGTAGAGTATGCTCTTCCTCCCGATATTGAGCGTGAGATAAATGTTGGAACTACCAACTACACACAACTCAATGAGCAGTCGATGGTGCTCAAGGTTTGTGATTTACTTGATGGTGATTCGCGCGGTGCATATAAGACACCTGACTTTGATTTCAGGCAGTATAAGCGGCTGCGCATGTTTGTTCATGCAGAAAAAGTACGCCAGGAACAGGAATTAAAAACCGGTGATCTTACAGTGTTTATGCGATTTGGCTCTGACTTTACCGAGAACTACTATGAATATGAGGTACCGATTGAATTCACTCCATGGAACACAGGTAAGGGAGACCAAAGAGCTATCTGGCCTTTGAATAATGAGTTTAATATTGAACTTCAGAAACTCGTTGACGCAAAACAACAGCGAAATGAGGCAATGGGAACTCCCGGTTCAATGATAACTGTTATCACCCCGTTCAGAGTTACGGATGGCAATAACCAGATCACCGTGGTAGGTATGCCAAGCTTGAGTGATGTTAAAGCATTCATGATTGGTGTTCGTAACCCCAAAAAGGTATCATTTGCTGATAACGACGACGGTCAGCCCAAATGCGCTGAGATATGGGTTAACGAATTGCGGCTTACAGACTTTGATGAAAAGAGTGCTATTGCTGCAACTGCAAGAATTGCCGCAAATATTGCTGACCTGGGTAATGTTGTTATTTCCGGTGCATACTCAACCCCTGGTTTTGGAAGCCTCGAGAAGAAAGTAAACGAACGTCAGCAGGAAGCTATCGGTCAGTTCGATATTGCAACGAATATACAACTGGGTAAGTTCTTTAATGAAAAGAGCGGCATAAAGATCCCCATGCATATCGATTATTCGGAAATGCGCATGACTCCAAAATATAATCCACTCGATCCTGACATTCTCTATAAGGATCAGGTAAGAGATATGGAGAAAGAGGCCCGTGATTCTATACGCAATCGGGTACAGGATATCACTAAAAGGCGCAACATCAACTTTGTCAATGTGAGAAAAGAAAAAGTGGGTACCGTTGGCAAGCCGAAAGTCTATGATATTGAAAACTTTGACTTCACCTATGCATACAGCGAAATATATCATCAAAATATTGATATTCAATATGATCGCCGCAGGCAATACCGTGGAGGTATAGGGTATAATTTCATAAACAACCCCAAACCTGTTAAACCCTTCCAGAAAGTTAAGGCTTTCCAGGGTAAGAGTTTTGCACTGTTAAAAGACTTCAATTTCTATTATGTGCCCAAGATGTTCTCTTTCAGGACAGATATGAACAGGCAGTATAATGAGAAGCTCCTCCGAAACAAGAGCGAAGCGCTCGTTATTCTTGAGCCTACGTATATTAAAATGTGGGACTGGAACAGAATTTTTGATCTCAAGTACGATATTGCTCAGTCACTCAAGCTCGAATACCAGGCAAATGCCAATGCATATATTGATGAGCCACCAGGAGTAATAGATAAAAATGACGATCAGTATCAGGCAATGAAGGATTCCATATGGGATGAAATAATGAACTTTGGAACTATGAACAGATTCACTCAGAATATGAGTTTGAATTATGTAGTGCCAATCAACAAAATACCTCTGTTTAACTGGCTAACACTCAATGCCCGCTACAACAGTACATTCCGGTGGGATGCTTCGCCACGCTCTATTCAGGATATCATGGGTAACACCATCGAAAACTCAAATACCATAAATATCAATGGTAATGCCCGATTAACAAACCTCTACAGCAAGGTTGGATTCCTTCGTAAATTCACTCAATCATCTGCAGGAGGCAGAAATGCCAGTCCCGCGGCCCGAAGGTTCAGTCCTGACAGGCCAGAACAGCCGGATAAAAAAGAACAGGAAGCAACTGCAGCAGTTCAGGATTCGACAAAGAAGAATGGTGTTAATGCGGTATTGAAGGTTATTGGAACCGGGGCTGTTAAATTGCTTATCGGATTCAGAGATGTGCAGTTCAACTATTCTGAATCGAATGGTACGTTAATGCCGGGCTTTACTCCAAAACCGGAAGCATTGGGAAACAGACTGAGCGATATGGCACCGGGTTTACCTTTCGTATTCGGAAGCCAGCAGGATATCAGGTACGAAGCAGCACGTAACGGCTGGCTATCAACCGATACTTTGCTCAACAATGCATACGTAACACGGTTAACCCGTGATCTTACTGCCAGGGCAACATATGAGCCATTCCCTGAATTCCGCATTGAGTTTAATGCAGATAAGAAAGAATCGTTTGGTCATCAGGAATATTTCAAAGCCAATGCCGAGGGGCAGTTCGCACATACGGGAGTACAGGAGAGGGGGGCTTTCAGTATTTCGTTCCTGAGCATTGGTACAGCATTTTCGAAAGATAATAAAGATAACGTTTCATCCGTATTTGAAGAATTTAAAGCTAACAGACGAACAATAGCTGCCCGTCTTGCTGCACAGAATCCATCATCTTCAGGTATAAACGATACCACCAACTATCCTGTTGGTTACGGACCGGCATCGCAGGATGTGTTAATTCCTGCTTTCATTGCTGCTTATACCGGTAAATCGGCCACACAGGTCAGCCTTTCTACTTTCCCAAAGATACCGGTACCGAACTGGAGATTTACCTATACCGGATTGTCAAAACTCGAATTCCTTAAAACATTGTTCAAGCAGGTAAGCATTGGACATGCATACAGGTCAACCTACGCTGTTGGTTCCTTTGTGACTAATGTTGATTATGAGGAAGCATTCGGGTATCCGTCTATGCTCGATGTTGCAGGCAATTTTATCCCAAAAAACAGAATAGAAATAGTTACCATCACAGAACAGTTTGCTCCTCTGTTCAATATTGACATGACATGGAACAACAGTCTGCTATCGAAAATTGAGTTCAAGAAAGGCCGCAGTTTATCGCTGAGTTTTGCAAACAATCAGATAACGGAAGTTACGAATAATGAAATTGTACTTGGGTTAGGATACCGCTTCAAGGATGTACGGTTGAATCTTAACAGCGGGGGGCGTCGTCAGCAGCTTAAGAGTGATCTCAACGTTAAAATGGATGTGTCAGTACGTGAAAATAAGACAGTGCTGAGGCGTTTAGATGAAGAAATTAATCAGATATCGACAGGTAACCGGATGGTTTCTATTAACGCATCGGCCGATTATGTGATCAACCAACGGTTCAATGTTCGGTTATTCTTTGACAAGACGATCACTAATCCATTCGTTTCGAACCAGTTTGATAATTCAACCACCAATGCAGGTGTTAGTTTAAGATTCACGTTAGCTCAATAAGGATAACTTGAGAAAATTATCCATAGAGTAGCTTATAATGCCATAAGGTTTTAGTACTTTTGACAAAAATTCAACCTTTAAAAAAATAATTAGTTATGAACATCCCAACCGATCTGAAGTACACAAAAGATCACGAATGGATCAGGATTGAAGGCGAAACAGCAGTAGTTGGAGTAACCGATTTCGCACAGGGCGAATTAGGTGATATTGTATTTATTGAAGTGGAGACCGTAGGTGAAGCTCTCGAAGAAGGTGAAACCTTTGGTAGCATTGAAGCCGTAAAAACTGTAAGCGACCTGTTCATGCCTGTTTCTGCTGAAGTAACAGAATTCAATGAAGCGCTTGGCAGTACTCCGGAACTCATTAATAAAGATCCATACGGTGAAGGATGGATAGTGAAAGTGGCCATTCAGCCCGGTGCCTCCACAGACCATCTGCTTGATGCCGAAGCATACAAAGAACTCTTAGGTGCATAATTAATACAACATTTCAGGTATATATTTATCTGATTTAAAATAAAAGGCACACTTTTTGCGTTTAATTAATAGCTGAAAGATGTTGTTTTTGTATTTAAAATTGCAGTAATTTAGCGCACCGGTACAAATAGGTTTATTTTTAGTATACAATCAACTATTAATTAACAATATGGAAGCAAAAAAATCACCGAAAGCTGACCTTGAAAGTAAACGTGCTTTCTTTGTCCAGATCGGACTCATTGTTTCTTTAGCTGCAATGCTTGTTGCATTCGAATGGAAAACATACGATGTTGAGCAGATTGACGTAGCAGCAAGACAAGTAGAAACCGTTGAAGAGGAAATGGTTGAGATTACGCAACAGAACAAACCTCCTCCACCTCCGGCCCCGCCGGCACAAACAACCCTGATCCATATTGTTACCGATGATGTTCAGGTTGATGATGACCTCATTATTGATGCTGAAGCCACTGAGCTTACCGTAATTGAGGCATATACACCGCCGGCTGTTGTTGAAGAAGAAGAGGTTGCTGAAGCCGAAATCTTTACTGTTGTTGAAGAATCACCATCGTTTCCCGGTGGCGATGTAGCCCGTATAAAGTTCCTGCAGGAAAACATCGTTTACCCGCAGATGGCCCGTGAAAGCGGTATCCAGGGAACTGTTTATGTAACTTTCGTTGTTGAAAGAAATGGAAATGTTACCGACGTTAGGGTATTAAGAGGTATTGGCGGGGGTTGCGACGAAGAAGCAGTCCGCGTTATTAAAGCAATGCCTAAATGGAACCCCGGTAAACAAAGAGGTAAACCTGTACGTGTTCAGTTCAACATGCCTATTAAGTTTACCCTCGCCGGATAACATTTGCTAAAGACTTTTTCTAAAAGGCTGTCTCAATCGAGACAGCTTTTTTTTGTTTAAAAAGATAATTTACCAAAAAAAGTTAAAAAAATTTAACTTTACATGCATTAAGGTTTATTTTTGCAAATATCACAGTTGCAATCGGGTAGCAACAAACTTTGACAAACAATGAAAAAAACACTCTTTTTGCCCCTGATAGGGTTTTTAATGTTCTTTCCCTTTGTTTCTTTTTCTCAGTCTGATAACCGATCAGACTCAACCTCCAGAGCATTTGACTTCATAAAGGATGATTTCATCGCAGCTGCGCTCGACAGCCTGGCCAATTTAAGATATTTCGAAGGCTATGAATATGCTTCAGAAAAAGAATTAGAAAATGTGTTTGGCTTTTCACAGGGTTTCGTACCCGTATACTCCGATTCCGTATACTACCTGCGCATTCAGAAACTGGATGCCAGTACGCCTATAAATTTAACATACAATCAATATGTTAGAGACTATATCGAATTGTATGCAGTGAAAAAAAGAGGGTTGACCCAAAGAGTTATGGGTCTGGCTCAAATCTATTTCCCGATGTTCGAAGAGCAGCTTGATAAATTCGACATGCCACTCGAACTCAAGTATCTTGCAATAGTAGAATCAGCCCTTAATCCTGAAGCCCGCTCACGTGTTGGTGCCACCGGATTATGGCAATTCATGTATGGTACCGGAAAAATGTACGATCTTAATGTTACTTCGTTTGTTGACGATCGTCGCGATCCTATAAAATCAACGGTTGCAGCCTGTGAACACATGTCAGATCTTTATAAGATGTATAAAGACTGGTTACTTGTACTCGCAGCCTATAATTCGGGAGCAGGTAATGTAAACAAAGCTATCAGACGTTCCGGTGGCAAGATGGATTTCTGGCAAATCCGCCCGTTTCTGCCACTCGAGACAAGAGGATATGTGCCTGCCTTTATAGGTGTAACCTATGTTATGACTTATGCAGCTGAGCATAACCTGCGTCCGGTAGCTCCCCGCATTAAGCACTATGAAATTGATACTGTAAATGTTAAGGACTTTCTTACTTTCAGTCAAATAGCTGAAAATATCAGCGTTCCGATGGAAGAACTGCAGTTCCTCAACCCATCCTATAAAGCCGGTGTAATCCCGGCAGTGAAAGGTACTTCGTACGTTCTGCGTCTTCCTAAGAAATATGTTCCACACTTTGTAAACAATGAAGCGCAGTTGTATGCCCTGAATGCAGAGAAAAAGATACAACAGGAACAACTTGTTACTCTCATGAAAACTGTTACAGAGGCCGAATACCATAAAGTAAAGAAGGGCGAAAGTCTTGGGCTCCTTGCCAAAAAGTATCGTTGTACGGTAACTGATCTTAAGAAATGGAACAGACTTAAGTCAACACAACTTGCCATAGGTCAGCGACTTATTGTACGACCTGAAAAAACAATTGAGCAACAACAATTTGCTGAAGCTAAAAAACCTCAGCAATCGCAAGGAACGGAAGCTAAGAAACCTCAACAGCATTCAACTGCCGGTGCCGATAAGGCGCAGCAACAACAATTAGCTGAAGCCGACAAGACTCAGCCACAGCAGTTAGTTGAAACCAGCAAGGCTCAACCACAGCAAATTGCCGAAGCTAAGACCCCGGAACAAAAGCCTAATGCCGATGTAAAAAATTCTGAATCGGCACAAACCCTTGCTCAGAACACAGCAGAACCTAATACCTCCAATACGGAAAACAAACCCCTTGTCAAGTACGAAGACATTCACCATACCGTTAAAAAAGGAGAAAACCTTGGATCTATCTCTAAAAATAATGGCGTGAGCATCAACGACATTAAAAAATGGAATAATCTTAAGGGTACAGCTATACAAACCGGCCAAAAGCTGATAGTTGGTAAAAAAGAGATTGTTGAGGCTCCAAAAGAAGATCTGGCCAGCAAGAATACCACGGTTAAGAAGGAAAAAAATAAGATCATCTACTATACCGTACAGAGAGGCGACACCTTATGGACAATTGCCCAGAAACATGCAGGTACATCAGTAGAAGACATTATGAAGCTTAACAATATTAATAACGAACGCTCGTTAAAACCAGGTCAGAAAATTAAAGTAGCAGTTGTTTCATAGTTTTAAACTATCTCTTATGCAATTAAGGCAATATTTATCAATAGCAACACTGGCTGTTTCTATTATCATCTCTGCTACCGGTTGTACTTCAGACAAAGCATCGCTTGCTGCCTCTAAAGGTAGTCCAAACGAAATAATTGTGGTTGCTGAGGACAATCTATGGAAAACAAGCATAAAAGATACCGTAGTAAATTACTTTAACACTTCACGTACAGGACTTCCTCAACCGGAGCCGCTATATAAAGTGGTGCAAATAAAACTCGATGAGTTTACCACTTTATTCCAGAGACACCGGAATGTGCTAAACCTGTTAATTGACAGTACTCTTAAGGAGGCAAAGTACGAAGTAGGCCGCGATCTGTTTGCTACTCCTCAAAGAGTAATTAAAATTTCAGCCCCAACCATTGAAGAGTTAAAGACTGCTTTTATTGAGAATCAAAGAGAGATCTTTAATCTATTCGAAAATGCAGAGATTGAGCGGCTACAGGCTTTGAATAAGAAGACCCTGAACATCAAAGCTATGGAACTGGCGAAAAGTAAGTTTAACCTTAACATCGACATTCCTGCTGATTATTACATAGCCATTGATAAACCTGATTTTCTCTGGCTCCGTCGTGAAGCCAACGTGCTTTCTCAGGGCATTATCATGTATTCATACCCCTATACCGATACCAATGCTTTCAACGTCAGAAAGATACTTTCTGTGCGCGATCAGTTCACCCGACTATACGTTCCAGGGCCATCAGACAGTTCTTTTATGGTGGTTGCGCACAATTATATTGAGCCTGAAGCGAGAACATTAAGTCTTAAAAAGGAACTTGCAACAGAAACAAGAGGCCTTTGGGAAGTTAAAAAGGACTTCATGGGTGGTCCCTTCCTGAGTTACACTTTCGTGGATAAGAAAAACAACAAAGTAATTACCCTTGATGGTTATGTATATGCACCAAATGCCGACAAAACCAATCTTATAAAACAGATTCAGGCTATTCTCTTAAGTTTTGAATTCGTTGAAAAGTAATGCTGTTTCCAATACCAGTAGTTTTTTGCTGATTCTATAGCACTGTATTTCAATTATATACAATATATTCGTTAAAAAATGTTATAGATTAGCCCATATGGCTGCTAAACTTCATATATTTGCATCCTCGTTCTATTTTTCTCAAAACATTTCCTAAACAAGCGTGTTTAGTTTGAGAAATGCACCATAAATAATTCCCCGGCTCACCTTAATTGCTGATGCAATTGCCGGAAGATGAATTAGTTAAAGGCCAAGGGTTAATCGACTACCTGTTCTCTGGCCCATTTATTAACCAAATCAGACAGAATGTATCGTAGGCTGATTAGTAATATTTTTTCCTCATTAATTATCGTATTGATTCTTTTTATCCCTGAATCATGTACGAATCTTGCTGCTGAAAAGCCCTTTCTTAAGAGTGGACAAACAGGAGGCTTGCTAAAAGACATTAAAAACAGAGGGACACTTGTTGCACTTACTGATGATAATTCCCTTAATTACTTCAATTACGACGGCGAGCAGCACGGCTTTCAGTATGAATTACTTGAAATGTTCGCTGACTACCTCGATGTTTCACTCGAAATAGTTGTTGAGCCCAACGTATATAAAGCATTACAGTACCTGCAGCAAAAAAAAGTTGATCTCATTGCCATGGAACTGCCCGTTGTTACTGACGACATGTTCGAACTGGCTTACACCGATCCTATTTATAATGACTATCAGGTGCTCATACAGCGAAAGCCTGAAAACTGGCACCGGAATCCTTCCTATAAAAAGGAAATGATCAACGATCTTACCGGGTTGTCCGGTAAAACTATAACATTACCTCCCAACAAACAAGGCCAGTTCTATCTGAGTGATCTTCAGCATGTAACCGGCAACCAGGTGAATATTATCGGCGAAGATACCGGTTCCGTGACAGAGTTTGTGCAAGATGTTTCTGATGGATATATCGATTACACCATTGCATTTGAAAGCACTGCCAAAGCACTCATGCTTACCTACTCCAACCTCGACGCCCATACAAGGATCAGTCCTGAAATAGGGATTTCCTGGGTCCTCAGAAAAGGAGCTGTTAACTTGCTCGAGGAAGCAAATAACTGGATCTCTGAAATGAAATCAAGTAAGCAGTTTACATCTGTTTACAGAAAGTACTACAGAAATCCCCGCTGGGTAAATATCGCCCTGGGCATCCCTCTTCAGAAAAGGCCCATCTCTGACTATGACCACATAATAAGAGAAATGAGCACCCGGATTGGATGGGACTGGAGGCTGGTGGCTGCCCTGATCTACCATGAGTCAAAGTTTAATACCGACGTAACTTCCCGCAGGGGCGCTTTTGGCATAATGCAGCTAATGCCCGGTACAGCCTCAAAATTCGGCGCACACAAGGGCTCCACAGCTAACGAACAAATTGCTGCCGGAGTCAGACTACTTAACTATCTCGATAAGAGACTAACTCCCCTGGTTCCTGAAAAAGCTGAAAGAAAGAAATTCGTATTAGCAGCATACAATATTGGCCTCGCGCATATACTCGATGCTATAAACCTTGCCGAAAAGTATGGTAAAGATCCGTCTGTATGGCAAGGGAATGTTGAATATTACCTCCTGGCAAAGTCAAAACCCGAATTTTATACCGATGAGGTCGTGAAATACGGCCGCGTAAGTGGTAAAGAAACGCACAAGTTTGTATTGGAAGTTATGGACCAGTACGAACACTACAAAACCCTCGCTATGCGCTGATCTTTTTACCGTTCAGCTCGTCCTTCATTGCATTACAGAGCGACTGAATAGTATCTTCGATAGGGATAAAAGAATAGTTGAGCGCTTTTTCAAGCTTTGAACTTGAATAATAGTGATGGAACTTCGAAGTAGTAGCTGTTTCTTTTGTTATAAGCGGCTTATCGTTCATTAGCCTTGCCCTTGCAGCCTCTACCCGCCAAACAATATCAAGTATAAAGTTTGGAACTTCAAATCTTGGCTCCGGTTTTTTAAAGCCTCTGGCAATCATGCTAAAGATATCTTTGTACGTAAAGTTGCCTGCAGAAACCACAAAGCGCTCATTTACTATGTCGCTTTCCATCAAACTTACCATTGCGTTAACAACATCCCTTACATCAACAAAACCGTTCGTGCCCTTACCATAAAACGCCGAGTTCTTATGTATGGTTTTAAACATTCTGGTGCTTCCCTTATCGGGATGCCCGTAACCCAGAATTATTGATGGGTTAACAATTACAACAGGCAGCCCCTCAGCACTCGCTCTCCACACTTCGCGTTCTCCCATGAATTTGCTCCTGGAGTATTTTGAATTCTTTGAGCCTGAACGCCATTCTGATTCTTCATCAATAATGTCAGAGTCATCGGTACGCCCCAGCGAAGCTATAGAACTCACGTGGCAAAACTTTTTTACACCTGCAGCAAGTGCTGCGTTAACAACATTAGCCGTGCCATCTATATTGATCCGCATCATATGGTCCAGATCACGCGGATCAAAGGATACAACGGCTGCGCAATGATACACGTGATCAACACCTTTCATTGCTTCTTCAAGCATCATTACATCCAGAACGTCACCCTCTATCCATTCGATCTTGCCGAGAAGCTCTTCAGCATTACTGCCCAGGCTGTTAAATATGGCCCTGGTTCTTTCAATACTTTGACGATTATAAAGGGTACCCCTGACCCGTTCTCCCTTTAACAGCAGCTTATGCAGTAAATACGACCCAACAAGGCCTGTAGCTCCGGTAACTAATATCATATACGCAAATTTAACCCATAAACCAATTAGCTGTATACCATGTTCATCAAAACCGGCTATTTAATTCCATACCTTTGCGTTTTTAAACTGAAAGTCATCCTTTATTTATGAATTTTATTGAAGAACTTCGCTGGCGGGGCATGATACACGATGTTATGCCGGGTACCGATGAAATGTTGTCAAAAGGCATGGTATCAGCATATGTTGGTATTGACCCTACAGCAGATTCCCTGCATATAGGCCATCTGGTTGGTATCATGATGTTAAAACACCTTCAGTTATGCGGACATAAACCCATTGTACTGCTTGGCGGAGCAACAGGTATGATTGGCGATCCTTCCGGAAAATCCGAAGAACGTAACCTCCTCGACGAGGCTACCCTCAGAAATAATCAAGCCGGAATAACGCAACAAATCGCCCGTTTACTTGACTTTAACCAGGAAATGGACAATTGTGCTGTAGCTGTCAACAACTACGACTGGATGAAAGAATTCAGTTTCTTAAGCTTCATCAGAGATATCGGTAAACACATAACCGTTAACTACATGATGGCAAAAGATTCTGTGAAAAAGCGTCTTACCGGTGAAGCTGGTGACGGAATGTCGTTTACAGAGTTCACTTATCAATTAGTTCAGGGGTATGATTTCCTGCATTTATATCAGAACTACAACTGCAAACTGCAAATGGGCGGTTCCGATCAATGGGGCAACATTACCACCGGCACAGAACTTATCCGGCGCAAGACCGGTGGAGAAGCCTTTGCACTCACCTGTCCGCTCATTACAAAAGCTGACGGAGGTAAATTTGGTAAAACAGAATCAGGTAACATATGGCTTGATCCGCAAAAGACCTCACCCTATAAATTCTATCAGTTCTGGCTCAATACCTCTGATGCGGATGCAGAAAAATATATTAAGATCTTTACCCTTTTCGGGAAAGATGTCATTGACGGCATGATTGCAGAGCACAGAGAAGCTCCGCATTTGCGGGTTCTGCAAAAAGCACTCGCCAAAGATCTGACAATACGCATCCACTCCGAAGCCGATTATCAGGCAGCCGTTGAAGCTTCTGAGATATTATTCGGCAAAGGAACCACCGAAACCCTCCGCAAACTGCAGGAGGATGTGCTTTTATCTGTATTCGAAGGGGTTCCGCAGTTCGAAATTCCAGCTTCCATACTGGGTGATGAAATGAATGTAGTTGACCTGATAGCAGGAGCATCGGCTGTTTTCCCTTCCAAAGGCGAAGCGCGCCGTATGCTGAAAGATGGAGGCGTTCAGATCAATAAGCAAAAAGTGGCTGAGGACTTCCTTGTTACCAAACAACACCTGCTCAACAACAAATACCTGTTGGTTCAGAAAGGCAAGAAAAACTATTACCTTCTGGTAATTACGCAATAAACCGGCATAAACAATTATTCAGGAACACTGTATGAAACGCATTGCAGTTTTTGCTTCAGGTAACGGATCCAATGCCCAGAGACTGGCTGAGTATTTTTCTAACTCTCCCCTGGCACGCGTTGAAGTTATCTATTGCAATAACCCACATGCCTATGTAATTGAAAGGGCACATAACCTGCAACTACCGGTTGTTGTCTTTTCAAGACAGCAGTTCGCACCTGCAGACAATCAAAGCTCCCAGAGTGCTGTTCTTACCGATCTTCTGAACCGCAGGATTGACCTTATAGTGCTTGCCGGATTTCTGTGGTTAATGCCCTCTGACATACTGCAGGCATTCCCCCGGCGCATAATAAACATCCATCCTGCCCTGTTGCCGTTGTATGGCGGTAAAGGCATGTATGGCTCAAAAGTGCATGAATCGGTTATAGTTAATAAAGACAGGGAGTCAGGCATCACAGTGCATCTGGTTAACGAAGAATACGATCGCGGTTGTATACTGTTTCAGGCAAAATGCCCTCTGACCGACGCTGATACACCCGACACCCTTGCACAAAAAGTACATGCGCTGGAGTATGAGCACTTCCCAAAGGTGGTCGAAAACTATATACAATCGCTAAACTAACCTCAAAGACTGGACAAAGACTGCACAAAAGGCATAAATATTAACGAAACAGCCCGGCGAATGACCGGGCTGTTGCTTTATTTTCAGTTGCCTGACTTAAACTTTCTAAAGGCTTCTGTCATTTTTGGCAGCACTGTTTGCAGATCACCGACTATCCCATAGTCTGCCGCTGTGAAAATAGGAGCTTCAGGATCCTTATTCACTGCAACAATAACCTTTGATGAATTAATACCGGCAAGATGCTGAATTGCACCTGATATACCCAGGGCAAAATACAGTGTTGGTGCCACTACCTTCCCGGTTTGACCAACATGCTCTGAATGCGGCCTCCAGCCTTCATCCGATACGGGACGTGAACAGGCAGTAGCAGCTCCAAGTATTCCGGCCAGTTCTTCCAGCGGTTTCCAGTTCTCCGGTCCGCGCATTCCTCTGCCTCCCGAAACTATGATCTCCGCTTCCGTCAATAAAACCTTGCCCGACTGCACATCTGTTGACAGTACCTGTGTTGCAGGTGCAAGTGACGCTCCTGTATACTCTTCCACAGTAACCGTTGCAGGATTCTCAACTATGCCTGCAGTATTCTGCGAAAGCGTAATTATTTTAGCTGCACCGGTCATTTGCTGGTGCGTTATTGCTTTACCCGAGAACGTTTTCTTAACCACTACAAAAGGCTCATAACTAACCGGCAAACCGTTCACTGCCGTTGCCAGTGCAGCGTTCATTCTAACTGCAAGCCTTGGGGCAATTGCACGACCGGTAAGATTGTGTGCCATAACTACCAGTGTAGCCTGTTTTTCAGCGGCTACCTGAGCAATGGCTTTGGTATAGGCCTGATCGTCAAGAGCTGCTTCGGTGGCTATATGAATAACTGATGTAGCTCCGTATTTACCGGTTAATGAAAGTTCTTCGCGGCTTACATTACCAATGGCAAGCACATGCAACGGAACATTCATTGCCCCTGCAGCATTTTTTCCAAAGCTAACCAGTTCGAATGCACTTTTCCTGAAAGTACCTTCGCGTTGTTCTATATATACTAATACTGACATACTTCTGTTTCCTTTAATACATTAAATTACTCTGGCTTCTTCGTGCAACAGATTCGGTAATACGTCCAGTTGCTCCACGTCAATCATTTTGCATGCCGATTTTTGTGGTGGTGCCTGGTATTCGAGAACCTTAACCAAAGGTTCAGCAGCTGCCGGTGCAACTACCTTCAATGGCTTTGTTCTTGCCGTCATGATCCCGCGCATAGACGGAATACGCGGTGTTAATGCAATACCTTTCTGCACAATGAGAACAACAGGAGCAGGAGTACTTATCTGCTGTTTGCCGCCATCAATTTCGCGGGTCACCATTATTTTTCCGTTGTCAATATTCAGTGCACTCACGGCTGAAACCGATGGTACATTAAGCATCTCCGACAACATGCCGCCAACCGACCAGTTATTAAAGTCGCTTGACTCCACACCGCAAAGTACAATATCGCAGCTTTCATTCTTCAAAGCTTCGGCAAGCTGCCTGGCTGTGCTGTAAGCATCTTCCGGTGCGGCATCTACTCTTACAGCCTCATCGGCTCCGCTGGCAAGTGCTTTACGGATGGTGGGTTCTGCATCGGCCTTGCCCACAGTAATAACAGTAATCTTCTGAATAACTGCCGGATTAGCCTCTTTTAATTCCAGTGCACGGGTAAGTGCCAGTTCATCCCATGGATTAATGATCCATTGTACCCCTGTGTAGTCTACCTCTGTATTACCCGGTTTAAATTTGATCCGGGTTGTGGTATCGGGTACATTACTGATACAAACAAATATGTTCATTATGTGTGATTTATATGAACGGCCTGAACTGTAAGGAACAGACCGTGAATTAACTTATTACTAATGGTTCAGGATTATTTCGAATCGAGCAACTCTCTCGAAATTACTATCTGTTGAATTTCTGAAGTGCCTTCGTAAATCTGCGTAAGTTTTGCTTCGCGCATCAGCCTTTCAACATGATACTCTTTAACATAGCCATAACCGCCATGTATCTGCACTGCCTCGGTAGTAACCCACATTGCGGCTTCTGCAGCATAGTACTTGGCCATTGCACTTGCGTAACCATACGGCTTGCCCTGATCCTTAAGCCATGCAGCTTTTAAACACAGGTTTCTGGCATTTTCAACCTTAATAGCCATCTCGGCAAGTTTGAAAGCAATTGCCTGGTGTTTGCCTATCTCTTTACCAAAGGCCTTACGTTCCTGAGCATACTTAATTGACCGTTCAAGAGCCCCCGATGCTAGTCCCAACGCCTGAGAAGCTATACCAATTCTGCCCCCCTCCAGGGTTTTCATGGCGAACTTAAAGCCAAAACCATCTTCACCAATCCTGTTCTCTTTCGGAACAATCACATCGGTAAACATTACAGAATGGGTATCGGAGCTGCGCATTCCCATTTTATCTTCATGAGGACCTACTGAAATACCTGCCGAATTACGGTCAACCAAAAGCACATTTATACCTCTGTGCCCCTTTTCGGGATGTGTTTGCGCTATAACCAGGTAAGTACTGGCCGAATTACCATTTGTGATCCAGTTCTTTGTACCGTTTACCAGATAATGATCGCCTTTGTCCTCCGCTGTAGTCCTTTGCGAGGTGGCATCCGATCCAGCCTCCGGTTCTGATAATAGGAAAGCGCCTATCTTTTCACCTCTTGCCAATGGACGCAGCCACTTTTGCTTCTGTTCTTCGGTTCCAAATTTCTCAATGCCATAACAAACCAGTGAATTATTGACCGACATAATAACGCTTGTTGATGCGTCAACTTTCGAAAGTTCCTCCATAGCAAGTACATACGAAACAGTATCCATACCGCCACCATCGTACTCCGGTTTAACCATCATACCCAAAAAACCCAGCTCGGCCAGCGCTTTTACGTGCTTTGCCGGATAAATGCTATGCGTATCGCGTTCAATAACATCAAGAATAAGCTCTCTCTGCGCATAATCCCTTGCAGCTTGTTGTATCATTAGCTGCTCTTCAGTAAACTCAAAATTCATGAGAATGGATTTGTAGATTAATAATTCGTTTCTTTAACAGCGAAAATACAAAAGAGTTGCCACATAGGCCTCAACATTTTCGACATGAACATAAAATCTAGTCGACTGAATCTTACCTGCCTTATTTCCTATCTTTGAATCCGATTACATCTCAATCTTAAAACTATTTTAAATCCATTAAAAACATGAAAAATTTACTTAAGCTTTTAGGAATGACCATGGTTGTTGTTCTGTTAATGACAAGCTGTTCGAAAGATGAAGACGAAAAAGTTCCGCCAACACTTAATCTCAAAGCCGGTGAAGGATGGGTTTCTCAGGACATGAATGCTGCAGCCGGTGATACACTTAATTTTGGGATTACCGCAGCAAGCAATGGAACAGATAACCTCGTAAACTTTAAGATTAAGTACAATCAGGAAGTTGTTTACGATTCCACTTTTAATAATGCAACGTTCGAAGAGGACCTTTATACTCTGAAAACCCCAAGTGAAACCGATGTATTTGAATTTATCGTAACCGACAAAGCCGGCAACGTTACTTCAAGAACTGTCACGGTAACCGGAGAATTTGGTGAGATCAATACCTACAATGTAGTATTACTTGGCGCTCAGGATAATGTTGACGTTGAAAGTTTCCTTTCGCTGTCGAACAATACTACCGTAAAATACATGCAGGGAGATGCCTTTAACCATCAGGCCGATATTGACATGTTCTGCTTTTACGAAGATACCCCAGAAAACCAGAACTTCATGACCCTCGCAGCTCCGGGCTCAGGAATCGAAGGCATATTCACCGGCAACTCAAGTCCTGATAACTATACTGTAAAAAATACCACCCGCTTTGTTAAGGCTGAAATTACTGCAACACAGTTTGATCAGATCACCAACGACGGAGCTCTGATATTTTCATACAAGGCTAATGAGGATAATGCACGCCGTAAAGCAAGTAAACTTACCGCAGACGATGTTTACTCCTTCAAAATTCAATCCGGACTCTATGGTTTATTGAAAGTTATTTCCGTTAACGGAACTGAAACAGGAACTCTTGAAATGGCTATAAAAATTCAAAAGACTGTACCGGTAAAATCCGTAACCTTTAAGAAAATCGCTGCAAACTAATACACGCTGCATTTACCGGCAAACCCGGTAATCCTGAAAACAACACCAGCAATTGGTGATTAGCAAACAAAAAAGGGACGCCCGTTGGTGCCCCTTTTTTGTTTGCTAATGATACAGTTCAAAGAACTACATCTTTTTGATGTACTCAATCAATGAGGCCCTGTCGCCTTCATCAACGATCTTTTTCTCGAAGTTTGGCATTTCATTGTGCCCTACAAAAGAAATGTAATACAGCTCACCGTAATTGTATTTCTTAAAATACGGTTTTGTGAAATCACCCGGATATGTCTTAAGACTTGCGGCCTTTGGTCCGTCGCCCAGTCCCTTGCCTCCGTGGCATGATTTGCAATGCTTGTTGTAGAGCTCCTTACCGGTTGCAAGGTCGCCCTTCTCTTTCTGCACCATAGTCTTATATTTGTCCGGTGCTTTCCATGATGGTTGCTTTTGCTGGGCCGATACGCTGAAAGCGAAAGTCAGTCCGAGGATGATCAATAATACGTGTTTCATTTTTGTTAAATTGTTTATGTTAATCAGATAACAAGAAGTATGCCATAAGCGACTTTTATGTTCTATCTTCTGTTGCTCTTCCTTTCGTTTCCACTGCCCTTTCCGCGATGCCCATTATCGTTGTTTCTGCTTTCCTTGTTTGAGCTGTACGTTCCTTTGTTGTTGCCTTTGCCGCTGTTTCCCTTGTATTCGCTGTGACTGCGGTTACCATTACCCTGCCTGTGGTCATTATCTCTTTTGTAATCACTGTTTCCCCGGTTATGATCATTCCGGTCGTGATCCCGATAATGACTGTTGCTGTGGTTAGAGTCTCTGTGTTTATTTACTTCATAATAGCCGTAATGACCGTGCCTTGGTTTCTGGTGGTGCTTTACATAATGACCATGGTGTCCATTTCCCCTGTAATACCTTACATAATCGTAATCGTAGTTGTAGGTGCGGTACCACACAACGTGGTCATGGTGGAACAGATAGGGTCGCTCAACTGTAATATCAAGCTCTATGATCGGAACAAAAGCCAGGTCAATATGTGCATAAACTGCAGGTACTGCTTCACTGTATATCCAGGTTTCTCCCGACGGATAAACATAAACTCCGTTTATCATGTCGTAATAGAAGTCCTGTTCAGGGAAGTATATATAGCGTGTAGCTGCATCACAGTGGTGTACAGTAACCCATTGCGGTCTGTGATGATTATGGTGGTTATGAAATTGTGCCCTTGCGGGGGATAACATACTGAGGCTTAGCAACAGAGTTATCACTATTGTCGGAAAGAAGTTGTGTGGTTTCATAGCGTTTTTAGTTGAATAGTTCTTAAAAAGAACCATACCACAAATCATGCCACTTCTCCATCTTCTGCCGCACGTGCAGTAAAATTACATCCTGCGCTTTTCTATTTCAGGTTTAAAATGAAAAACAAGCGATATAAGCAGCAGTAAAACAGCACCCAGTGCCGAACCCCTTGCAATATAATCGCCATGCTTAACATAGAAGGTAATCTTATCGTTAGCATTTATAGTTGAAGCAATTACATCAGGCACCCAGTATGCCGTGCGCTGTGTAATGTCACCCCGCTGGTTTACGAAACATGAAATACCTGTATTTGCTGAACGCGCAACACTGCGGCGGGTCTCAATGGCTCTGATAACCGAAAACAGCATATGCTGGCGGTGACCGGCCGTGTTGCCCCACCATCCGTCGTTCGTTATAATGAATATTGCATTGGCTCCGTTCTTTATGAAACCCGCAACAAACTCTCCGTATACCGATTCATAGCAAATAATGGGTGCTACTTTAAGTGAATCATTTACCGTGAACGGTGTACGTTCAGCATCCATTCCCAGCTGCCCCACAGTGCCACCCAGATCTATTGCAATATCACCCAGAGGTGCCAGGAGCCACGGAAAAGGCATCAATTCTACACCCGGGGTAAGCTTAGACTTATGCGAAGCCTGTACCCTGCCATTTAATTCAATGTAATATGCCGCATTCAGGTTATCGTAATACCCTGAACCATCGCGATATTCCCGTGCTGTTGAAGGTATAAAATCACCAGGCCGGTAATCTCTTGAACTGGAATATCCTGCAATTATTCTGCTGTTCGGGAACCTGGCCAGTAAACCCTGCCTGAACTGATCAATAGTATAATGGTTGTCGATCGTATTTTCCCAAAAGCGCTCACCCGTATGGAAATTAGGCTGTATCATCGATTCAGGGAACAATATAAAATCTGTTGACTCATTGGTTTTTTTTGCTGCAAGCGCTGATGCCCTGTCAATAACCTCTGTCGCAGGCAGCTCATACTGTTCTTCGTAGGGGTCAATATTAGGCTGTACTGCCACCACATTTAGCGGTACCGGCTTTTCTTCATAATTGTAATACATAATAAAGGAAGCCGCCACCGGTAAAATTATTACCAGCAAAGGAACAGGCAGACTTGCCCATATATTTTTGCCGGTTTTACCTGATGTAAGGTTCTCATAAACTTTAAACAGGAGTATGTTAACGATCAGTATCCATAAGGAACCCCCAAAAGTGCCGGTGTATTCATACCATTGTATCCACCTGGGCCAGGCTGCAAAACCATTACCCAGTGTTAGCCAGGGGAAATTCAGATCCCATTCATGGTGAATGTACTCGAACGCTATCCAGAAGAATATCAGCGCAATATATCCATGGTTCCCGCGCATCCTGTTTTTGCGGGTAAAGTGAAACAACCAGAACATAAGGCTCTGCATAAACGTGTTTAACAACACGGCTACCGCAGCCCCAAAAAAGGTTGAGTTATAGATCCACCATATCGTTAGTGTGTTCCAGATAAGAAATGCCGGGAACACCATCCAGTAAATGCTAATACGCGTAATGCCCGGGTCATTGCGTTTCATGTTCTCCATGATGAGCAACGGAACAAAAGCAATGAGAAGCAGAAGGGGGAAGCCTCGTTCAGGCCATGCACCTGCTAAAAGCAGACCCGAAAGGAAGGGCAGAAAGACAATATGTTTTCTCGAAATCATTTGCAGTAAATCAAATCAGTAGATACGCATAAAATATCTGCAAAGGTATTTAATAAAAAGTCTCCCTTTGTCTTATAAATTTTGGTAAAATAACGATTACATGGTACTTTTGCAGTCAAATTTTAAGTGCCAAGTATAACAGAATCAATATATTCACAAATCTAGATATTTTTTAATTAAGGAGGACCAATGGCAATAACGAAACTGGAGCAGATTTTTGATGTACTCAAGTCTAAAACCAAAAAAAGGCTTGTTGCAGCATACGCAAACGATTCGCACACTATCGAAGCTGTTAATGAAGCCGTAGATAAAGGCATCATAGACGGTATACTGGTAGGCGACGAAGGGGTTATGAAAGATGTTTGTGCAAAGCTCGGCATCAATGCAGAGAAGTTTAAGCTTATACACGAGCCCAATGAGATGAAAGCAGCTTCAAAAGCCGTTGAATTGATCAATGCCGGTGAAGCTGAACTGCTCATGAAAGGCCTTGTCAGTACCGATAAATACATGAAAGCCATTCTTAATAAAGAAACCGGGCTAATGAACCCGGGGGCAATTCTGAGTCATGTTACCGTCATAGAAAATCCTAATTACCATAAGCTGATGATCGTTGGCGACGTAGCCATCATTCCGCTGCCTGATTTCAAGCAAAAGGTTGCCATTACCAATTACCTCATCAACACTGCAAAAGCGCTTCAAATAGAGAAGCCAAAAGTTGCTGTTATTTCGGCTACAGAACAAATGCTGGCAGGTATTCCTTCCAGTGTGGAAGGAGCTATGCTTGCAAAGATGGCCGATCGTGGTCAGATAAAAGATGCCTGGATCGATGGTCCGCTTGCGCTGGATACAGCTATCGATAAAGAATCGGCTGAAATAAAGAAACTCACTGGTCCGGTTGCAGGTGATGCAGACTGTTTACTGTTCCCGAATATTGAATCAGGTAACGTATTCTATAAAGCAAATACTAAGCTTGCTGGTGCTGAGCTGGGCGCATTTGTTGCCGGAGCGCGCGTTCCATGCGTTCTTTCATCACGTGGCGACAGTGCCCTGACCAAGCTTTACAGCATTGCACTGGCAGCATTAATAGCCAAATAGTTTATTGCCAACCAATTTTTTATAATATACCATGGAAGAAATCCTTATCCTGGCAATTAATCCCGGGTCAACCAGTACTAAAATTGCTGTATTTAGCGGCGCCAATCCATTGTTTGTCCGCACTCTCTACCATACTACCGAAGAACTGGCGCCGTATGAAAAAATAACCGATCAGTATAGTTTCCGCAAAGAAATAATACTGAAACAGTTGCAGGAAACGGGAATTGAGCTCAATACACTGAACGTAATTGTTGGCAGGGGAGGTCTGGTAAAGCCCATTCCCTCAGGTGTTTATGAGGTGAACGAAGCAATGATCGCCGACCTGAAACACAGTCCGATGGGTGAGCATGCCAGCAACCTTGGCGGACTCATTGCCCACGATATTGCTATGAGCCTGAATGGTGTTAAAGCCTATATTACCGATCCGGTGGTTGTTGACGAGCTCGAACCTCTTGCACGTGTTTCCGGTCATCCGTTATTTAAACGCCTATCCATATTTCATGCCTTAAACCAGAAAGCCATTGCCCGCCAGCATGCCAAATCAATCATGCGCAAGTATGAAGATCTCAATCTCATAGTTGTGCATCTGGGTGGAGGTATAAGCGTTGGCGCTCATTTAAAGGGACGGGTTGTTGATGTTAACCAGGCGCTTGATGGTGAAGGGCCTTTCTCGCCCGAAAGAAGCGGTACCCTACCTGCTGCAGATCTTGCCCGGTTGTGTTTCAGTGGTAAATACACTCTGAAAGAAGTACTTACCATGATCAAAGGAAAAGGTGGTCTTGCTGCCCATGTGGGTACCAACAGTGCTTATGAGGTAGAGCAACGCATAATGGCCGGCGATGAGCAGGCTAAATTCATCTTTGAAGCAATGGCTTTTCAGGTTGCCAAAGAAATTGGAGCCATGAGCACAGTTCTTAAAGGCGATGTAGATGCCATTATCCTTACCGGCGGCATTGCACACGGTAAATGGTTCGTAAATCAGGTTATTGAACGAGTGTATAAAATTGCCCCTGTTCACGTGTATCCGGGGGAGGATGAGATGCGTGCGCTGGCAATGAATGGTTTAATGGTATTAAAAGGTGAAATAGAAGCGAGCGTTTATTAATTTCGAACGTCAAGATGCTTATATTTGCGCAAAATTAATGCCATGGATTCTGATATAAAAATGACTGACGAAACCCGCGAGTATATCGAATGGTATAAAGAGCGGCTAGCTGAAAAAAACTCGCAAAAGCAGAATAAAAAAGCCAAACAAAGTAAACAGAGGAAAGTACAGATAGATCAGATAAATTCTAAATCTGAATTTTTCAATGCCATAACAGTTTCTTCGTTCAATGAACAGGAGAAATTTGCACAGATCAAAGGTGCTCTCGAGAAAATAACAGAGCATTTGCGCAAACATACAAGTCTTGAAGGAATTGAGTTTAAATGCACTGAACTAGAATCAACACGGGCAGAATCGGCAGCAAAATATATTGAAACTGCTATTGCCCTGCTTGACTCAATAAAAGAAGAGTAAGCTTACAGCCATTCACTAAGCTGCACTTTCAGTTTACCGGTTTTTAAATAATCCACGGCTAAACTGCTGGTGCAGTTTATTTTTTTGTCGTTACGTACGGTCGGTTTTTCCGGGGCCAATACATTTGAGCATTTTCAAACATTTACATGATACAAATGTTTGTGCTTTGTTAAAAAAAGTGTACATTGCCTCATCCTTATTAACCACCCAAAAAGACCTGTTTTGTATCGGATAGAATCAAAGATAAATACCTCATCAGAAGAGTATCGCAAGAATCAGGCTGCATATATGCAACTCCTTGATACATACCGCGAACGCATGAGGCAGGTTACAGCCGGAGGTCCGCCGGCAGCGATCAGTAAGCATAAAGAACGTGGCAAACTGCTTGCCCGGGAGCGTATAGATATGCTGGTAGATCAGAATACTCCATTCCTTGAATTATCGCCTTTTGCTGCTTACGGAATTCATAACAACGAATTCCCTTCGGCAGGCATTGTCACCGGAATAGGGGTTATTCACGGGCGCGAAGTGATGATCGTAGCCAACGATGCCACTGTAAAGGGAGGTACTTACATAGAGCAAACCATACGCAAGCATGTGAGAGCACAGGAGATTGCCATGCAAAACCACCTTCCCTGTATTTACATGGTTGATTCGGGTGGTGTATTCCTTCCGGAGCAATCGAAAGTATTCCCTGATAGGTTCGATTTTGGCAGGTTCTTCTACAACCAGGCCCGTATGTCGGCAGCCGGCATTCCGCAGATAGCCATCGTTATGGGCTCCTGCACCGCAGGCGGTGCCTATGTACCTGCCATGAGCGATGAGACTATTATAGTGCGCGATCAGGGAACCATATTTATTGGTGGCCCTCCGCTGGTAAAAGCCGCAACCGGTGAAGAAGTTACTGCCGAAGAACTGGGAGGTGCCATTGTACATACTTCTGTTTCGGGAGTGGCCGATCATCTGGCCGAAGACGACTATCATGCCGTGCAGATCTGCCGCGATATAATAAAAACATTAAAACCTGCTCTAAGGCAGCCTCTCGATATTTTACCTGCCGCTTATCCGTTTTATGATCCGACAGAACTTTATGGTATCGCGCCCATTGATCTGCGCAAGCCTGTAGACTCAAAAGAAATTATTGCCCGGCTGGTCGACGAGAGCCGCTTTCATGAATTCAAAGCAAACTATGCTCCTACCCTTGTAACGGGCTTCTCACATATCATGGGTTACCCTGTTGGTATACTTGCAAACAATGGTGTGCTGTTCGGCGAAACTGCCCTTAAGGGTGCCCACTTTATAGAACTGTGTACCTCACGCAACGTTCCGATCTTGTTTTTGCAGAATATTACAGGATTCATTGTTGGCCGGGAATATGAGCGTAAAGGTATTGCTCGCGATGGTGCCAAGATGGTGCACGCGGTTGCAAATGCCAATGTGCCAAAGTTCACCCTTGTTTTCGGAGGTTCTTTTGGTGCAGGCAATTATGCTATGGCCGGAAGGGCCTATGACCCGAACCTGCTTTTTATGTGGCCAAATGCCAAAATATCGGTTATGGGCGGCGAGCAGGCTGCAAGCGTGCTTACTACCGTTAAGGAAGAGCAACTCAGAGCAAAAGGACTTGGATTCGACGAAGAAGAGAAAGAAAAACTGCGTACCTCCATCCTCAGTAAATACGAAGAGGAAGGTTCTGCCTACTACAGCTCAGCCCGCCTTTGGGACGATGGTATAATTGACCCTGCCGATACCCGAAGAGTGCTCGCAATGGGCCTTGCCGCATCAGCCAACCGTGTATGGGAAGAAACCAAATATGGCGTCTTTAGAATGTAATTAAACATCCTCCAAAATAAACCTATGCAATATCAAACCATCGCTATTGAATATACTGGGCAAATTGCCACTGTCTGGCTCAACAGACCCGAGATAAGAAATGCTTTTAACGAGGTAATGATAGGCGAGCTTATTAAAGCCTTTAAAGAAATAACCGGCAATACCGGCACCCGCATTATAGTACTTCGTGGCAGAGGTAAATCTTTCTGTGCCGGAGCAGATCTGAACTGGATGCGTGATGTTGCAAGCTACTCGTACGAGCAGAATCTTCAGGAGAGCCTGCAATTATCAGAATGCTTTAATACCATCTACAATTGCCCCATACCAACCATTGCCGTGGTGCACGGTGCTGCCATAGGCGGTGCAAACGGATTACTGGCTGCCTGTGATATCGCTTTGTGCGATGATGAAACAACGTTTTCCCTTTCTGAAGTTAAAATAGGCATTGTTCCCGCCTGCATTAGTCCGTTTGTTATGAAACGGGTTGGCGAATATGGTGCAAAAGAGCTCATGCTTACAGGCCGCCGGATAAACGGTAAAGAAGCCGAGTGGTTCAGGCTGGTAAATAAATCGCTGCCTGCGGCCGAACTCGAAGAATATCTGCAGCAAACCACCGGACTGCTGTTAACAAGTGGTCCTAAAGCTGTAAGTCAGTGTAAAGTGCTCATTGATCAGGTGTCGAATAAGATAACCCATCAGGAGGCCCTCACTTACACAGCAGCAATGATTGCTGAAATACGGGCTTCAGAAGAGGGGCAGGAAGGTATGGCAGCATTTCTCGAAAAGCGCAAACCCGGATGGGTTCAATAGCTTATTATCCGAACAAAGGAGTGTTCAAAGCGTGACCAACTATGAAAATCAATAAACTGCTTATAGCGAACAGGGGTGAAATTGCCCTGAGGATCATGAGGACTGCCCGTGAGATGGGGTACAGCATTGTTGCCGTTTATTCAGAATACGACCGCAATGCAAAGCATGTGCAGACAGCCGATGAAGCTGTTTACCTGCCGGGCACCACGCTTCTCGAAACCTATCTTAACATTAATGCAATTATCACAGCCGCCCTCGAAACCGGGGCAAATGCTATACATCCGGGTTACGGATTTCTGTCAGAAAACCCCTTATTTGCCGAAGCTTGTGAGCAAAATGGTTTGATCTTCGTTGGTCCTTCATCGGCCTCCATCCGGGCCATGGGTAATAAAATTGCCGCACGCGAAATAGCTGTTAAGCATAACGTTCCGGTTTCACCAGGTATAACAGGTACACCTGAAGAACTGCTGCGCGATTACAAAAAGGTAGGCTTGCCGGTGCTGGTAAAGGCTGCCGCCGGAGGTGGCGGAAAAGGCATGCGCATTGTGCGCTCGCATGAGGAACTCGAAGCCGCACTTAATACCACAGCAAGTGAAGCCGCCAATTATTTTGGCGACAGCACCATTTATATTGAGCGGTTCTTTGATAACCCCCGACATATAGAAGTGCAGGTACTGGGCGACAAGCACGGTAACATGATACACCTCTTTGAGCGGGAATGCTCTGCGCAGCGCCGCCATCAGAAAATAATAGAAGAAGCACCCTCCCCAACACTTACCCCTGAGGTACGTGAAAAGATGTGTGCTGCCGCCATTACCCTTGCTGCATCTATTGGCTACTATAATGCCGGTACCATAGAGTTTCTGGTCGATGAAGACCTTCATTTCTATTTCCTCGAAATGAATACCCGCATCCAGGTGGAACATCCTGTAACCGAAATGATCACCGGTGTTGATATAGTTCGGCAGCAGTTCCTTGTTGCCGAAGGACAAGCACTTCAGATCACTCAAAACCAGCTTGCAATTAATGGTCATGCTGTAGAGGTAAGGATCTACGCAGAAGACCCGTTGGCAGGCTTCATGCCTTCGCCCGGCGAAATCCTTAAATACTCCTACCCCACCGTCGGCACCGTTCGTGTTGACGACCCGGCGCTGAGCGACAAAACGGTCATTTACCCGAATTTCGATCCTATGATCTCCAAGGTCATTGCCCATGGCAGTAACCGCATGGAGGCCATTGCAAAGCTGCTGATGTTTATGCCGCAGTATGTTGTGCTCGGAATTAAAACCAATATAACCTTCCTGCAAACCCTATTATCGTTCCCCGACTATGTTGAAAACCGGATAAACACCCGCTACATAGACAATAACCTCGATAAGCTGCTTAAAGCCCAGCAAAGTTCGCGTAAGGATGCAGATACGGAAATTCCGCTAATAAGCGGGTTGCTTTACAGTCTATTGTCGCACAATGAAAGCGCAGCTCCCGGTATATGGAGCCGGATCGGGCACTGGCGCATTCACAGAAAAATAGAACTTTCGCTCGACGATAAAGATTACGATCTACAAATTAACGAATGGAATAGCCCCGTTTTAAAATATACATTTAACGGCCGGGACCGTGAAGCACGGTTAGAAGAAAACCGGACAGGCGGGTACACACTTATTATGGAAAACGAGCGGCACACCGTTTTCCTTGTTAAAAACACCGGTAATGTTATACTTGTTAAATACGACGGACACGAGTTTAATGTTATCAGAAAAAACACTGCCGCTCCTGATCATGAGGTGGTTACTGCTGTTACAACCCATAAAGCAGATGCCGGCGACATCATTTCGCCCATGCCCGGCAAAGTGCTCTCTGTGAAGATAACCGGGGGTGCCCAGGTGAAAAAAGGCGATTTGCTCATGGTTATTGAAGCCATGAAAATGGAAAACAACATTCTGGCACCCTACGATGGCACCGTTGACAAGGTGCTCGCTGCTCCGGGCGACAATGTTGATACAAGCACACACCTGGTGCATCTGGTAAAGAATGAAGAAGTAGTTGCTGAATAAACACTTAAAAAGAAGCGTATGAATTTTAACCTGACCGATGAGCATTTAATGATTCGCAATACCGTGCGTGAATTTGCCGAACGCGAAATCAAACCCCTGGCCCCTGAACTGGACGAGAACGCCACATTCTCGTACGAGCTTACGCGCAGAATGGGTGAGCTTGGCCTTTTTGGCATTTACCTGCCCGAAAAATACGGCGGTCAGGGTATGGACTACATTTCGTACATAATTGCAGTGGAAGAAATTGCCCGTGTTGATGGTTCACAGGCTGCTACGCTCGCCGCACATAATTCGCTGGGCATTGGCCCCCTGTACTATTACGGAACCAAGGAGCAGAAAATGAAGTACCTTCCGCAACTCTGCACAGGTGATGCCTTATGGGCTTTTGGGCTCACAGAACCCGATGCCGGCAGTGACTCCAGAGGTTCAAAAACAAAAGCTTTCGCTGACGGCGATCAGTGGGTTATAAATGGCTCCAAAATATTTATTACCAACGGCTCGGTTGATATTTCGGTCGGCGCAACCGTTCAGGCTGTTACCGGCGACGAAAACGGTAAAAAGGAGTTCACTACCATTATAGTCGATAAAGACACCCCGGGTTTTACCCGCCAGACCATGCATGGTAAAATGATGTGGCGGGCCTCCGACACGGCACAGCTGTTTTTTGATGACTGCAGGGTTCCGCAAAGCAACACTTTAGGCCAGAAAGGACAAGGCTCAAAAATAATGCTGGCAACCCTCGATGCAGGCAGGCTCAGCATTGCAGCCATGGGCCTGGGATGTGCCCAGGGCGCCTATGAACTCGCCCTTAAATATGCCAAAGAGCGTAAACAATTCGGGCAGCCGATCGCCAAATTCCAGGCTATTTCATTCAAGCTTGCCGATATGGCCCTTAAGATCGAACTCGCACGAAACCTCCTGTATAAAGCATGCTGGCTCAAAGATACCGGCAAACCATTCGGTAAAGAATCGGCCATGGCTAAATTATATTGCTCTGAAATTGCCAAAGAAGTTGCCGATGAGGCTGTTCAGATTCACGGTGGTTACGGTTTGATGAAAGACTATGCCGTTGAGCGCTTTTATCGCGACCAGCGCCTGTTGCAAATTGGTGAAGGCACCTCCGAAATTCAGCGCCTTGTAATTTCACGGTACATTCTTGAATGAAAAAGCACCTGAACAACTCCACCACTTCCAGGGTTATTCTGATATGACCACAGTTCAGGAGTACATAAAAATAACCGAATCACCACGCGATGCCCAGCAGGGGCTTCCCTATGTTATTTCTGCAGAAAAGCGGGCCGAATACATTAATGCTCTTCTCAGGGCTGACTTTGATGTAATTGACTTCGGCAGCTTCGTATCGGTGCGTGCCATACCCCAAATGGCAAACCAGCAGCAGGTACTTGAGCTGGTCGACAAGTCGGGTGTGCGTGGCCGCTTAATGGCTATAGTTGGTAATATGCGGGGTGGAACTGATGCTGTACAGCAGCCTAAGCTTGATATTTTAGGATTTCCGTACTCCATGTCAGAAACTTTCCTGCAACGCAATATTAATTCTTCTACGCAACGGGCCCTGGCAACTATCGATGGGCTGTATCAGCTCTCGGCCGATACCGGAAAGGAACTGCGTATATTCATGAGTATGGCTTTTGGCAACCCTTACGGGGATGAGTGGAGCATTGACGAAATGCAGAAGCACATTGAACGGTTTATCAAACTCGGCATTAAAACCATCACTCTCTCTGATACTATTGGCGTTGCAACCCCACAAATGATCACCGATATCTTCCATACTATGCTGCATGCATACCCCGGCACAGAGTTCGGCCTGCATTTACATACTACCCCTTACACCTGGTATGAGAAAATAGAAGCCGCCTGGGATGCAGGTTGCAGGTCGTTCGATGGTGTTCTTAACGGAATTGGCGGTTGCCCTATGACCGGTTACGAAATGATTGGAAATCTTAATACCCTTAACCTCCTCAAATTTATTAAAGACCATAATATAAAGACCCGGCTTAACGAACAGGCTTTAGGCAAAGCCCTCGAAGTATCAGGCACTGTCTATGAAATGAAGGAATGGCACAGAGATTGAAATTCACGACATTAATTGCATTTTATTGTCCGTTTATTTAACTTCTTACCTCTCAGTTTAAGAACTTTCTTCGTACTTTTGTACCGCTAAAAATATCCCGAGGGAATGTAGACTTTTTTAAATACTTTAACAGGAGGGTTCCAATGATTGAGACCATAAAAATAGGTACGCTAAAGTGGCATCATATACTTGACCCTACTGATGAAGATTTACAATTCATTCGCGATAACTTCCATTTTCATCCCCTTGATATTGAAGACTGCCGCAGCCGTTCAAACCAACGACCCAAAATAGATATTTACGACGATTACTACTTCCTGATTCTGCATTTCCCTTATTTTGACCGCTGGAACAGATTCCTCAAAGTTAAAGAAGTAAAAATTTTCTGGGGATCCGACTATATAATTACTATTGGTAAATCGCACTGGGTGGTTAATAACCTGTTCAACAGCGGTCGCGAACAGGAAGATAATTACCAGGTACGGCAGGTAGGTACCAGCGATGCTTTACTCTATAAAATTCTCGAGCACCTTATGCTCGAATCGCTCTCCCTACTGAGCAAACTCGGTGTGGAAGTTGATCTTATAAACCGCGACCTCTTTAATAAAAAGGCCGAAAGAACGATTGAACGAATATCTCTTACACGAAAAAATATCATTCTGGTAAACACCATCTTCAAGCCACAATTAAGGTTATTCCACAAATTCGAATCGGGAGAGATTGAAGGGTACGCAGAAAACATGGAAGAATACTGGGGTAACATTCTTGACTACTACCAGAAAATGTGGGATATGACCGAGGATTACCAGGAGATTGTTGAAGGTCTCTCCAAAACGTTCGACTCTTTGCAGACAAACCGCACCAATGAGATCATGAAGGTTCTTACCCTTATCTCCTCCATTTTACTGCCCCTAACCTTTATCGCCAGCCTGTATGGGATGAATATTGGCCTTCCTTTGCAAAATGAGCCTCATTCATTTACAGTGCTCATGCTTTTCATGGTTATACTCGCGGGTAGCATGATCTTTCTGTTCAAGAAGAAACGCTGGATGTAGTATCAAAATCTGCAGTGGATTCCTTTTATTTCCTTTTTTAGTCCTTTTTTAATCCGCATAAGCGTGGTTTCAGATCTGTATTGGGTCCCTATCATGTCTGTATCAAAGCTACCTCAACTCTACCTCAAAGCTACCTCAAGTCTACGGTAGGGCGTAGAGTTAAGGTAGAGATGAGGTAGAGTTGAGGTAGAGTTGATATGGAGTTAATACGGAGTATACAGGTAAATGACCACGACAAAAGCCCCGGCTGAAGTTTGCATTTATTGCACTTATAGCGGGCAACTATTCCTGGTCGTGCAACTATTTTACGCTTTAGGCTTCTATGATACAGGTGGTTCATTATATGTAAAATACCACCTTAGCAACCCATATGAGAAAGTCTGTATTTCTGTTGCCCTTGTTCTTTTTGTTGGCCCTTCAGGGCTGGAGTCAGGATGTTATACTCAAAAAGAACGATGAGATCATTAACTGTAAGATCAAAGAGATCGGGCTTGATGAGGTGAAGTACACCCTTCCCGAGTATTCGGCCGACGTTTTATTTACGCTGGATAAAGACGATATTACAAAAGTTGTCTTTGAAAATGGTAAAGAAATGGTTTTTGAACAAGCCATGAATAATCCCGAAAATTACAGTAATAATCGCAAAAATGCATTAAAAATGGAATTTTTGTCTCCCCTGTTTGGTAATACAACCTTTGCATGGGAGCACAGCCTTAAACCCGGAAGGAGTTATGAGGTTACCCTGGGAATAGCCGGCATGGGAATGGATACCTACAGTGAAGATCCCTCCGGAGTGTTTACCAAGTTTGGATACAAGTTTATCAAGAGCCCTGATTTTTATCTGAGGGGATTGCGGTATGCCCATTTGCTTAAGGGCAGCTACTTTAAACCGGAAATTTCTCTCGGTGTAGTTGGTATGGATGTATTTACCTACAGGGAGGTCTATGATCCGATCAACCAGTGGTACTACTATAATGAAGATTCGAGGCGCGAAACCGTATTTGCCGCAGCCATTCAGGCCGTGATTGGAAAACAGTGGGTATTCGATAATGCTTTTCTTGTAGATCTTCACTTCGGTCTGGGATACGGCTTTAGCAGCGCCCCCGACAACTGGTCAAATACATACCGTTCCGGATTTATTACATCGAGTGATGGAGCCCCGGTTTCTGTATCGGGTGGTTTTAAGATCGGATTTCTGTTAAAATAAAAAGCACCCGGCTTTAGAACGTTTTTGTAATGCAACCCACCAAAAAAAAACCACTGTATTTCAGTACAGTGGTTTTCATTTAATAAAGGTGTTGTGTTTGTGTGTTTCTTTTTATCAGAATTGTTTGAAACCAATGATTTCTCTTACCTCTCTGATAGTGTTTGCGGCACTTTCGTATGCTTTATCGCGCCCCATGGTTACTACCTTCCGTAAGTATTCTTTGTTGTCTGTCAATTCCTTGATTTTTTCCCGTAAAGGCTCCGTAAAGGTAACAATATCTTCAGCGAGCTGCTTTTTCATATCGCCATACCTTATCTGACAATTGTTGTATGCATCTTCGAAGAACGCCGTTGTTTCGGGCTTCGACATTACCTTCATAAGGTTGAAGATGTTGGCAATTGCCTGAGGTTTGGGCTGGTTAGGCTCCGTTGGTCCACTGTCAGTAACGGCACGCATTACCTTTTTACGGATTACTGCGGGCTCATCGCTAAGGAAAATGGCATTCCCTTCACCCTCTGATTTACCCATTTTTGTACTTCCGTCAAGGCCGGGTATTTTTATCAGATCTTCGCCGAAGTTATATGCAACCGGCTCAGGAAAATACTCCACCTTGTACATCCGGTTAAAGCGGTTGGCAAAGGTACGCGTCATTTCAAGATGTTGCTCCTGATCTTTCCCTACAGGCACTTTATGGGCTTTATGTATAATGATATCGGCAGCCATAAGCGTAGGGTATGTTAGCAAACCGGCGTTAATATTGTCGGGTTGCGACCTGGCTTTGTCTTTAAATGATGTAACCCGCTCCAGTTCGCCTTTATAGGCATTCATGTTCAAAAACAAATACAATTCGGCCACCTGTGGTACATCACTCTGAAGGTATAAGGTTGCTTTCTCAGGGTCGAGACCTGCTGCAAGATAATCAACCAGAACGCTCTTTACATTACCATGGAGGTCAGAAGGCGTTGGGTGTGTGGTAAGTGAATGATAATCGGCAATAAAGAAATAGCATTTATTGGTTTCCTGCATTTTTATAAAATTACGCAGGGCACCGAAATAATTGCCGAGATGCAAATTGCCGGTCGGCCTGATTCCACTAACTACAATATCCATTGTATAAAGTATTTTATTACATTTTTATCTCATCGTCAGCTTTGTTGAAGAAATGGTACTCCAGCAGATGATAGGAGCTCATGGGTTTAAGGCGTATCCAGCGGTTATATTTGAAAAACCATTTCATACGCACCGAATTCCATAAGCCTTTGGTAAGATAAGCATGCACATAAGGATGCAACGCTATTTTAACATATGCTTCATTCTGATCCTGAGTTAAATAACGCAGATTGTTTTCAATCTGATCTATCAGGATAATAGTAGGTTTCACTTCACCTGTACCTCCACATGAAGGGCATTTTTCAAGAATCTGGATGGTCATTTCAGGTCTAACCCTTTGGCGGGTGATCTGAACCAGCCCAAATTTGCTTGGGGGCAGGATGGTGTGTTTGGCATGATCACGGCCCATTTCCTCTTTAAGCTTCTGGAAGAGCTTACGGCGGTTGGAGGCTTCGTGCATATCAATAAAATCTACCACAATAATACCGCCCATATCGCGCAGCCTTAACTGGCGCGCTATTTCTGTTGCGGCTTCAAGGTTCACGGCAAGGGCATTCATCTCTTGCGAGACTTCTGAATTAACCCTGTGACCGCTGTTTACGTCTATCACATGCAGTGCTTCGGTATGCTCGATTATAAGATAAACCCCGCTTTTGATGGTAATGATCTTACCAAAGGAGTTTTTTATCTGTTTGTCTATACCTAAATGCTCAAAAAGAGGCACTTTGCCCTTGTATAGTTTCAGTATATCGAGCTTATCGGGCGCTATCGTGCGAATGTAGGACTTGATCTCTTCAAAGATGCCTGCATCATCCACATGAATATTGTTGAACGATTCGTTCAGCAAATCACGTAAAATGGCTGTGGTCCGGTCAATTTCACTAAGAATGCGCTGGGGTGCTTTTGCCCCACTAAGCTTTGCAACGCAAGTATCCCACTTGGCTACAAGACTTCTGAGGTCGGCATCAAGGTCGGCTACTTTTTTATTTTCGGCAACCGTTCGTATAATGACACCAAAATTCTTTGGCTTAATACTGGTAATCAGTCGTTTTAACCTGTTCCTTTCTTCAAGGCTCTTTATTTTTTGTGATACCGATACCCTATCGGAGAAGGGTACCAGAACAAGATAACGTCCTGCAAAAGAAATTTCGCTCGAAACCCTGGGGCCTTTGGTCGAAATGGGCTCTTTTGCGATCTGAATAAGAATTTGCTGGTTAGGACTGAGAACAGAAGTAATTTTACCTGTCTTTTCGATATCGGGTTCAGGAGTAAAATCCTGCAGAGCCGGCATATCGGGACGAGCCGACAGATAAATTTTTAAGAGTTTATTGAGTGAATTGACTTGGGGACCCAGATCAAGGTAATGAAGGAAGGCATCTTTTTCGTAACCAACATCAACAAAAGCAGCATTCAATCCTGGCATGATCTTTTTCACTCTTCCCAGGTATATATCGCCTACTACAAAACTGCTGTTGGTTTTTTCTTTGTTTAGCTCAACCAGTACTTTGTCTTCGAGCAAAGCAATGTTTACTTCAGACTGTACTGCGCTGATAATTAGTTCCTTATTCAATCCCCTAGTGTTTATATATTATAATACGCGGGAAACATCGCGATCTTTTCATTACCGATGTAACCCACATGAAGGAACCATCTCATCACGTGAGATATCAAAAAACCAACACGTGATGGATCCTTCCCGATTAAAAGACTAATTATTTCTTTTTATGTCTATTCTTACGCAAACGTTTTTTACGTTTGTGAGTAGCCATTTTGTGTCTTTTTCTTTTCTTTCCGCTTGGCATGATAATGTATTTTTAAATGAACAACTAATTACTGAACCTTGTTTTTTACGTCGAATACAAAGGTCTTGGCAGGTTTAAAAGATGGAATGTAATGGGCTGGAATAATGATAGTAGTATTCTTTGAAATATTTCGCCCTGTCTTTTCGGCTCTTTTCTTTGTAGTGAAGCTGCCAAACCCTCTTAAGTATACACTTTCACCTTTTGCCAATGAAAGCTTAACTGATTCCATAAAAGCCTCTATAGTTTGCTGCACAGCCATCTTTTCCAGATTGGTCTTACTAGCAACTTCAGCTACAATTTCTGCTTTTGTCATGTTGGTTATTTTTTTTTAAAGATTTGATAATAAATTTTTTAAACGGGGCTGCAAATATAAAAGAATTTGGAACAATAAGAAAATTTGCAAGCTTTTTTTGAGGCAATTGCCTCAATTTTAATTATTTCTGTCAAAAATATGAATTTTTCGAAGTCTGTTTTAAATTGGTATAATTTTCATAAACGTGACCTTCCATGGCGCAATACCAAAAATCCTTACCTGATATGGGTTTCTGAAATTATTCTTCAGCAAACGAGAGTAGAACAGGGATTGCCATATTATTATAAATTTACAGAATTGTTTCCGGATGTTGCATCTCTTGCAAAAGCCTCTGAAGAACAGGTTCTTAAGGTTTGGGAAGGTTTAGGCTACTATACCCGTGCCCGAAACATGCATCATACAGCTCAACTGGTGATGGAAAAATTTGATGGCAGGTTCCCATCTGATTCTGTTTCGCTGCGTCAGCTTAAAGGTATTGGCAGTTATACTGCAGCTGCAATAGCATCTGTATGCAACAAAGAGCCAATCGCTGCCATTGACGCAAACGTTGTGCGGGTTTTATCGCGTTATTTCGGAGTGCTCGAAAATGCAGGTACTGCTGCTTTAATGCGGAGCATTGGTAAACTCTCAGAGCAGTTGGTTCCGGAGAATGCTCCGGGTGACTATAATCAGGCAGTGATGGATTTTGGTGCTATGGTCTGTACTCCTGCCAGGCCTGCATGCGATACCTGTTTAATGACCGGGTCGTGTTATGCGTTTAACAATAAAATGACCGGCGTTTTGCCAGCAAAGAAAAAATCCGTGAAACGGAAAGAACGGTTTCTTAACTACCTTCGTTTCAGAACCCCTGAAGGCAGGGTGGTACTCAGAAAAAGAACTTCAGACGACATCTGGAAAAATTTGTGGGAACTGCCATTGATTGAAAGCGACCGTTTAATGAATCCTGACGAAATTGCAGTAGTTGTTGGTCAGTTTATTAATACAACGCATTTTAACTTTAACAGAACCACCGATATTGACCACATACTCTCGCACCAGTTACTGCATGCCCGTTTCTTTAGCTTTGATGTTACCACGGAACCTGAACTGCAGGAAGATAGCCTGGTGCTTGCAAATCCTGATGATGAAAGATACCCTGTTCCCAGACTTATTGAAAAAATTTTAAAAAAGGAAAAATAATATTTGGCTATAAGCAACAATGACTGTAAATTTGTTTTATCATTCATTTTAATTTAACCAAAAGTACGTCATGGCACGAGGAGTAAACAAAGTAATTTTGATTGGCAATCTGGGAAGGGATCCCGAAGTATTTAATTTCGAGACAGGGGTAAAAAAGGTGACGTTTTCACTCGCCACTACGGAGGTCTATCGCAACAAGGAAGGACAGGATGTTGAACAAACTGAATGGCACAATATAGTGGTTTGGCGCAGCCTTGCCGATATTGCCCAGAAATTCCTTAAAAAAGGCTCACAGGTTTATATTGAAGGCCGCATCCGATACAGAACCTATGAGAAAGACGGGCAGAAAAAATATATAACCGACATAGAAGCCGATAATATTAACATTCTGGGTTCGCGCCATACCGACGATAATAATTCTTCGTCAGGCTATGAACGTAATAATGAGCACAGTTCTGCACCATCATCAGTAGCTACCACTGCCAGTACCGATGATATTAACGATTTACCGTTCTAAGTAAGATATTTCTGATTTTAAACGGGTTAAGTGGTCTGGAATGCTATTCCTTACCACTTAATTCTTTTGGAATTCTCCCTGTTCGGATGGCTTCTGATCGCAAACGACGGCCAACAATACGTTCTACCATGCGTCCGATCTCAAGAACTTTATCGATGTCGAGATTGGTTTCAATGCCCATCTCATCCATCATAACCACCATATCTTCGGTATTTACCAGTCCTGTGATGCCCGGGTCTTTATAGTAATACGATCCGGTGCCTGCAACCGGCACACCATCAACAAAGTTGGCAGGTTGTCCGCCTATGCCACCCATGGTCGATTCGTAGTTGGTCATTCCGGCCTGTAATGCAGCCAGCACATTGGCATTGCCCCATCCTCTGGTTGTATGCAGGTGAACTATGTGCTTTTCGGGCCGTGGTATGCTATCCAGTAACATCGAAAAATACCTGTAAACTCTGTCGGGCGATGCACTGCCATCATGATCGGCATGTTCCACATCGTTTGCACCGATGTCGAGCCATCTCTTTGTGAATTCAATGGCTTTACCCATTTCGGTTGGCCCTTCTATCGGGCAGCCCCATATGGTACTGACTGTTCCGTTTACTTTTAAACCGGCATCATGCGCCAGGGGTATATACTTTTCGGCCATTTTCCAGTAGTCGTTCAACGATAGCCCCGAATTTTTAAAATGGTGCGATTCGCTGGTCGATACCATGAGTAAGATGCGATCCGGTCCCCATCCTTCCTGCCTGGCGCGGATAGCTCTTTCAATAGCTTTCTCTCTGATGGTAATAGCTGTAAGACTTACTCCTGACAGAAGGCTGCTTACCTGTTTACTGTTTCGGAGTTTTTTAAACACTTCATCAGCATCTTTAAACTGCGGCATACCAACCGGATTACCAAAATTGGTAACTTCTACGTGTTTGAAACCGGCAAGTATAAGCTGCTCGGCAAGCCATACTTTTGCCTCGGTGGGTATATACTTCTCTTCATGCTGAAAACCATCGCGCACTGTAATGTCGCCAATGGTGACTTTTTTTGGGAAATTCATGCTGTGTGGTTATTAAGTGTCTTCAATTCATTTCAAAAGTAACTAAAAAACAGCAAAATGGCTCACCGTTCTTTAGTACAGCAAGCCATTTACTTATAGTCAGAGAATCAAATAACATTCATACGGTATGAATGTTCAAAAGAATACTGTGTTTAGAATTGCATTTCAGGAATGTCGCCTTCAATGATCAGGTGACCTTCGGTTGCTTTTTTAATATCTTCCACCGAAACGCCGGGGGCTCTTTCGAGGAGTTTAAATCCTTCGTCGGTAACATCAATAACGGCAAGGTCGCTAACTATCTTTTTAACGCAGCGCACCCCTGTTAATGGCAGGGTACATTCTTTAAGAAGTTTTGACTGACCGTCTTTGCTGGTATGCTGCATAGCTACCACGATATTTTTCGCAGAAGCAACGAGGTCCATGGCACCTCCCATACCTTTAACCATCTTGCCCGGAATTTTCCAGCTGGCGATGTCGCCCTTGTCTGTAACCTCGAAGGCGCCAAGAACGGTAAGGTCAACATGACCGCCCCTGATCATGGCAAAGCTGCTTGCAGAATCGAAGAATGATCCGCCATCGAGAACGGTAACTGTTTGTTTACCTGCATTTATGAGGTCCGGATCTGCTTCACCCTTTACAGGGAAAGGCCCTATACCCAGCATTCCGTTTTCTGATTGTAATGTTACTTCCACTCCTTCGGGAATGTAGTTTGCTACCAGAGTTGGGATGCCTATGCCCAGGTTAACATAATAACCGTCTTTTAATTCTCTGGCAATGCGTTGTGCTATTTGTTCTTTTGTTAAAGCCATAATGGTATAATTCTTTACTGAAGTGGATAATTAACGTTCGGTAAGACGCTCGATACGTTTTTCGTAATTAACACCCTGAAATATTCTCTGAACATAGATGCCGGGTGTATGGATCTGATTTGGATCAAGTGTGCCGGCCGGTACCAGTTCTTCAACTTCGGCAATGGTAATTTTACCTGCGGTTGCCATAGGTTGATTGAAGTTATTTGCAGTGTTGCGATAAATAAGATTACCGTGTGTGTCACCTTTCCAGGCTTTAACTATCGCATAATCAGCAACCAGAGCATGCTCCAGAAGATGTGGTTTGCCATTGAAATCACGAATTTCTTTGCCATCGGCAACTTCTGTTCCGTAACCTGCGGGTACATAAAAAGCAGGGATACCTGCACCACCGGCCCTGCAGCGTTCGGCCAGAGTACCTTGCGGAATGAGATCGACCTCGAGCTCGCCCGATAATAACTGGCGTTCAAATTCGGCATTCTCACCAACATACGATGAGATCATCTTTTTAATTTGCCTCTTCTGTAACAACAGCCCAAGGCCAAAGTCGTCAACACCGGCATTGTTCGAAATGCAGGTGAGTTCTTTAACGTCACTTTCAACCAATGCGTTAATACAATTTTCAGGAATACCGCTTAATCCGAAGCCTCCTACCATAAGTGTCATGCCGTCGGCAATTCCGGCAATAGCTTCTTTTGCATCTTTTACTACTTTATTCATGCTTATTAGGTTTATATTTTGTTTATTGCGATAGTGACCAAATTTAAGGATTTATTGCTGACAAAATCAAAAATTTATTGCAGCTGCATTTTTGCTTAATTTTGAAGTCGTTATACGTGATTTGACCTATGAATGATATAAAAAAGGAAGGCAGATACCAGAGGCTTTTAGTACAGATTCGTGAACTGTTGACAAAGAGCCCTGACGAACAGGCTGCCATGGCTACTATTGCAGCAGTGCTGTTCAATAAAATGGAGTATTTTTTCTGGTGCGGCTTTTACCGGTTAAATGGTAACCGCCTTGTTGTCGGGCCCTATCAGGGGCCCCCGGCCTGTCAGGTTCTGGAAGGCAGAGGAGTTTGTCTGGCTGCCGTTGAACAACAGCAAACAATTTTGGTTCCTGATGTACATAAGTTTCCCGGGCATATTGCCTGCGATTCAAGATCGAAAAGTGAAATTGTTATCCCTGTAAAGGATAAGTCAGGCAAAATAACCGGTGTTCTGGATATTGACAGTAAGGATCTCGATTCTTTTACTGCTGTTGATGCAAAATATCTGGAAGAAATCGTTAATTTGCTGGCAAAATAAGTTCGTTGGTTCCACATTAAAAACTTACTGTATGAAACTGGGTATTATATTGATCATTAATCCAAAAAACACCTCTTCTAAAATCGCTGTCTATAAAGATTCAAAGCTCTGTTTTCTGAAAACTATCAGATATACCGATGAACAGATTGCTGCCTGCGGACCTGTTACCGGGCAGATTGAAATGCGCAAACAGGCAATTTTAAAAGAGTTGACGGATAACGATATCAATATTAATAAACTGGAGGTAGTAATTGCGCGCGGCGGACTGGTAAAGCCTCTCAAATCAGGCGTTTATAAAGTTAACGATCGTTTAAAGGAGGATCTGTTAAAGGGTGTTATGGGTATGCATGCTACCAATCTGGGTGGTATTATAGCTTCGGAGATCGCAGCACTTAATAATGCAATACCTATGATAGCTGACCCGGTAGTGGTTGATGAGCTGACAGATGTGGCCAGAATTACAGGTCATCCGCTGTTTGAAAGGAAATCTGTATTCCATGCCCTGAATCAGAAGGTGGTTGCACGTAAATATGCCAAGGCTATAAGTAAAAAGTATGAAGACCTGCAGTTGCTGGTTGTGCATGCCGGTGGTGGTGGTATTTCGGTTGGAGCCCACAAGGGAGGAAAAGTTGTTGATACCAATCAGGCATTCGATGGCGACGGACCTTTCTCGATGGAACGGGCCGGAAGTTTGCCTGCAGGCGATTTAATTAAGCTGTGCTTTAGTGGTAAATACACCGAAAAAGAAATCATGGAAATGATCACCATGAAAGGCGGGCTGTATTCGTACCTTGGTACTACCAACATGTCGGCTATTGAAAAACGAATTGCCGATGGCGATGAAAAAGCCGCATTTATTATTTATGCAATGGCATACCAGGTAGCCAAAGAAATAGGTGCCATGTGTACCGTGCTGGATGGAAAACCTGACGTGATCATTCTTTCGGGCGATTTGTTTCAATACACCTCGTTTACTAACAAACTAATTCTGCGAATTGAAAAAATTGCACCCGTTACTGTATATCCGTCGGAAGATGAAATTGATGCCCTGGCTCAGAATGCCATCGGTGTTATGAAGGGCGAGATTGAATTGCTCGAATACGAATAAGCATAACATATGGACATTGAAAGTATTTTAGCGTTAATTGCTGTTGTACTGCTTTTCATCTTTTCGGGTGCTTTAAGCGCATCGGAAGTTGCGTTCTTCAGCCTGACTCAATCGCACATTGATAACCTGAAAAAAGACGACAATCAGATAAGCCAGATAATTCTGTTGTTGCTTGATAAACCTAAAAGACTGCTGGCTACGATAATTACAGCAAATGTTTTTATTAATGTTGCTGCAATAATACTTGCCTCTATTCTGATATTCCATTTATTGGGCATACCGGTATCGACGGTGTGGGGTCTGGTAGCACAAATTGTTCTGTTGTCACTGTTATTACTGTTTCTTGGTGAGCTGGTTCCAAAGATCTATGCAACAAATAACAGTCTGAAAGTAGCACGCAGAATGGCCCGGCCACTGCTGTTCGCACAACAGCTGCTGTATCC
>CAZXQT010000018.1:0-11421 GCA_964643225.1 uncultured Lentimicrobium sp. | reverse complement strand
ATTAACGATTCAGGGTACTCGCGTATACCCATTTTTAACGACAATCTCGATAACGTAACGGGTATTCTCTATATTAAAGACCTTATTCCGCACATTCACCAGCCTGCCGGTTTTAGCTGGCAGCCATTACAACGGCCTGCATTCTTTGTTCCGGAAAACAAGCGTATAAACGATCTGCTTCAGGAATTTCAGACTAAGAAAATTCACATGGCTATTGTGGTGGATGAATATGGAGGAACATCGGGCATTGTTACGCTCGAAGACATTCTCGAAGAAATTGTTGGAGAGATCAATGATGAGTTCGACAGTGAAGTAGATGAAATTTCGTACACAATTGTTGATGAGAACACGTATATTTTTGAGGGTAAAACACTTTTAAACGATTTTTGCAAGGTTATTGGTGTTGACGACAGGCTGTTTCAGGAGATTAAAGGAGAATCGGATACGCTTGCGGGACTGGTACTTGAAATGGCAGGCCGCATACCGGATACTACAGAGCAGTTTGCATACGGCCGGTTTACCTTTAAGCCGGAAGTTGTTGATAAGAGAAGTATTAAAATGATAAGGGTTATTCTGAAAGAGGAAGAAAAAGACGAATGAAGATTTTAAGATTTATTACCCGAAGAATGGTGCCGGCCTTTATTACAGTTTTTTTGGCTGTGAGCTGTAGCGATAATTATATTCCAAAGCCGAAGGGTTATTTCAGAATAGAATTCCCCGAGAAAAAATATACGTTACTCGACAGTATTTTTCCGTACAAATTTGAGTATCCGGTATACGCAGAGATCAATCCTGATCCGCATGCACCCGATCAGCCATACTGGATAAATGTTGATTTTCCGCAGTTTAAGGCAAGTCTGCATTTGAGTTACAAAGCGGTTAATAACGACCTGGAGATATTCACTGAAGATGCTCATGCGCTTGCAATGAAGCACATACCCAAATCGAGCGGAATTGAGCAGATACGCATTGATAATGAAAGTGCGGATGTGCATGGGCTGATATATAACATTAAGGGATCGGGAGCCGCCTCGCAGTATCAGTTTTACATTACCGACAGTACCCGGCATTTTGTACGTGGGGCATTGTACTTTAACACACTGCCCAATAACGACTCACTGGCACCGGTAATTGATTTTATAAAACAGGATATCTCGCATATGCTCGAGACTGCAACCTGGAAATAGCTGTAAACTGATCTTATTCGTCGAATTCAGGCTTAATGCGAATACCGTCGTATTTGCGTTCAATACCGTTTTGATAGGCAATAACCAGGAATACGGTTCCATTCTGGTCGTATTGTATCCAGTCGCCGGTTCGCAGCCCCATAATGTATTCGCCCTGGTCGCGCTTTTTGCCATCGGGGTAGTACCAGATGTGCCGGCCGTTGGGGTTATCATCAATAAATGATCCGGCGAAACTTAACTGCCCGTTATCATAGTAGGCTTTCCATTCACCGTTACGCATACCTGACCTGTAGGTTCCTTCTTCGCGGGTGTCGCCGTATTCATATTTCCAGAAACCTTCTTCCAGTCCGTCAACATACTCGCCCTGAACAACCACTTTACCATCGTCGGTATATTCTGTGAACAAGCCATCAAGTTTTCCATTACGGTAAGCTTCCTCACGAAATACATTGCCATTTTCATGGAACCATTTCCAGGGCCCTTCGGGTTTACCCTGATCATTAAAGTTGCCTTCCTGCTCCAGTCCGCCTGTCTGATGATAGAAGCGCCAGCGGCCTATCCGGTTGCCAAGGTTGTATAACCCCTCGGCACGCAGCTGTCCGTCTTCATAATATTCTTTCCATGGACCATCTTTAACACCTTCGTCATCTATTATACCTTCGCCGGTAATTTTTCCATTGGAAAAGATAAACGATGCCACGACCTTGCCGCTTGTATCGTAATCTCTTCTGATGCCTTCAGGCAGATTGCCCTTATAGCTTGCCACTGTTTTTGGCTTACCGTTGGGATAATAATCTGTCTTTACATCGAGTTTAACAATTTCGGGTGCTTCCTGCTGTCGCTCGTCGTTGATATAACGGGCTATATCTACAAGCAGGCCCTTGTCGTCGTATTCTTTAAAGTACCCGTTTCGTTTATCATCCCTGAATATACCCTCGAGTTTAACACGCCCATTGTCATGGAAATATTTCCACCTGCCTTGTTTATTGCCTTTTTTATCGACACGGTTAATGTTTTCGCGGTCAACAACAAGCCCGCGGCGGTATTCGACCAGCGTGATAATGGTGCCCTGTGTATCAAACTCTCTCGAAGTTCCCTCTTCGTACCCATTTATGAAATTAACGGTCCGCTTAACTTTTCCGTCAGGATAATACGTAACGGTTAATCCGTCTTTTACATCATCAGCAAATTGCTCCTCCACAATTTCATCCTGCCTGAAGGTACGTCTTATTCCATTCTTTTTCCCATCAAGGTAGTCTATCTGCATTACTAATTTAGAGGAATCATTATAGAAGTTCCATGTACTGTCGAGTTCAAAATTTTTACGGTTTCCCTCGGCAATGAGCACACCTTTTTCGTTGAATGTTTTCCAGTAGCCATCGGGCTTACCCTCACGCATAGTGCCTTCGCTTGCTTTAACTCCGTTAGGGTGATAAAAAATATTGTATCCATCCGGGTTAATGGTATTTTCCTGTGCAATGGCTACACCGGTAATAAACAAAAGCAGGGAGAACACTAGAATTTTTTTCATTGGTATTAATGGGTGCGTTGGCTTTACGTAAGTATTATTCTACCATTAAAGATATTCAAAGTTAATGAAACATCAACTTTAAAACACTTAATAAACAAAATCGTCTTATAAAGTCTTACTTAACCAGTCCCGATCTCTTTGAAACCTCCAGCATTTTGAGAATGGGTTTAGCGGCCAGCCCGATTGTTACATCATCGAGAAGAATTTCGGGAGTTTCATTCTTCAGGCTCAGATAAATCTTTTCAAGAGAATTGAGCTTCATGAACGGACAGTCGTTGCAGTTGCAGGTTTCATCGGATGGGACCACAATAAACTCCTTGCCGGGATTGGCTTTCTTCATCTGATAAATTATACCTGATTCCGTGGCAACAATATACTTACGGGCGCTGTCTTTTTTAGTGTACTCAAGTAAGGCAGCAGTAGATCCGATGAAATCGGCCAGAGCAAGTATAGGTCCACGGCACTCGGGATGTGCTATAAGCTTTGCATCGGGGTTCTCAATTTTCAGTCTGATGGTTCGCTCATCGGTTAGTTGATTGTGCACATGACAGGCTCCGTCCCATAAAACCATATTGCGGCCGGTAATACTGTTAATGTATGCGCCAAGGTTTTTATCGGGTGCAAATATGAGTGGCTGATCAAGGGGGAACGAATCAACAATGAATTTTGCATTGCTGGAGGTGCAAATTACATCAGACATGGTTTTTATGGCTGCAGAGCAGTTTATATACGAAACTACCTTGTGCCCGGGATGTGCTTCTATAAACGGTTTAAATGCCTCTCGCGGGCAACTGTCGGCCAGTGAGCAACCTGCATTCATGTCGGGTATTAGAACTTTTTTCTCCGGACTTAGTATTTTTGCAGTTTCGGCCATGAAATGGACCCCGGCAAATACAATAATATCGGCTTCAGTTTGCGCAGCCTGTTGCGATAGTTGTAAACTGTCGCCCACAAAATCGGCCAGCTCCTGTATTTCTGGCACCTGATAATAATGTGCAAGAATAACGGCGTTTTTTTCTTTTCTTAACCGGTTTATACGAAAAACGAGTTCTTCGTTTGTTAATTTAGAGAGAGAGGTATTTTGAAGGGTTTCCATTTTGCACTTATTATTAATATTCTTTTTAAAAATTAATTGTTGGTAATAATAGACCTGTTAACTCTGTTGGTAAAAAAGTTGAAATTTTTTTGGATTTCTGGTTATAAGTAGTTTATCAAACTGTTGTTAACAGGCTTTATTTTAATTTCGCTTTAATCTTCAATGCGTTGCAAATTTATTAACATTTGGTGGATAAAAGTTTTGCACCGGTGGATAATCTGCTAAGTTACCATACCTGTATTAAAAAAGGCTGTTGATATTTTAAGCTCTTCCGGTAATAACTTTCATGTGAAATTAACTTTCACCGGATTACCCCCTGAAGTGTACATGTTATCAATATTTAGTAACAAGTTATAAACAAACAGGCACACCGGGTAGTTAATAAAATTATTTAATTGATTACCATATACTTAACAAAAAACGGACCAAATGGTGTGATTTATTAAGTGTTTAATTACTAACGTTTTTAGAGGTAACTGCAGTATAATTATGTAAATTTGGCCTTAAAATTTATTAACAATGTGGGATAAAGTGAAAGTTTTAGCAGTAGCATCAGATCATGCGGGTTTTGCACTCAAAGAGTTCCTTAAGGAAAAACTAACCGGTGCCGGTTATAAAGTACATGACTTCGGGACTTATTCGGAAGAAAGTGCTGATTATCCGGATTTTGCACATAAGGTGGGAAGTGCTGTGAATAAGGGAGAATTTGAGCGTGGAATGGTCATCTGCGGAAGCGGAAACGGGGTAAATATGGTTGTTAATAAATACCCGGAGGTAAGGGGTGCACTATGCTGGAACAGCGAACAGGCTCAGCTTACAAGGCAACATAATGACGCCAATGTTCTTTCGCTGCCTGGAAGGTTCATAGAATTTGAAGAAGCTTATAAAGCTGCCGTACTGTTTCTTGAAACAGAATTTGAGGGTGGCCGCCATCAGAGAAGAGTTGATAAAGTTTCACAATGCATAGTTTAATATAGTGGAGACTCAAAAAGCATTTAAAGCAGCATCAGCGAAAGCAGTGGAAGATAAAGAACTTCAGCTGCAGCTGGAAGATAATATTGCCCGGTATGATGCGGCTGTTGAACAGGGTAAAAAGCAGTATGCCAACCTGCCTCTGGCGCGCAAAAGGGGTGGGTATATCAGGCATAAGGCTATTAATGGTCTGGAGAAGTATTTGATTGAGTTTGAGGCTAATTTTGAGAAAAACGGCGGTAAGGTACTATGGGCACAGGATGCTCAGGCAGCTGTTGATTTTATACTTGAAGTTCTGAAAAGAAACAGTGTACCGGCTGTTACAAAATCAGGCGGTCCGGTAACTGACGAAATTGATCTTGATGCTCAGCTTTTGGCAAACGAGATCAGGGTAACTGAAACAAATCCGGGTAACTATCTGCTTTCATTACTCGATAAGAAGCAGCGCAATTATTCTTCGCCGACCATACATCTGAGTAAAAAAGACTTCAGGCAGGTACTGAGCGATAAATTCAGAATTCAGGGCCGGTTCAATACTGCAGAAATAGTTGAGTTTATAAGAAAAAGCCAGCGCAGTGAACTGAATGTTCAGGCAAGTATAAACGTGGCTGAATTTTTAATAGCCGATACAGGTTCTGTTTGTATTAGTGAAAATGCCGGCGATGCTGCTGTTAACAGCGTTATACCGAATATTCAGATCGTGATTGCCGGCATAGATAAGATGCTTCCCTCCTTGTGGAATCTGGATGTATTACTACCACTGTACTCTACCTATAAAAGCGGCGAAAGGCTAAATGCCTACAATACTATAATAAGCGGGCCCCGGCAGGATACTGAAGGCGATGGACCGGACGAACTCTATGTAATTTTACTTGATAATGGGCGAAGTAACGTTCTGGAACATAAGGAGCAACGTATGGCACTTACGTGTATTGAGTGTGGTGCCTGCCAGAATGTTTGTCCTGTATACCGCAAAATTGGAGGTGATGCATTCGGCATTACCTACACCGGCCCTATTGGTTCTATTATTACTCCCTGGATGAGAGGCAGCGAAGAATACGGGTTTTTAAGTTATGCCAGCACTTTAAGTGGCAAAAGCACGGAGAGTTGCCCGGTTAATATACAGCTTACCGATCTGCTTGTTACCAACAGAATGGAGTTTGTTGAAAGGAAACAGCCTTCCATTTCAGAAAGGCTCACAATGAATGGGTTGCACAAAGTGCTCAGGAGCCGGAAATTAATGGACTGGGGAAGCAGTAGTTTCAAAAATTCTCTGACAAGAATAGTATTCGGCAGCAAGGTGGGAAATGACAGGTCGTTGCCCGAGTTTCCGCAACAAAACTTCAAGCAGCTGTGGGAAAGCAGGCGCGAAGGTAAACAGTGATCTTAATTGCAGCTTTTCATCCGACAGGACATGATGGCGATAAGGCTAAACTGTGTACTTACGGATTATTTGCTGAACCTGATAAACATAACTCATTCCGAATAGAACCACATGGACCAGTAAAGGGTACAACTGGTTGATCTCAATTCGGGTTTCCCAGCCTTTTATCATTGGAAAGCACTCATTGTAATGGGCATAAAAGTAGGAAGGAAATCCCCCGAATAATTTGGTCATTGCAATATCAAATTCACGGTTGCCATAGTATACGGCCGGATCAATAAGAAAGGGGCTGCCATGCCTGTCAGAAATTAAATTACCTGACCACAGGTCGCCGTGAATAAGTGTTGGTTCTTCTGCAGGAAGCAGATCAGGCAGTTGATTGAAAAACTTTTCAAAGTGCTTTACATCAACGGGGGAAAGAAGATCGGCATTTCTTGCTTTTATGATAAGTGGGGTATAGCGGGTGTTAATCAGAAAATCGTAGTAGTTTTTATAACGTTTATTACTCTGGCTGAGCGATCCGATATAGTTGTCGTGATCAAGACCGTATTCGTTAGAAGTGAAGCTGTGCAATGCTGCAAGCTGCTGGCTGAAATGGTGCCAGTAATCATCTGATCTGGGTGCCTGGTCCTGAAATTCCAGTAAAATATAGGAATAATTATGCACAGAACCGGTAGTAAATACCTGAGGAACTTTAACGGTTTTTGAGTCGGCAAGCAGAGAGAGTCCTTTAGCTTCCGTCTCGAACATCCCCGGATACTTGTCTGAACTGTTATATTTCATGAAATATTTGCCGCAGGAAGTGTTCAGGGCATACGCCTCGTTAATAGAGCCGCCTGACAAATAACGGTCACCCAGAATAGCACATTCAGGAGAAACGTGATCGCTAAGATATTCGCATATCGATTGCGCCAGAGAGTCAGGTATCATGTATTGTTTATTAAAGCAGGTAAGTTCCTGAATTTGAAACACCTTTTCTTAATAAACGTTCAACAACAAACAGGGTAAGTATCGAAAAAAGTATAGATAACTCAATTGTTCTGTTGCTTATCCAATCAAATACCTGTGCAAACTTATTCAGTACCGAGATAGCTCCATTTATGAAATCCAGTATATAGCGTGTGTTAAGAGTAAAATCAAAATCGAAGAAAGGCCATAGGGAGAAAATGATCAGGGCTATAATTACCAGACCTGCACCAATAGAGCCGTATGCCCAAAGCATTTGCCTGCGGTAAGCTTCCGGTTCAATAGGAGCTTCAACACTGGCATATATTTGATTCATAAGCGTTAATGCAAACTCATCTGAAGTCTTTTCAATAGGCAGTTTATGGATCATCCTTTCCAGGAATGGATCGGTAAACTCTAAATGCTCTTTATTTTTTTCCATTACCTGCAGTTTTTAATGTTTGTTTTTAACTGACACCAGTTGCTCATTCATAAAATTATAAATTTTCTTTCTGATGCGATGCAGTTTTACTTTTACGTTTGCATCGGTCAATTCTGTAATTAACGCAATCTCATCAATACTCTGATGGTTATAGTAGAATAAATTTATAAGCACCTGCTCTTCCTGGGGCAGGCTTGCTATTGCTTTTGAAAGGAGAAACAGCCGTTCATTTTCTTCCATCCTTTCCATGTTTTCCTGCATTTCGTCTACACTGTAGTTTTCGATGATGTAATCATCAATGGTAGAGGTTAACAGGTTTTTTTTCCTGATTTTTGAGACTGCGGTGTTATAGGCAATCCTGAATAACCAGGTCGAAAACTTCGATTCATTTTTAAAATTGCCAAGTGCATGATAGGCTTTAAGGAAAGTATCCTGGGCAACTTCTTCAGCCTCTTCGCGCTTTTTAACAATTTTGAAAACCAAAGAGAAGACAAGGTCCTTATAGGTGTCAACCAAAACCTTAAAGGCTCCGGCATCACCATTAAGTACCCGGGTAATGATTATCTCCTCTTTTATCATCATGTTAATCGTTAGACGTTAATACCTTAATTTGGTTACAATCAAACTATTTACGCTGATGGCGGATGCACCAGGTGCAAGCGCTATAATTAATTAACAATAATAAGAACAAGGTTATTTAAACAACGAAATGTGTAACCTTATCAATTTTGATGCGTCAAAAAAAGCAAACGAACGATTAAAACCTGCATTATGAACGAGTTTATGATTCCAATCGCATTCTTTGCTGCAATATATGGTATTGTTTATCTTTCCATCCGCAAAAAAGAAAGAATGGCTCTGCTTGACAGAGGCCTTGACCCGAAGAGTTTTGACACGGGAACTTCTAACTTCTCTTCACTTAAATACGGTTTATTAATGACCGGGATAGGTTTCGGGATACTTACAGCCAATGTTATTGTGGCTGCGGGATTGATGACTGATGAGGCAGCATACTTTTCGTTTGTTGCACTTTTTGGTGGAATAGCGCTTATCATAGACTACATTCTCGAAGTCAATATCCGTAAAAGATCACAAAAGTCTGACAATCAGACAGAGTTATAAAGTAAAGGTCTCTATACAGGTATGTATAGGGCCTTCTTTTTTCAAGTCACTTTTGTATAGATGAAACTCGGTTACCTGTTGTCGGAGTAAGTGAACATCACTGAACCGTTCCATTAATTGCTGAAAGAATTGTTTGTCTTTGATTTCTTTGATTCTGCCAATGGTAAGATGGGGAACAAAGTTCTGCCTGTCTGCGAAATACTCCGCTTCAGCTAATTTTTCTGTAATTGCCTGGTGTAGGTTAAGGAGTGACGGGTTTTCTTTTATTCCGAACCAGATAACCCGCGGGTCATACCGGCTTCCGAAGATGCCGGTTTTTTCCAGTGTAAGTTCAAAGGGTTCAATGCTTTCCTTAGCTTTTTCGAGGGCTTCGGTAATAACAGGCACCTCCTCGGGGGTGGTGTCGCCAAAGAAACGTAAGGTTATGTGCAGGTTATTGAGATCGACCCATTTTATAATGTCAAAGTCGAGTGTCTGCTTCAGGCCATTATAAAACATAGTCAGGTTATCATCAGGAACTATGTGTATAGCTGCGAACAGACGTAGGGTTTCCATAGGCTTGTTCATTAAAGTTGCAAATATCTGAGAAATTCAAAGAAAAAAGCGATGCTTCTTAAAGAAATTTTCTATTTTTGCATCCCTATTGTCAGTATGGGGCGTTAGCTCAGTTGGCTAGAGCGTTAGACTGGCAGTCTAAAGGTCAGGGGTTCGACTCCCCTACGCTCCACAAAAAAGCCTGTAAATCAAAAGATTACAGGCTTTTTTATTAATTTTCTTTCTGTGAATTCTCGTTCTCTGGTTTGTCGCTCATACCATCTTTAAACTCTTTAATGCCTTTTCCAAGGCCTTTCATGAGTTCGGGTATCTTCTTCCCACCAAAAAGAAGCAGCACAACTGCTATAATTGCCACTGCCTGCCATGGACCAATTACTCCAAGCAAAATATTTAATGCCATTTTATTCCGTGTTAAGGTTTATACAAAAGTAATCATTAATCACTTGATATACAAATAGTCTATCATTTAATTTTATTTCTGCCGGGCTATCCATGATTCAGGATTCTGGAGTGTTTTTCCTTTCCATAGCTCAAAATGTAAAATGGTTTTTCCATTTTCATTTGTTTCAATTGTGCCAATTCTTTGCTTTGTGGTGACTTTATCACCCTTCTTTACAAATAGTTGCCCGAGGTTGGAATATACTGTCAGAAATTCCCCGTGCCTGATAATAACCACATTATTATAACTTGGCAGAGTCATGGTAGATGTTACCTCACCATCAAAAACAGCTCTTGCAACAGAACCGCTTGCGGTAGAAATATCCACACCGTTGTTCTTTGTTATAATGCCTTTAAGTACAGGGTGTGGATGCTCTCCAAAAGTACCGGATATGACCCCACGTTCGGTTGGCCACGGCAGTATTCCCTTGTTCCCTGCGAATGTAGTTGACAGTTTCATCTCTGCAGGCGTTAAACCAAATGCATTCTCGGGCTTTGGTTTGGTTCCTGCTTTTTTTGCAGCTTCTTTTGCTTTCCGTATTTCTTCAGCAATTAAATCTTCAATTGCCTTCTGAAGTTTACGTGCCGCTTTTTCATTTTCACGGAGCTTTTTCAGTAGATCACGCTCCTGCTGCGAAAGCTGTTTAACAACTTTGTCCTGTTCGGTTTTTTCAACAGATAATTTCTGTTTTTCTGACTCTTCGGTCGACTTTAAGGATACCTTATCTCGTTTCTGTTTCTGAAGCAGGGCAACTTTGTCGGCCAACAGTGCCTGATTTTGCCTGATGAGTCTTACCTGATTCTGTCTGTATGCGCTGTATTGCTGAAAGTATTTCAAACGCTGATAAGCCTGGTTAAAATCTTTGGCAGAAAAAATAAACATCAGTCGGGAGTATGAATTTCGATTCTTTTGGGCAAAGTATATCATTTTTGCATACTCGTTTTTTAACTGTGCAATGGTTTCTGTTAACTCATCTATTGTATCGTTAGTATGAACGATCTTTTTATCGAGTGAACCGATCTCATAATTGATTGCATTGATAAGCTCCTGCCGCTGGGTAATCTTCTTATTAAGCAGCAAAAGTTGATTAAGCGATGCTTGTTTTGATTTTTTGGTTTCTGACAGCAGCTTGTTGGTATAATTGATCTCTTGTTCAATCTTCGCCTTCCTTGCTTCCAGCTGGCTTTTCTTATCCTGGGCAAAAATGGAGTTATTTAAGGTAAGCACAAAAGATAGCAGTAGTAGGAATGTATACTTGAATCTGGTATCAGGATGCAGGCCGGTCATGTTGCAGTATTGTTAGAATTTCTCAACCCTGGTATATTTTTCAGGAATCCTGAATGGAAACTGTAAAGCATCGCCTATAATGATCTTTGAATAGTTGATGTTTAACTGGGTTTTGTCTTTTTCCGTTTCAACGTCAAATTTAACCTTATTAGGAACAAACTGACCATCTAAGCTTTCATAATTATAGTGAGCCTCTGCTTTTCTGCCATTAGGCACTAATTCACGGATCAGTATTCGGGAAATTTTAAAGGTTTCCGGATTAAGCCATATGCGTTGAAGAGGTATTCTTACCTCCCTGTTATCTTTGAGAAATTTTTTTAGCTTTCTTCTGTTTGATGTCTCCAGGGTATATTCGCTGCCATCAATGCCTCCTTTAAAAGAAGCGTTCTCGTAATGTGAGAAATCATTCCCCGTAAGGAATGACTGTACCATGTCGAAATCGAGTGTACTGTTAATTAGTT
>CAZXQT010000017.1:0-77451 GCA_964643225.1 uncultured Lentimicrobium sp. | reverse complement strand
GTTCCGTTGATACCATCTTTACCGGCAGGTCCTTCTTTGGTACAACTTGTTAACTGGCTTCCCGCCACTAACATACCCATTGCGAAAATCAGCAACGAAATTTTTCTTTTCATAAGCAATTTGTTTTGTGTTTGTGTGTGTTTATTAGTGTGTTTCATGATAACCGTTAACAATACTCTTGAAATTTGAAGTCGGAGTACGACCAACGGTGCAAAAATATATGTGAATAAATAAAAAAAGCAGTACGAAGAAACCCAGAACCGAATGCATGATTGCAGTAATTGAAATGCCACTGAAATCATAAACTTTGGTTACAATAGTTTCAGGAAACAGCAGTCCCCAGCCGGTAATTACTAACAAGGGAAGAAAAACATACATTACGGCAATGTACGATAGCTTTTGTATTGGATTAAACTTACGACTTTCATTAATAGTGAAAGGTGCATGTTCACCCACGAACATACCGTAAGAATAATATCTTACCTGTTTCATTATTTCCTTGCCAAATCCGACTAATTTTTGCCTGTAATACTTACCATTACCGGTAGTTAGATTTCCAATGAAGAATACCATGTAAGATATGGTTAGAAGGATGCCGCTGACATTATGAAACGATACAGCTACACTAAATTTTATTAATGGCCAGTCAGGTGAGGCGAATTGCATGCTTATTCCCGTAATGATGAGTATAAGGCAAAGTATGGCATTTGACACATGCCATAATCTGACCCAGACAGGGTATAGGTAGATTCTACTAGATTGCATTTGTTTTTGATTTACGAATTCTAAAATAAGCGTGGATGCCAATTCCTATTAAAGCGAGACCAAGAAGAACACCACATGCTATATTTATGTAGAAATTCCTGTTTGCTCCGATAACATAGGCCTGGTTCATGATAACTCCATTATAGAAGCCTGCACTGTTGCGTTTTTCCTTAACTTCGTGTTTGTATAATGAAGCCATTAGGATTGAATTGGTTGAATGGCATTCAACGCAATTCTTTATTGCTTCCTCCCTTGGTTTAATAAGATGGGCAACCATGATGCTATCATTTTGCCTTGCATGGCATTCAATACACCGTACTTTTTTGAAATGAAGAGCCTGATTAGGTAACCAGTCATGTCTTTCAATTAAATTTGGAATTTCTTCTGAACTTAGGTCACTAAACCTGATAACGTTTCCGTGGCACTGAAGGCACATTTCATTATCAACAGCAACTCGTTCTGTTATTTGAATATCTCCGGATAGTTTGTAGTAATGTGGATTATGACAACTCCAGCATGAAAATTTATCACCTAATTTCTTCGCATGTACACTTTCGTTGTATTCTGCTTCAATAGTCTCGAAGTTAAAACTTGCATATGCTTCATCACCGCCATGGCAGTCCATGCAAACGTAGTTTGTTTCAAACTTTACACTTACTGGGTGTGGGAAAGTCTCGTAATCTGAAGCATGACAGTCAGTACACTTAAAACCACCGTGTGTTGAATTGATATGAACATCCGGATCTATACGAAGTTCTCTGTACATTCTTTTTGTAACCTCGTCACCGGATGTGGAGTCATTAATGACATATTCAGAACCTCCGTGGCATTTAAGACATTTTTGGCTTTCCTCTGATAAAGTTTTTTGAGGCTGCTCGGTCGCAGCGGCAAGTACTATAAATAAAGTTAGTATGCCAGCAGTTATTGATATACCTGTTAGCTGTTTTCTGATTCGTGATTTGATAGTCATTTAGTAGTACCTTAAATTAACTTAAAATAATCTGAAGAGAGTATGGATTAAATAGCTCTCTTCAGATTATAGTGATGTTATTTTTTCAATGTGCGGATATATCCAATAACTGCCCATCTGTCGTTTTCATCTGTAATCTTCTTTTCAAAGTTTGGCATTTCACCACGACCAATAATTGACTGGTAATAGATTTCGCCGTCAGTTTGTGCCTGGAAAGCTTTTGATGAGAAATCGCCAAGATCAGTTTTCATTGCTGCTGCTTTTGGTCCATCGCCAACTCCTTTTGCTCCATGGCATGATTTGCAGTGTTTGTTGAACAGTTCTTTGCCTTCTGCATTGATGCTAGGATCTCCTGCCTTCAGAGTGCTTTTCATAGTTTTATATTTAGCCGGAATGTTCCATGGTTCTTTTGGACCCATAGTCATAGACATTGTTGTGACCATAAAAGCGATCAGGCTGCTGATTAAGATTAAGTTTCTCATTGTTTTTTTCATAGCTATTGTTATTAAATGATGTTCGCAGTAAGGTTAGAAACTCCACAGACGGGTTATATTTAAACCAAGCAGGATTCCCTGGTCAAAGAAGTCGTTTCTGTTAAGCATAAAGTTTTCTTGTGGCAAAATATTTTGCGCAGATGCCAGATAGACATGGAATGCATGGGTGCTTGTGGCTACCTCAAGCCCGATAGTAATATTTGGTTTAACATTGAAATTGGCTTTGTTCACCTCTTTTCTATGTTCAGAGATTCCCTGAATCATCATTGGGAAATCGCCACCTATTATAATACTGCTTTGTGGTGAAAATTTATATCTGGCCATTGCCGATAAAGTAATCCTATCATGGTCGATAAGAGAATCTGTAGAATTATAATGGGTAAATGATGGAGCAAACTGGAAGGAGAACTCATCATTAAACCTTCTTGAGATAATAAGTTGTGTGAAATAATTCATTCTGTGAGAAAACTTATAATCAGGTCCAAATACAGATTCTGCACTGGCATTGATTCCTACTATTTCATATAAGGTAACAGTTATAGGAATAGAGTTTGACCTGGTCTGCTGCAGAACATTGTATTTAATCTGTATATCCTGCATTTTATTGAACTTTGTAGTTCCGATGCCTACCATTAGATTATCGAGAATACTATAATTCAAACCTAATCGTATATTAGATGGAGCCCATATACCATATAAGTCGGTTATACCATTAGCGATAGTGCCGAATCTGTGCTGAATAACCATTTCAAGGGTGTTAGCACTCTGAATTGTAGCAGTAGCGTTATCAAATAATATACCGCTTTCAAATGCAGGTCTTGCAGGACGTTCTTTTTTAGGTGCTTCAGGAGCTTCTTCAGTTTCATCTTGTGCACTAACAGCTACTGAAGTAAATAAGAAAGAGGCCAGAAACATGGCCATTAATCCGTGAATGTTAAATATTTTCTTCATTTTAAGTCTTGTGTGTAAGTGATCTGATTAATTGTTTTTGGCACCTTGCTGAATCCAGGTAAGTACTTTGGCAGTTTGTTCTTCTGTAGCGAATGACATCATGCTGCCAGTATGCATTTTTGTATATAAAATACTAGCCGTTGGGTTAGCCACATCAATCATTCCTGTACTCATTAGACTTGAATGAGCGTTACTTGGTGATAAATCAGGAGGAATGGCACCAACACCATGACAACTGCTGCTATTACAGCTTTCATTGAAAATGGGTATGATAACATCTTTAAAACTTAGATCAGGTAAAGTGGTATCGAGCGGAGGAGCCGGAAAATCAGCTACATAATCGTACTCACAACCTGAAAATAACGACGCTGAGAACAGCCCAATCAGAGCAATAAAAGTTGCTGTTTTGATCTTTAATAGTTTCATCATTGGTTCTAATTTGATTGATCAAAGAAAGTAATTATCTAGTTAACTGTATGTAACTGGAAATTGATATTTTTGTACCCGAAAAAAGACATTTAGCAATAGAGGCATTGATTTACATCAATGCATAAATATACAAAGAATAAATCAAATGAGCAAGCTTATTCACACCAATTGTCTTCATTGTCAGAAAAGGTCAGATATCTTTCAGGATTTGAATGACAATGAGTTAAGTAAAGTAAATTCCTGCAGGGTTAGCATGACATATGCTCCTGGTGAAATTATATTTAAACAGGGATCGCCCTGTCATGATTTTGTATGTGTTACTTCAGGCCTGGTAAAGTGTTTTATAGAAGGGGAGGACGACAAAAAAATAATAATTGGCTTTGTAAGGCCGGTCGAATATATATTTTCGCCGGGAGCGTATGTTGATAAAAGACATCACTTTACTGCCATAGCATGTGAAGAAACTACTGTTTGCCTGGTATCAAGTGAAATATTTCAGGATCTTGTCCGCACTAATAATGAATTCGCCTTCGATTTTATCGCCAAAATGAGCAATCAGGCAATAAACCTATGTAATCAGTTGACGAATATCACCCATAAACAAATACCTGGCAGAATGGCCGATACCCTTTTGCGTTTATCTCAGGTGGTATATAAAAAGAATCCGTTTACTTCGTGTCTTTCCCGACAGGATATGGCTGATATGTGCGGAATGACCAAAGAAAGTGTTGTTCGTGCATTGAAAACATTCAAAGAAGAGAACCTTATTTCAGTTGATGGTAACACAATCCACCTTCTAAACATACCCCGACTTGAGACGATCAGTAAGGTAGGTTAGTGTTTAAACTCTTTTGCGTTTCAAAACCGCTAGCGCTTTCTGGTAAATATTTTCTGCTGTAAGTCCGTACTTCTGCATCAGTAACTCGGGCGTACCGCTTTCTCCGAAACTATCGTTCACAGCAACCATTTCTACAGGTGTGGGATGTTTCAGTGAAAGTAGCTGACATACAGAATCGCCCATTCCTCCATTCATCTGATGCTCTTCTGCAGTGACAGCACAACCGGTTTTTCTTACCGATGCAAGCACGGCTTCTGTATCCAGAGGTTTTATGGTATGAATATTGATAATCTCTGCACTTATCCCTTCCGCAGCAAGCATTTTCCCTGCCTGAATAGCCTCCCAGACCAGGTGTCCGGTAGCAAAAACTGTAACATCCGAACCTTCATTCAGCATCAATGCTTTACCAATGATGAATTCTCCTTCAGCTTTTGTAAAAACCGGTACTTTTGGCCTTCCAAATCTCAGATATACAGGACCTGAATATTCAGCAATAGCTAGAGTTGCCAGACGGGTCTGGTTGTAATCGCAGGGATTAATTACGACCATGTTAGGCAACATTTTCATTAATCCAATATCTTCCAGAATCTGATGCGTCGCACCATCTTCACCAAGGGTAATGCCCGCATGGGAAGCACAAATCTTTACATTCTTGTTGCTGTATGCGATAGATTGCCTGATCTGATCGTACACCCTGCCGGTCGAAAAATTGGCAAATGTCCCTGTAAAAGGTATTTTCCCACCAATGGCAAGCCCTGCGGCAATTCCCATCATATTTGCTTCTGCAATACCTGTTTGAAAAAATCTGTCAGGAAACTCTTTTTCAAAAGCATCCATTTTCAGAGAGCCTGTCAAATCTGCACATAGGCCTACAACATCGGGATTACTTCTTCCCAGTTCAAGAAATGCTTGTCCAAATCCTGATCGTGTGTCTTTTTTATCGGTGTAAGTATATTCTTTCATGTCTGATATTTTCAAAAAGCAAATTGATAAATCAATGTCGTATAGTTTCAGTAAGCAAATAAATTGATATTACTCGTTCCACCCGGATAAATTGTAAAATCTTTTTCAATGGTGTACATAGATCTGTTGGTCTGCGCCGATCTGAAAACAACCTTATAGTTTCCGGGTTGCAGAACCAGAGTTTCCTGCAGCATAGGCTCCCTTAAGTCAATAATCCATTCCAGGTTATCGTCTTTTACTGTGTATAAACTTCCGTAACCCTTTACGCTTTTTTTAATAACCGCGATTCCAGGAAGTGGAATGTCTATGGTGGTAGTGGTACTTTGTGAGATAGTTACTTCATTTAGGTACATTCTGGGTAAAGTCAGTATTTCCAGATCATATTTGCCGCTAAGGTATTTCTTAGTATCCCCGAAACTCTGAATATTGAGAGTATTTGGCTTGCCGTGTTCCCGGACGATTGCCTGCAGATTTTTCACAATACGCTCATTTGAACCCATCTTCAGATTCAGGTAGCCCTGCGATGCATTTACTCCGACCGTCAAATGCCGACCACTCTCCAGCATCACGCTGTCAATTCGAATTTCAGGAACAGTATGAACAACTATATCGTAAACTACCAACGGATCAAGAATCAGTGTGTCGGGAACACCCATAGTATTCAGGGTATGCATAAAGTTGTACTTTATCTTGCCTGATTCATGATCGTAGAAGGTCATATTTACATTGGTTTCGAGAGGATTCCTGTACTTATCCAGTAGGTTGATCTGTAAAGTAGTGGCCCCCAGTGCCTGAGAGATAACAGCATGCAGTGATTGCTGAAAAGCAGTCTCACTACTGGCATCGTAGTATGTGCCGACGCAATTGAACGCTTGCCTGAAATCCCGCCCAATTCCGATAATAAAGGGTTTCATTGCTATCCGTTTCTTTTGCAGTTCAACAGACGCGTCACAGGGATCACCATCGCACTCTTCAATTCCGTCGGTTATAAGAATTATAATATTTCTACAATTTTCACATGGTGGAAAATCATGAACTGTTTGCGACAGTGCATAAGCAAGCGGTGTAGTGCCGCGGGGAGTGATTTCAAGAATAGTGTTTTTAACTTTTGCGAAGTTGTTATCTGAAAAAGGTACCTCAAGTCTGGTATCATTACAATCTGCAGGTGGGAATTGTTTCTGGTGACCGTATACCCTTAGTGCAATCTGGAGATTATCAAAAGTAGAAAGACTGTCAAGCAACTTACTCATTAGCTTTTTTGCGATATTAATCTTCATATCGCTTTGCCATCTTCCATACATGCTTTGTGAACCATCGAAAACGAACAAAATTCTGGTCAATGGTTCACCGGCAGGGGCCACCCTGTTCACTTGCCCCCAGCTAAGCAGAGGCATAACAAAAAGTAAGGAAAGTAGTATTTTCCTCAAGATGGTTGTTTTAATAATCGCCAATAGTAACAGGTAATTGAGCCAGTGATGCTTCGAGTTGTTCATCCGAAGGAGCAATACCATGCCAGTGGTATTTTCCTTTCATAAAATCAACACCATACCCCATATCTGTTTCCATGATAATGCAAACCGGTTTCGCTTTATAGCACTTTTGCATTGCCAGATGCAAGCCGCTTATCACTGCCTGCATGTCGTTGCCCGCCATTTCCACCACTTCCCATCCAAATGCTTCCCACTTTGCCTTCAAATTTCCCAAGGGCATTACTTTTTCTGTGGGGCCGTCAATTTGCTGACCATTCCTGTCAATTGTGGCAATCAGATTATCTACTTTATGAGCTGCAGCAAACATTGCTGCTTCCCAAATTTGTCCTTCATTGAGTTCACCATCCCCGTGAAGGGAGAAAATATAATGCTTGTCCACATTGTGTCGTTTTGCAAGAGCAGCACCAATGGCAACCGACAGTCCCTGACCAAGGGAACCGCTGGCCACTCTCACACCGGGTAATCCTTCATGGGTTGCCGGATGTCCCTGCAATCTGGAATTAATCTTTCTGAAAGTTGATAATTCTTCCAATGGGAAATAACCACTTCGGGCAAGTACACTGTACCATAATGCCGAAAGGTGACCGTTACTAAGAAAGAACATATCTTCTCCATGGCCTTCCATGGTGAAATTTTTTGGATCATGCTTCATGATTTCAAAATACAGGGCAACCATGTACTCTGCGCATCCCAGTGCACCTCCAGGGTGCCCCGACTGTGCAGAATGAACCATGCGCAATACGTCCCTGCGAACTTGTGTTGCAATATTCTCCAGGTTAGAAAGATTATGCATATTATTATTTTTGCGGCAAATTTATGTCTTTTTTTTTGCCTGTGTCGTTTTGTTAATAAACAAATGAAAACTGTTGAAAAGATTCACAGTATCTTTGACACTCAAATTAACCACCGTTACAAACTTTAGCCCAGCAATCTTCCTATGCAATTGCCTAATTTCAAATGGTCACTTTTTTTCTTTGTATTTTTTCTATTTCTGCATCCTTCTATTGCGCAAAAAGTTACCCGGGAACATTGGGTCGACTCTGTTTTCAGCACACTTAGCCCCGACGAGCGCATAGCGCAGTTACTTATGATAAGGGGATACTCCAATCGCGATTCTGCCTATGTAAGTGAACTTACAGCCTTAGTCAGCAAGCTTAAAATTGGTGGTGTTTGCTTCTTTCAGGGTGGCCCGGTCAGGCAGGCTGTTGTTACCAATGCGTTGCAAAAAGCCTCTGCTGTCCCCTTGTTTATAGCCATTGATGCTGAGTGGGGGTTGGGTATGCGGCTCGACAGCACCATGTCTTTTCCAAAGCAAATGACCCTAGGTGCTATTCGTAACAACCAATATATCTATGAAATGGGGACGGAGGTTGCACGCCAGCTGAAGCGAATGGGGATACACATCAATTTTGCTCCCGTGGCTGACATTAACAATAATCCAAATAACCCGGTAATCAATGCCCGGTCCTTTGGAGAAGACCGTATGCGCGTTTCCGAAAAGGCATACTTCTATATGAAAGGCATGCAGGATTCAGGTGTTATTGCTGTAGGTAAGCATTTTCCCGGACATGGTGATACTGATACTGATTCTCATTTCAGTCTGCCCCTCATCGATAAAAGCAGGCATCAGATAGACTCTGTAGAACTTTACCCATTTAAATATCTGATTGACCGGGGTATAAAAGGGATCATGGTGTCTCACTTACGTGTGCCCGGCCTTGATACAGCCCAGAAATCCATTGCTACCCTTTCACAACCTATCTTAACTGACCTTCTTAAAAATCAGATGGGTTTTAAAGGTATGATAATCACCGATGGCATGGATATGCGTGGGCTTGTCGATTTCTCGGATGTTGGGAGAGTTGAAGCAGATGCGCTGCTTGCAGGAAACGATATTTTACTTCTCCCTGTTGATGCAGAAAATGCTGTAACAAACATCCGGAGAGCTATAAACGAAGGTTACCTGACGCAAGAACTCATTGACGAAAGATGTCTCAGGACCTTAAACTGGAAATACGATGCAGGGCTTACCGAGCCTCAGAAAATTAACCTGGATAACCTTTCAGAGGATTTAAATATGCATGAATCCAGGCTTATTAGCATTTATGCCAACTCAAAAGCCATAACACTTCTCGAGAACAACAACAATTGCTTACCACTTAAAGATTTGCAAAACCTGAATATTGCCAGTCTGGTTATAGGTGATACTGCATTTACGCCATATCAGCGTATGCTGTCCAATTATGCTAAAGTTACCCATTTCAATTTGCCAAAAGAGGCAACAAAGGCTCAGCTGGATTCTGTAGGCACTTTACTCGAACCTTATAATCTTATACTTACTGCTTTTTTGCGCTCCAGTGATTTACCTTCCAAACGTTTCAATATTACTGCGGAAGCTGCAGCCTTTATTGATACTCTTGCTTTGCGGAAAAAAACAGTATTGACATTATTTGCAAGTCCTTATTCACTTGCATTCTTCAAAAATACAGGCTATCTTGATGCTTTGCTGGTATCTTATCAGGATAATTCAGGAATGCAGGAGCTTACGGCGCAGGCAATTTTTGGGGGTCGGACCATCGATGGGTCTCTGCCGGTAACGCCTTGCTCACTTTACCAGGCAGGAGATGGGCTCGTATCCGATAAGCAGATTCGTCTTGCATTTGCTATTCCCGAAGAAGTAATGATTGCTTCCTCCGATTTGAGTGAAATAGATTCTGTTGTATACAAAGCCATTGATGCAAAAGCATTCCCGGGTGCACAAATAGTGGTAATTCGCCACGGAAAAGTTATTCTTAACAAGGCATACGGTACTCAGATTTACGAATCTTTCAAACCGCTTGCAACCGATGATATCTTCGATCTTGCCTCCTTAACTAAAATACTGGGCACCACATTAATGGCTATGAAACTCAGTGAAGATCGGGTAATAAATCTTGACCGAAAACTAAGCCATTATTATAATCCTTTACGAAAGTCAAATAAAAAGGAGTTTACTGTTCGTGAAGTCATGGCCCATGAAGCACGGTTACAGTCATTCATTCCATTTCATACCCGGTTCCAGACAGACACAATAAAGCCCATGAGCAATATACTCGCGCGTAGATTCAGCATTGACTACCCGCATAGAATTGCCGATGGTCTTTATGGCCGAGACGATCTACCTGAAATTATTATTGATTCGATTATCAAATCTCCGTTACTGGTAAAAAAAGGATACAAGTACAGCGACCTGGGATTTATTCTACTGGCAAAAACTTTTGAGGAGCTTACCGAGGCTCCATTCTCTACATGGCTTTCACGAAATTTCTATGAACCAATGGGGTTGACAACCATGGGATTTCATCCCCGCGAAAGGTTCAATATCGAAAGAATAGCCCCAACGGAATATGATCGTACATTCAGGCGCCAGCTTGTTCATGGCGATGTACACGACCAGACAGCATCATTGCTGGGGGGAGTCGCCGGTAATGCCGGATTATTTTCAAACGCGCTTGATGTTGGTGTTGTAATGCAGATGTTGCTACAAAATGGGTCATACGGAGACAGGCAGTATATTGATTCAGCAACAGTAGCTGAATTCACCCGTGTACAGTTCCCTGCGCGGGGCAATCGCAGAGGTGCAGGTTTCGATAAACCGCCTCTTCATCCGACTGATCCAAGCCCTACGGCTGCATCCGCTTCTCCTGAAAGTTTTGGGCACAGCGGTTTTTCAGGAACCTACATGTGGGTTGATCCGGCCGAAGGCCTGGTGTATGTATTTCTCAGTAATCGCATATACCCCGAAGCTGATAATACCAAAATCAGTAAAATGAACATACGAACCGATATTCAAGAAACAATATACAAGGCAATCAGAAAATCCAAAGATTTGCAGATGGTTAAAAAATAGATGCTAAAACTGTGAAAAAACTGTAAATGATCAAAAAGTGGTCCATGTAAATGAACCCTGGCGAGTTTTGTTTGTTTACGCAGGCAATCATTAAATACAAAATAAATATTAAACAATGGCAACAGTAACATTAGGAGGAAATCCTTTCCAAACAGTCGGTAATTTACCAGTCATCGGTTCTCAGGTCCCTGATTTTAATCTTGTTAAATCAGACCTCAGCACTTTAACCAAAAAAGATCTGCAGGGGAAATTTGTAGTGTATAACATATTTCCAAGTCTCGATACTTCTACCTGCGCTGCATCCGTCAGGAGATTCAATAAAGAAGCTGCAGGCCTTGATAATACTGTTGTAGTTTGTGTATCCCAGGATCTTCCGTTCGCACACAAACGCTTTTGTGTAGCCGAAGGTATTGAAAATGTTATTACCGGCTCTTCTTTCAGAGATGCTTCTTTCGGCAATGATTTCGGTGTAAGGTTTACCAATGGACCACTTGAAGGTCTTTTATCACGTTCTGTTGTGGTTGCTGACGAAAATGGTAAAGTAGTTTATACTGAGCAGGTAGCTGAAACTGCTAATGAGCCTGATTACGATACTGCTCTTGCAGCGCTGAAGGCGATGGCTCAATAATATAGATTTTCTACAAACACTGCTGCTTGTACATCATCCTGATGGACATTCAGCAGTGTTTTTCATTCTTTTAATTTATATGCGACTACTGAGTTATTAAAAAAAGTAGGCACATAAAGAATCCTTTCCACTGTATCGAATTCAATATCGGCAGCATTTATCTTTTTCTCCGTGGTATTTAGCAGCAGCACTTTCGGCTTTCCTTTCTGAACAAGGTGTACATTACCTGACCAGTCCGAAATTAGATAGGTATTATCTCCAACACCTTCTATACCATCTATTGGGCCGGTACCTTCAATAAACGGGCTAACCGTTTTCGTATTAAGATCGAATGCAACTATCTGATTTTGCTTGCCACATAGTAACAACCCGTTTTCATAAAACAAACCGTTTGTCGGACCATCGGCAGATTTATGAAGAACATCGATAACTCCGTCATGTATTTCGAACAGGTAGTTCCCTTTACTGTCTGAAACAAAGATGCGTCCATCCGGACCAATGGCAATATCGTTAAGGTTTACAGCGTCCTGATGACGAAAGCGCTGGGTAATTTCAGCCTTAGCAATATCAATTTCCACTACTTCATCAATATTTGTAACATACAGCTTACCCTGCAACAATCCCATTCCTTTTGGTGCGCTCATCTCTTTAACCCACTCATAATTAATGATAGTTCCATTCTCTTTATGCCGGGAAATATAACCGTTGTTGTCTTTTTCCCATGGGTTCTCATTAATATTCGATACATAAAGCATCTTTTCTGATGGATCGTACAATACTGATTCAGGTGTTCTCAATCCTGCCGACGATTCCCACAACCTCTCCAATCTTTCATTTACATATACTTCCTGTGCAGGGGATATGTAGCTAAGTGCTGTGCCAGCGAAGAAAATTAAAGTTACCAGTGTTCTCATAGTTATGTCTGTTTTTGTAGTTGCTATTTTTTGGTCAAACCCCTTTGTATTGGAAAAAAAATGTATTTTTGCAGAAAATTTGCGGATATGGCGTAATTGGTAGCCGCGCCAGACTTAGGATCTGGTGCCGAGAGGCGTAGGAGTTCGAGTCTCCTTATCCGCACAGCAAATTCTCCGGGGTATTTTGAATACCCTTTTTTTATTTTCCAAAATGTGTTTGGTTCCTTTTATTTCAATTGCTCTTTAAATACCTGCCTTACCTTATCTACTTTAGGCTGAATAACATAGGTGCAATAAGGTGCCCGCTTATTGTTATTGTAATAATTATCATGATATGACTCAGCAGGGTAAAATGATTTAAATGCGGTTATTTCTGTCACCACAGGGTTAGGGAACGCCTTAGCTGCGTTGAGCTTCTTTTTGTATTGCTCTGCTATTTCTTTTTGCAGATCATTATGATAAAAAATAACTGACCTGTATTGCGTTCCAACATCCGCACCCTGTCTGTTTAGCGTAGTAGGGTCATGCGATTTCCAGAAGATTTCAAGCAGCTCATCGTACGTTATTACGCTGGGATCATAAGTTATCTGAACCACTTCTGCATGGCCTGTAGCTCCTGAACTGACCTGCTCGTAAGTGGGATTTTCTCTTTTACCCCCTGAGTAACCCGATTTAACAGTGCTTACCCCTTTTATCTGTTGAAATACAGCTTCGGTGCACCAGAAGCATCCTGATCCAAAAGTTGCTGTTTCTGTTTTTTTATGTTCCATTTCTTTATTTTTCGGTTTCTGTGCAGAAACACTCATCCATCCCAACATCAGGAGGATAATAATTGTTATTGTAGTGTGCCTCTTTTTCATTTCCTTATAACAGTATATGTCTGTCAGGGTTCAATATAATTATTAACTTCGTTTCCTCTAAAATAGTACTCCCTATGGGCATATTACGACTATCAGTCATATACCTGTTGTTTTTGTTGATCCTCCCGGTATCTGCCTATGCACAACTCAGCTCAGGTGGTTTTCCTCCAGGTTTCAGCATTAACTTTGATTCCAGAAACGTTACCTCTATCAACCTGAAGGCGCCAGATTACGCTAAATTGCGAAAAGAGGACGATTCTCTTAGTGCCTATGGTGTCCCGGAGCGGATGGGTGTATCCTTACCGGTAAGCATATCTGATGAAAATGCTACAACTATAATTTCTTTGAACAAACACGAATCTCTACTTCAAATTTCACTGAAAGTAGATGATGCAGTTGGACTGGGTTTATATTTTTCAGATTTCTTGCTTGGTCCTCTCGATAAACTGTTTGTCTATTCAGCTGATAGATCGCATGTAATCGGTGCCTTCACACACCTCAACAACCGGTTCAACCGATTATTCGCCACAGAAGTGGTAAAAGGAGCATCGGTAGTGATCGAACTTGTTGAAAATACATCCGATGATCAGGCAAGTTCCTTTGTTATTTCCGAAGTACTGGTTGCATACAAAGAAATGGAGTTCCCGGAAAATGGGTTGTCCTTACCAGGAAATGAGCCTGCGATACCCAACTTTGACGACAGGTTAGCGATGAAAAATGCGGGCAATTCGGGCGAATGCGAAGTTAATACTTCCTGTGTAGAAGGGGATGCCTGGCGCGATCAGATAAACGGAATTGTCAGAATCATGATTAAAAACGGCCCTTCGTCATACTGGTGTACAGGTTCTATCATGAATAATACCAGACTGGATTTTACACCCTATATCCTTACAGCCGATCATTGCGCTGCAAACCTGGGTGTCTATGCAACTGCTGAAGATCTGGCAAAATGGGTTTTCTATTTTAACCATGAAGCCCGGGCATGCGACGACGACCGTCTGCTTACAACCCGAAGCCTTACCGGTGCTGAACGTATAGCCAGTAGTTCCATTAAACTGAACGATGGCAGCGATTTTTATCTTGTCAAACTTTATGATATTATCCCTAACACATATAGCCCATTCTACCTTGGGTGGAGTGCCAGGGATGAGCTGAGCAGTAGCGGGGTCAGCATACACCACCCAAATGGTGATGTTAAGAAGATCAGCACCTATACAACCCCATTGCAAATTACCCAATGGGGTCAGGTCTCGGGAACCCATTTTAACGTGCGCTGGGCTGAAACAGCCAATGGTCATGGTGTTACAGAAGGAGGCTCTTCCGGTTCTCCTCTGCTGAATGCTGATGGCCTCGTAATCGGACAACTTACAGGAGGCGAAAGTAGCTGCACTAATGTTAACGGACCTGATCAGTATGGCAGGTTTTTCTTTTCATGGGATCAGAACGGAACTTCTCCTGATACACGTCTTCAGCCTTGGCTTGATCCGGAAAACACAGGTCTGAAATCCCTCGAAGGTTCATTTAACACCCGTATCGCTATTGGTCAGTTTACTGCTAGTGAAACAGTGATTCCTGTTGGCACAAGCACCTCTTTCGCCGACCTTAGCCGCAATGATCCATGGTATTGGCTATGGAACTTTGAAGGGGGTGCACCCAGCGAATCAACAATGCAGAATCCTGAAGGGATTCAGTATAACCAGACCGGCACCTTCAACGTGAGCCTTATAGTAAGGAATGACTTCGGTGTTGATACGGTGGTATACCGCGATTACATACGCGTAGTGCCTGTGGTATATCCGAATCCGGTCAGTGATAAAATAAATATCATGTTCGGCAACGAAGCACCCGAAGCACAGATAACAATAATCAGCACACTTGGAAAAGTTGTCGCTGAAATTCTTAAACCGGCCGATCTCCCGGTGTACGAATACCATTTTGGCAACACCGCTGCAGGAATGTACTTTATTCGGGTAGCCATTCCTTCCACAGGAAAGGATTCGTACTATAAAATTATCTACACTCCCTAAACTTAAAAAATCTGCTCCACGAACTCAAGGTACTGATGCCTTAAACTTAATGATTCCGAAGGGTCTCGTTCAGCACATCCGTAAATAATTGCATTAATGGGAGCCCTATATGTGCTGCCTGTTTTGGAACGATGCTGGCTTCTGATAATCCGGGAATAGTATTTACTTCAAGAATGTAAAATTCACGTTTATTACCTGATTCTTCCGGAGTAAGAATATAATCGAACCGGACTATTCCCCTGCAATTTAGTTTTCTGTAAAGATCCAGTGATATTTTCGTGCACTCCTGAGTGAGTTCCGCGTTAATGCGGGCAGGAGTAATTTCGTCCGAATAACCTTGTGTATATTTGGCCTGATAATCGAAGAACTCATTAATACTTACAATTTCGGTAAGAGGCAAAGCAACAAGCTGTCCGTTTCTTTCAAAAATTCCGCAGGTTACTTCAATGCCTTTAATATACTCCTGTACGAGCACTTCATCATCTTCAGCAAATGCAATCCTCAGTGCCGGCTCCAGTTCTTCGTGGTTGTGAACCTTGCTTATTCCTACACTCGATCCATTGCAGTTGGGCTTCACAAAGCAGGGAAATCCAACTGTTCTTTCAATCCGGTCATTCAGAGGTTTGTATCCTGATAACAGTTCCCTTTTATGCAGGTATACAGTATGTGCTGTTTGGTACCCCCAGCTTCTGATTATTTCACCGGTAAAATATTTATTAAAAGTGAGAGCTGAGGTAGTCCTTCCACAGGTGTTGTATGGTATATTCATCATGTCGAGATAACCCTGCAGCTTTCCGTCTTCGCCAGGAGTTCCGTGAATACCGATAAAAGCGGCATCAAAGTGTATCTTTTCCCCGTTAAGGGTTAATGAAAAATCATTCCTGTCCACTTCAATTTCTCTGCCATCTGTATCATAAAACCATCTGTCGCTCGTTATATTTATCTGATATACTCTGAATAAACCGGTATCGATATTTGCTGCGATTACTTTTCCGCTGCTTACCGATATTTCAAATTCTTTTGAATATCCACCTGTTAGCAGGGCTATGTTTTTTTTCATATTCACAAAGGTTTTAACGATGAGTTATGCCACAGGGCAACGTGCAAAAATAGAAGAAAATCTGGCTGCAAAATGTGTATATTTGCACAGTAAACAATAAATATGACTTTCATTGAATTCATCCGTTCAAGGCTTTTTTTACGCCATTTCTTACTATCGGTTGTACTAACTTTTGTGCTGGTTTCCGTAATTCTTGGAATGCTTAAATGGTATACCCACCACGGCGAATCGTATAAAGTTCCTTCCCTTGTGGGCCTCACTCCGGCGCAAATTGAACAGCTTACCACTATCGATAATTTTGAAATTACCGTCATTGATTCGGTATTTGATTCCAGGCAGCCCAAAGGCACCGTGCTTATTCAGGAACCTGTGCCCGGCTCCATGGTCAAAAAGAACCGTAAAATATATCTCACTACCGTCTCCGTACTTCCTGAACAGATAAAAATGCCCAATCTTGTAGATCTTACACTTCGGCAGGCTAAATCGACAATTGAAACATACGGCCTGAAGCTCGGGCAGGTAACATATGTTCCTGATATTGCCGTCAACGCTGTGCTGGCTCAGTTCTATAAAGGCCGTGAAGTAGAACCCGGGTTTGACCTGATGAAGGGGTCTGTAATTGACCTGAGGGTAGGTGAGGAGGCAGGTAGCGGCCGTTATCCGGTTCCGTTCCTGATTGGCAAAACCAAAGAAGAAGCAGAAGCACTGCTGAACAAATACTATTTCGTTGTTGGTGACGAAACTTACGAAGATGGCGCTGAACCCGAAACCGCACGTATATATTCACAAAGTCCTGCTGCCAGCAATAACGAGCTCTTAAATGCCGGTCAACCGGTCAACTTAATATACAGAGATCCCGATAAATTTGATTTTGATTCTTACATGGAGTCATTGAGAGCCGTTGAAAATAAAGAAGACACGGAATAAAAAGCTATTATCTGTTGTTAAGACATAAAGAAACTAACTGCTAAAGATGAGAATATTCCTTACAATACTGTTTTTTGTTACCCTTGGTTACTATGTTTCCGCTCAGGAAATCGTTACCGGGCTACCTGTTAATACTGTTGTAAAAAAAGCTGCTGCTGCAAATACAAAAGCAGCGAAAATTCAACAGCCTCCTCTGCTGCTTCCATTCTGGGACGACTTTAGCAGTAATAAAGGCATATTTCCCAATGCAACTCACTGGTCCGATAACTACGTCTATATAAACGACGATTATGCCAGCAATGCACCCACCATTCGTGTTGCAACCTTTGATGCAATCGATAATCAGGGCAACATTTATCCTCAGGCAAGTCCATTCGCATTTGGTGCCGATACCCTAACTTCCGTCGAAATCCGCCTTGACAGTCTGTTTATAGGTAATCCAAGAAAAATACTTCCGGTCGACTCTCTGTATTTCAGCTTCTATTATCAACCTCAGGGATTAGGTCTCAGACCTTCACCGGGCGATTCACTGGTACTTGAGTTCCTTGCCCCCGATGAAGACATTGTAAACATTATTCCCGCCGATACTGTAGTAACGGGTTCGGATACGGTATATATACCTGCCGATACTATTGTACTGCAAACATGGGTACGACAGTGGGGCTCTACCGGACAAAGCCTGGCCGATTTTTACAAAAACGGTAATAAGTGGTTTAAGCAGGTACTGATCCCTATAACCGACAGTGCCCGCTTTTTTAAATCTGATTTTCGTTTCCGATTTCGCAATTACGCAAGCCTGGCCGATGCAACTCTTCCCGACTGGCAGAGTAACGGCGATCAATGGAACATAGACTATATCTATCTTAACATTGACCGCACAGTGCATGATACAACCCACGCAGACATTGCTTTTGCCGCTAAAGCACCCCGTATGCTGAAACGTTTTACATCAATGCCCTACGCCCATTACAGGCAAAACTATGTAAATGAAATGGCAGATTCGGTTTTTGTGAAAATTACAAACCTTGGCAGCGAGTCGTACAACGCTTCATACAGGTATGAAGTCACTAATAAAAATAATGTTTCCATTAAAACATACAACGGAGGTAATTATTTTATTCCTCCCTACGCGGAGTTCGGGTATGTGACCGAGCCAAAATTTGCTCACCCGCCGGTGATATTTCAGTTCCCAATCACCAGCCCTGAACCTGTCTGGTTCACCACCACCCATATTCTGAATACCGATGCAAGTCTGGGAAGGACGGTGAACGATACCATCAGAAACATTCAGTCATTCAGCAACTATTTTTCCTACGACGATGGTACTGCGGAAGCCGGATATGGTGTAACACCCGCAGCTGCACAAGTTGCCTATAAGTTCCAGATCAACAAAAGCGATTCCCTTCATGGGGTTCACATATACTTCAACCGCACCTTCGGACAGGGAAATGTTAACAATTTTTACCTGAATGTCTGGAACGATAATTTCGGAAAACCTGGTCAGCTGATATATTCCCGATTTGGTTATGAACCGGTAAATACCGATAGCCTTAACCAGTTCTTTTATTATGAGCTCGATAGTGCGCTGATGATAGCGCCTCCGCAATTTCCGGGCAATATCTTCTATGTAGGCTGGGAACAGGATACTGATAATATGCTTAACGTGGGCTTTGATCTGAACAACAATGCTTCAACCAATACATTTTACAATATTTATAATGAAGGATGGAATAATAGCCAGTACCAGGGAGCCCTAATGATCCGGCCCGTAGTCGGAGATCATGAAGTGGTATCTCTTGATGAGAAGAAGCCTGCTGTACACTTCTCCATTTATCCAAATCCTTCGCGTTATCCTAAGGTAAATATTACATCATCCATAAACAGGGCCGATTTTAGTAACTATACTGTGTATGTGTATGCGCCCGATGGTCGGATAATGTTAACGGAAAAACTGGATAACGACCTCGATATTTCCCGTCTTGCAAACGGTTTGTATCTTGTGCAGTTGAAAAACAGGCAACGAGTGGTTGCTTCCGAAAAACTACTAATTAACCGGTAAATGGCACACGAGGACCTGTCCATACAGGATAATCACCAAAAACCCGATATCCCCAATACACCCGGTATGTCCGATGCTCCCGATATGTCCGATGCTTCCGATGATGAAATTTCGGAGTCGGAACTTTATGAACATCACCGCATAATAGCTGATAAAGGGCAAGGTTTGCTGCGCATCGACAAGTTCCTGATGTCGCGAATAGAAAATGCTTCACGCAATAAAATTCAGCAGGCAGCTAAAGCAGGGAATATACTGGTAAACAACATACCTGTTAAGCAGAATTACCGCATCAAACCACTCGATGTAGTATCGGTGGTTATGGCGCATCCGCCAAGAATTACCGATCTGTTTCCTCAGGAAATCCCACTTAATATCCTTTATGAAGATGAACACCTGCTGGTTGTAAATAAAGAGGCAGGTATGGTTGTTCATCCGGGATACGGAAACTGGGACGGTACACTGCTTAATGCTCTGCTCTGGCATTTCAAACATAGTGGCTCTCCTGAGGTCACTCCTTTCCTGGTGCACCGCATTGATAAAGACACCTCAGGTATATTGCTGGTGGCCAAGACTGAAGAAGCACATACGCGTCTGGCCCGTGAATTTTTCTACCACACAATCAAACGAACATATCAGGCAATAGTATGGGGTGTTCCCAAAGAAAATACTGGCACTATCACGGGGCATATCGGGCGCAACCTTTCAAACCGGCTCATCATGTCAGTGTTTCCGGGTGGTGAACATGGTAAACATGCGGTTACCCATTACCGCGTGCTGCGTAACTTTTCGTATGTGAGTCTGGTAGAGCTGCAACTCGAAACCGGTAGAACTCACCAGATACGTGCCCACATGAAATTTCTTGGTCACCCCTTGTTCAGCGACGAAAAATATGGAGGAGAAAAGATACTAAGAGGCACAACATCAGGTGCTTATCGTAAATTTGTTGAAGATTGTTTTGTACTTTTGCCCCGTCAGGCATTACACGCCATGTCGCTTGGTTTTGATCATCCAATCACGGGGAAACCTATGCATTTCGCTTCTGATCTGCCTGCAGATATGGTAAAGGTGCTGGAAAAATGGGAAGCGTTTACACAGAACCGAAAATAGTCCGGTTATAATGAGAAAAATTGCTGTCATAACCATGCTCTTTATCCTTTGCTTTAATAGCCTTGGATATTTCATTGTGCATGAATATGCAAAGCAAAAGATCAAAAAAGAAATAAAAACACTTATCAAACAACAGGTCCCCGATGAAGAGCTTGTTGTATTCCTTCTTGATGAGCAGAATGCCGGCGAATTCCAGTGGATTCACAGCAGAGAGTTCAGACACAATGGTACCATGTACGACGTAGTGCGTGTAGAAGTTATTTCTGAAACGACCCGTAAATTGCATTGTGTTACTGACCATCAGGAAACCAGGCTTTTCAAAAATCTCCATTGCATGGTGAGCAACACTATGCAATCAAACCCGGCCAACCCGAAAGTGCTTAATCTGCTTTCGCAGATCATGAGCAACCTTTATCAGACTGAATTAACCGATTTTACCGCCCCACAGAACTTCTTTGTCTGGCTTTGGCCCGAAATGAAGCAGCATTATGTATCACCCTGCATAATCCTTTCCTCTCCACCTCCTAAGGCATAATACCGTGTCACGACATGACCGGATTACAGACATAAACAAGTTTTGTGTCTGTTTACTATTATATTGCCTTTAACTTATCGTCAAAAAATAAACCATCTTATCTTACTATGAGATACAAACTTACTTTACTCCTGATTGTCGCTTTTATTACCACGGCAGTGCATGCGCAGAAAATCACCTTCCTTGACGAAGTAACTGCCCAGCCTGTCGGTAACGTGGCTATCTTTTCAACGGAGCCCTCTTTATCAACCATTACAAATGCCAGGGGGCAGGCTGATATTTCCGTATTTAAAGGAATTAACACCATCACAATTAAACACGTAAGTTATCTGCCACAAACCATTAGTTACGATGAACTTTCCAACTTGAAGACCTTTGTATTGAAAATGAGCAATATACCGCTCAACGAGGTAATTATATCTGCTAACCGCTGGGAGCAGCAGAACAGGGAAGTAGCCCATCGTATTGAGAAAATCACTCAGCGTGAAATACAGTTCACAGATCCACAAACAGCTGCCGATCTTCTTGCTTCAGGCGGCTTTGCCTATGTGCAGAAAAGCCAGCTTGCCGGCGGATCTCCCATCCTGAGAGGCTTTGCTACCAACAGGGTAATGCTTGTGGCAGATGGTGTTCGCATGAACAATGCCATCTTCCGCACCGGCAATCTGCAAAATGTTATCTCTCTCGATGCTTTTTCTATACAAAGCAATGAAATACTCTTCGGCCCCGGCGCTGTTATGTATGGAAGCGATGCTATTGGTGGTGTTATGGACTTTCACACCCTTGATCCTCAGCTTTCAACAAACGGCAAAGCTATTGTAACAGGAAGCGCCACCGGCCGTTTCAGTTCAGCAAACCTTGAAAAAACAGGTAACCTCAACTTTAATATCGGCCTGTCAAAATGGGCATTCCGCACATCGGTAACCTTATCCGATTTCGACGATCTCACAACCGGCAAACATGGTAACACCTTCTTCCTCAGGCCAAGGTACCAAACAACTATTAACGGCCAGGATACCGTAGTAAACAATGAGGAGCCCCGTAAACAGGTTGCATCCGGCTACAGCCAGAAAAATGTTTTGCAGCGAATACTGTTCCGGTCCGGCAGCAAGTTTGAACTCGATTACGGATTTTATTATAGCGAAACATCCAATGCACCACGTTACGACAGGCTGTACCTTGAGGATGATAACGGCAATCTCGCTAACGCGGAATGGTACTATGGACCTCAGAAATGGATGATGAACAGGCTTACTGCACGATACAATGATTCTTCTCTTTTCTTTGATGAAGCCAAGATTGTGTTCGCCTATCAGATGTATGAAGAAAGCAGACACGATCGCAAAATGAACAACGCACGCCTTCGCAGTCAGTATGAAGAAGTACATGCCTGGTCAATCAACCTCGATCTCGACCGGAAGCTCTGTCAGAAGACCATTCTGTTTTATGGACTGGAAGGCATTGGCAACACCGTTGGATCCACGGCTAACCGGTTAAACATCCATACCGGTGAGATTACTCCAACCAATACCAGGTATCCGGATGGTTCCACCTGGCAATCGTATGCACTTTACGGTAACATCAAACATACCTTAAATCCTTCGTGGATTTTCAATGCAGGTATACGCTACAGTTATATTGCAGTAGAAGCGCAGTTTGATAATAGCATCCTGAACTTTCCCTTTAACGAAGCCAAACTTAACCATGGTGCAATGAACGGGAGTCTTGGATTGGTCTGGCTTCCATCAAACAATGTGCAGCTATACACCAATCTGTCTACAGGATTTCGTTCACCAAATATTGACGATATAGGAAAGGTATTTGATTCTGAGCCCGGTACAGTGGTCGTTCCCAATCCTGACCTCAAGCCTGAGTACGCATACAATGCAGAGCTGGGAACAGCATTCACTCATGCCGATCTGTTAAAAGTTAATATCTCTGCATTTTATACCTATCTTGACAACGCACTTGCGCGACGCGATTTCCTCTTTAACGGACAATCAGTCATTGATTACGATGGTGTCCCGAGTAAGGTAGAAGCTATTCAGAACATCTCCAGTGCATGGGTTTATGGGGTGCAAACCGGTGTTGAACTGGTTCCTGTTAAGGGCATCAGAATAAAAAGCAAGTTAAGCTATCAGATCGGAGAAGAACAAAGCGATGACGGTTCAGCTTATTACCCTTTGCGTCATGCAGTTCCGCTTTTTGGCAACACGCATCTCATCTACGAAAAGCATAAACTTGTACTCGACCTGTATGCCGATTATAATGCCGGACTTGAATATGAGGACCTGCCACTATCTGAACGCTCCGACAGCGCACCGTATGCCAAAGATGCAAACGGCAAGCCTTATGTGCCAGCATGGTATACGCTTAACTTTAAAGCCTCCTGGTTCATCAACAGGAACCTATCGGTAAACGCCGGTGTCGAAAACATTACCAATCAGTTGTACCGTCCCTTTGCCTCAGGTATAAGTGCACCCGGTTTTAACTTCATCAGTTCGATTAAATTGAGCTTCTGAGTCCGCCTTTGATCCCTTTAAGGGAATACTTTAAATAGCGAGATACTTATGCCATTCAAGTATTTCGCTATTTTTTTTTCTACTCTGTTGTATGATATTAATTTATTCTTTCACTACATTTGCATATAGAGTGCTTTTTTTATAGATACTAACCCCAATCTTATGAAGCTGAAGCATATAGCCTTTGCAATTATTATTGCATGCACTGCCGTGCATGTATCTGCACAAAAGAAACCCACCTTAACTGACAGACAACAAGTAACAAAATATGCTGTTGCAGAATTGAATCAGGCTCTCAGTCCTCCGGATGGTGCGCTGTTTAAAAGCCTGAATTATTTTAACGTTGTGCCCGGTACCTATATCTTCGATGTTACTGTGCGCGGAAAAGGAGAAACAGCAACTGTATTTGTGGTTAACGACGGTCAAAACGACATCAGGACGCAGAATCACCTCAAAGACCTCTTAAAATCTTACCGCTATCATTTCAAAATGCGTAGAGGGCTGTTGTGCAAATTCCAGTACACCATTACCTATTAAAGCAAGGCCCGGTAAATTGAAGCGAAACACAACAAATTGAAGCGAAACCCAACAAAACCCAATACTAACCTTTAATTATTCACACTTATGAAACGAACATTGTTACTGATGGCGGCAGGCTTGTGCACGCTGCTTACCTTTGCGCAAAAGGAAATGCCTACTGTCTGGGAGGCTGAGCTTGACCACAAAATCTACTTTCATGGTACTACCGACGGTGAAGATGGAATGAGCTACGCTGCATCTGACAAAATGCTTACTTTTTTTAACAACAAGGATGGCAAAACAGTCTGGACTAAAAAGTTTTCAGATATTGCCCCCAGGCTAAAGAAGATCGATGAACTTATACCGTTCTGGGAATCAGGTATGCTCTTCGTTTTTGAACGTAAGATGGGCAGGGACCAGGTTGCTTGTGTTTCGATGATCGACGGAAAACTTTTATGGAGTACTGATAAGTACCAGAACCTCGGTGAAGAAAATGTGATGTATATTTCAGAAATTGAGTCGTTCACCCTTTCCTTAAAGGATCAGCTGGTTCTCATAAAGGCAAAGACGGGAGAAGAGTTGTGGACAACAGCCCGTTGGAAAGGCGCCATAGGCAAATATGTTTATCTTAACGATGAAAGCATTGTGGCCTTAAATTTTAAACCTTCATTATTGGCTGCACTATTCTCTGGATTTAAAAACCAGATTGCCCGTATCAACATGAAAAATGGAGATATCATGTGGGAGGCCATCTATGTTGGCATGGCCGAAAGAAAAGTAATAACCAAGGAAAACCTTTTTGATCTTAAAATTATTGACGATAAAGTAATTCTTGTACTCAACGGGTATCAGGTATATGACTTCAATACCGGTCAGATGATCTACTCAGCTGCATTCGATTTCACACCAAATGGTATAACCGGAAAACCTGCAAACGCTGAATATTGGGGTGTTTATGGCGGCATCGCTGATCCTGTTATTGTGGGTAATGACCTTTATGTTATAGACATGTCGAACAGGCGCAACCAATATCTTAAGAAATACGATTTCAATACTGGCAGGTTATTGTGGACATCTTCCGAAATTAAAGAAGCAAAAGCCATACCTAAAATTGTAGTAATTGATGATAAAGTACTTCTGCAGATTGGTGGTATAGTTGAAATTCAGGCAAAGATAAAAACCGAGACAGAATACATGATCATCTACACATATAAAGTTGATTTTAAAAATATTAAACCATGTGGTGTTCAGGCGTTTAATACTTCAGATGGAAAACTGGCCTGGGATTCTGAGAGATTCCGTAAAGGCATTACCAATATGATTGAGTACGAAAACAACGTGATCGTATGTAGCGGAAAGTCACTCTATTCCATCGATTACAAGACCGGTAAAGATAACTATGAAGTTCCTGTTACCAAGGGTGGAGTCGGTGAGGCAACACAAATTCTTCCATACAAAGACATGATTGCTGTTATTGGCGAAAAAGGTATTTCCACATTTAAAATTGCCGACGGCTCGTTCGTAGCAAATGGTAAATATGAAAACTCTTCTATGGATTCCGGCTTTGGAAATATTGTTGTGATGAAAACCGATAAGGCTGACATAGCAGCATTTGACCTTGAAACATGCAAATATTTGGAGTTTAAAGCGAAAAAAGGTGCAGATACCGAAATGCGCGACGATGGAAAATACGTTTATGTATACGAAAGCAAAGTTGTAACGAAAGTAAAAACATCTATTTAAACTCTGCCTTGTACCAGGATAATCTGTAAAGACCTCCTGAATTGCAAACATTTATTTTTGTCGTGTGTTAATTATTTGAATGGGCTGCACGCTGTGGGGTGCACCCATTTTTTTATTAATTTTGCAAGACAATAGCATTTTTTTACTATATTTGATGAATAATAGTTCAACCATGATTTTGCACTTTAAAAACTTCGCATAATATTCAAGAGAAAACTCAGCACGAAAGCCGGGTTTTCCCGGCTTTTTTGTTAATAGCCGGTTTTCAGATCATGGTATCTCAAATACACTTATTTCAGTTACTTATAAAACAGATTGATTATGAATGAAATTATTATCAGTTCACTCGATGCCGTTCGTATACAAAGCAGAATAGACAAAGCCCGTTCCGGTGGTGTTAATGCACCTATAAACCTGGTACCTCTTATGAATGAATTAAAACGGGCAAAGAAGATTAAACCTGAAAAAATACCCGGTGATGTGGTTACAATGAACTCCATTGTGTCTTTGTTAAATAACAAGACCAATAAGGTTATGCAGATACAAATAGTGTATCCTGAAGATGCCGACATAACAAAGCAGAAAGTGTCGGTTTTTGCTCCTGTAGGTACAGCCCTTCTGGGTAATCGTAAAGGCGACAGTGTCCAATGGAATACTCCTTCGGGAAGTGTAATTCTTACAGTACTGGATATAATTTACCAGCCTGAATCAGAGGGTAAATTTGATGAGTAATCTCCAGAGTTAAATGAGTAAACTGAATCACCTGCTTTTAATAAAATCAGCCATTTGTTGCAACGCCCGTGCCCTGTGGCTGATTTTATTTTTCAATGCCGGATCCATTTCGGCCATTGTCCTGTTGTATCCCTCCGGTACGAATACGGGATCGTATCCAAAACCATGACTGCCCCTGCGTTCAGAAACTATTTCTCCTTTAACTATTCCTTCAAAAAGATATTCCTGTCCACCAGTTATTAGCGAAATAACGGTTCTGAACTGTGCTTTCCTGTTTGTACTTCCCTGCATGTTCATGAGCAGCTTGGTAACATTCAGGTCAAAGTTATGCGCACTGCCGGCATAGCGGGCTGAATACACACCGGGCTCACCATTAAGAACTTCCACCTCCAGACCGGTATCGTCTGCAAAGCAATCCTTTCCGTAAAGAGAAAAAATATGTCGCGCTTTTAGCGAAGCGTTGCCATCCAGGGTCGAAGCCGTTTCAGGTATATCGTCTCTGAATCCTATTTCTTCCAGCGAAACTATTGTATACAGATCTTTCAGAATATACGACGCTTCTTCTATCTTATGTTTGTTGTTGGTGGCAAAAATCAGTTTCTCAGGCATTATGGTAAGGTTCGTTTTTTAATATAGTAAATGCACGGTACAACTGCTCAGTAAAAAAGAGACGTACCATCTGGTGTGAAAAGGTCATTTCTGATAGTGCAAGTTTCCCATGCGCAGCAAGGTACACATCGGGCGAAAAACCAAATGCACCTCCTACAATAAACAAAAGATGCCGGCAACCAGAATTCATCGTTTTCTGTAGCCACAGAGCAAACGATTCAGAGGTGTGCGAGTTCCCCTTTTCATCTAACAGAATTACCCTGTCGGCTTCCTGCATGTACTTCAGCAACATTTTACCTTCGGCCTCCTTAAGAGTAGCAGACTCCATTTTTTTTGAACTTTTTGGAAGTTGTATCTCCACCATCTCAAATTTTATATAATGGTTTAACCGTTCCGTATAAATCCGGATACCTTCCGTCAGATAACCGCTGTCGGTCTTTCCCACCATGAGCAAGGTAATTTTCATTTTGCAAAAATAGCTTTTTCCTCTATGGTTTAGTATCTTTGCATAATTGCATAAAATATGGCTTTCGTATCTTTGCAACTTTCGAAAATACCCCATTTACCAAAATAATTGGTGCGGTTTTTGTTTGTTTATGGTCAGTTATTAATCCATAATTTAATATGAATCAACAGAATAGCAGAAATACAGTTAGTTTTTTTGGTTTCCTCCTGTTAGTCCTGTTCTCTTTAAGCATGCAGACGAAGGTGTTCTCTCAGGTGACCAACGAACGTATTTCGCAGGCTATACAGGCTTCGAATGCTCAGGAACTGTCAAAATTTTTCAACAACTCCATCGATCTTACCATTCCGGGAAGTGAGGGAACCTACAGCAAAGTGCAGGCGGAACAGATCATTAACAGTTTTTTTACAAAATTCCCTATCACAGCCTACACTCTGAACCATAAGGGTGAATCGAACGATGGATCTATGTATGCTATCGGAACCTATAAAAGCGGAAATAAAACATTCAGAACATATTACCTCAGCAAACCGGTTAATGGGGTGTTGCTCATTCACCAGCTTAAATTTGAATCACGCGAAGAATAATTAGCGATTAGTAATGAGTGAAATAGATAAAGCAAGCTACATGAAACAAGCGCTAACTATTGACGAGATAATTGAATACGCATTATCCGAAGACCTGGGTACTGGTGACCATACTTCACAATCAACTATTCCATCCGATAAACAGGGGAGTGCCAGATTACTCGTAAAACAACAGGGTGTACTTTCCGGAGTGAAAGTGGCTGAAAGAGTTTTTACGCATGTCGACCCGGCGCTATCTGTTGAAATATTAAAAAAAGATGGAGAACCCATTGTCCCCGGCGACATAGTATTTCAGGTTACCGGGTCGTCTATATCAATTCTTAAAGCTGAGCGACTGGTCCTGAATTTCATGCAGCGCATGAGTGGAATAGCAACCACCACTGCTTTGTACGCTGAAAAAATAAAGGATCTTCACACAAAAGTGCTCGATACCCGAAAGACTACACCATTACTTAGAACCCTCGAAAAGCTTGCCGTTATTCATGGCGGAGGTTTAAATCACCGGCATGGATTGTACGATATGATTCTTATTAAAGACAACCATGTAGATTTTGCAGGTGGCATTTCCAGTGCCATTAATGCCGTTGAGAAATATCAGCAGCACCACAACCTGCAGCTGCCGGTTGAAATTGAAGTCCGAAACTTCACCGAACTTGACGAGGTGCTTGCCATTGGCAAGGTAAACCGGATCATGCTCGATAATTTCACACCCGAAAATCTTGCACAGGCGGTAAAAATTATCAGTGGCAGGTTTGAAACCGAAGCTTCTGGCGGTATAAATCTCGATACCATTCGCACCTATGCAGAAACCGGCGTCGATTATATATCGGTAGGTGCGCTCACGCATCAGATTAAAAGTCTTGATCTAAGTCTTAAAGCTGTCTAACCAGAAATTGTTACAGCGATGAAAGATACAGTTAACAAGGTCATCGCCATAGCAAACGGCATTAAAGACAACATTCTGCGAAGCCGGCTTGTCCGTAAGTCTATTATAATTTCCAAAAAGATAAAATTACCCGGGTTTGAAGGGGTCCCTTTGTACGATGTGGTAGTGATTTTCTATCATGGTATAATGAAAGGCGACATCACCACCCGGGCAGCTGCGCTGTCGTTCAACACCTTTCTTGCCATTTTTCCTGCTATAATTTTCTTTTTTACTCTTATTCCGTACATACCTATTTATAATTTTCAGGATAGCCTGCTTGCACTTTTACAGGAATTGCTTCCACGACAAACTTTCGAAGCGGTACGCGGAACCCTGTTCGATATCATTATGCGCCCCCGCGGAGGTCTTCTGTCCGTTGGTTTCGTCCTGGCAATGTATTTTGCAACAAATAGCGTCAACAGCATGATCGATGCTTTCAATAAAACCTACTACACCATCGAAACCCGCTCGGCTTTTAAACAGCGCATGGTGAGTATTTTCCTTGTGTTCGTCATTTCAATTCTCGTAATACTTGCCATTGCACTGATTACTTTCGGTCCGGTGGTGCTCACATGGGTTCAGAACATTGGGCTTTTAACCGACTGGCTTACTATTTACCTGATCAGTGTTGGCAAGTGGCTGGTTACATTTGCTCTGTTGTTTTTCGCTTTTTCCGTACTGTATTATTTTGCACCTACCGGCAAGCACCGCTTCAGGTTTATAACAGCAGGCTCCACTCTTGCCACCATTCTTTTTGTGGCAACCTCCATCGGCTTTAACTTCTATGTCAATAATTTCTCCAGTTATAACACCCTGTACGGATCCATAGGTACGCTTATTGTTTTTATGCTTTGGATTTACTTCAATGCCATCATAATTCTCATTGGCTGGGAACTTAATTCCAGTATTCTTGCTGCTCGCAGAAGAACTCCATGGCGCTGATATCCATTTTGCTGTATATTTGCGCTTCAAATTGTGCTGATGATTAAGTATACCATTTGTATTGCCGGAGCTGGTGCTATCGGAACCGCTATGGGTCAGGTGATGTCACATTGTAAAACACTGGATGTTACTCTGTTGTCCGTTGAACCGGAAGTAGTAAGTGACATAAATACCCTGCACATTAACCGTGCCTATTTCCCCCAAATAAGGTTAAATCCGTTGCTCAAGGCTACCATGGACGAAACTGTTCTCGAAAAAGCCGATATAGTTTTTCTAGCGATACCTTCTGGCGCTATAGTTCCCTACGTACAAAAAATTAAACCACTTCTCAATCCACGCGCATTAGTGGTAAACCTTGCCAAAGGCTTTGCAGCCGATAAAACCACTATCACAGCAAGTTTGCAGAAAGAAATTCAAAACCCGGTCTGCAGTATGAAAGGACCTACTTTCGCCCGCGAGCTGATGAACAATATTCCAACAGCTATGACTGTTGGAACAGCAGACCACAAGGTTCATGAAATGCTCCGCGATGTTTTTACCAACACCACCATCCATACAGATTTTTCCGACGATATTTCTGGTGTAGAAGTGCTGAGCATTCTTAAGAACATATATGCCATTATCATAGGCATTGTTGATGCCCACTTCGATTCACCCAACCTGCGCTTTTTAGTCTTTACCAAGGCTTTTAACGAAATGAGGCGACTTCTTCTTCTATTGGGAGGCAGGCAGGAAACCATGTTCCTTTATTGCGGAATTGGCGATTTCGGATTAACCGCTCTCAACGACCTGAGCCGAAATCGCACTCTGGGACTGCTAATCGGCAAAGGGTTCTTTTCTGAAGAAATATCGGGTAAAGTAGTCCTCGAAGGCCGTATTGCTGTTGATATTATTGTCCAGCGACTCAAAGATTTGCAGCAGGATCCTCAGAATTACATGTTGCTGAACGAACTGCATAAAATCTTTAACGGCAGCTACGAAGTAAAGAAATTCGTGAGTAACGTACTTAGCAAGGATTCTGCTTAACCACCATTTCGTTCAGCAATTCGGCCATCTGGCCTGTAAGCTCTTTTCTCGAAAAACGGGCAATGTTTTCCGGCACCTGAAGGTCTTTGTTTTCAAGGTATCTTGCATACATAGTCCGGACCACATCGAGTATTTCTGAATAATTTTCCTTTTCAGCAATCTTTCCGGTTCCGGTTTCCCGGATAATTTCTGCGGCATCTCCATCGTGGGGCCCTATACATAATACCGGCCTGCCCGATGCCATATACTCAAAAAACTTACCCGGCAGTATTACTTTGGCGTTTGGGGTATCGTTGATCACCAGTAGCAAAACCCTTGACCTTTTCTGTATTCGAATAATTTCATTGTGCGGCAGATAACCTGTCCGGTGAAGTCTGGCACCCAACCCATATTGCTCAATCGATTCCACTACGGCATGATCTACCGTTCCCACCAGTTCTATCCTGAGATCACTTGCAAAACCTTCCTGCTCTTCCGAAAGCTGAGCCAGTGCCTTCCATAGGTTTTCAGGATTACGGCTTCGTGCCATAGAACCAATATGGGCAATGCTGAACATACGGTCAGGTTCAGTTGCTTCTCCGGCAATGTCTTCCAAATCGAATCCATTAGTTATTACATCATAGTCTCTGAAGTACAGATCCTCAAAATCTTTCTTCATTGAGTTGCTTATAACCACCACTTTTTGGGCATTCATGAGTACTGCTTTCTCCTGCCGGTGATGTTTGCGGTCAGCAAACCGGGTAAGCATCAGCTCAGGGTAAAAATCAATGTTTGTCCAGGGATCCCTGAAATCGGCCAGCCAGGGAATGCCTGTCACCCGACTTACCTTTAATGCTATATTGTGCATAGAATGAGGAGGTCCGGTAGAAACCAGTGCATCTATAGGATTTTCTTGCAGCCACTTTTTCAGGAACTTTACCGAAGGCCTTATCCAGAACTTACGGGCATCGGGGATAAAGAAATTGCCCCTAAGCCAAACCGACAGCTTTTGCAAAGCTCCTGTTTGTTTCTTTTCGCTCATTAGTCCCGCTGCATTTACCTTCTGATCTGCCGAAATGCCGGCCAGCCGCTTATATACCTGGTAAGGTTCCCAGATAGGGGATTTTACAACCTGCACTCCCGCAGGCACTTCGCGTTCGAGGGTGTCATCCAGGGCAGGGTATTCCGGATTAAGAGGTGCATATACTACAGGCTCCCAGTCAAATGCCCGCAGGTATTTTACAAACTTCAGCCACCTCTGCACTCCTGCACCGCCGCTGGGTGGCCAGTAATAGCTGATGATAAGTACCTTTCGTGGCATAAGTCTGTTGGTCTGTCAGCAATTATCAGAATGCTTTATTTATACCTTACCTTTTTTGCGAAATTCTGTGAACGCCCATCCTGCAGCTAGCAGTAGCAGGATCACCGAGCTCGAAGCTGCAATTATGTTGCCAGTATAGAAGGAAGCAGGTTCAAACCGGTATTCTACAGTATGCTTTCCGGCAGGCACTTTCATTGCTCTTAGAATGTAGTTTGCCCTGAAATGATCGGCCGGTTGTCCGTCAATAAAGGCCTTCCATCCCTTGTCATAATATATTTCGGAAAATACCGCTAGCTGATCGGTAGCAGCCTGATACTCATACACCAGTCTGTTCGGGGCATAGGAGGTGAGTTTTATGGTTGCGGTGCTGTCAGTTACAGGATCAAAGCTTTTAATGTACTGGCTGAACCGTTTGTCTACCACTGCGGTAGTTTCCGGATTGAAGGTGTCGAGTGCGTTGATTTCTTCATCGGCATTATCCACTTGCCTTATATCTTCCACAAACCAGGCATTGCCCAGTGCATCAAAGTTAATCTGCAACTCCGGCTTGCGATCGGCTCCAGGTACAATAAAGTATTTGGTGTTGAGCATGTTAAGAACCGCCATGTTGTTTTTTACCAGGTGATGATCAATAATTTCCTGGTACCTCCTCAGCTTGGCACCGTGATAGCCACCTATACTCTTGTGAAAATACGAGGTACTTGCATCCTGAAATGCTCCCACCGTAAGATTGTATACCCTGAAATTCGGATCTTCATCCTTTAGTATCAGCGCATCGGCCGCGGTTGCCTTGTAAGGGTTTGCAACAGACGATTTACTCTGGAAATTCTCCTTGTTGAAATACCTGTCAGCTACCGGCATCATATCGATGAGCATCAGTATTGCAAAGGCCGCAAAAATATATCCTTTCTTTATCCGTGTTGCGGAATAGGCAAACAGCAGAGCTGCAGTAACCAGAATGAGCAGAAAACTGCGTATTGCATCTGCCTTAAATATGGCAATCCTGGCAGCTTCAAGGTTTGATACCATCATATTGAAACCCTGCGCCTGTGAGGCATCCAGTGATTTTGACTGTTCTGCAATGGCAGCAGTCTCTGCCTGACTAAGGAAGTTGAAGAACGTAGAAGGAGTAAGGTAGAACAGCAGCGATAATCCGGCGGTCACTCCAAAAGCTATCCATAGCGCTTTTCTGTTCTGTTTCAGTGTTTCCTGATTTTCAACAATCTTCTGCAAACCCAGCATTGCAAGTAAAGGTATCGCAAGGTTTGCCATCACCAGAGTCATCGAAACAGCTCTGAACTTGTTGTAGCCAGGTATGTAATGGAGGAAGAAATCAGTCAATGGCATAAAATTTTTACCCCATGCCAGCATAATAGACAGTAAGGCAACAGCAAGTAACCACCAGCGTGTTGAACTCTTCAGTACAAACATTCCGAGTACGGCAAGAAAGACCAGAATAGCCCCCAGGTATACCGGACCAGAAGTAAACGGCTGGTCGCCCCAATAGTGATTCTGACCTGCAACGCTGCTGGCAAACTGCGGATCAACACTCTGCATAGCTTTTTCATTATTTCCGAGAGCATTTGTTGCACCACCCTTGGCATTAGGTATCATTAGCGAAAATGTTTCCCCAATGCCGTAGCTCCATTGGGTCGCATAATCTTTATCGAGTCCGCTGGTGCGGTTTTCCTTTTCAGTGGTGAGCTCTGTCTTTCCCCTGATGGTATATTTGCTGTATTCAAATGTTGTCCATAGGTTGGCAAAATTGGTGCCAATGGCCAGAACGGCCGCAATAACCAGAACCCCAATGCTTTTAGCGAAGTTATTTAGCTGTTTTTCGCGTGCGGCTTTAACGAACAGGCAAATGCCCAGCAACAAAACAATGAGCAACAGGTAGTATGTAATCTGCAGGTGGTTTGCCCGAATCTCCAGCGATAGGAACAGGGCCGTAAGCAATCCCCCGGCAATCAGCTTACCTCTGAAGGTCATAAGAATACCCGCCAGCACCGGTGCCATATAACCTATGGCATGAGCCTTACTGTTGTGCCCCGCCTCCAGTATTATAATATAGTACGACGAGAATGCATACGCGAGCGCACCTCCTATAGCCAGCCAAGGATTAACCCGCATGGTCAGCAGCAATATGTAGAAACCAATGAAATACAAAAATATGTAACCGGCAGGGCGGGGGAGACTCAGCGTGAATAACTTGTCAAAATACCCGATCCAGTTCGACTTGTACACCACCGAGATCTGATAGGCAGGCATACCGCCAAACTGACTGTTTGTCCATAGAGGCTCTTCACCTGTTTTTGCCCGGTAATCAACAATCTCTTTCGACATGCCCTTCCAGTGGGTAATATCCGACTGCTGAAGCCGCTTACCTTCCAGCAGGGGGCTCATATAAGCAAACGTGATGATTAATATACTAACTATCGCAACAAGATGCGGTAACAGTTTCCTGAAATTAAACGTGTTCATCGGTTGGTTTTTGGTTGTTTAGCTCTTCGTAATCTATGTATTCACCAAGATCCTTCGGTATATCGTTGCCTTTCTTTTCGCCTACTCTGTGAATGGTAATACGTCCTTCCGCCTGGTTTCCTTCTGCACGGCTGTTGGGTTCATTGCCAAAATAGCGCTCCCTGAATTTCCTTACCGAGCGCCTGATAAGCCATGGTGCAATGTATCGTGGAAGAACGCGAAATATAAATAGTAAAACAAGAATAAACAGAAGTAATTTCAGAAAAGACATTGCACTGTTAATAAAACGAGACTAAAAGTATTGATGTGTGCAAGCACACTGCGAAAATACGCTATTTTATTAAAATTAAATAACAAAAGGAGATAACGTATATTATCTCCTCTTGGTTAAAACTCTCAGGCAGCACTATATGCTGAATGGAAATTATTTAGCTCTTTTTTCGTCAGAAACAGTCAGTTTTTTTCTTCCTTTTGCTCTGCGTGCAGCAAGAACCCTGCGTCCATTGGCTGTGGACATGCGTTCGCGGAAACCATGTTTGTTTCTTCTTTTCCTCTGTGACGGCTGAAATGTTCTCTTGCTCATAGTCGTAAAATTTAGGACTGCAAAGATAGAAACTTATTTTTAATCCACAAACGTTCGCTGCAATTTTTTTTTAAAAAATCCTATCCCTTAACGGGAATGTTCTTAAGCGTTTCGAGCAGGTAGCGCCAGAATTTATCTACCGAAGGAATATTCACCTTTTCATCCGGGGAGTGCGGGAAACGGATGGTTGGTCCGAATGAGATCATATCCCAGTGCGGATAGGCAGCACCGAGTATACCGCATTCCAGTCCGGCATGGATAGCCTTAATCTCCGGAACTTTTCCAAAATGCCTGTTATAAACATCCTGCATGGTCTTCAAAATAGCAGAATCAGGATTTGGTTTCCATCCCGGGTATTCGCCTGTGAATTCAACCTGTGCACCGGCCAGCTCAAAAATGCTACCCATCATCACTGAAAGATCCATCTTTGCTGAGTCAACCGAGCTGCGCAGCAAACACTTAACGCTAACCTGATTTTCTTCAGTGCTTACAATCGATAGGTTGGTAGAGGTTTCTACCAGTCCGGGCATTGCATCGCTCATACGCATAACCCCGTTCGGGCAGCCATAGATGGCGCGCAGTATGGTGTTCTGATTTTCCACATCCATAACGTATGCAGGTACGGGCACCTCCGTCGCTGTAATTGTCAGCCCCGGTTCTGTTACCGACAATTCTGCCTTAATGATCTCTGTCTGTTTTGCAAGGCAGTTCATCCATTTGTCTTTTTCAGAAGCAGGAACGGTAACTACAGTCTGACCTTCGCGGGGAATAGCATTGCGCATGTTTCCGGCGTTCAATGATGAAAGTCTGAGCTGATGTTTTTTAACACCGTGTTTTACAATACGGGTAACAATCTTACAAGAGTTGCCTCTTCCAAGAATGATGTCGAGCCCGGAGTGACCTCCCTTTAAACCCGATACATTGATCTGCAAACCAACGGTGCCGGCATCAGGAGCAACCTTGTTGAATTTCAACGTGAAGGTGCCGTCAATACCACCGGCACATCCGAAATACAGTTCGCCTTCATCTTCCGAATCCAGGTTAAGTAGAATGTCGCCATCCAGCAGGCCCGGCTTCAGTGCAAAAGCACCACTCATTCCTGTTTCCTCATCAATGGTAAAAAGTGCTTCCACTGGTCCGTGTTGTAATTCTTTCGATTCGAGTACAGCCATTATAGCCGCAACGCCCATACCGTTATCGGCACCCAGAGTTGTACCATTAGCTCTTACCCAATCGCCTTCGGGGATCGTTTCAATTGGGTCCTTTTCAAAATCGTGCGCTTTATCGCTGTTCTTTTGGGGAACCATATCGAGATGAGATTGCAGTATCACACCTTTACGATTCTCCATACCCGGAGTGGCTGGCTTTTTAATGATAACATTACCGATGCTGTCGACGATGGTTTCCAGCCCTAGCGACTCGCCAAAATTCTTCATGAATTCAATTATTCGGGCTTCTTTCTTTGAGGGCCTGGGTATCTGCGTCAGACTGTGAAAGTGTCTCCAGACCGCTTCTGGCTGAAGAGATAAAATGCTGTTGCTCATAGTTTATAAATTAGTTAAAGTGCTAAATTACGAATTAAAACCACAGATGAACCACATATTTCGTATCAAACCATGGTTCATCAAACAGCGAAGCAACCGGATACAGCATACTTTTCGCACCGGTAAGCTGTATTTCCTCCTTTATTTCTGCAACTTCGCCACCTTTAAGGTATAGAATGCCGTTATGCAGTGGATTTAATGTGCGCCGTGTTATATTTTTCTTTGTAACGGCAACGAATTCCGGAAGTGCAGTCACTGCCCGGCTCACTACAAAGTCGTACCTGAATTTAATATCCTCCACACGATGTTGGGTTGCGGTAACATTTTCCAGTCCAAGTTCAGTGCTTACACCATTCACAACCTTTATCTTTTTACCGATCGAGTCGATCAGGTGAAAGTCCGTTTCCGGGAAAAGAATGGCCAGCGGTATGCCCGGGAAACCTCCTCCGGTTCCAACATCAAGGACGGTGGTTCCGGGTGTAAACCTTATTACTCCTGCAATAGCCAGGGAATGCAGCACATGGTTTATATACAGGTTGTCGATATCCCTTCGCGAAATTACGTTAATCGCTGCATTCCACTGCCTGTACAAGGCATCGAGCATGCTGAACTGCCGCTCCTGCTTTTCGGTAATATCGGGAAAATATTTTCTGATTACTTCCATTCGTTTGCTTTTGAAACATGCGCTGCATTGCAAATCGTGCATCGCCTATATTGTTTACACCGGGCTTATCACAGCTTATATGGCAGATTTACTTCTATAACAGTGCCCTTGCCCATCTCTGACGAAACATGAATCGACCCGTTATGCAACTTAATTATTTTGGCGATCAGTGAAAGCCCGATGCCGTGCCCTTTCTTCGATTGTGCGTTGTTTGCCCTGTAAAACGGTTCAAAGATACGATGAATATCATCGGAGGCGATCCCAATACCGTGATCCTCCACCGTTACCTTCACCACATCCGTTTTGTAATCAATAATCACGGTTATAGGACTATTATCCGAGAACTTACAGGCGTTGTCGATCAGGTTCACAAAAATGAGCTTGAGCAGATTTTCATTACCCATTACTGATAGGTCGTGGTCGTCGTCGCCGGTGCTGTCGTGAATGTCTATGTTCAGCACAAGATCCGGATTCAGTATGAGCATATCCGACTGCGTTTCTATCAGCAGTTCATCGAGTCGTACCTTGTCAATTTTCATGGTGCTGATTTCCTGTTCCGAACGTGCTATTTCGAGGAGGTTGTTGGCCAGTGATGTAAGGCTGCGGGCATCATCGAGTACAGATGCCAGTACCTCACGATACTCTTCCGATGGTCTGTCCTTCATGAGTATAACCTCCAGCTGGCTGGTCATCGAGGCAAGCGGTGTACGCAGTTCGTGCGAGGCATTCGAAACAAAACTCTTCTGCACCATAAACGCCTTTTCAATCCGCTCCAGCATTTTGTTGAAGGTGATGGTAAGTTTCCCGATTTCGTCGGATGCGTTTCCTTCATGCAGGCGACTGCCCAGATTGCTGGCACTGATGGCCGAAACTTCTGTAACAACGTTATTTATAGGCTGCAGTGCCTTACGGGCAAAATTTCTGCCAATCAGGAGAATAAAGATCATAAACACTACAAAGCCAATAGAAAGTACAAGCGACAGGTTTTGCAGTTTAGTCATACCGTAAATGTCAATTGCCGAAGCAATAACCACAAACCGTCTGAAGTCGTTGCTGTAGAGCAGGCCCACGGCTTCCCGGCCTCCCTGCCGGAATGTGTATTCACCCTGGTGCCTTATTTTCGAAAGCAGTTCTTCATCCATGACAATGCTCGACGAATCGACCGTTGAATAGATTTTCACTTTCTTAAAGTAATCGAAAACCACGACCTCCATGCCTATCAATGCGCTGTAATTGCTGCTGTCTATAATGCGCAGCAGGTTATTGTCAATTTCCTTCACATCAATAAGCAGCTTGGCCGTATTTACCGCACGTTCTTTGAGTCGCTGATTGAACTCGAGCTTCCGGTAGGTGGCCGACAACGCGTAAATAACTATAGAGAAAGCAAGCAGCAAACTCCCTACCAGCAAAGCAAACCGAAGTGTAAGTTTATTCCTTATCTGCATTTGTGCGCGGATCTTTTAACACGTAACCCATACCAATCTGGGTGTGAATAAGCTTTACAGGATAGTTTTTATCTATTTTCTTTCGCAGGAAGTTCACATACACCTCAATCACATTGGTACCTGTGTCGAAGTTGATGTTCCATATCTTCTCGGCAATATCGGCTTTCGAAATTACCTTACCCGTATTGCGTACCAGGTATTCGAGCAGCGAAAACTCTTTGGCAGTGAGTTCAATAACCTCATTGCCCCGTTTTACTACTTTGCTTTCAGTGTCCATTTCAAGATCCGATACCCGTAGAATGGTTTGCTTTCGCCTACTGTCGGGCATGCGCTTAAGCAACGCCTTGATCCGGGCAAGCAGTTCCCTGAATTCAAACGGTTTAACAATGTAATCGTCGGCCCCCCGGTCAAAACCCATCAGCTTGTCTTCGGTACTTCCCATTGCCGTGAGCATAATTACAGGCACATCGGGATCTTTTTTGCGTATCTCCGCACACAATTCATACCCGTTCAGCAATGGCAAGTTAATATCAAGAATAATTAAATTGTAGTCGTTGGTATCGGCAAAACGCTTCCCAATAAACCCGTCATACGCAACATCTGTAACAAACCCGTTCTCTTCCAGTCCTTTACTTATTGAATCGGCCATCTTCACGTGGTCTTCTACAATTAAAATTCTCGAGTCAGGCATATAAAATGGGTTTAGGTAGTTTTCAGCACTAAATTAAACAATTTCACGAAAGAAGGGCTCAACTTGTCGTGCATTATTTTTGGTTCTTTATCTTTGTGCATTCATGATTCCTTACCATTGTGCAATGAAGATGCTGAAAACTACTGTATTACTTCCACTGCTGGTCTTCACCGTTCTAACGGTTACCGGCCAGAAACCCGCCAACCGCATTACCTACCAGCAATATATTGACACATACAAGGAAATTGCCATCAAAAAAATGATGGAATACCGCATTCCGGCCAGTATTACCCTTGCACAAGGGTTGCTCGAGTCAGGTTCAGGCAACTCCGATCTGTCGGTAAGTGCCAATAATCATTTTGGCATTAAGTGTCATAAAGAGTGGACCGGCATGACCTATATCATGGACGATGATGAGAAAGGGGAGTGTTTCCGCAAGTATGCCTCTTCAGAGGAATCGTTCAACGACCATTCACTATTTCTCACCACACGCCCCCGCTATGCCGGTCTGTTTCAGCTCGATATACACGATTACAAGGGTTGGGCTCATGGTTTGAAAGCAGCAGGCTATGCTACCAATCCACGGTATGCAGAAATGCTTATAAAGATAATCGAAGAAAACCAGCTGTATCTGTACGACAGTGGTGGAGTAAACGGCCCTGTACTTGCTGATGCAGGTAAGAAACCTGTTCCGGCAGCTCCACCTGCCTCCGAAGAGCGAACCAGGCAACACCACCGCAAAACTACCGCATTTAAATATGTGGAAGTCACCAACGGCAACCGAAGCATCTACATGAACAACGGCGTCAAGTTAACCTATGCCCGTTCAGGCGATAATGCACAGAAAATTGCCGACGATGTGGGAGTACATACATTCCAGATACTTCAGTACAACGAACTTGGCCGCAATGAGGTAATCCCGGAAGGAGCCATCATCTATATCGAACCCAAAAAAAAGAAGGCCGACAATGAATACCATATACTTTCGCAGGATGAAACCATGCGTGATGTGGCTCAGCTTTATGGAGTCAAACTTAAAATACTCTACAAGCGCAACGGAATACAAGCAGGACATGAACCCGCTATTGGTACTAAATTGTGGCTCCGTAAAAAAAAGATGTAATTTTTATAAAATCGGGTATTACCTTTTGCCTTTTTTGCGATAAACTATTGCAAGATGAGACTAGTTAAGGTTAACCGGTCTGTGAAGATGACGGCTAACGATTTTAAGATTTTTCATTTGATTAAGTTAAGATTTTGGTAGTAGAAAAGCACCCGGGGAGGTGCTTTTTACTTTTAAAGTGGTGTGAATACCATTAAAGTGGTGTGAATACCATTTTACCTTTCAGGGTTGTTACAAGCATTTCTGTCTTTCCGCCGGTGGGATCCTTAACCACAATGGGGTCAGTATCCGACTTCAGGGAAGCGAATTTCGTATTTTTCCCCGAGGCCTGAACTACCACGATTTCACCATTGGCAGTGTTCCGTGCAAAAAGCCATACACCTGCCGCCCGCTTTAAAACAAACGGAGTGGAAAGATTACCCTTTGTGGATTTTTCGGCAAGCACTTTCTTCATCTTGTCGAACACTACGATGCGATTGGCCGAAGCAAACAGAAAATCGGGAGAGCCATCACCGTTAAAATCGGTGTAGCTGAACCAGGGATTCTGTTCAAAATTTCCAAACGAGCTGGTACTAATGCTGCCGTTGGTATTCAGGTAGACCAGATCCCCATTTACTGCCGCACCCAGGAAGATACCTTTGCTGTTTGTCTTATTTTCATAGAGCTCCGAACGAGACGACAGAGCCAGGTTCTTTTCGGTCTTGATGCGCACGTTCCCTTTGCGGTCGAATATCCTTAACTCTTTGTTTCCATCCCGGTATATCAGATAATCCCTGCCTCCTGTCCGGTAAAATGTAATCGTTCCGCTGCCGCTCACACTCGGTTTCTGCCAGTCGGCCGGTTGCCTGCCGTCTATGGTCACATTGTAAATGCGGTTATCGTTGCCCGTGTATAATATGCGGTAATCGTTACGCCGGTCGTAGTCAACCACTGCGAAAGCACCCTTTGCGGGCTGGGGTAACTTAACCGGTGAACCGGCTGTTTCTTTTCCGTTTTTGTCGAGTATATGGAACTGCTTTTTTGCAGGCACAAAATATTGTATCTGACCATTGCGCCGTATTTCCTGCATGCCCGGCATTATCTGCTCCTGCGATGTAAATTCCCACAACTGTTTGCCGTTCCCGTCGTGCAGAGCTACCCGCTTACCGCCCGAAACAATAAAGCGGTCATCTTTTCCCGAAACCGTCTTTAATACCTCCGGTTTTGCTGATCCCTGCAACGCAATACCGGTGGGAGCCTGTTTGCTTTTGGCTGGTCCGGCTTCAGCTGGTTTATTGTCCGCAGCTCCGGGGCTGGCCTGTCGGTTGTCGGTCGTTTTGCTGTTGTTTGTTTTTTCCGCTGAAGCGGAAGCAGAGTTGTCTGCTGGATTAACCGGCTCGGTATATGCCTGCAAAGCAGCTGAAGCTTGCTTTTTGCGGACGACAGGTTGACTGCTTTGCGCAGATGGCACCAGCCAGCCATGTGTGTATTGCAACAATCCATCGCTGCTGTATTGCATGCCCATGGAAGTGTTCCCCGAAAAAAAGCTGATCCACGAAAGGGGAGCTTTCGGTGAGGCTGAAGCAAACCAGTCGGCAATTATCCCTGGCTGCAGGTAAATAAAGAGATTTGAAGAAGTGCCGGTACTTTCTCTCAGAACATTATAATCGGGACTACCGGTCAGGGAAGTGGTGCCAAATTCGCGCAGCATTTGCATGTCGGGCGATAGCAACACATATTTTGGAGTAATCCTGCATAAAACTTCCCCGTTATCCAGCTCAAAAGCGGTTCCCCACAAACCGGTAAGAGTTTCCGGGCAGGTAAACCGGTACAGTGAATCATAGAGAGGCTGCATAAAAGGCTTCAGAAACAGGGAGGCACTGTCGGTATTATTGTGCTGCAGCATTATCATCCGGGCTTCAGTATTTCCTCTAAAGTATTCTGAGGCATAGACACCGGTAACAGTATTCCCTATCCATGCCCGTAGCTGCTCCCGCACGTTGAATATTTCCTTCGATGCTGCATTGATCGATGCATCGAATCCTGCAACGGTCACAGTGTCGCTCAGTATAAACTGCTTCACATAGGCTGGCTGATCACTCAATGCCAGGGTAATAGCGAATGCCGTATTACCCGGAAGATCGCCCAGCTGGTCAAATTCAACAGGCTGCTGTCCTTCAAACAGGTGCCCTGTTCCGGGAAGGGTAAATCCTCCCAGCTGCACTTCACCATCATGCATATTTATATCGAATGAAGTCCATTCTGCAAAAGGGGTATTCTTCAAAAGATCGGCTTTTTCAGGCCAGAGAACGACAGCTGCTTCGGCAGTCTGAATGAGCACAGTACCTTCTACACGTTTACCACCTGTTGCAAGCAGCTTAACAAAAGCCGTATCGTGCTGTAGTCCGTTATCCGATGAAAGTGTATTGTATGATTCCTGCACCAGGGCACTGTCACTGCTTACTGCTAAAAGTCCCTGTTTTAAATAATACCACACGGAGCCGGTTTTGTAAACAACCCGGTATAATCCGTGATCGGTCTTAACAACCGAATATCCTTTTCCGAGCGATTCTTTCAGGTCTTTGGTAAATCCTTTGGTGCCGGTCTTGCCAATGGGAGCCACCGTAAGCAATCCCGCATTCCCCGTTGCATTTCGAAGAAAGGCAAATACCACTTCCTCTTCTTTCAGAATTTTCCCGAACTCTTTATTTTTCGCGGCAAGCGTATCTATATAAAGTCGCAAGGTGCGGTAACTGTCGTTTGATTTAAATGCTTCCGACCATCCCGACTTGTCCATGCCACCAAAGAATTCCTGCACCGAGTGGGTTTTAATAACAACGGCAGCATTGTGGGGCAAAGCATTAATGCAGTCAGAAACAGGTTCTTTGAGGAAAAGGTAGTAGGATCTGATGGCCGATCCGAGAAAAAAAGAAACCACCAGAACAATCACAACAATTATAGCTACCCTGATATTTTTCATGACTCCGAATTTTCCCTTCAAAAGTACTAAATAATGGGTTAAAAGCTTGTCATAATGGGTTAAAAGCTAGTCGTTACATTAAAACTCCAGCTCCAGCTGTTCGCTCACTTTAAAAGTTTTGCGGTGCCAGGGGGTAAGCCCGTAATGAAAAATGGCATTCCGGTGTTCGGGTGTCGGATATCCCATATTATGCTCCCATCCATACTCCGGGTGGCCGGCACTGATGTTTTGCATAAATGCATCACGGTGCGTTTTGGCAAGAATACTTGCAGCGGCGATCGACATATAGAGTCCGTCTCCCTTAACAATACACTGGTGGTCAATGCCGGGGTACGGTTTAAAACGGTTCCCGTCAATAAGCAGCAAAGCCGGCGTTATTTTTAATCCGGTAATGGCGAGGTGCATAGCCTTAAACGAGGCCTGCAGTATGTTAATTTCATCTATTTCTTCGGCACTTACACTGGCTACACACCATGCAACAGCTTCTTTTTCAATCTCATATCTTAGCTTTTCACGAATTGCAGGTGTAAGCACCTTCGAATCGTTGAGCAACGGACTGATGTAATCGTTGGGCAGTATCACTGCCGCGGCATACACCGGTCCTGCCAGGCAACCTCTGCCTGCTTCATCGGCTCCGGCTTCCACTATTCCGGTAAACGAATATCGGTTCTTCAGCACGACTAACAGTTAAAATGGTTCATACAGCACTGTTGCGGTTTTCATCCTGCGAATATACGGTTAAAAAGTACCGAAGCCAGGAACAGTAACAGCACTATATTCAACACCCTTGTCCTTTTCTGGTCGTAAATATAGTATGCTGCTATTATAGCCGTGGGTATGCAAAGCAGGGGCAGAAGAATATATCCGGCATTACCGCTTATACCCGATACCATAAAAACAACCACCGAAAACTGAAAAGTGAGCCACATCCTTTTCCGTATGCTGATCACCTTGTCGGATGCATCACCGATAAAAGGCAGCGCAACACCACCATAAAGCAGTAATAGCAGAGCAATGTTAATTCCGAGCCACAGCGAAGGAACAGAAAATACAATATGTATCTGTTGCAGCATATCAGACCATGCATGAAACAGATAACCGAGATTGTCGTTCCAGAAAAAGGCAAATAGCAGATATATATATGGTATTAAAATACCCAGGACAGAAATAAGCCATTCGCGCCAGGAGTTTACACTGTGAGTAAAAAAGGCTATCCAGATAAACAGTATAAAGAAGATAGCAGAGGGCATTATCATAGAGGCAAAAGCAACAGCCATTGCTGAGTTTAATACCTGTTGAAACGGATACTGCCGGCCGAACAGAAACATCAGGTTACCATAACTGTAGGCCAGAAGGGCAAATACAGATAAGGTTACAGTATCGAATGGCCTGGCGGGCAGCAGAAGTAACAGGGCAGCAAGCAGGGTAGCAGTGATATACGATTGTCGCGGAGTTATCTCCACAGAAACGGTAATACGGTTGATATTAAGAAGAACAGTCAATAAAAGTAGCAGGTTAACTACCTGTGCTGCAATTGGGTATGCTGCTGCCGTGGAATAGATCCACTGCCCGAATGGAGCGGCATCCCCCGGGGGTATAAGCGTTGGCACGACCACACCGTCGGTGAAAAACTGCACAATCAGCAGTAATCCGATAAGAAACATGTGTGTGTACTCTCCGGCTTTCGATAATTTTTTCAGCATATATCGAATCCAATATCCTTCCGGTAATACTTTCCTTCAAAATCAATCTTGTTGCACCATGCCAGAGAGGTTTCCAGAGCATCTTTGTGGGAGTATGCCAGAGTGGTTACCGCGAGCACCCGTCCGCCGGCAGTTACAGTATCCTGTACATCGTTAACGGCAGTACCTGCATGGAAAAGCAGTGTTGTTTTCCCCGGAACGGCCACTTCCTGCACAAAAGGTAGCTCCTTCATGGGATATCCTTTTTTATACTCTTCAGGATAACCACCCGAAACAAGCATCACTGTAGCTGCGACGCGTTCATCAGTCTTTGCAGTACGGGTTAAAAGGGTACCTGAAGCGCAATCCATCAGTATTGGAACAAGGTCTTCGTCCAGACGAGCCATAACCGATTCGGTTTCCGGATCTCCCATGCGTACGTTGTATTCAATAACATATGGGTCACCACCAACGCTGATAAGCCCGAAAAACAAGAATCCCCTGTAATCTATTCGTTCTTTGGCAAGTCCTTCTATGGTTGGTTCCACAATGCGGCTTATCACCTTGTCCATAAAAGCACCCCCGGCAAACGGAACCGGAGAAACCGATCCCATTCCTCCTGTATTCAGACCTGTATCACCTTCACCAATGCGCTTATAGTCCTTTGCTTCAGGCAGTAGCACGTATTTTTTACCATCCGTGACAACGAAAACAGAAAGTTCAATCCCCGAAAGAAAGTCTTCGATAACTACTTTTGCGGATGCCTCGCCAAACCGTTTGTTTTCGAGCATATCGCGCACCTGTTCTACTGCTCTGGCGGTATCGTGTTCAATGATAACCCCCTTGCCGGCTGCCAGCCCATCAGCTTTCAGTACGTATGGACCTTTGCGGGATGAAATATAGTTAACTGCCTCTCCCGAACGGTCGCTGGTAAATGTTTCATAGCCTGCCGTGGGAATTCCGTGGCGCTGCATAAAGGCTTTGGCAAAGTCCTTGCTGCCTTCGAGCAAAGCACCGGCTTTTGAGGGTCCTGTTACGGCAATTCCGCTTAAGCGGCTGTCGTTCTTAAAATAATCGTAAATACCGTTTACCAGCGGCTCTTCAGGACCTACCACTACCAAACGCACTGCGTTGGCCAGTGCAAAGGCGGCCACCTGTTCAAAGTTTCTTATGTCGAGGGCAACATTGCTGCCTGCAAGCCTTGTGCCTGCATTACCCGGAGCAATGAAGAGTTTTTCCGTAAGCGGACTTTGCGCAATTTTCCAGGCCAGGGCATGTTCCCGGCCTCCCGAACCCAGCAGTAAAATATTCATGAACGTTATTTTCTGCAAAGTAAGGTAAAAAAATTATCTTACCGATTCCTGCCTTTTCTTTTCGGCTATCTTTTTGAGCGCTTCTTCCTGAACGGCCTTCGTTACGGGCATGTATTGATAGAATTCCATCGAGTAGTTGGCACGTCCGCTCGAGAGGTTTCTGAGTGTGGTAGCATAGCCGAACATTTCCATCAGTGGCACAAAACCATTGAGTTTCTGCGACCCCTTGCGGTGACGGCGCATGCTTTCGATCTTTCCGCGGCGTTTGTTCAGGTTCCCTACTATATCTCCGATGTAATCGTCTGGGGTGTTGATCTCAATTTTCATCACCGGTTCGAGTAGGATAGGATTGCCCTTCATGAAGCCCTGTTTGAAACAGATCGATGAACAGATCTGGAACGCGAAGTCCGATGAATCAACAGGGTGGAACTGACCGTCAAGCAGTACTACTTTCACATCCACTACAGGGAAACCTGCAAGTACACCATCAGCCATGGTTTTCACCACACCCTTGTTTACCGAACCGATATATTCATTCGGGATGGCACCACCCTTTATCTTATCTACAAACTCATATCCCATACCTTCGTTCGGCTCGAGGCGCATGTAGGTCTGTGCGAACTGACCCTTACCACCGGTCTGTTTTGAATGGCGGTATTCTACTTCTACTTCCTGGCTTATGGTTTCGCGGAAAGCAACGGAAGGTTCGCTTACAACCACTTCAACTCCAAACTCAGTCTTTAGCCTGTCGACCAGAATCTCCAGATGCAGCTCACCCATACCGGCAATAATGGTTTCTTCGGTTTCTTCGTCAAAGCGTGCATGGAAGGAAGGATCTTCGTTCACCAGCTTTGCGAGTGCTTCGCCCAGCTTACCCTGGTCCTTGCGGCTGGCAGGGTTTATTTTTAACTCAATAACACTTGGTGGAATGTGGATCGACTCAAGGTGCAGCTGATGCTCCATATCGCACAGTGTATCTCCGGTCTTGGTGTATTTAAGACCAATCAGGGCAATGATATCGCCCGGTCCTGCCTCATGTACCTCTTCGCGGTCCTTTGCATGGATCTTCATTATACGGCCAATGCGCTCAGGTTTACCCTTGGTAGAATTAATGATCTGCATACCATTTTTGATGGTACCTGAGTATATGCGAACAAAGGTCTGCTGACCAACATACGGGTCGTGAATAAGCTTAAATGCCAGGGCAGAGAACGGTTCTTTTGTCGAAGGATTACGCTGACGGGCCTTTTCGTGATCGTCAACATCCATACCAATAACGGCACCTTTGTCGAGCGGTGAAGGCAGGTAGTCAACAATAGCATTCAGCAGCTGGGCAATACCCTTGTTTCTGTAGGAGGCACCACCGAACACCGGGGTGATCAGCAGTTTCAGGGTAGCATCGCGTGCAGCCGATTTAAGCAGTTCCACGGGTACTTCTTTATCTTCGAGGAAAAGTTCCAGAACTTCTTCGTTGAATTCGGCCAGGCGCTCAATAAGCAGCTGGCGGTATTCATGTGCTTTTGCCTGCATCTTTTCAGGAATTTCAGATACAATGGTATCTTTTCCGTCAAAGGAGTACATTTTTTGCTCCATCAGGTCGATGAGCGATTCAAATTCCTCTTCCTGACCTACTGGTATCTGGAATGCAATGGCACGCGCATCCAGGTTCTGATTCATCTGGTTTATTACTTCATAAAAGTCGGCACCCGTGCGGTCAATTTTATTAACAAAGGCAATTCTGGGCACTTTGTAGCGCTCTGCCTGGTTCCATACAGTTTCACTCTGTGGTTCCACACCACCAACGGCACAGAAAAGAGCAACCATACCGTCAATAACCCTGAGCGAACGTTCTACTTCCACAGTAAAATCCACGTGACCCGGTGTATCAATAATATTTACCTGATGGTCGTTCCATTCACAGCTTATGGCAGCCGATGCAATGGTAATACCGCGTTCCTGTTCCTGTTTCATGAAATCCATGGTAGCCTGTCCATCATGGGTTTCGCCTACCTTACGGTTCACTCCGGTAAAGAAAAGTAAGCGCTCTGTAGTGGTAGTTTTACCCGCGTCTATATGGGCTGCTATACCAATATTTCTTAATTTAGCTATTGACATTGTTGATCTTAAGTTATTTTGAAAATGGCGGCAAAATTACAAACAATATAAACGCGAATTACGCCTCAGCAAATTAAAATATCCACAGGAATAATTCCCTTTAATAATTGTAACCTATGCATGCAACCGGCGTCAAAACGGGTATGAGGTACTTTTTGTTCAGATACTTTGAACTTTCTGTGTGGATTATTGCGCTGGTTTCTATGGCAGTCATGGAACCACACAACGACCATGCAAGCCTTTGTCCGCTAAAAACCGCAGGACTCAGCTTCTGTCCCGGTTGCGGGTTGGGCCACAGTATTTCGTATCTGGTGCGTGGCGAGTTCACTGCCTCCTTTCATGCACACCCTCTGGGATGGTTTGCTGTGGCAGTCATCCTGTGGAGGATAATTACCCTGATAAAGAATCAACGACAACAACAATATTTTTACTCAACAATAAAATAACTTACAACCATGGCAAATGCACTAATACATCTTCCTGAAATTCAGGGTATGGAATTAAATCACATCCAGATGCTGCTTAAAGACTACAGTGATCAGCAAGCACAACAGTTTGCGGTAGTATACCGTTCAAGACGCCGCGATCCTCTTATCATACTGCTTACCTGTTTAATCGGGCTTGTTGGTGTGGCCGGTATTCACCGCTTTTTCCTTAACCACATAGGCATGGGTATTCTGTACTTCTTCACGGCAGGTCTCTGTTTTATCGGAACTATCGTTGATGCAGTAAACTACCAGTCTCTGGCCTTTGAATTCAACCGTCAGGTAGCCCAGGAGGTATCACTCTATATCAAACAGTACTTTCCGAACGCTGAATAAGCAGAGTAATCAGAATGGGCAGCATAAGCAGAATAAACAGAATAATTTAATTGGTAATAAGTGCTCCGGTCAGCTCGGTAACGCGGGAGATGTTGTGGCGCAGCATGTACTCTTCTATACCCTTGATTACCTTAACACTAACAGTGGGGTCGACAAAATTGGCTGTACCGATCTGCACTGCAGAAGCACCGGCCAGCAGAAATTCTATTGCATCGCTGGCCGAAGAGATTCCACCCAGTCCGATCACCGGAATTTTCACTGCCTTTGCTACCTGCCACACCATGCGCAGGGCAACAGGCTTTACTGCAGGGCCTGATAGGCCACCTGTAATGGTTGAGAGTACCGGTTTACGTTTCTCAGCGTCAATTGCCATCCCCAGCAGGGTATTTATCAGCGAAACAGCATCGGCGCCGGCCTCTTCTACGGCAACCGCTATCTCGGCTATGTTTGTCACATTTGGTGAAAGTTTAACGATCAGTGTCTTGTCGTACACTTCGCGCACTGCCTGTGTTACCGCTTTCGCTGATGGGCAGCTGGTGCCAAACGCCATACCGCCTTCCTTCACATTGGGGCAGGAGATATTAAGCTCAATCGCGGTAATATGCTCCAGTGTATTCATCCTGCGCGCAACTTCCACATAGCCCTCTACCGTAGAGTCTGAAACATTGGCAATAACATTGGTCCGGTAACCGGCAATTTTTGGATAAATCTCGTTTACAAAATATTCTATGCCCTTATTCTGAAGTCCAACGGCATTCAGCATACCCATGGGGGTTTCGGCCATGCGCGGATAAGAGTTTCCCTCGCGATGCCCTGATGTTGTTGCCTTAACCACGATACCACCCAGTGCATTTACATCCATAAAGTCGTCGAACTCCCTGCCGTACCCGAACGTACCGGAGGCCGTCATAACAGGATTCTTCAGCGTTAACCCATGAATTTTTACTTCCAGATCTGCCATCGGTTGCTTATTTATTCCAGTTTTATTCCAGTGAACATCCCATTTCATTCTCCTTTGTCCAGCCTTTCAGGTCCCTGCTGTCGAACACAGGCCCTTCAGTACAAACGCACACATTGCCGTGGTTACTTTCCACCACACAGCAGAGGCAGGCTCCGATACCGCACGCCATAGTATTTTCGAGCGAAACCTCGCAGGGCACCCCGAGCTTTTCTGCCAGGTGTGCAACAGCCCTCATCATACCATCAGGACCGCAGCAGTATATTTTATCGAAGTCCTTTCGTATAGTATCCCGGTCGTCGGCATACTCACTTATTTCTTCCCGGTTACCTTTCACAAGGCTGTGTGCAGTAACCATTCCTTTCTCGCCGAGCGATCCATCCTCCGTAGTGATGTAAACGCTGGCGAACTTCCGGTACTCATCGGCAATCAGAATATCGGCAGCCGAACGGCCCCCGATCAGCATATGCACCCGGTTTCCACGGGCATGCAACTGCTCTGCCAGAAAATACAATGGAGCTACACCGCAACCTCCGCCAACCAGCAGCACTTCGCTGTTTTCCGTCAGGCGGAATCCATTGCCCAGCGGGAACAGCACATTAACGGCCTTGCCGGGATGCAGGGCAGCCAGTATTTCCGTTCCCGGGCCAACCACCTTTACCAGTAAGTGCAGGGTGTTCGCCCTGTAATCAACCCGGTGGACCGAAAACGGTCTCCTCAGATACACACGGTCCGAACCATCTACCTTAACCTCTACGAACTGTCCCGGCACAATTTCAGGCAACGGTTCAGCAGCCTTGAGCTCCAGAATGGTATGCCGTGCATTCAGCGGTGTATTGGCAACAACTACAAGGTCGGCAATGTGTTTTTTCATGAAGCAGCCTCTTCGGTACTTTCTTTAGTCTCATCCACTACAGCGCCTTCTTCCGTTTCGGTTGCATCTGTTCCGGCTTCTTTCGTTTCGGCTGCATCATCCATGTCGATGAGGTTGTGCTGAAGCAGCAGGTTGTACCATGCAATTACTTTCTGCATGTGCGATACGTATACGCGTTCTTTATCGTAGTCGGGCAGCATTTCACCAAAGAACTGCTTTACCTTATTGTTATCGCCCTTCATCTCAGGGGCAGGCTGTGCTTCCAGCTTGCGATACATATTGCGGAGCACTTCTTTCAGGGGTTTATCGTCGGTCTCTGTATAAATGCTTATTTCTTCGAGCGTACTTATTTTATCATGGCTGAAAGCCTGCATCCGTTTACCGTCAATAATTGATTCAACCACAATGCCGTTCTTAGCCTGGGCAATTACTTTGTAGAGGCCGGGTTTACCGGCAATAGCCATTATTTCCTTTAAGTTCATATTACAGAATGGGTTTTAGTGCAAAAATACAAAAAAAACTAGAGTAACCTGTAATTGCGGTATTCGCCCGGGCGCCAGCCCGTAAGCGATTCAATGCCGTGCAGCAGGCGCGATTTCAGCGGAAGCTTCTTTTTGCTGGGATCGAAACTGAAATTCCAGTTCAGTGCCTTTATCCTGTTTTTCATTACTTCCGGGTGTGTGCCCTGATAGCGGGCAAGAGAGTCAATCTGTGAGTAATCGAACGCGTCAACCCTGGGTACCTTCTTATCTACCCACTCGTCGCTGTGCCATAATTTATTAAATGTCAGCTGTTTGGCCTGCTGTGCTTCGGGGGGCTTAACCCATCCGTAGTGATACATGGTAGCACCAATGCTCCGCACACGCAGCGGTTTGCCGTTTTTACGGAAACCCTGAGCATCGCGGTAAGACCGTATAGATTTATCGTTTCGTATTATGCGTACTTCGCGGCGGTACCATCTTCTGCTGTCGCCCACATAATCGTACGAACCGTAAAAATGCAGGTAGTTGAAGAGCAACCCTTCCACTTCTTTATTGTTGCGGTATTTGCGCATACCCTCCATAACAGGATTGAGATATTTTTCGTGGATAACCTCATCGCCCTGTATATAGAAAGCCCAGTCGCTGTCGGCAAGCACGGCATCAAAAGCCTTGTCGGTTTCCACTGCCAGTACCCTGCCGCCTTCACGCAGACTGTCGTCCCAGACAGTATCAATTATTTTAATCTTTGGTGAGCCTATCGCTTCAATAAGCTTTCGCGTGTCGTCGTCCGAATTGCCCACGGCCACCACCACTTCATCGCACACCGGCAATATAGAAGATATAGCTTCCCTTATCGGATAATCGAACTTTACGGCATTGCGTATGAATGTGAAACCGGATACTTTCATTCGGCAGAAAATGTTTGCAGGTTATAAACTTGTCCGGATAATTTAAGAAAAAGAATCCTTCGCAAAGTTAGAAAAAAGAGACGAAGCTTCAGCCCCGTCCCTTCACCATGAAAAGATTTAAAAAAATACTGCCGGTCAGCTTCTGCTTTACTGCCTGACAGTTTTTACTTTACTGCCGGGCGGTTTCCGCTTTCTTTTTACCCCATTTAATGAGTACAGACTGAACGTCTTTAAATTTTATGGGTTTGGGCAGATAATCCACCATACCCATTTCAAGGTACCGTTCTCTGTCGCCCGACATGGCATTTGCTGTAATAGCTATGATCTTAGGACGATCGTTTGGTTCATATTTTTCGCAGATGGCGCGTGTTGCCTCCATTCCGTTCATCACCGGCATCTGAATATCCATCAGTATTACGTCGTATTTCTTACGTTCCATCATTTCCAGCACCTTGCGTCCGTTTTCAACGGCATCGATCTTGTAGCCCATTTTCCCGAGCAGGGTAATAACAAGGTCCTGATTGGTCACATTATCTTCTGCTAGCAGAATGCGCAGCGGAAGCTTGTCGGCAAGCTGTTTGTCTATGTTGTGGTCGGCAATATTACTGCGTCTGTTCCGCGATTCGGCAATAACGCGCAATACTTCCTCAAACAGTTCGGCAAGCTTTATAGGTTTCGATAGTTGCGCATCAAAGATTTCCGTAGGCAGTTTATTTATTTTTCCCAGCGAAGTCAGCATGATCATTGGTATATCTCCCTTAAAGGGGATATCTTTAATATGCCTTCCCAACTCCAGACCATCCATAGCAGGCATCTGCATATCAACAACAGCGAGGTCGAACGGTTCTTCGGCTTCGTGGATGATGTCGAGTGCTTCCTGACCTGAGCGGGCGGTAGTAGTTATCATTCCCCACGATTCAAACTGCAGGGTAAAGATGTGCCGGTTGGTTTCGTTATCGTCAACAATCAGCACCCGGTTATTTTTAAGTTCGGGTATCTGTCCGCGTACATAGAGTTTTGTTTTCCCAACACCTGAAGTTTTAAGTTTGATCTGGAAGAAGAACGTTGAGCCTCTGCCTACTTTGCTTTCCACCCAGATTCTGCCACCCATCAGATCGACCAGGTGTTTGGCAATTGCCAGGCCCAGTCCAATACCTCCATACCTTCTGGTTGAGGTGGCATCGCCCTGCGTGAATGCTTCAAACAGCATGTCCATTTTTTCTTTCGGAATGCCTATGCCGCTATCTTTAACTGAGAACTGCAGTTCCTGCCAGCCCTCACCGTCGTTCACTTTTTCTATTGAAATGAATATTTCACCCTCTTCAGTGAATTTTATAGAATTATTTATCAGGTTGCTGATGATCTGGCGCAGTCTGTTCACATCGCCTACGAGGAACGGAGAAACATCGGGCTGGATAAGATATAGCAGGTCAATTCCCTTCTCCACAGCCTTTTGGGCAAAAGTATCAAGGGAATCCTCGATGCAGTTTCTCAATTCGAACGGACTTTCGTCGAGATGCATTTTACCCGACTCAATTTTCGAGTAGTCGAGAATGTCGTTAATAATTGCCATAAGATTATCGGAACTAACCCGTAGTGTTTCCACGTAGTTTTTCTGTTCCTGACTCAGCACGGTATCGAGCAGCAGACTGGTCATACCGATAACACCATTCATTGGTGTACGGATTTCATGGCTCATCATAGCAAGAAAATCAGACTTCATCTTATTCTCGGTTTCAGCCTCATCCTTAGCTCTGAGCAATTCTGCTTCCTGAAGTTTCAGGTATTCCAGTTTCTTAATTTCGCCCTTCAGAAATTCAATTTCCTGCATCAGGGACGTGATATCTTGCGAATGCTGTGGTTTTTGTTCCATAGTTGTCTTTTAGACGCTAAATCTCACCCGGTTCGTGTTTTCCTGCAATTCCGAATCCGGTTTTCTTTCGATCACTAAATTACAAAACTTATACATTGCCGGCATATTTTTATCGGGTTATTTTTTAACAACCCTGTATGTTTGCATAACTGCAAAGCTGCAAGGCAATATATACGTTACAATGATTAATCACGTAAAGCACAAAATGTAATACCTTAAACCAAACAAAAAATAGGACTTACAGTTAGAGTCTGAGGAACCTTGCAGTATGCGAATCCCCGCAATGCATCAGATCTTCTGGTGTTCCCTCGAACACGAGCCTGCCACCCTCTTCACCACCCTCGGGACCGAGGTCTATTATCCAGTCGGCACTTTTTATAACGTCGGGATTATGTTCAATAACCACAATGCTGTGTCCTTTTGCGATAAGTGCACTAAAAGCACGGAGCAGCTTGCTTATATCGTGAAAATGCAGACCGGTGGTGGGTTCATCGAAAATAAAGAGGGTAGGTTTTTCGGCAATGCCTTTCATCAGGAAACTTGACAGTTTAATGCGCTGTGCTTCTCCTCCGCTAAGGGTATCAGACGACTGCCCCAGTCTCAGATACCCCAGGCCGGTATCGGCCATAGGCTGTAGCTTTGCGGCAATGCGCGCTTCGGCATTACTGCCGTTTGCATGAGAACCGAACAGCTCTATTGCCTGATCAATGGTCAGGTTCAAAATGTCGTATATATTATGTCCGTGGTACTGCACATCGAGCGTTTCTTCCTTAAACCGTTTACCTTTACAGCTTTCGCAGACGAGGCGTATGTCGGCCATAAACTGCATGCCGATTTCCACAAAGCCTTCACCCTCGCACTCTTCGCAGCGGCCGCCCTCCACATTAAAGCTGAAAAATCCCGGTTTATATCCACGTGTTTTTGCCAGCGGCTGGTCCGCCATCAGTGTCCGTATATCGTCGTATGCCTTTACATAGGTCGCGGGATTAGATCTTGACGATCTGCCCAGCGGATTCTGGTCAACCATTTCCACATCTCCCACACGGTTATAGTCGCCCTGCATTGCATCAAAGCGTCCGGTTTTATCGCTATAACCACCATAGAATTTTTTCAGGGCAGGGTAGAGGATACGCCGCACCAGCGAAGTTTTTCCCGAACCGCTCACACCGGTAACGGCTACCAGAATGTTGAGCGGAAATTTAACATTGAATCCCTTGAGGTTATTTTCGCGTACTCCTGTCAGTTCAATGAAGTTGTTCCATTTTCTGCGCACTCCGGGTACTTCAATTTTCCGTTTTCCGGTAAGGTACTGGGCAGTAAGACTGTTTTCTGCTTCCACCAGCCGGTCAAAGGTGCCTTCGAAGACTATTTCACCGCCGTTTTCCCCGGCAAGGGGTCCAATGTCGACCAGGTAATCTGACCGCCGCATAATTTCTTCATCGTGTTCCACCACAATAACGGTATTACCGAGCTCCTTCAGACGGGTAAGCACAGTTATGAGTCTTTGTGTATCGCGAGGATGCAGTCCGATGCTCGGTTCATCGAGAATGTACATAGAGCCCACCAGGCTGCTGCCGAGCGAAGTAGCCAGATTAATACGCTGCGACTCGCCTCCCGAAAGGGTCGACGACAACCGGTTAAGCGTGAGATAACCAAGCCCTACATCGTTAAGAAACCTGAGCCTGTTGGTTATTTCCTTCAGCAACCTGTCAGCCACCGCACGGTCTGATTCATTAAGTTGTAACTGCGAGATAACCTCCATCGATCTGCTCACCGGCATAAGTACCAGGTCGGTAATGCTGTGCCCTTCTATTTTCACCCATGCTGCATCTTTACGGAGACGGGTTCCCCGGCATTCCGGACATATAGTTTTGCCCCGGTACCGCGAAAGCATAACCCGGTACTGAATTTTGTAGGTTTGCTCCTCTACGTACTTAAAGAAGGCATGTATACCTTCGAAGTACTTATTGCCGTTCCATACCAGCTGCTGCTGCTCTTCGGTGAGTTCGAACCAGGGTTTGTGCACCGGGAAATCGAACTTATACGAACTGTGCACAAGCCGGTCTTTCCATTCGCTCATTTTCTCTCCACGCCAGCATGCTACGGCATCCTCATACACCGAAAGGCTTTTATTCGGAATTACCAGATCTTCATCGATGCCGATAACGCTGCCATAACCTTCGCAGGTTTTACATGCGCCAAAGGGATTATTAAAACTGAAAAGGTTAACAGATGGTTCCTCAAATGTAATCCCATCTGCTTCAAAGCGACTGGAGAACACTTCCGTCCACCGGTGTTCACCGTGTTCCACCATACAGATACAGGTGCCATCGCCTTCGTAAAAGGCAGTCTGAATAGAATCGGCCAGCTGTGCATACAGATCGTCTTCTTTGCGTATAGTTACCCGGTCTATGATCAGCTGATAGGCGGTGCTTTCCCCGGGCAGCTGCTCCGGTGATTCCGGAGATTTCAGGGATTCTGGAGATTCCGTCTCCAACCCCGGCGATTCCTGCAATTGTTCAGGCAGGTGCTCCATTCGGTACACCGTGTTGTTGTGCATAACCCGTGTAAAACCCTGCTGCATCAGAATTTTCAGCTGTGCCGGCAAGTCCCTTCCATGCTTCAGCAGCAACGGACAAAGAATGGTAGCCCGGGTTTCAGGGGTTTGCTGCAACAACCATTCAGCCACATCCTTCACCGAGTGCCGCAAAACCTGTTTCCCCGAAATGGGTGAATAAGTCTTTCCAATCCGTGCAAACAACAGCTTCAGGTACTCGTAAATTTCGGTCGAAGTGCCGACGGTTGACCGGGGATTACGGTTATTCACGCGTTGCTCAATTGCAATGGCCGGAGAAATACCTGCAATCAAATCTACCTCTGGCTTCGTCATACGCCCAAGAAACTGACGGGCATAGGCACTAAGGCTTTCAACGTAGCGGCGTTGCCCTTCCGCGTAAAGCGTATCAAAAGCGAGCGACGACTTCCCCGAACCCGAGAGCCCGGTAAAAACCACCAGCCTGTTTCGCGGTATTGCAATCGTTATATTTTTGAGATTGTGTGTGCGGGCACCCTTTATCAGGATGTGTTTTTTTATATCGTATTGTTGCATCAGGCAAGCCTTTCAAGCGTGCAAAATTAATTTTTTTTCAGCTAAGTGTTGATTGTAATACATTTTTATTGTACATTTGTTTGCTGAAGTATTGATCTGCATCGTATTTCAAAACCTTATCCGTAAAACGCTGTTACACATACATCACAAACAATAGGAGGAACTCTATCGATAAATATCTACGCTTTTAATTACTAACATAAAAGGAGGCGCACTATGTCTGCCCACGTAGTTAGCGATCAGGAGCTAATACACAGATATTTATCGGGTAATGAGACCTGTCTCGAACAGCTTATTAACCGCCATAAGTCGAAAGTCTATTCGTATATTCAGATGGTGATCAAAGATCATCAGACTGCCGACGATGTTTTTCAGGATACCTTCATCAAGGTTATATTCACCCTTAAATCGGGGTCTTATAAAGAAGAAGGCAAGTTTATACAATGGGTGATGCGAATAGCCCACAACCTTGTTATCGATTACTTCCGTAAAGCAAAACGCATACCGGTAGTCGACAGCCCCAGCGATGAATTTAACATACTCGATACCCTGGGTATGTACGATGAATCGGTCGAGGACCGCATCATTACCGAGCAGATACATAAGGATCTGCGAACCATGATAGAATTTCTGCCTCCCGAGCAGCGCGAAGTGCTGGTGATGCGGCACTATGCCGACATGAGCTTCAAAGAGATTGCAGAACAGACCGATGTAAGCATAAACACTGCATTGGGTCGAATGCGCTATGCGCTCATAAACCTGCGCAAAATGGCTGAACGCAAAGAAATTAAGCTCTCACTGTAATGCTTTAAAAACTTTAAAAAATTTGAGTGTCTGTATACTATTAGGTAAAGCTGTGCGTTTATTAATAAACTCAACAGCAGCCTATGGTTAAAAATTACACCCATTTAAATGATAATTCAGTGAAGGCAGAAACTGGTAATGAGCATATAACGGGCAACACACATAATAAAGAACGTGATGCTGCTCCATCCGACTCCATCATCAGGAATCTTCTGAATTACTCCAAGGCATTATCTGTACTGTCTGACAAAACAACAGGTAACGTTCATGTGATATTGCTTAATTAAAGTAATGTTGGTTAATTGTGATTAGCCCCGTCTGGTCAACGGGGCTTTTTTATTTTCTCCCGGTACCGGATTAATTAGGAATATTATGTTCGATCTCATCCCATGGGCTGTAACATAAATGTAACTATTCGTTAAAGTTAACTTAACATCGGGGCAGATTATTCCCTTTTACTTTGCAGGCATAAAAACCAACATTTATTACCATGAAACTTAAAGATGTTTTTTTGCCTGCAATTGCTGCAATCTCACTCACTTTTGCATCCTGCAGTAAGGATGACAATAACGACAACCCTATTAATCCCGAAGGGAAAGAAATCTCTGTTAAGACCAACATTACAGAGAACACTACCTGGAAAACAGGCAATGTTTACATTCTCGAAACCCGTGTAGCTGTGCTGAGTGGTGTTACCCTTTCCATCGAGCCGGGAGTTATAATCAAAGGCCAGGCCGGTACCGGTGCCAATGCCACCTGTTTAATTATTGCCAGAGGTGCAAAGCTTATGGCCGAAGGTACCGCTGCAAAGCCAATTATCTTCACCAGTGTAGCCGATGAAATTGAACCAGGTCAAATTGCCAGTCCTAATCTCGACAATACATTGAATGGACTATGGGGTGGCCTGCTAATACTTGGTAATGCACCCATTTCGGCCGATAATGAATCGGTGCAAATTGAGGGTATACCTCCATCAGACCCTAACGGTCTGTTTGGTGGAACCAATGCCGGTGATAACTCAGGCGTTATTAAATATGTGTCTATCCGTCATGGTGGCGCCAACATTGGCGAAGGTAACGAAATCAACGGCCTGACTCTTGGTGGCGTAGGTTCGGGCACCGTAATTGAAAATATTGAGATCGTCGCTAATCAGGACGATGGAATTGAATGGTTCGGCGGTACTGTTAACGTTAAGAATGCCGTTGTGTGGAATGCCGGCGATGATGCTATCGATACCGACATGGCATGGGCAGGCACCCTTGATAACTTTGTTGTAATTAATGCCGGCGATGAGTGCTTTGAACTCGATGGCCCTGAAGGTACCCTACAGGCTGGTCATATTATTAAAAACGGAACCGTATGGGCACTTGATGCTGACGGACTCGTGGACCTCGACGACAATTCAATAGTTGAAATGACCGCCATCTACTTTCGTGATGTAAAAGAAGGCCAGGATTTCGATCTTAATCCCGCACAATTAACAGCAGACAACTTACAGGCAACTCTGCCCGCCGGTGCCAATGCAGCTGATTACTTTACAGCCGGTTCAGATGCCTATGTAACCCTTGTAAATGCCGGTGCTAACACCGTAGGCGCTGACCTCTCCAAACTGCAGGGCTGGTCATGGGCCGCAGTTTCAGGTGCATTTAACTCTGCAAATTCCAAATAATAACTATAATTCCCTCCCTGCAGGCACGGTAGTAGTGTGTGGTGCCTGTGGGGATTTTTTTTACTCCGTTTGCAAGTTTATATTTCAATTTCCGATGATGGTAATTTCAAAAAGTCCGTATCCTAAACTTCTGTTATCCTGCTTGTTGTTCCTCATTACTCTATCAGCTTTGTCACAGCCGGCCACGATCAGCGGAAGCGTTTTTGATGATAAAACCGGCGAAACATTGCCCGGTGTTACTGTTTTTCTGGAAGGCACCACACTGGGAACCCTGACCGACTTCGACGGCAAGTTCACATTACAGGTCCCTCCGGGAAAATATACGCTGCGCATCTCATTTATTTCTTACGAAACAGTCTATTTCAGGGATGTTGTTCTCACAGCCGGCAAAACCATCCCGTTCGATAACATACGCCTCAAAGAATCGCTTATACAGTTATCAGAAGTAACTGTCACAGCCAAAGCCGCCACCAACACCGAAACATCGGTGATGTATATAAAACAAAAAGGAGCAGGGCTCATTGATGGATTATCGGCTGCCGGGCTGCGCAAAACCGGCGACTCAGATGTGGCCTCTTCCATGCGCAGGGTTACCGGCGTTTCGCTCGAAGGCGGAAAATATGTGTACATACGCGGACTGGGCGACAGGTACACTAAAACGCTCCTTAACGGGATGGATATTCCGGGTCTTGATCCTGATCGCAATACGTTGCAAATGGATATCTTCCCATCAAACATCATCGATAATATTATTGTATCAAAAACCTTTACGGTGAACCTCCCTGCCGACTTTACCGGAGGAATAACCGATATCACCACGCGCAACATGCCCGAAGGTAAAATGTTGCAGATTACCCTAAGCGCCGGTTTCAATCCATCTATGCATTTCAATCCCGATTACCTGTATTACAAGGGTGGAAGCACAGACTGGCTGGGTTTTGATGATGGAACCCGCAAAATTCCTGCAACCACTGACATTCCCCGGTTCTCTGAAGTGGTTGGTAATCCCGGTGGTACCAAAGCACAGCGATATCGCTCCATTTTGCAGTCGTTTAGTCCGGAGATGTCACCCGACCGCAAAAGCAGCCTGATGGATTATAACTTCGGAATCACTGCCGGTAACTCCGTTAAAAGAGCCAAAACTACCTGGGGATATCACCTGTCTCTTTCATACAAGAATACTACAGAATTATACAGAGATGCCCGGTATGCAAGATATGGACTGTATGCCGACCCATCCGTAACAAAGCTCGAAGTGCGGGAGTCACAAGCCGGCGACTATGGTGTAAAGAGCACAATACTGGGAGCTCTGGCGGGCATTTCATTACAAACTGCAACTGCCGGTTACCGTTTAACAATACTGCACCTGCAGAATGGAGAATCAAAAGCAGGTACCTTTAACTACATCAATAACGATCAGGGATCTTACTTTGAAGGCATTCAGTACAACCTTGAGTACAGTCAGCGCTCGCTTACAAACCTGCTTTTTCAGGGTACCCATCGGTTAAAAAATGACAAGTGGAAAATTGACTGGCGCCTTGCACCAACGCTATCAACCCTGTACGATCCCGATGTGCGGTTTACCCGGTACGAAATACGTGGCGATAAATATTCCATAAGTACCGAAGCCGGTTTCCCTGAGCGCATATGGCGCGATCTGATAGAAGTTAACCTGGCAGGCAAACTGCATGCAGAAAGGAAAATCCGCCTTAAGGGCAGAGACGGACTGCTTGCATTTTGCGCGTCAACAACCTACAAAAACCGTGATTATATAATACGGAACTTCCAGATCAATCTGCGAAGTGTTGAACTCACCGGCAATCCCGACGAAATTTTTGATCCGGGTAACCTGTGGCCTTACAACAACGATCCCCGTAAGGGCACAACCTACGAAACACCCTTTATTCCCAATAACCCAAATAAATACACATCCACCGGACTCAACAATGCCGTCTATGCATCGGTCGATTTACCGGTTACACGGAAAATAAAGGCGATCATCGGATTACGTACCGAATTGTACACCCAGCATTACACGGGGTCCGATCAGCTGGGTACCAGGGTCCTTAACAGTGAAAAAGTACTCGACGAAACAGGATTTTTCCCGGCGCTCAATGTTATCTATGCAGTAAAAGAGAACAGCAACCTGCGTTTAGCCTTAACCAGAACTACCGCACGTCCGTCATTTAAAGAATTGTCGTATGCAGAGATTTTTGATCCCATAACAGGCCGGGTTTTCATTGGCGGTTTGTTCCGCGATGCAAACGACCAGAAAGGTATAGTTTACTGGGATGGCAATTTAAAGAGTTCAGACATTGCCAATGCCGATCTGCGCTATGAGTGGTTCGGGAATTCAGGACAAACATTTTCGGCAGGCGTGTTTTACAAATATTTCAACAACCCTATAGAGATCGTGCAGTTCGCTACACAAGCCGGAGCTTTTCAACCGCGTAATGTCGGTGATGGCTTTGTAACCGGTGCAGAACTTGAATTTCGTAAACGACTTGATTTCCTTTCTCCTGTATTGCAAAATATCCTGTTTACCACTAACTTTACCTATTCGGTCTCGGGTATTAAATTATCAGAAACAGAGTATTCATCTCGCCTGGCAAATGCCCGTACCGGTGAACAGATAGAAAAATACCGGTCTATGGCAGGGCAATCTCCTTACCTCATTAATGCAGGACTTTCCTATGAAGGCAGCAATATGGGATTTGCCCGAAAACTCGAAGCCGGAATCTGTTACAACGTCCAGGGTAAAACCCTCGAAGTAGCCGGTATAGCCGATCGTCCCGATATCTATTCGGTGCCGTTTCACAGTCTTCAGTTCAATATTTCAAAAACTTTCGGTCAGGCTGATCAATACCAGGCGGGTGTAAAAATTGACAACCTCCTGCAGCAGCAACGGGCCTCCGTTTACCGGAGTTACCAGGCAGCCGGTGAATACTATGCACGTACCACCTCCGGCATACTGATCCAGGCGACGTTCAAATACAATATCCCTCAAAATAAAAAGTAAAACCATGCCCTCAGGAATGCAAAAAATATTCATTGTACTCTTAATTACCCTGATCAATATTCCGGCACTTTTCGCACAGGAACTAGAGAAAAAGAACGGACTGTATTACAAATCAGGAATGTTATACTCCGGTAAGCACACCGAATACTATCCTTCGGGCACCGTCTCCATGGAGCTGCAAATTGAAAATGGTCTGGAAGAAGGTCCTACGCAATTGTACCATGAAAACGGGCAAATGAAAGAACAGCGTTATTATGTGCAGGGTAAAAAGCACGGAACCTGGACCTCATGGGACGAACAGGGCAATAAAGTATCGCAGGCCGGATATACTACAGGAATCAAAGACGGGGTATGGTATGTGTGGAGCAGCAGCGGTGTGCTCCTGTACGAAATGCATTACACCGAAGGCCGCAAAACTGGTCTATGGAAACAATGGGACGAAGCCGGCAACCTCGTCATGGAGAAGAAATACGAAGAGGGCACCAACGATTAACAGCAGCAACAAGGGATAATCAGGGCTGATAGTTAACATTAACTTAACATTGGGTTAATACCTGTGTAACATACCGCTGATACATTTGCAGCATAAAAAAGCAAAATAAACAGCACACCCTCAATAAACTACCCTATGAAAACAAAGAAAATCCTCGTCACAGCCCTCTTTATAGCATTCTCCTTTGGAAGCTTTTTCAGCCTTCATGCCGAAACAACACCATCTTCCCCTGCAAAGAAAACAGCTGTAATTTCGGGTAAAGTTCTTGATCTGTCCTCGGGTGAGGCCCTGGCAGGTGTAAAGGTAACCGTTGAAGGCACCGATATCAATGTTTTTACCGATCTTGACGGAAACTTCTCCATCAGCAACATGGAACCCGGTACCTACAATCTGATTTCATCTCTCATTTCCTATAGCAGCAGTCTGGTCGAAAAAATTGAAATTGAGCCGGCCGATAAAGAAGAACTGATCATAAAGCTCAGCAACGAATAAGACACACTGGTTGTTAATCATACCATGCACTTTTGTTCAATAAAGCAATTTGCTTACATTTGATCCATATAAAGTACATGCTATGCATTGCAAACACCTATTCCCGATAACACAAGTTTTTTGGGTAAGCTTTACAGCGATCTTTCTCGTGTTTTCCTTTGCAGCATGCAAACAGGACAAAACCGATAAAACTTCTGAGATCATGACAGAGAAAGATTATTCGATTCAGCAGGTGCGCATACACTGCCGGATTCAAAATCCCACCGGATCAAAAACCCCCATAATTGTCATTAACGGAGGCCCTGGCGGAAACTATCAGTACCTTTCCAATCTGGCAGCACTTGCTACCGATCGTCCGGTCATCTTTTACGATCAGGCAGGTACGGGCGTTTCCGGTCCACTAACCGATACCTCCAAATGGAATCTTGATTATTTTACCGGGGAGCTCAATTTACTGATAGAAGCGTTGCATAATGATTCGGGTTATGATGCCTTTGTCGTACTGGGTCAGTCCTGGGGTACTACCATTGCTGCCAGCTTTGCCATAAACTATCCGTCGCAAAGGATAAAGGCTTTTATCTGGAGTGGCCCCTGTTTGAATGCAGCCCGATGGGCTGCCGATCAGCAACTGTGGATGAAGCAGCTGGAGCAAAAGCATCAGGATGCCGTTGCACATGCCCTGCAGACATCCCAATTTGATGCGCCGGAATATCAGGAAGCCCTCAATGCTTTCTATGCACAGCACTTATGCAGGTTAGAAACATGGCCCGAATTTCTTACCGAGTCGTTTGGCCGAATGAACACTGAGATGTACAACCGTATGTGGGGACCCAGTGAATTTACCGTTCTGGGCACCCTCCGCGATATAAATCTCGAACCCGGGCTTGCCGGCATTAAAAAGCCGGTCCTGATCACCTGCGGGGAATTCGATGAAGCACATCCCGAAAGCTGTGCCGTTTACCAGTCGCACATTGCCGGTTCGCAGCTGGTTGTGCTTCACGATGCATCACACTCCCACCATGTGGAAAAAGAAGAACAGTACCTGAGTGAGGTGAATAAATTCCTGCAAAGCAACGGACTGTAACAAACCTTTTTAAATCTGAAGGAAATTCCGGATCATCTGTTCGCCGCGACGGGTGATAAACGATTCCGGATGAAACTGCACACCAAACACGCTGTTTGTTTTGTGCTGTACAGCCATGATCACATTATCGTCACTAACGCCTGTAACCTGCACACTATCAGGTAATTCATCAGCCGAAAGGCACCAGGAGTGGTATACCCCTATTTGCTGATCATCGGGTAAGCCTTTAAAAAGTGGCCCTTTCGGGGAACAAAGCCGAAGGTAGTTTACCCTGCCATGATGCACTTCACCCATATGCACCAGAGAAGCTCCATACTGCAATCCAATGATCTGATGCCCAAGACAAACACCCAGCACAGACTTTGTCGGTCCCCAGTATTTTACTATATCCCGCGTAAGCGTATATTCATCCGGATGACCGGGACCGGGAGAAAAAAAGATCTTATCGAACAAGCCTATGGTATCCATCTTTACCTCTTCCGGTTTTTGTACGGTGAGTTTAACAACACCGGCCCTTTGTATCAGGGCTGCAAGATTAAAGGTAAAACTGTCGTGGTGATCAATCAACAGGGCTTTCAGCATGAATTGCAGAGTATACTTATGTGCAAAAATACCGGTTTGTATAATAACACGACAGTCTCCTACAGTAAATTTCGGGAACGTAATCAGTATTTTGCCACTTCCAGGTCAAATGCCCCGGCTGTAACCTTCTTCACATTCCCGCTTTCATAACTGCCATCCATATTCAGCTTGACTGCATCGAACGAAAAAGTGCCTTTTACTCTGGTTTCACTGATAGACTCTATCACTATTTGTCCGTTCTCTACAAACTCCCATTTCGTTTGCCACTGGTCGAAACCGCTGCCGTTCCACTTATTGTACTCTGCACTGGCCATATAATTATGTTCTGCAACATTGTATGGATTATATGTGTATGTGCCTGGTTACCAATAAGTAAAATCCGATCCGGTAGCTATTAATGTCAGAATGATGGTTTCCTTCTGATCTGCTGGTTGCCCGATTATCTGCAGCATTTTAGTCGATGTAACATACTTTGCTTTCGTATTACTCAAATGAGCAGCAGGGAATGCGTTTCTGTCAACAGTGGCTACAAATGGACCCTTTTCAGGCGTGGGATTCGGTTGTGTATCGTCCTTTTTTGAACAGGAAGTCACCATTATCGTTGCTACAAGCAGCGTAGCTTTAAATAGTAGATTTATATTCATAGCTTTCTTTTACGGCATGGGGTTAGATTAGATTTGGATATACCGTAATTTTAGCAACAAATAAAAAAGAGAAATGACATACGCAAAGGATGAGTCCCTGAGCAATACAGCCGATAAGATTTCGGCATTTGCGTCGAATGGAACTCCTTTCCTTTTCCTCATCGATTTTGATGGGGCAGGGGAGGTTTACACCCTCGAAGAAGCTGCCGCAAGGGGTATTTATTTTTCATTTCACGGCAGCCGTCCGCAGAAAAGCGCATTGTTCTCTTCTCAAAGCACCGCGTTCCCACCTCCGCACAGCAGTCTGCTAAAGGCAACCCCTGTAAGTTTCCAGTTATACCAAAGGGCGTTTGACCAGATAATGCATCATCTGCAACGTGGCGACACATACCTCATCAACCTCACATTCGAAACCGAAATTGAGACACCCTGCAGCCTTCAGCAAATATTCCGATACAGCGATGCTCCGTACAAACTGCTTTACGGAAACCGGTTCGTGGTCTTTTCCCCCGAAAGGTTTATTAAGATCAGCAAAGGAGTAATAGAAACCAATCCCATGAAGGGGACCATAGATGCCGCTGTTGCGGATGCAGAAGCTAGTCTGCTTGCCGATCCCAAGGAACACTATGAGCACAACACCATCGTCGACCTTTTGCGTAACGATATTAACATGGTAGCAACCGATGTGACCGTTGAAAAATTCCGGTACATCGAAAAGATAGCCACCCATAAGGGGGAACTCCTTCAGGCCAGTTCGCTCATCACCGGGAAGCTCCCTGACGACTACCTTCAACACCTCGGAACCATTATCACTACCCTGTTGCCGGCCGGTTCTGTAACCGGTGCCCCCAAAGAACGCACCGTGGAGATAATCCGTGCGGCAGAGAACTACCGGCGGGGGCATTATACCGGGATTTTCGGCTATTTCGACGGAAAAGATCTGGATGTTGCAGTAGCCATTCGTTTCATCGAACAACGCAACGGCAGGTATTTCTTCAAGAGCGGCGGAGGTATCACTGCACTCAGCAATGCCCGCGACGAATACGAAGAAATGATCAATAAGGTTTACCTGCCCTGGAGTCGAAACACCTTAGCAAGTCAATAAACAACTCTTCCTGTTATCGTGTTACTCTGCAATAACTCAAAACTATCTGAAAATGGAGCAAACAAAAATTACCATAAGTGCACAGATAAACGCGAATATTGATAGAGTCTGGACCTATTTTACAGATCCTGAACACATTACCCAATGGAATTTTGCATCCGACGACTGGCAATGTCCTGTTGCCGAAAACGATTTGCGGCCCGGTGGGAGATATTTTGCCCGGATGGAGGCCAAAGACGGCAGCTATGGTTTTGACTTTGAAGCCATTTATGACGAAGTTGTTGAAAAAGAGAAAATCGTGTATACCATGACCGATGGCAGACAGGCAGAAACAACCTTCGAAAAGCTTGATGACAACACCACTCAGGTGACTGTTGTCTTCGATGCAGAGAACACTAATCCTGTCGACATGCAGGAGCAGGGCTGGCAGGCAATATTGAATAATTTTAAGAGGCATGTAGAGTAAAGAGTGGTGAGACAAGTGGTGTTGCAGTGAGACAAGTGGGACAAGTGGGACGAGTGAGACTAGTGGGACGGGTTACGTTTTAGCAAGCAGGTGAGTTTTTTGGAAGAGTTTATATAAAGGGGCCACCTTGACGATGGCCCCTTCTTTGATTTAAATCGGGTTTAGTCAGGCGGCTTTGGTAGTGCAATAGGTCTAAACCGCAAAGTGTGAAACACTTTGCGACTAAACCGGCGATGCGCAGCGAGCCGTCTGAACCGCAACGCACAGCGTTGCGACTAAACTATATAGAGTTGCAATTACAGGCCGGGTGCCAACTCCGGCCTGCAGCATTTGTAATATTTTATCAGGCCGTGGACTTAACGGCCTATAACTATTTTCAGGATGTCAAAGAACTGTACCGTGCCTGATCGTAGTTGATTTTTTACATCTCCAACTCTCTCACACTGTGGTAATTAAAAATGATACATTTATCATTTAAAATTACAGTCAATATGTGATTATCAATAACCGTGCCGAATCTTATAAAATTCAAAATGTATAGCTTTGTATAGCCACATTGACAAAATGGCAGTAAAATTGACTGCCAAAAAAAACTGACAGAAGCTATACAAAGCTACACATGGATGCAGGAAGCTATACTTTTTGACAGAATGTCATGAAAAATTGAAAATTATTTATATAAATTTACACCACTCTTTGAACCGATCGGCAAACAATGACAAAAGACTACAAATGGAAACCTGATGCCCGATTCATCGCTCTGGTGGTGTTATTATTTACCTCCACCCTGATTTTCGCGCAGAACAACATCTCCCCCCTCACGCAACTGATTATATTGCAAACGGAACAGTATTACAGCAACAGAATAAAAAGCGAAAACACCCAGATTGTCTTACCTCAACAACTGGTCGAAAGACATGGAATACAAAAAAGCGGAAGCACCTACGTTATTGGAGCCCTGCTCGAAATACAACCGTCCGTTTTTCAGGAAAACGACCTGCTCTCCCTGGGAGGCAGGATTAATGCCAGAGCCGGCAATATACGATCTGTTCAATTACCGGTTGAAAATCTTAAAAAGCTTGGGTTGATGAACGGAGTAATATATCTGGAAGCCGGAGGCAAAGTAAGACCTTGTCTTGATCAGGCCCGGGAAGAAACCCGCGTTAGTCTGGTTAATTCCGGCTACCGGTTACCCCAGGCCTATAAGGGGCAAGGGGTAATAATCGGAGTTGTGGATATAGGCCTTGATTTCACCCATCCGATGTTTAAAGATTCTACAGGAAACAACCTGAGAATATCGAGAGCCTGGATTCAAAACGACAATACAGGTGCTGCGCCCCAATTGTTTTCATACGGGAGTGAATATATAGGGGCCGCTCAGCTGCTAAACAAAGGAACAGACGATGCAAATACATGGCACGGAACCCATGTTACGGGTATTGCTGCCGGTTCCTGCTTTGGAAGCAATGGATTATTCTGCGGTGTAGCACCCGCGGCCGAAATAGTGCAGGTTGGCCTGGATTTTAATTCAGGCAACTTCAGTCGCATGGTCGATGCGTTCTGCTACATATGCCAATATGCAGATAGTGTAAACAAACCTGCAATTGTTAATATGAGTCTTTCAGTGTTGGGCGATGGTTCGTTTTTCGACGGCAGCACATTGTTTGAAAGAAGCCTCAGTAACCTGATCAACGACAGGCACATTTTAGTGGTGGCTGCAGGCAACTTCGGAGCCACCAATATACACGTCGAGAAAAATTCTTTACCGGTATCAGATACCCTTACCTCTGTATTTCTTGCCCATGCATGGGATGCTGTTTCCATCTGGAGTGACCCGAATCAGAGCCTGAGCGCTTCCGTTACAATATATGATTCAGCAGCGACAAAACTGATACAAACTCCTGTTTATCAAACCATAAACAATCCATCGTTCAGTTCAGATTACCCTATTCCCTCCACGGGCGACACAGTAACGCTTACCATTACCAGTCAGCACCTTTCCGTGCTAAACGGCAGATCAGGATTTTATATTTGTGTCGAAATCAAACGCGGCCTGAGTTATTATTGCTCTTTTTCCGCTGTAGCTGATTCCGGAAACATCCATGCATGGGATCAGCCTTTTACCAGCTTTTCAAATTCAATAAACAACATACCTATTCCGGGTGCTAAAAACGGGGATAACAACTATACCCTGGGTGCTCCGGGAACAGTCGAAAGGGCAATTACAGTAGGCGCCTATACCACAAAAAACGCCTGTACCTACATATCGGGTGTAACCGAAAATGCGATGTTCCACACAGAGATCGGAGAGTTTGCCCCATTTTCCGGTAACGGGCCGGGATTCTTAACCGGAAACATTAAACCCACCATTACTGCACCCGGAAATACCCTTGTATCGGCAGTAAACAGTTTTGCAGCATCCTTTAATGATTCAAACAGCGTAGCGGCGTACAATAACCACTGGTACTATGCACCTGCATTTGGTACCTCCATGGCATGCCCGATGGTAACCGGAATTATTGCATTGATGTATGAGGCAAATCCGTTATTAACAAGAAATCAGGTAGAGAGCATCATCAAACAAACGGCCCGGCAGGATTCTTTCACAGGCAAATTATCGACCCATGGCAATCCACATTGGGGATGGGGCAAAGTCGATGCGTTCAGTGCTGTTTCCCTTGCTCTGGCTATTAAAAACGATAAAGATCCGCCCAGAGCTCTCCTGATTTATCCAAACCCTTCCAGCGATAAAATTATCGTCACCATCACGGGAAGTAATACAAATTCAGAACCCACAAGTGTAAGCATGTACAACCTTGCCGGACAGATAATCAGAACGCAAAAATTCCCTGCCGGTGCATTGATGACAATGGACGTCGGTCACTTACCGAAAGGCTTCTACCTGGTCAAAGTGCATATGGAAAATAAAAACGAAACAATAGCCGAAAAGCTGATCATCCAATAAAGGTCTAACTTTTTTAAAAAACTATTGTTCCAGAAATGACAAGACATAGGATGCAAAAGTTTCGGGCTGCTGATACATAAGGCCATGGCCCGAACCCTGTATCTTAATCAATGTTGAAGAGTTTATGGCTTCAGCGAGGACCGATGAATTCTGGCTGGGAACAACCTTATCATTGTCTCCGCAGATTACCAGAACAGGCATCGTAAGGTTGTTCAGATGTCCGGCAGAGCCCCCGCCGGGCGCCAGCCATTCCTGCACAGCAAGGTATTGCATGCCAATGGTTTCATAGTTATAAGGCTCCGTAGCTTCCGGCAGCAATTTCCAGGGCTCGGGATTCGATGCCAGCCATTCGTCAGGGAACAGTAAACCAAGACGCTCCATCGGTGTAGCATCCGGATTCTCAAGAATATCAATAATTTCCTGCGATGGATTGACAACCAGGGTGTCTCCGCAATGAGTTGCATAAAGTACCAGCTTATTCACTTTCGTGGGATAGTTCAGAGCAAACATCTGGGCAACATAACCTCCCATCGACCAGCCAAGCACATGAGCCTTACCGATGTTCCATTGCGAAAGCAACGCGTTAATATCATCTGCCATAGAACCCATGGACAAAGTGGTGTCAGTATTTGTGCTCAGCCCCATCCCGCGGTAATCAAAAACAATCACTTTATACTTTGTCTTCAGAATATCAATGACTTTAGTACTCCACAAATCCATATTGGTCGCATAGCCAATGCACATGATCAAAGGTTCGCCCGAACCATACGTCTTGTAGGCAATCTTTGCATTGGAAATGTCGGCATACATTACAACGCCATCCTGTACAGTTGATTCGTCGTTTGTTTTTTCACAGCTGGTTATCATAGCAGAAAGAATTAAGATTATTAAAGATGCTGCACTAAGAACTGTTTTTTTCATAAGTTTGGTTAAAGAGTTAGAAAGCCGAACTAATATTCAAAAATTCCCTGCAATTTAATAAATAATTTTGATATAATAAATCGTTTGTGCCGAGTCCACGAAAAGTTATAGTTTTGCATACCCTATCATGAAAACATGCTTTTTGAAACCATTCTCATAATCAATTCCATCCCGCAGCACCTGAGCTGGCATCAGGCAAGACTCGACCGATCCTATAGAATGGAGTTTGGTATAGAGAACAGAGCTCTGCAGCTGGATCGGATTATACAGATGCCGGAGCAGTTTGCCGGAAAAAGGGTGCGGTGCAGGTTTACGTATAATGCGGAGGTCTGGAATGCAGAATATAGTTTACAGGTGCCCCGGGTTATTAAAACGCTTAAGCTGGTGCACGACGATACGATCGGCTATGCTTGCAAGTACACCGACCGTGACCGGCTGAATGCCCTGTTCGGAAAAAGGGGAGAGGCTGACGACATTTTAATCATCCGCAAAGGGCTGGTTACCGATACAAGCATCGCAAACATTCTGCTGCTTTCGGGCAATACATGGTATACACCACAGGAGCCGTTGCTGCAGGGAACCACGGTAGCGCGTTTACTGCACGAAGGGCGCGTACAGAAGGCGGTTATCCGGGAAACCGATCTGAAAAAATACAGCGCGTTCCTGACCGTGAATGCCTTAAACGATTTCGATCCCAGCCGGCTTTCGAGTTCTGAATATATTGTTTCATAGTTATCACTTCCTGCAACCTATTCGTCCCTGCAATGTTATGATTTACAAACTACTACTACTCGAAGGACTTGTTTTGCTAGTACTACTTGATTAACTGGAAACAAAAAGGGAGATGCCGGCGCGCCTCCCTTTTTTATGTTTCTTTCAGTTTTTTATGTTTCTTTCAGATTTTTATGTTTATTTCAGCACAAATGCCGCCTCTTTCACATCGCGGGAGTTGCCTCCGACAAACACCTTGAATTCGCCGGGTTCGGCCACGAACTGCAGATCGCTGTTGTAAAACTTAAGATCTTCGGCATCGATGGTGAAGATAACCTGGCGCGATTCACCCTTGCGCAGCATAATTTTCTGGAAATCTTTCAGCTCCTTTACGGGACGCGTGATGCTGCCTACCATGTCGCGGATGTAAAGCTGCACCACTTCTTCGGCATCGTAGTCGCCGGTGTTGGTTACGCTCAGGCGCATTTCAATTTTTCCGTCCATGGTCATGGTATTGCTGCTGAGGACGGGTTGGCCGTAGCGGAAGGTGGTGTAGCTCAGGCCATATCCGAAAGGATATACCGGCTCGTTGTCGATGTCGAGATAGTTGGAGCGGAACTTCTGGAACCATTCGCCTTCTAGCGGACGACCGGTGTTTTTGTGGTTATAGTATAAAGGCACCTGGCCTACGCTTTTCGGGAAAGTAGAAGGCAGTTTGCCTGATGGAACCACATCGCCGAAGAGCACATCGGCAACGGCATACCCGGCTTCGCTGCCACCAAACCATACGTTTAGAATGGAAGGCACGTGTTCGTTTTCCCATTGCATGGCAAGCGGACGGCCGGTGAAGACCACCATTACCACCGGTTTGCCGGTTTTAAGCAGCTCGGCCATCAGGCGGCGCTGGTTTGCAGGAATTTCTATATCTGAACGGCTCGATGCTTCGCCGCTCATTTCGGCAGCTTCGCCCATTACGGCTACTATTACATCCGCTTTTGCGGAAATCTGCAGCGCCTCCTCAATCATGGCTTGCTCCGTGCGATTGTCCCAGCCTGTTGGTTTGCCGAAAATGCTTACCCGCGCTTCGGTTACAGAGTCGCTGTACACATTCGTTCCTTTAGCGTATACGATGTTTGCCTTGCCTTTGAGCAGCTCTTCCATACCCTGCCTTACAGAGATGGCTTTCTCAAAATCGGCCGCCACACTCCAGGTGCCCGGCATGTTTTCTTTGGCATCGGCAAGCGGACCAATCAGCGCAATGGTGCCCTGTTTCTTCAGCGGCAGCACCTTGTTTTCGTTCTTCAGCAGTACGAAGGTACGGGCTGCGGTTTCGCGGGCAATGCGGCGGTTTTCGGCAGTGTACACTTCGGCGGAAGCCCTTTTCGGATCAGCATACTTATAGGGATCGTCGAACAGTCCCAGCTTGTATTTTGCCTCGAGCACCCTGCGGCAGGCAAGGTCAATGTCGGCTTCGGTAATTTTGCCTTCGCTGAGCGATTTTTTAAGGGTGGTAAGGAAGCCTTCACCCACCATGTCCATATCAGCTCCTGCCTTAAGAGCCAGCGCCGATACGGTCTGCAGGTCGCCCATGCCGTGTGCGGTCATTTCGTTAATACCGGTGTAGTCGGTCACCACAAAGCCGTCGAATCCCCATTGATTGCGCAGCAGTTCGGTCAGCAGCCAGCGGTTTCCCGTTGCCGGAATGCCGTCAATCTCGTTAAAAGAGGCCATCACACTGCCAACACCTGCATCAACAGCTCCTTTATAGGGAAGCAGATACTCGTTGTACATCCGCACCCGGCTCATGTCGACGGTGTTGTAATCGCGTCCGGCTTCTGAGGCACCATAGAGTGCGAAGTGCTTAACGCACGACATGATGGTGTTGTTGGCCGTGAGGTCCTTACCCTGGTATCCGCGTACAAAGGCAGCTGCAATCTCGGCACCGAGGTACGGATCTTCGCCATGGCCTTCGGCAATACGACCCCAGCGAGGATCACGACACAGGTCGACCATAGGGGAGAAGGTCCAGCAAATACCATCGGCACTGGCTTCCTGAGCAGCAATGCGGGCACTGCGCTCAATTAGCGACATGTCCCAGCTGGCAGCCAGTCCCAGCGGAATCGGGAATACCGTCTGATATCCGTGAATAACATCCATACCGAAGATCATCGGTATCTTAAGCGGACTTTCCTCAACGGCAACCTTCTGTACCGCGCGGATTTTGTCAACCCCCTTAATATTGAACAGACCGCCTACCTGACCTTCCTTTATTTTCCGGCCTATGTCGGAGTTCGAAGCCTGACCCGTCACTATGTCGCCCGATCCGGGAAGGTTCAGCTGCCCGATCTTCTGCTCGAGCGTCATTTTCTTCATCAGGTTGCTGATGAACTTTTCCATTTCTTTGTCGCGGTTCTGCTTCACGGCAGGCTGTGCATTCAGCACACCCACGGCAAGGAACGCCAGCAGTAGAGTTAAAAGTTTTCTCATAGGGTAACAGTTTAAATTTTCGTACCTGGTTATTATTTCAACAGATGCTATGGTTTATAATTTGATTGACTCAGAAATTTTATATTTCCTCTGCAACAGTTTTTAATGCTTCCTTTGCTCAGAGTTTTGGTTTGGTGCTTTTCAGGTGTTCTGTATTCATTACCGAAACACCGTTTTCATTAATTGCCTCGATGGCGAAATAGTACTTTTTGTCTTTATCGAGCGACTTGAGCCAGTACTGATTTTCGCCGTGCACCATAATACAATTGTAGAGCTTGTCGGGTTCAGTGCCCATGTAAATATTGTAGGCATATGCATTATCCACCGGTGACCACTTGAGCCAGGCACTGCGCGGATCCTTTTCGGTGCGGAGCACAATAAGCTGTTTCACGGGGTCGGGTTTATTGCCGTGGCCGTTTCCGAAAACACGCAATCCGCTGATAGCGAACTTACCCGTTGGCATAGCAATGTTTTCGAGCTTAATATAGCGGGCTTCGACCGGTTTTTCCAGCTGCACATAGTCGTGCGGCACGTCGGTGGTGTTTTTGCTTTTATCCGCCAATACCTGCCATTTTTTCCCATCCTTCGAATGGTACAGAATGTACTGATGAAACACTCCTTTCGACTTACCAAGGAACTCCGGTGCCACATCCTGATCGGCATAGTTTATCTGAACGGCCCGTACCGTCGAAACAGCGCCCAGGTCGGTGGTTATCCATTCGCCCTTATCCGCCGTAGCGGCACTCCAGTAAGTCTGCAGCTTTTCATCCACCGCATAATTAGCACTGTATCCGCCCAGCGTGGAGGAAATCGCTACCGGTTTATTGTAGTTGAGCAGCATCCATCCCGTAAAACGGCTCTCCAGGTGGTTAGCTTCGCCGGAAGGCAGATAATGCGGATAATCGCCGAACGCGGTATTGCAGTACATTACGTCGTCTTTGTCGAAACCTGCGGGCCACATGCCGATGCGGCGCTCGAAGTTGTTTTTCACCGAAAGGGCAATCGTGCTCACGTGCCAGTAATTGCCCCAGTGATCCTTAAAGGTTGCTCCATGTCCCGCACCGCGTGCGAACCCGCCGGGTTTGAACGACAAGGGCATCGACTGGTGCGTGAACGGTCCGAGTGGTGAAGTGCCCACGGCCACTCCATCGGCATACCCGCTGAACTCCGTGCCGGGTGCGCCGTACTGCAGGTAATACTTGCCGTTGTGCTTGTCCATCCATGCGCCTTCCACAAACGGGTCGAGGAACGTGTTGTCCATATGTTCGCCGAAACGGTGCCACCCGTAGCGGTGCTGGTTGAGCATCAGTACCTCCTTGCGGGTATTGTAGGGTTCAAAGGTTTTGCGGTTCATGCGGATACCGTATAACGGGTACTGATTGCTCGAACCGTTGTACATATACAGCCGACCGTCGTCGTCCACAAAGAAGGCCGGGTCCCATCCTCCAATTTCGAGCGAGTCGATAGCCTTCGTCCAGATGCCCGCCTTCGGGTCGGTGCTCATCCATATCGGGAAGCCGCCGGTGTAAGTAGAGCCGAAAGCCAGCAGCGTATCGCCCTGCGCCCAGACAGCCGGGGCACACAAATCGTCGTACCCCTCGTGATACGACTCCAGAAAATGCCGCGGCACAAAAGTCCACTGCGAGAGGTCCGGACTGTGCCAATATCCCCACTGGTTAGTCGAAAACAGATAATAATCCCCTTTAAAATTCACTATCACCGGGTCAGCCGTAGCCCTGTGGCGCCCCCATTCCGAAAAATTAGGTATCGGCGTATAACCGTAATCAATATTTATCGGGTTGCAATAGGTTTTGCGCTCCTGCGCGACGGCAGCCTCCGGCACAACAACCGTTGCCGTCGTCAGCAGCAGCAACGCCGTGGCTACCCGCAGCACATCGCCAAAATTAATTGTATGGTTATAAAGCATAGGTTCGGTGTTTGATGAAAAAAGGAGCACTAAGATAGTGAAAAATTTTAGACGGCTACGCCAGTTTAGACGGCTTGCGTTGCTCGCCGGTTTAGACACAATGCTGCGCATTGTGGTTGAGACACAAAGCTTCGCTTTGCGGTGTAGACGAAAAGTGCATCGCACTTTTCGGTTTAGACGCAA
>CAZXQT010000016.1:0-77561 GCA_964643225.1 uncultured Lentimicrobium sp. | reverse complement strand
TGTTTGGTGATGTTCCATACTCAGAAGCTCTGCAACCGGGTGTTATTTTCCAGCCAAAACTGGACAAGCAGCAGGATCTCTATGCTGAGATCTTCAATCTACTCAACAGTGCCATAGAAAATCTGAATGCTGAAACTGATTTCCCATCTGTCGGCAATCAGGACTTTTTATTCGGTGGTGACAATGGTATGTGGATAAAATTCGCAAATGGTTTAAAAGCTCGTTACCTGGCACGTTTAGGAATGAGAGACGCTAAATGGCAAGATGTGATAACTGCTGCAAATAATTCGTTTGCTGCGGGTGAGAACGCTGTTTACAACTACGATGGCGCTTCAACAAACAATCCTTTCTACACATTCTTTACAGATCGTGATTACTTTGGAGCAAGTCAAAGTTTGAAAGACAAACTGGATGCTTTAAACGACCCACGCGCTGATGTATTCTGGATGCCTTATCCGGGGACAGATGCAGTTGTATTTGCACCCAATGGAAATCCTGACCAGGTTCAGGGTAACTATGGAGTGTCTGCACTCATGTCTATTACAAATCCTACTTATCTCTTAAGCTACCATGAACTGGAATTCCTGAAAGCAGAAGCTTATGCACGGTTGAACCAGAAAGCTCAGGCACAAACTGCTATGGAGAATGGTATTAAGGCTGCTTTTGCAAAGGTAGGTCTGGATGAAGCAACTGCAACTACTTACATTACTGATCAGGTGTTACCACGCTTCAATGCTACTCCTCTTAAAGAAATCATGACCCAGAAATATCTGGCGTTCTACGAAGAAGAATCTATTGAAGCATACAACGATATCAGACGTATGCAGGGTATGGGTGAGAACTTTATTACACTGGCTAACCCTCTGAATGCTCAGAACAGGTTCCCGGTTAGATTCAGCTATGGTGCTGATGATGTAACTACTAATCCAAATGTTTCTAACGCCTATGGTGATGGCAACTATGTTTATAGTGAAAAAGTATGGTGGGCCGGTGGGTCACGTTAAAAACAGTTGACTAAATATATAATACACATTGAAGAGGCTGTCTCAAAAGGATAGCCTCTTTTTTATGTTTGAGACAGCCTCTCATTTTGTTAAGTCCATGATTTAAACATTCCTTAAGCATTTCTTAAACATTCTTTAAGCATTTATTAAGCATTTACTAATTGTTTAAACATTGCTTAAAGAATGTTTAATTTATGTTTAAATTATGTTTGACCATAAAGTGTAATCGGTAAATAACACTGCACAGATTTTCGTTTATAACAGAAGAAGCTGCCTCTTTTGAGACAGCTTCTTCTGTTATAACCAACAACACAATTACCCTTACTTACTCTTCCTTGCACTTTCTTACCTGCTTGTGTCATTGATAAAGTGGCTGGTTTGTCGGGAAAGTTAGCCGCAGCTGGCAACCGATAAGTCAGAAAACAAAGTATCGAAATTTTAGTAAAATATTATATAATTTGCACTTTATGCATGTATTTTTATTTGAATATTAGTGTAATTAGAACAAAACAGATACATAAAGCATTGAATATTAGTTTTATAGTGGTGTATATAACGTTGAAAAAATTAGAGCAACCTTTTTTTTTATTAAGTTGTTGTCATTGAAAGGCCTTTCACCTAACGGGTGAAATGCTGCAAAGTATTACACACATTTGAATAATTATTTACAAAACAAAACCATTCACACTATGAGAAACTACCTATTCTTGCTTGTGCTTTTGTTGTTTGCAGGAGTTCAAGTTGCTTTGGGACAAACCACGATTACGGGGGTTGTTACCAATGCAGATGATGGAATGCCGATTCCGGGTGCAGCGGTTCAGGTTAAGGGCACTACTACAGGTGTCACAACCGATGTCAATGGCCGCTACTCCTTAACTGTTCCAGCAGATGCGCGTATTCTGCAATTTTCATTTGTCGGTATGACAACACGCGAAATCACCATCGGCAATCAGTCAACTATCAATGTGGTTTTAGAAACTGAAGCGATGGACATTGAAGGAGTAGTTGTAACAGCTCTTGGTATAAGCCGTGAAAAAAAGGCGTTAGGTTATGCTGTTGAAGAGGTAAAAGCTGATGAGTTGAATCAAACACGATCCGGCAATCTTGTACAATCACTTTCTGGTAAAGTTGCCGGAGTAAATATCACCTCAGCATCAGGAAACATGGGGGGATCACAGCGAATAACAATCAGAGGCGTTAAATCTGTTTCTGGTAATAACTCTCCATTGTTTGTGGTAGATGGAGTGCCAATGGACAATAGCAATTACAATTCTGTAGACGCACAAAGAGGTGCCGGAGGAATTGACTATGGAAATATGGCAAATGATATTAATCCCGATGACATTGAATCTGTATCTGTTCTTAAAGGTCCGACTGCTGCAGCACTATATGGTTCAAGGGCTGCTAACGGAGTAATTCTGATCACTACAAAAAAGGCGGTTGCCGGTAAGAAAGGGTTAGGTGTAGAAGTGAATTCTTCTGTTCAGTTTGAACAGGTTGCCATACTTCCGAAATATCAGAACCTTTATGGCGGAGGATTTCAATATGGCGACGATGGCTTTGACAGGATAACCATAACAGATCCCTCAAATAACCAATCACATACTTACAGACTTGTAGACTACGCCACCGATGAAAGCTGGGGGCCAAGGTACGATCCAAACGTTTATGTTCTTGGATTTAATAATATATTTGACTGGGAAGCAGGTGGGAAGGTAGGTCTGCCCGATTCATCCCAATGGGTCGCTCCGCAAAATGATGTAAAAGATTTCTTTGAGACAGGTGTGTTGTTCAACAACAACTTTGCCATTACCGGCACTAATGAAACATCTGCCTTCAGAATGTCGTACACCAACTATCAGCTTACCGGATATATGCCTAATAGTGAACAGCAGCGTAACTCGGTTAGCTTTAACGGAGAATCGCAGGTAAGCGAGTGGATTAAAGGGTTCATTGGAGTGAATTATGTGAACACATACACATTGGGCCGCCCGGAGACCGGATATGGTGATAACAACGTAATGCAAAAGTTTAACCAGTGGGGTCAGCGTCAGCTTGACATGGAGATCATGAAAAACTATGTTAACCCTGATGGTACACAGCGTACATGGAATCGTGTTTCATGGGAAGATCCTACCCCTCAGTATTCTGACAACCCGTACTGGACAAGAAATAAGAACTTTCAGGACGATGAAAGGAACAGAGTTTTTGGAAATGTTGGATTACTTGTAACGCCTTTCAAAGGATTTTCGGTTCAGGGGAAATGGAATCTTGATTATTATAATCTTGTTGAGATGGAACGCGTAGCTGTTGGTTCACAAGCTGAATCAAGTTACAGCGAAGCTTCACGCGAAGTAAGAGAGACTAATGCGGAATTAATTGCTACATATAATTTCAATTTGGGAGATCAGTTTACTTTTGCTGTTCTTGCCGGGGCAAACAGGCGAGACAGAAATTACAGGAGAATGATCTCAAATACGGTTGGTGGCTTACCAATCCGCGATCTATACAAAATTACCAATTCATACAATCTTCCATTTGTTCAGGAATTTGATGAAGAGAAACAGGTGCAAAGTTTATTTGGAAGCATTAATGTTGGATTTATGGGTATGTTGTACCTGGATGTTACAGGTCGCAATGACTGGAGCACAACGGTAAGGCCTTACAACTTCTTTTATCCTTCAGCAACCATGAGTTTTGTTTTCTCCGAACTTCCGGCATTGTCTGAGAACAGGGTATTGAGTTTTGGAAAGTTAAGGGTGGGTATAGCTGAAGCCGGTAATGATACCGATCCATACAGAAATGATTTGTACTATAATTATTTCAGCAATTTTGAAACCCTTCCGATGTACACTCTGCCTAATACATTGGCTAATCCTGATCTTCAGGCTGAGAGCACCAATTCATTTGAAATAGGTACAGAACTCCTGTTTTTCAATAATCGTGTAGGTCTTGACTTTACGTACTACAATGAAGCTACTGTTAATCAGATACTCAGTGTTGCCATTTCGGCTGCTACCGGATTTCCGTTCAAGCTGATCAATGCAGGTAAAATTACCAACGAGGGGGTAGAAATTGCTTTAAATCTCACTCCTGTAAAGACAAATAATTTCTCATGGAATATAAGCGGAAACTTTAGCCGGAATGTAAACAGGGTAGTTGAGTTAACCGAAGGTGTGGATGTTTATCAGTTAAGTAATGCGCCATTTTCTGTATCGGTGAATGCTGAAGTTGGCAAACCCTATGGTTCGATAATTGGCTCGAGTTTTGTAAAAGATGGTGACGGGAACAAGATAGTAGGCCCTGACGGACTATACTTAACCGGCCCGGTACAATCTATCGGAACCGTACTGCCGGACTTTATGCTGGGCATTTGGAACCGCTTTAATTTTAAGGGTCTGGAATTATCTGCTCTCATAGACATCCGCGAAGGCGGAAAGTTCTTCTCGACTACGAGCATGTGGGGCAGATACAGCGGAATTCTGGAGGAGACCGCTGCGACCAACGCAAACGGACAGAATATTCGTGATCCTCTCGAAGACGGTGGAGGTGTGCTGGTAGAAGGTGTTTATGGAGAATTGGATGCTGATGGAAATATTCAGTATCTTAATGCAAATGGTGATCCCTCTTCGGTACCGGTAACAAACCAGACATACGTAGATGCTGAGACGTGGGCTGCATGGCATTATGACGGACCTGCAGAACAGAATATTTTTGATGCTTCGTATGTTAAGTTACGAGAGGTACGGCTGAGCTATACCCTTCCTAACAGAATTACGGGACCAATTCAAAATCTGGCCATCTCTGCCTTTGCCCGTAACCTTGCTACCTGGGCTACCGACATTGAGCACATAGATCCCGAAAATACAACCAGCAGTGGAAATGTGCAGGGGCTTGAGGGAGGTGCATTACCCAGCTTAAGGCACTATGGTATTGGTCTGAATTTTAACTTTTAATTAAAACAGTATTAACCATGAGAACTAAAATATTAAACCATATACTGGGTCTTGTAATTCTTGTTACTGCGGCAGTTGGCTGTACCAAGGATTTCGATGAAATAAACACCGACCCCAATAATCCTGTTGTAGTACCCACCACAAACCTGATAACTACTGCCCAGAGAACCCTGACCGATGATATATTCGACGAATGGTTTAGTGGCAGACAAGGTCTTCTGTGGGCTCAATATTGGGCCCAGAGGAATTACACATCAGAGGACAGGTTCAGCATTCGACAGCCTACCAATAATACCTATTTTAGGTTGATATACTCTGACCTGATGGATGCCCAGGAAATTATAAATATAGCAAGTAACCCCGATAGACGCGCTGAGATCGAAGCCTCCTACGGAGACCCGGATGGTCAGATAGCAGTTGCCAAGGTATTGAAAGCCTATGTATTTCAGCTTTTAGCGTCCACATACGGAGATATACCATACGAAGAAGCTTTTGATGCGGTAAACACTCCCACACCGGCTTATTCGACACAAAAAGTTATTTTCCTTGATCTATTCAGTCAGCTAAAAGAAGCTGCAGACTATCTTGAAGGCTCTTCCAACACAGTGTTTACCAGCGGTGACATTATGTACGACGGGGATCCTGAAAAATGGGCAAGGTTTGCCAATTCTCTTCGATTAAAACTTGCTATAAGACTTAGCAATGTTACCGATGCCGATCTGGTTGCTGCCCGTAATACAGCTATTGCAGAAGCCTCGGATAATCCGTTTCAGAGCAATGACGACAATGCCGGCGTTACGTATGTTGGTGACGGCACCAGTAATGCGCCCTTATACATCGCGTTTTATGTTGACAACCGTAACGACTTTACAGTTACTGCGCAGTTTGTAGATTTGCTAAAAGGAATAAATGACACATTGAACAACACCGACAATCCATTTTCTGGAATGGTAGACCCACGACTGGAAATATGGGTACCAAGGGCAAGAAGTGACAGTGCTTTTCGTGGAATGCCTTATGGACTTGAGGACAAAGAAACCGGTTCATTGTGGAGTTCGCTAAGAATTTCAAATTTCAAGTACCCTCCTACATCACAGGGTGGCTCCATAAATCCGGTGCTTCAGGCTGATGCTAACGTAGTCTGGATGGACTATGCTGAAGTCTGTTTTATTTTATCTGAATTGAATAATTGGGATCAGGGTTGGTATGAAGAAGGTGTAAGGGCTTCAATGGAGCGCTGGGGAGTAGATGAAGATGCAATTTCATCATATCTGGAACAGCTGCCGCCAGCTGATGAAGAAAATGTTCTTACACAAAAATACATTGCTTTGTACATGAACGGTTATGAAGCGTGGGCTGAGTACAGACGAACAGGTTACCCCGAATCAATAATTGAAGTAGGGGAAATGACAGGTCCGACAGTAGATGGGAACGCTATACCATTTACCGCTATTGTGGGAAATGCAATACCCAGGAGACTAACGTACCCTGTTCAGGAATATACTATCAATGCTGAGAGTGTAAATAATGCTGCTTCAAGTATTGGAGGAGACGTGTTTGGCACACGATTGATCTGGGATGTAAACCAGGGAGGTGGCTCCAAATAATACAATTCATTAAAAGCAAAAGGCTGCCGGTGGGCAGCCTTTTGCTTAATATTTAATTTAAAACGCGTTCCATTTAAACACGTTTATTATCATTCGATTATTCGAAAGACTGAATAGATACAATTATGCGGGAGATAGCATCACGAAGTTGCTCTTCGGTGATAACGAGAGGAGGAGCAAAACGAATAATGTCGCCATGGGTAGGTTTAGCAAGAACGCCATTATCGCGCATCTTTAAGCAAACATCCCATGCTTCTTTTCCGTTTTTAGGTTTAATAACCACAGCATTTAACAATCCCTTTCCGCGAACAAGCGTAATCATGTCTGATTTAACTTTACTGAGTTCTTCACGGAAGATTTTGCCAAGGTATTCTGCTCTTTCTGCCAGTTTTTCCTCGCGAACAACTTCGAGTGCAGCGATGGCAACCTTGGCAGCAACGGGATTACCTCCAAAAGTAGAACCATGTTCACCTGGTTTTATGGTGAGCATGATCTCATTATCGGCAAGGACAGCTGATACAGGATATACTCCTCCGGAAAGGGCTTTACCCAATATAAGTATGTCAGGGCGAACATTTTCGTGTTCGCAGCATAATAATTTACCTGTACGGGCTATACCTGTTTGAACTTCATCGGCAATAAAAAGTACATTCTTTTCCTTACACATTTGGTAAGCTTTTGCAAGGTATCCTTCATCTGGGACGAATACTCCTGCTTCTCCCTGAATAGGCTCAACAAGGAAACCGGCAACATCCGGATCCTGCAGCGCAGCAGCAAGAGCATTTAAATCATTATATGGGATTTTAATAAAACCCGGAGTAAACGGACCGAATCCGCCATAGGAATCAGGATCGGTTGACATGGAAACAATAGTAATGGTGCGTCCATGGAAATTGCCATCACAAACCACAATTTTAGCCTGATTTTCAGCAATCCCTTTTACTTTATACGCCCATTTACGGCATAGTTTCAATGCAGTTTCATCAGCTTCAGCGCCGGTATTCATTGGAAGCACCTTGTCGTAACCAAAATACTCGGTTATATACTTTTCATAAACGCCTAATGAATCATTAAAGAAAGCCCTTGATGTAAGGGTCATCTTTTGTGCTTGTTCAGTAAGGGCATTGACGATTTTGGGATGGCAGTGGCCCTGGTTAACAGCTGAGTAAGCGGAAAGAAAGTCATAATACTCTTTACCTTCTACATCCCATACAATAGCACCTTCGCCTTTGGCAAGCACTACAGGTAACGGATGGTAGTTATGTGCACCGTACTTGTCTTCCAGTTGCATCAGTTTTTCAGAAGTCATTGTTTCGATCATGATAAAAATATAGTTAAAGTTTTGTCAATTACCGCTTTAGTGCTGCAAAGATATTACTTAAATTCATTTAACCAAACTTAAAAAAAATGCATGTATTGTTAAAATAATTACTTTTGCACACTTAATAAAACCAACCAAATATCCGCGTTATGAAAAAAATATTGCTTGCTTCATTCGTTGCTTTAGCACTTGTTGCATGTAAATCGACACCAAAAGATCAACAGGGCGATCAACCCCAGACAAAGGTCATTGCTACAGATCTTGAGAACATTGATTCTTTGGCAAATCTGGTACCTGCTACATGGAAAAATTTGAACACCATTGTAGAAGGCGTTGCACATTCAGGTAAGTATTCGAGTAAACTGGATTCTGTTAATGAATTCAGTGTTGTTTATGAAAATAAACTTAACCTTCTTGACGATAATATGCCAAAGAAGATATCTGTCAGTGCCATGGGTTGTGCATTAAAACCGGGTACACGTGTTTTGATGGTAGTATCTGTTAATGGAGATAAGTATTACAGGGCAGCTGAATTTGACAGCACATTCGTTGCACTGAATGAATGGAAACAAATGAATGCAAGTTGGGACCTTCCAAAGGAACTGGCTTCGGATGACCGCATTAAAGCGTATATTTATAATAAGAAAATTGGAGAGCTGCTGGTAGATGATTTCAAAATAGAGCTGACCTACTAAAAAGTAGTTTTAGTTACTTTCAACGAATTCAGTCTCCTGATAGTCAGAAGGTACCTGATCGCTATTATATTTTGAGGGACATTTTAAGTTCATCTTGTGGGCTTCAAAATGTCCTTCTTTCATTTCACCGATCACAACTACCTGTTCGAGTTTTTCAAAGTCCTGTGGTTTGCTGTCGTTATATTTTACCAGCATTTCAGTTCCCTGCTGATCGACCATGGTGAAAGTGAAGCTGTTTGCATCGACGGTTGCATCATACACTATTGGTTTGCCCGGAGCAAGAGTTCCCATTACATGGAATTCGCGACCTTTGTGCTTTACAGCTTCGTCAAATCCGGCATATGTTGAAGTGTTCATGGAGAGGCTCAGTACAACGCCAATTGCTGCAACCATTACGACCAGTAGGAGGATATGTATACGTTTCATGTGATCTGTATTATTTGGCAAAAGTAATTAAAACTATTTAATGTGCTGTTTGTCAGTATTTTTTAAGTCGGTCATCTTTTTCTCTATCCGCGAAAGCTTTCTGTCAATGGAATAAAGATAAACGGCCAGACCGATAAAAATTATAGCCATTACAAACAGAACAACTATAAACTTGTCTTCTCCTATCATTGTTTGCTTTTATTATTGTTGTTGTTGTATATCGATAATGCGTTTCCTGCGGCGGATATCCAGTATCCAGAAGGCTATTAAGATCCAACCTATTGCAGCCGGATAAAATATTAGCCGCATAGATGGGTCAAGGTCTGTCATTGCAGAGGAATTACCTCCCTTGCCGGGATGCAGTGAACTATCTGCCAGTCTGGGTAATATACCTAAGAAAATTACCAGAAGCATGAAAGCAAAAATATTGTATACTGCAGATACTCTTGCTTTTAATGATTTCTCGTCAATAGAACCACGTAAGATGGTATAAGCGAGGTAAGCCATTATGCTGACAGCCGCCCCGTTAAGTTGAGGGTCATTGGTCCAGAACGACCCCCAGGTAAATCTGGCCCATACACTTCCGGTCAATAAACCTAATACTCCAAAGAACAGACCGGTATTAACTGCCTGCGAAGCCATAAGGTCGTCGCGCAGCTTTAAGCCACTTAAATACCTTATACTGAATACCAGTGAAGTCCCAAACATAATGAACATTGCAAACCACATGGGAACGTGGTAAAAAAGATTCCTTATTGTTTGATGTACAATGGGTAGTTTTGGAACGTCAATGAGTAAACCTGCAATTATGGAGTATAGCACAAGCAGCAGTCCCGGAATCTTCCAATACCAGCCTTTTATCATAAAATCTGATTAAAGTTATTTTCGCCAAAGATACGGAAAAAGAATAACAGCTAATACAACTACAACTGAATCAATCAATAACAATGATGCTAAAGATGTAAATATTTGCATATCAGCCAGATTAACCTGCAGAGAAAATTTAAAAGCATTAATTACGAGTAGCAGCAAAGGAATTACCACCGGGAAGCCCAGAACAGCCATTAATGCAGCATTGTTGCCGGCACTGGAGGCGATAGCGGATACCATAGTAAGGGCGCTGGCCAGGCCAATACACCCAAGAACAAATGCAGGATAAAGTAATGAACCGTTAAACTCTGGCATACCCATAAAAAGAGTGTACAGCAGCAAACTCAGGAATCCGAGCGAAACCATAAGAACACTGTTGTAGATTACTTTCGACAGTATGATAGCAGTGGGTGAAGCAATCACGAAGTAGTATAGTCTGCGGGAAGTATGTTCCTGAATAAAACTTTTACTTACAGCATTGAATGCCGCAAAAAGCAATATTATCCAGAAAAGTGCTATCCAGGCAGTTTCGTCAATGATACGACCAAATGACAACTGTACAACAAATACAGTTGAAACAACATAGAGCAGAATCGCGTTAAGTGCATATTTCTGCCTGATTTCAAGAAGAAAGTCTTTTTTTATTAATTCTATTACTTCTTTCAAATTGTAATATTCTGCTGGTTTCTGATTATAGTTTGTTTGCGTTCCGGGCCTATGGAAATTACCGATACCGGCAGGTCAAAGCTTGATTCCAGATACTTAATATATTGCCTGAATTCTTCGGGCAGATCGCCCCAGAAACAGTGTGTATTTAAAGGTTGTTTCCATCCGGGTACAGATTGTACAATCGGTTCAATTCTTTTAAAAAGGGTTTCAAACAATGGGTATTCGTATATTTTGCCATCAATAGAATATCCGGTACAGATTCCGATACTGTCCAAATCGTCAAGTACATCGGCTTTCATCATTACCAGATCAGTAACACCGTTGAGCATAATGCTGTACCGCAAAGCCGGAATATCGATCCATCCGCAACGACGAGGTCTGCCAGTTGTGGAGCCGAATTCGTTGCCTTTAACTCTTAGAATGTCGCCGGTTTTATCGAGTAACTCAGATGGGAAAGGGCCACTTCCGACACGTGTGCAGTACGCTTTAAAAACTCCGTAAACTCTGCCAATATTCTGTGGTGCAATACCCAAACCTGAGCACACACCTGCAGATATGGTATTGGAGGAAGTTACATAGGGATATGTACCATAGTCGATATCGAGCATGGCACCCTGTGCACCTTCAGCCAGAATCCTTTTTCCTGCTCTTAAGCTTTCATTGATATACAATTCACTGTCAACAAATGGGATTCCCCTCAGTTCAGGAATAGACGACATCCACAGCTTCTCGTATTCCTCTAACGGCATACCGTCAATTACAATTTCATGAGGATCAAAGCCATACGATTTAATAATGCGCAAATGGCTCTCTTTTAGATTATTATATGCAGAAAGAAAATCAGTTGATTGAACGTTGCCAACTCTCAGACCATTACGTGAGGTTTTATCAGTATATGCCGGACCAATGCCTTTGAGTGTTGACCCGATTTTTTCTTTTCCTTTAGAAGTCTCATAAACAAAATCCAGAGCACGGTGCGTTGGAATGATAAGGTGTGCTCTCTTTGCGATCAACAGATTTTTTTCGGGTTGTACATTCTTTTCGCGCAGCTTTCTGAGCTCAAGGGCAAAAATATAAGGATCAATTATTACGCCGCTACCGATGAGATTGATCTTATTGCTGTGGAATATACCTGATGGAATTGTGTGCAGAACATGTTTACCACCATCAAACTCGAGTGTATGACCTGCGTTCGGGCCACCCTGGAAACGTGCGATGATATCGTATTGTGGCGTCAACACATCTGTGATTTTGCCTTTGCCTTCATCGCCCCACTGCAATCCGAGTAATACATCTACTTTCATCTAAGAGCCTTTTAAAATATTTCAGTTAAATTATTTGCAAAAAGATTCAAATCAGGGGTTTACGAATAACGACCACCGATGCCTAATTTTTTGCAATAATATAAAAAAACCGTGAAGAGTTTGCACTAATCATTACCAGTATTTGAAGGATTTTCTTCAATGGTCTTTTTCTTTTTCGCGGGTCTATCGAGCATATGCCCGTAGAAAGTGAGAGAATGACTGGTAACCTTAACACCAAGAATGCGTTCTATAGAAGCTTGAATTTCCTGAATTCGCGGGTCACAAAATTCGAGCACAGTACCATCATCGATATTGATAAAATGATCGTGTTGCTGAAATTTGTATGAGCGCTCGTATTGTGCAAAATTATTGCCAAACTGATGTTTTGTAACAAGAGCACAATTCTGAAGCAATTCAATGGTATTATAAAGCGTGGCACGACTTACCCTGTAACGGTTGTTCTTCATCCGGATGTAAAGGGATTCAATATCGAAATGACCTTTGGTTGAATATATTTCGCGCAGTATAGTAAACCTTTCAGGAGTTTTTCGATGACCTTTAACTTCGAGATAATCAGTGAATATTTTTACAACAGTTTCAAAATTCAAATGATCATTGTCATGCATGTCTGGCAACAGATTTGGTTAGGTATATGATGGGTTCTGAATAGACGATGTAAAAATAAGAAATATACTGACTACTATTTAGATTCAGTACAAATAAAAATTAACGAAAGGATAACAAACGATGCGATTTCTTTCCAGAGTTTAAGAAATGTTTTACTCGCTTGTAGGTTTGGCAAGTCTGCTGATACGGTATACATTATTGATTCCTGTAAGTTTCCGCAGCTCTTCGATAAGGCGGTTTACATCGACAATGCTGTGTACCAAGAGCATAATGGTTGCTTCAAAAACATCACCGGTTGAGTCTATATGGAAGGAACGGATATTTAAATTCAACTCATCGGTAATAATCTTTATCATATCCTTAAGCAGTCCCATATTATCAAACCCGACAATACGTATCCCACTAAGGAATGTACCGGAATCAGACCCGGACCAGTTTATTTTAATAATGCGGTTTCCATACTTTGACATTAACTGGATAGCTTCGGTACAATTTGTACGATGAATCCAGATACTTCCATCATTCGGAACGAACCCAATCACTTCGTCGCCGGGTATTGGATTACAACAGTCGGATATTCTGTATTCCACATCACCCTTGCTGTTGACGGGAAGTTCTTTATTCTCAAGCTGTTGCTTAACTTCTTCAGACAGGTTCTGATGCGCAGCTGATTTTTGCCTTACAAAAGGTCGGGTAATAATATTGAGCCAACCAGACCGATCGTTTTGTTGCATGCACTCTTTAATGTCTTTTATGCCAATTTCGTCTTTGGCCACCTTGTAATACAAATCAATGGCCGAACTTAGATTTGCAAATTCCTGAAGTTTGGTAAGGTTATTTTTGTTTACTTCAATTTTTAGATCACTAAAGAGTTGTTCCAGCTTTGTTTTGCCTTCTTCTGTAAATTTTCTGCGTTGTTCTTTAAGAGCATCTTTAAGGTATGATTTTGCGCGGGCTGTTACAACATAATTGAGCCATTCTTCCCGGGGTATCTGCTTTTTAGAAGTAATGATCTCCACCTGATCACCACTTTTCAGCCCATGATTAAGAGCCACCAGTTTATGGTTAACTTTTGCACCAATACATTGATTACCAATCTCGGAATGAATATTATAAGCGAAGTCGAGTGCTGTTGAATTAAAGGGAAGTGTTTTGACTTCTCCTTTGGGTGTAAAAACAATAATCTCGTCGGCAAACAAATTTAGTTTGAATTCGTCGAGAAAGGCAAGTGCATTGGAGTCGGGAGATTGTAACAATTCCTTGATTTTGTTCAACCATCGGTCTAGGCCACTTTCACTTGTAGTTTTTTCTTTGTATTTCCAGTGCGCTGCATATCCCTTTTCGGCAATCTCATTCATTCGTCTGGTTCTTATCTGCACCTCGACCCACTGTCCTGTATGGCTCATCACCGTAGTGTGTAAAGATTCGTAACCATTTGCTTTAGGTGTGGATATCCAGTCGCGAAGCCTGTTTTGCTTAGGAGGGTAAAAATCGGTAACTATAGAATAAGCCTGCCAGCACTGGTATTTTTCATTGTCCAGACTGGTATCAATAATGATCCGGATGGCAAAAATATCGAACACCTCTTCAAAAGGCACCTGCTTGGATTTCATTTTTTGCCAGATAGAATAAATGGATTTTTCGCGGGCAATGATTTCGAAGACCAGTCCTTGTGCAAGCAGAGCCTTGCGTATAGGATAAATAAACTTGTTAATGAATTTTGTCCGCTCGAGCGATGATTCAGCAAGTTTTTGTCCGATTGAGTTATAGATTTCTGGTTCTGTGTACTTTAAAGCTAAATCTTCGAGTTCGCTCTTTATGGCATATAATCCAAGCCGATGGGCCAACGGAGCAAACAGGTAGATAGTTTCGGAAGCTATTTTGAGTTGTTTTTCATGCGACATGGAGTCAAGTGTTCGCATATTGTGCAGTCGGTCGGCAAGTTTAATAAGGATCACCCTGACGTCGTCCGACAAAGTAAGCAGCATTTTCCTGAAGTTTTCTGCCTGAGCCGAAGGGGTATGATCAAAGAGCTCTTTGATTTTTGTAAGGCCATCAATAATACGGGCAACCTTTTCACCAAACATCCGGCGCATGTCGTCGATTGTATAGTCGGTATCTTCGACTACATCGTGCAGAAGAGCACATATTATGGATGTTTCGCCAAGTCCGATCTCACCGGCAACAATTCTTGCAACTTCAAGTGGATGATAAATGTACGGTTCACCACTTTTCCTGCGCATGTCTTTATGTGCAGTAACAGCGAGATTAAAAGCCTTTCTGACCATACGCTTATTCTTGACCTCAGCGCCGGTATTCCAGGCATTCAACAAATTTCTGTATCTTTTTAGGATTTGCCTTCGTTCTTGTTCAAGGTCAGCTACATACATGAAACCACCATTCTTTTTACTATTTAACAACTTACAAATTTACAATTAAACCAATTGGGCATGATCGGTTTACTCTAATAAAAAAACAACTATTGAGCCAAAAAAGGATTATATTTGTTCATATTAACACACTAAGCCGTTAATGAAAGCCGTGAAGGATTACTATATCTATCATAAAACACTATTATTATTTATTTTCTATATTCTGATCACAAATTCTGCGTTTGCAACACATCAGAGAGCCGGCGAAATTACATACAGGCATTTAAGCGGGTTAACATATGAAGTTACCATAACAACCTACACTTTTGCACCCAGTCAGGCTGACAGATGCGAATTAACACTAAACTGGGGTGATGGGCAAAATTCCATCATTTCGCGTAGCAACGGCCCAGAGGGCACAACACCTGCAAATATATTTTGTCAGCACGTTGGCGAGATGGTTGGTAAAGATATCAGGAAGAATATTTACACAGGTACCCATACATACCCATCAGCTTCCACATACCGTATTTGGGTTGAAGATCCTAATCGAAACATGGGAATACAAAACATTCCTAACTCGGTAGATGTGCCGTTATACATTGAAACGTTGCTGGTAATTAATCCATTTCTGGGCAAAAATGACTCCCCCCAATTATTACTTCCACCTATCGATAATGGCTGTATAGGTGTACCTTTTGTACATAATCCGGGTGCTTACGATCCAAATGGCGATAGTTTATCTTTCAGGCTTGTTACACCCAGGGGTGCGGGAGGATTAAATATTCTGGGCTATGAATTACCCAACCTGGTAGATGACAGCAATCCGGGTGATTTCTCGATAAATGCTGTTACGGGAGATATAATATGGGAAAGCCCAACTATTCAGGGTGAATACAACATAGCCATGATTATTGAAGAGTGGCGGAGCGGTGTTAGGATAGGTTATGTTACCCGGGATATGCAGGTTAACATTATTGCCTGTGGGAACAAACCTCCGCAAATCTCTGTAACTTCCGATACGTGTGTTATTGCAGGAACAGAACTAAAAATTGACGTTACCGCGACAGATCCCGATAACAACGATATCATGCTGACTGCTAGCGGAGGACCTTTACTTGCACCTGTAAATCCTGCAAATTTTGTAATCACTGCGGAAGCTCAGGGTTACACGGCAGGGCAATTATCGTGGAATACAAGTTGCCTGAACGTGCAAAATCAACCATATCAGGTTTATTTCAGAGCAGAAGATAACGACTCACCGGTATCGCTTGTTGACCTCAAAACTCTTAATATCAGGGTCATTGCGCCTCCGGTTGAAAGTACATCTGCCGAACCACTGGGCAACAAAATAATACTCTCCTGGTCGAAGGCACCATGTGCAGAAGCAAAAGGATATAAAATATACAGGCGTGCAGGATCATCTGGTTTTATACCTGGAGAATGCGTAACAGGTGTTCCACCACAAACTGGCTATAATATGATCGCTTTAGTTGATGGCATCAACAACACGACATTTGAAGATACAAACAATGAACTGGGTTTGGTGCGTGGTATAACCTATTGCTACATGATAACTTCGTGGTTTGAAGACGGAGCTGAGAGCATTGCTTCGGAAGAATTCTGCGTTTCTTTGAAAAAAGATCTGCCGGTTATTACCAATGTTAGTATTGACAGTACATCTGTAACCAATGGACAGATTTATACAGCATGGTCAAAACCCACAGAACTTGATTCCATTCAGACTCCAGGCCCCTTTATTTATGAACTATATCTTTCTCAAGGAACTGGAACAGAAAATGAGGTTCTTGTTGCTGAGTTTTTTGATTTGAACGATACTACGTTTACTGACCGGGGAATGAATACAATGGATGAGCAATGGACATACAGAATTCGTCTGATAAACAACACTCCAGGCAATGTGTTTCCTGTTGGCTATTCAGTACCGGCGACTTCTGTTTTTCTTAGAATTGAGCCAACAGATAACGAGCTGGTTCTCACTTTTAATGAAAATGTCCCCTGGGCTAATGAGGGGTATGTTATTTTTCGTAAAGAAGCGGGATCGGCTGTTTTTGACAGTCTGGCATTTTCAGTTGTTAACCGATATCAGGACACAGGGCTGATTAACGGAGTACAGTATTGCTATTTCATTAAAACCGTTGGCACATACGGTACTCCCGGCTATGTTAACCCTATTGTAAATTACTCTCAGGTGGCCTGTGGTGTACCAACCGACAATATACCCCCATGCCAGCCGATGCTCACAGCCGATGTTAACTGCGATGAACTTTCGATTACATTTTCCTGGGAAAACATTATGCTAACCTGCGCACCCGATCTTAAAAACTACTTGCTGTTTCAGGTAGGGAACCCTTCTACCCTGCTTGCCACGATTGAGCCGCAAAACACAAGTTACACATACAATATTACTGATCAGAGCATTACGGGCTGTTATTTTGTTGTAGGTATAGATACAAACAATAACATGGACACAACCGGTGTTTTGGCTTATTGCCTTGGAATTGACGACTGTCCGAGATATCGTTTACCCAATGTCTTTACACCTAACCATGATTTAATAAATGACCTGTTTGTGCCTTATCCGGGGTACACTTCTGTTGAACGGGTTGAAATGCAAATATTTAACAGATGGGGAGTCCTGGTCTTTGAAACTATCGATCCGGAAATTAAATGGGATGGTAAAGATAAGAACACCAACAAACTTTGTCCGGAAGGTGTGTACTTTTATAAGTGCGTGGTATACGAGGTAATCAGCTCTCCTGAATCACCAGAATTAACAACCATTCAGAAAAGAACTCTGCAAAACAGCGTGCACTTGCTTTATTAAACGAAAGAAAGCCATTGAATCGGATTCAATGGCTTTCAACTATTGCCTGCTTTTCTTCAGGCAAAAAAATTAGATTTGCATTTGCTAAGTAGCCACAATATTACGAGAACATTTTCCCGGCCAGGTCAACTACGCGGGATGAGTAACCCCATTCATTATCGTACCAGGAGAGAACCTTTACGGTACGACCGTTAACCATGGTGCTCTGAGCATCGAAAATGGAAGATGCAGGATTGTGAATAATATCAACAGACACAATTTCATCCTCAGTATACTCAAGGATACCTTTCATCGGACCTTCTGCTGCTTCTTTCATGGCTGCGTTGATCTGATCTTTTGTTACTTCGGTTTTAAGGTTTACAACCAGGTCAACCAAAGATCCGGTTGGAGTTGGAACACGAACTGCCAAACCATCAAGTTTCCCTTTTAATTCAGGGATGACCTTACCGACGGCTTTTGCTGCACCAGTGGTCGTAGGTATCTGAGAAACAGCAGCTGAACGGGCCCTTCTGAGATCACTGTGTGGAGCATCAAGAATGGTCTGATCGTTGGTATAGGAATGGATGGTGGTCATTAAACCATTTTCAATACCAAATCTATCGTTCAGCACCTTGGCAATTGGCGCCATACAGTTGGTTGTACATGATGCATTGGAAACGCACTGATCAGTTTCTTTTAGATCATGGTCATTAACCCCTAAAACGATAGTACGGTCAATTTCGTCTTTGGATGGAACTGTTAAAATCACTTTCTTGGCTCCGTTTTTCAAGTGGTCGCCGTATCCACCTTTTGCGCTTTCACGTGAACGGAAAACACCGGTTGATTCAACAACCACATCAGGTGTGCTGGCCCATGGAATACTTACCGGGCTTCTTTCGGCGCTAACAGGATATTTAACCCCATTAACTATTAATGATGTTTCATCGTATTGAACCTGACCTTGGAACCGGCCTTGCGTTGAATCGTATTTAAGGAGATACGCCAGGGTTTTTGTGTTGGTAAGATCGTTGATTCCGACTACTTCAATATTGTCACGTTCCAGTGCAATTTTGAAAACGTTACGGCCAATTCTACCAAATCCATTGATAGCGAGTTTTATCTTTGCCATATTAACTTGAATTATATTATTACTGTCCTTGATTTTTTTACAAAATTAACTATTAATAAGCAAATTATTATCTAACGTCCATGCATTTTATTTTTTTTAACAGTTATAACATTGGTATACAGATTATTAACACACCAGGTAATTATTATCATACGTTTCATACAAACGTTTGCGCTGAAAGAATACATTAATAAAATCTGCATAAGAAGAGCCAAAAAACAGCCTGATCAATGTATTTTTAGTATTTAGTAAGCCGAACCACATAGAAAGCAGTTTTGTTCACTTTTCTAAAATTACACAGCTTTGATCCTAACCTAATATTTTATATAGCGCTGTGATTCATCATAAGGGTACAACATTAAAGCACAACTCTTTTTTTCTTACTTTTGCAGTCCGATGAAAAACACCAGGAATTTTTGTATCATAGCTCATATTGATCACGGCAAGAGCACACTAGCCGATCGCCTTCTGGAATTTACAGGAACGCTATCAGAGCGTCAACAGCAGGACCAGGTTCTTGACGATATGGATCTTGAAAGGGAGCGTGGAATTACTATTAAGAGCCATGCCATTCAAATGGATTATAAATTTGAAGGACAGGACTATAAACTTAATCTTATTGACACTCCTGGACATGTTGATTTCTCATATGAAGTATCCCGGTCGATAGCAGCATGTGAAGGTGCGCTCTTAATAATTGATGCAACGCAGGGCATTCAGGCACAAACAATATCAAATCTATATCTCGCATTAGAACATAATCTCGAAATAATTCCGATTATGAATAAGATGGATATGGACAATGCAATGCCGGAAGACGTTGAGGAGCAGATAATTGATCTGATAGGCTGTAAGCCGGAAGAGATTATTAGAGCCAGTGGTAAAACAGGGTTGGGTATTGAGGAAATACTGGAAGCGATCATAAAAAAAATTCCATCTCCAACCGGTGATCCTGATGCTCCGCTTCAAGCTCTGATTTTTGATTCTGTGTTTAACAGTTTTAGAGGAATCATTGCCTATTTCAGGATTATGAATGGGCAGATCAGGAAAGGAGATTTTGTTAAATTCTTTGCAACAGGTAAAGAATACAATGCCGATGAAATAGGTGTTTTGAAATTAACACAGCATCCCCGTGAAATATTAAGTGCCGGAGATGTAGGGTATATCATATCTGGTATTAAAACATCACGCGAAGTAAAAGTAGGCGATACTATAACACACGTTAAGCGTCCTTGCGAAAAAGCAATTGAAGGATTTACCAATGTTAAGCCTATGGTGTATGCTGGTATATATCCGGTTGATGCAGACGATTATGAGGAGTTAAGGTCGTCAATGGAGAAACTTCAACTCAATGATGCTTCCCTGGTTTTTGAGCCAGAATCGTCTGCTGCTCTTGGTTTTGGTTTCAGATGCGGTTTTCTGGGGCTGCTACATATGGAAATAATTCAAGAGCGCCTTGACAGGGAGTTTGACATGGATGTAATTACCACTGTGCCAAACGTATCATACAAGGCCTATACAACCAAGGGAGAAATGATTGAAGTACACAACCCTTCAGGGCTACCTCCGGTTAATTATCTTGATTATATTGAAGAACCGTATATAACTGCTCAGATAATTTCAAAGTCGGACTACGTTGGAGCAGTTATGACACTGTGCATTGAAAAGAGAGGAACCTTGCTGAATCAGATTTACCTTACCAGTAACAGGGTGGAATTGAGTGTTGAGCTACCATTGGGAGAGATAGTATTTGATTTTTACGATAAGCTGAAAAGTATATCCAAAGGATATGCTTCTTTTGATTATCATATTTCAGGATATAAGCTGGCCAAACTGGTAAGGCTTGACATTCTGTTAAATGGTGAATCAGTTGACGCATTATCGACTTTGATACATCAGGATAACGCATACAGATTCGGCGCAAAGATGTGCGCCAAACTGAAAGAACTGATACCAAGACAACAGTTTGATATAGCCATACAGGCTGCTATCGGTGCAAAAGTTATTGCCAGAGAAACTGTAAAAGCAGTTCGTAAGGATGTAACCGCAAAATGTTATGGTGGTGACATAACCCGAAAAAGGAAGCTACTCGAGAAACAGAAAAAGGGTAAAAAGAGAATGCGTCAGGTAGGGAATGTTGAGGTACCTCAGTCTGCTTTCCTTGCGGTTCTTAAACTTGATTAACGGTATTCTTAAATACCTATTAGTTGGTGCTTTAATCCGTAAATAATAACTTCTATAATATTTTTAGCACCAATTTTCTCCATCAGGTTTGCACGATGTTTTTCAACAGTGCGGCTGCTGATGAACAGTTTATCAGCAATTTCTTTAGTTGACATACCTTTGCAAACCAGATTCAATATTTCCTGCTCCCTGTCAGAAAATGCAACCTCATCCCCCTTTTTATCTTCCATTGCCGGGTCTTTATGGAAGAGAGCACGCAGCTTGTTTATTAGTTCTTCTGAAACATAGGTTCCTTTGCCACCAATCAGGTCAACTACTTTCTCGAACTCTTTTATATCGTTTAAACTTAATCCTCCGATTGACTTTCCATCCAGCAATGCATTATTCGCGGGCACAATGAGACCAAGGAGGCTTGAACGGCCTTTAACTTTAATTCCTTCAACTCCATACACTTCAACATCTATAAAGTTTCCGTTTTTATGGCGAGCTTTAAAAGTGAGATGTATTTCTTTGGTAAGGCCCTGCATGCAGCGGTTTATTTTATCCATAGCATTCTGCTTGTGTTCAGAAGCGATGAGTTCTTCAAAGCCCATTTCTGACAGTTCTTCTTTAGGATATCCAAGCATGTTTGATAAACTGGGATTCGACTCAATGAATACACCACCTTGATATATATATATACCATACGGAGATATCATGGAGAGCGCAATAAACTTTTCTTCGTTTGCCTTACGACTGGCTTCGGCTTTATTCAGCCTGGTTGCAATAGATGTAATAAGTTCGTCGTACTCAAAAGGCTTAACAATATAATCATCAGCACCGAGTTGCATTCCAAACCTAATGTCTTTTAATTCAGATTTAGCTGTTAGAAAGACAAAAGGAATCATGGCTGTTGCAGAACTTTCCTTTAACACATTGAACACATCATATCCACTGATTTCTTTCATCGAAATATCGCATAAAATCAAGTCTGGCAGAATTTCGAAAGCTTTTTGAATACCCACTGCACCATCCGGAGCATGTGTAACATCATAACCTTTGATCTTAAGCAAATTTATTATAGTCTGAGCCAAAGCTTTATCGTCTTCAACCAGCAGAAGTTTAATTGGATTTTCGATATACGTACTCATGTATTAACTTGTTTTTATAACGATAGGAAGATTGATAGTAATAGAAGTTCCTTTACCCTGTTCGCTCTTAATTTCAAAGGTGCCATTTTGTAAAGTCAAACATTCTTTAACAATTGCGAATCCAAGCCCGATTCCTTCAGTCACTTCTGAATCAGTTCGACTAAAATAGCCTTTGATGTTTTTTAGCTGCTCGTCACTGATGCCAATACCAAGGTCTTTAACAGTAAAAGTAATAAATTCATCGGATATAAGACGACAGACGAATAAAACTTTATAATCTTTTTTAGAAAAAGCAAGACCATTTAATATTAAATGAGTAAACATACTCAAGAACAGGTACTCATCAATTTCTACGTCAGCGATCTGATCATCATGTACATAGCGCACTCTGTCAGGAACAATTTCGATTTCGTTTATTCCTTTTACAAGATTTTCGCACAGAGCTTTAAGGTTTACAATTGTAGGTTTGAATTCAAGTCTTCCTTTGTTGATGGAATCTACGACAGTAACTTTGTCAAGCACTCTCAGTAGTGATTTTACAGCCATACGACTCAGAGTGAAGGCATCCTCAATTGTTTGTTGATCTAACTGATTTTCATGATATTCAAGCAATTGAATGTTTGCATAAATAATTGATAAGGGTGTTCTGAAGTCATGCGAAACCGAAGAAATGCACTTATAACTTAGTTTATTAAGGTTTTTCTGTGTGACAAGCTGTTTGTTTAGATTCGCATTCAATGATTTGTAACTATCAGTAAGTCGGATTAGGAAATTATATTGCTGTTGACCAGACTTAATCGAGGGATAAGCGGTAATAAGAAAACTGTAATTCTGGCCTTCTTGAAAGACATTAAATACAGATTCTTCATAGCTTTGAGGAATATTCTTTTGATCTTCTATTAAAGACCTGACAACTTTTTTAAAATATTCAGGCAAAGCAGATGCGAAACCATAATACGGCTGATCTGATTCAGAATTAGAAAAGCAGAAAGAGGTACATTCACCCTGCTTATCTTTGGTAAGCAAATAATAATCTTTACTGACCATTGCACTAGATGGCACCTTTGCTTCTTCGTATGAGGCCGCAGCCTTAATTTCGTCAGTTAACATTGCGCTAAGTGCTTTCAATAACATGTTGTTACACAAAGGTAGTAAATAAAACCATTACTTTACACTGCCAAACAATCTGGAATAAATTACAAATATTTACAGTATAATGTAACTTTTTAGCCTGTAAGTATGTCTTACCTGTAACTGAAATAACACTATGGATACAGCTGAATACAACAAATGCGTTAATCAGTATGCCGACAGCGTTTATCGCTTTATTTTAAAGAATATGGGCGATTCGGAAAAAGCACGCGATGTTGTTCAGGATTCCTACTCGAAGATGTGGGAAAAATCAAAAGACATTTCATTTGAAAAAGCAAAATCATATCTTTTTACAACGGCGTACCATACAATGATTGATATGATTAGAAAGGATAAAAGAATTACCGGGATTGACGATTCGCATCTGAATACTCAAATCACTTTCAATAATTACAGTGATTTGCAACAGATTTTAAATCGTGCGCTCGACACATTGCCCGAAATTCAGAAAACTGTAATCACCCTCAGAGATTATGAGGGATATTCATACGAGGAAATTGGGGAAATAACCGGACTGAGCGAATCTCAGGTTAAAGTGTATATATACCGAGGACGCATAACCCTAAAGTCCTATCTGGGAAGTATTGAAAAAGTTATATAACTGATCGGAGGAAATAAGATGGCAATTGATAAATCAAATTACGAAGAATATATCATTGATTACCTTGACAATAATCTGGGACCAGTTGAAACCGCCGAGCTGTTAATTTATCTTGAAAATCATCCGGAGATCAACCAGGAATTTGAAATCTTGAATGGGATGAAGGTTAATCCAACTAATGAAAAACTGGATCTTAAAGAATTGTTGTATCAGCCTTCAGATACTGACGCTACGCTGCTGAACAATGAAAATTATGCATACTACTTCATTGCTGCATCAGAAGGTGATCTATCGGAAAAAGGATTAAGAAAAGTGCAGGAGTTCCTTCACGAAAGGCCCTCTTACGCAAATGAATTCAGACTTTTTAATCTGGCAAAAGTAAAACCTGCAAAGAACATTAAATTCCCTCATCCTTCAATCCTGAAAAGGAAAAGCAAGACTTTTTTCCTTCACTATTATATAACTACGGGCGTTGCAGCAGCAATATTACTGATGGCTACCCTGTATTTTAAGCTTACACCTGATACGGAATCAGCACTGGAAAAAAGCATGCAGAAGTCTATAGAGTTTCAGCAAAATGGTTCTGTTAACAGGGTGCACACACATTCTGTAAAAAAAGAACCAGTGAAAAAAAATCAAGCTGAGGAATCCGTCACTCCCGGAAATGACATTAAAAGTGAAAAAGAAAAACCATCGGGTGAAAGGCAATCCAAAGTAAATGAACCAAAATCAGGCACCCCTATTATAAAAGACTTTAATGCTCCAGCACAAAAGCTTGAGCGCAGGAAAACGATGCTTAATCTTACACCTTTAATCGTTCAGAATTCCGGAACAGAGAATTTCTACTCCGACCTTTACGATGATATTAAGCTTTCTCAGGAACTGACAATGACCTTGAAAGAAGAAAGCACAGATGCTGAAACAGCGGTTGCTAAAAGCAGCAATCCCAGCGGCATTGAAAGAGCTAAAAATCTTAAGACAGGCAGAATCCTTTCCAGTATGGTTAACTCGGGCGAACAGATGGCAGAACAAATTCCCGAAAGGTTAAACGGGTGGCTTATTGCAGATATCGGCATTAAAGGCTTTAATTTTATTACAAACAACAACCTGATTATTGACAGATCGATAAGCGATGACGGTAAAATTAATCATCTGAAAGTTCTAGATCGCACTAAACAACAAAACCAGTATTAATTTTTAAGATACTGTAACAAATCGAAAACTATAGCCGTCATAAAAAAGAACCTAAACAAATAAACGATATGAAATCTTCAGCTAATCACTCTATCGCTACTTTTGCTGCAATGCTATTAGTGGTTATGTTATTCCCCCTCCTTACTATAGGCCAGCAGGAAGGCAGCGGTAATGTTCAGAAAAATGAACGACAAATTCCACAGTTCGATAAAATCATAGTAGGCAGTGCTTTTACTGTCATACTGAAGAAGGGAGAGACTTCTGTGGTTGTTGAATCGGATGACAATCTTCAGCAGGAAATTGAAACACTGGTTACCAATGGTGTACTTCAAATTGACTCCAAAGGAATCAGAAATCCAACCTCGCTCAACGTATATGTATCATCTCCTAATATTAGCAGCATAGAGCTAACCGGTGCTGCCCGTCTGAAATCGGAAGGCGTTCTGGATTATCCCTCACTTAAAATAAGTGGAAATGGTGCTTCGAGAGCTAACATAGAAATCAGATGCAACAATTTGGTAACTGAAGCCATCGGTGCAACAAGAATTACATACAGAGGGGAAGCCATTGAACATACCGCTACGATAGGTGGAGCAAGTGCTATCAATGCGCTTATGCTCAAAACAGAAAAAACTACAGCAGAAGTCAGTGGTGCAGGCCGTATTTCAGTTTTCGCAAAAAGTCTTTTAAATACCAATATAACTGGTGCGGGCCTTGTAACCTACTTTGATAATCCTGATGTTAAAAGTTTAAGAAAAACAGGCAATTCAACCATTAATCTGAACAATCCAGAAGATGCCATGCCAAAACATTCAACTGAAGATATTGACTCCAACATTGAAGTCAGGGTATTTGACGACGGAGACACCGTGCTTGTTAAGCTAGGAAATCTGGACATTAAAGTGGATGATGCAAACGATTACACAAAAATAGGAATAGGTAATCATGATCTTGAGATTGATGATGACGGCAACGTTAAGCTAAAAAAGAAAGAAAAAGTAAGAAAGTTTGATGGCCACTGGGGTGGATTTGATCTTGGAATAAACGGTTTACTTGATGCTGATAATTCTTTGAATGTTGTAAAAGGGTATGAATATCTGGACCTGAAGATGGAAAAATCTATAAATGTTGCAATTAATGTCTATGAGCAGAACTTTAACATTATAGGCAATAAATTTGGAATGACAACAGGACTTGGACTGGAATGGAATAACTACAGGTTTCAGAACAGGGCCATAATCGAAACCCTCGATGATTCGCTCACTGGTTATATAGCAACCGATAACGATCGCAGTTACCTTAAAAGCAAACTGGTAACTTCATACCTTACATTACCGGTAATGTTTGAGTTTCAAACAAACAGTAAATCAAAAGCGAACAGCTTTCACGTTGGTGTGGGTGTATTATCGGGACTTCGTATAGGGACTCATACCAAACTAAAAACAGAAAACGGACGTGGAGACTCCGATAAGCAGTTCGGTTCAACTGCAATGAATCCTTTCAAACTTGACCTGATGGCCAGGTTAGGGTGGGGAAAACTAAACCTCTACGGCAAATACTCATTAATCAGTTTATTTAAAGAAAACAGAGGACCCGAACTGTACCCGTTTTCTGTAGGTTTATCGCTGGTTAGCTGGTAAGAAATACATCCTGACAGATCATTCACCAAGCTCAGAATGCTGCCATATTATGATCTGGCAGCATTTCTCTTTTTAAAAAATATACTATTTTTACACCTTGAAAATTAGTATTTACAACCGTAAATTAAGTATTACGTATGTCAGGACATAATAAGTGGTCGACCATTAAAAGAAAAAAAGGAGCACTTGACGCAAAACGGTCAAAGATATTCTCTCGTATAATCAAAGAAATTACTGTTGCTGTGAAAGAGGGTGGGCCTGACCCTGACGGTAATCCCCGGCTCAGACTTGCAATAGCAAATGCAAAGGGCGCAAGTATGCCCAAAGATAATATTACAAGGGCCATTAATAAGGGTGCTGATAAGGACTCGGCAAATTATCAGGAAACTTCATATGAAGGATATGCACCCAATGGTATAGCTATTTTCGTTGAATGCACAACTGACAACCTCCAGCGTACTCTTTCAAATGTACGTTCCTACTTTAATAAGTTTGGCGGCAGTCTCGGGACAAACGGTTCCCTGGCATTTCTTTTTGATCGCAAAGGCATTTTTACCATCCCTAAAAACAATCTGAACCTTGATGAACATGAACTGGACCTGATTGATGCAGGTGCAGAAGACATCCAGATTGAAGAGGATATGATTACAGTAACTACTGAGATGGAAGACTTTGGTCAAATGCTTAAAAAGCTTGAAGAGCTAAAGATTGATGTAGAAAATGCTGAATTGCAAAGAATTCCAAAAAATAGTGTAAAAGTTGACAAAGAAACTGCACGTAAGGTCATGCGGCTCATTGATCATTTTGAAGATGATGACGATGTTACCAATGTATTTCACAATATGGAACTGACCGAGGAGATTATGGATGATATGGAATAATACAGTTCATTTATGCTAAATAATAAAACAGGCAGGGAAAAGACCCTGCCTGTTTTATTATTTAATGGCTTAACGCTGTTGGCAATGCCTATTTAACCTGCATACTTTCAACAATTTCAAATGTATCAAGAGCAATTACCAGTTCTTCATTTGTTGGTATGACCATAACTTTTACCCTGGAATCATCTGTTGACAAAAAGGCTTCTTTACCTCTAAGCCCATTATTCCTTGACTGGTCGAAATGAAGGCCCATAAACTCCATATCTTTCGTTGACTGATAACGGGTTTCCGAATCATTTTCACCAACACCGCCGGTAAATACGATTACGTCAACGCCTCCCATTGCTGCAGCATATGCACCGATATATTTACGAATACGGTAATAGTACATTTCAAGTGTTACTTTAGCGCGTTTGTTACCTTCTTCAGCAGCTTTCTCCACATCACGCATATCACTTGACACTCCTGATACACCAAGCATTCCTGAGTGTTTGTTTACGAGTGTATTAGCTACGGAGATATCTATTTCTTCTTTAGCAATTATCTGAAGGAAAGCTCCAATATCAAGATCACCTGTTCTTGTACCCATTATTAAACCTTCTATAGGAGTCATACCCATAGAAGTGTCTAATGACTTACCGTTTTTAATAGCGGCAATTGATGCACCGTTACCAAGGTGGCATGTAATAATTTTCAGGTCCTCGAGTTTCTGATTGCATAACTGTGCTGCACGGTTTGAAACAAAACGGTGACTTGACCCATGGAAGCCATATCTGCGGATCTTATATTTTTCATATAAAGAGTAAGGTATACCATAAAGATAAATATAGTCAGGCATAGTTTGATGAAAAGCAGTGTCAAACACTCCAACCTGAGGAATATTCGGTAGCAGGTTTGTAATAGAATAAATTCCTTTTAAATTTGGCGGATTGTGTAATGGAGCAAGGTCGATACATTCCTCAAGAGCTTCGATTACCTCATTGGTGATATAGACACTTCCATTAAATCTTTCACCTGCGTGGACAACCCTGTGTCCAACTGCATCTATCTCAGACAGGTCACGAATGCTACCATATTTTTCACTTATAAGAATTCCAAGCAGGTATTCAATCCCTTGCTGGTGGTCAAGTATTTCGCCTTCAAGTTTTACTTCGGCACCATCGTTCCTTGAATGCTTTATCAGAGAACCTTTTAATCCTATTTTATCAACCAGACCTTTAGCAAGTACATCCTGAGATGGCAAATCAAACAATTGATATTTGATCGATGAACTACCGCAATTCAATACTATAATTTTCATTTCTTCTGTTTTAATTGCAACATTAACTTACTGAATTAGAGGCGGCCGAGCTTTATGATCTGACCAGTTTTAGGCATTCGTTTTTCGCCCTGGTAAATATAAAATCCCTCTCCTACCCTGCGACCAAACATATTTGCACGAACCATACGCTTTAATACCGGCGAAGGTTTATATTTTTGATCACCAAACTCAACATACAGATTTTCCATCCATTTAAGCAATTTGTCAAGACCAATTCTATCAGCCATCTCAAACGGGCCTAATTGAAGTCCAGATGTTTCACGCATTGTTTCATCAATATCACTCACAGTAGCAACACCTTCCATAAGAATCTCACAGGCTTCGTTGATTAATGGCACAATCATTCGGGTGCTGATGTTTCCGGAAGACTCATTAACATGGACAAGTTTCTTACCAATCATCATGGCAAGCTTATTAACTGTCGCATAGGTTTCATCGGAAGTATACACAGACCTGACGGCTTCAATTATCTTGACTTTACTAACCGGTGAAAAGAAATGCAATCCCATGGCTCTCTCAGGAAACTTTAATACCGATGAGATTTCAGATATCATTAGAGTTGCGGTGTTGGATGCAATGACAGCATGCGGCGATACTACAGATTCGATTTTTTTGAAAATATTCTGTCGTAAATCAAGGCTGGTGCCTTTCTTTTTTGAGTTCACAGTCTCAAAAACAACATCACAGTCGGCGATTGAATCATACGATTCAGAACCTTTAATTCTGGAAAGTATTAATTTCTTTTCACTTTGTGTTAAGCCCCATCTGCTTATTCTATCGTCAAGTGTTGCTTCAATTTTTCGAATTACTTCTGCAATCCTCTCATTGCTTATATCTATAAAAGCAACATCAATCCCTGACTGGCTGATAAGAACGCAGAGTTCCTGACCCATTGCACCACATCCAACAATACCTACTTTTTGTATTGTACCTTTTGATTGCATGGATTTACCCAGACTAAAATCTTCTAATCTTTCTGACATTTGTATATGTTTATTCTTGTTTGTTAATGAATTCAAGCTGATTGATTTGCGGTTATTGCGACCAGATTTACTATATCGCTTATAGAGCAACCACGGGATAAATCATTAATCGGGGCAGCCATACCTTGAAGTATCGGTCCGATTGCTTCTGCACCCGCCAGTCTTTGCACCAGTTTATAGGCAATGTTCCCTGATTCAAGACTTGGGAATACCAGAACATTAGCCTTACCTGCAATGGTGCTTTCAGGAGCCTTGCTCATACCAATAGCTTCTACAAGAGCCGCATCGGCTTGCATTTCTCCATCAATAAGTAACCAGGGGGCTTTCTCTTTGGCAATTCTTGTAGCTTCCGAAACTTTGCTCACCAATGCATGTTTTGCACTACCTTTTGTGGAAAAACTTAACATCGCGACGCGCGGTTCAATTTTTGCAATATTTTTTGCCGTATATGCTGTTGAGATAGCAATTTCAGCAAGTTCTTCAGACGTTGGGTCAGGATGAACTGCACAGTCAGCAAATACCAGTATATTATCAGGAACGTAGGGATTATTTTGCAATAGCATAATAAATGCTCCCGAAACGACACTTATACCTGGTAAGGTCTTAACTATCTGAAACGCTGGTCGTAAGACGTTTCCCGTTGAGTTCATAGCACCTGCAACTTCACCGTCTGCTTCACCTGCTTTGATAAGTAATGTGGCAAGATAGAGTGGATCTTTTGTAAGAGCTATAGCTTCTGGCATGGTTAGCCCCTTCGACTTTCTAAGGTCAAAAAGGATGCTCGCAAATCTCTCCAGTTCAGGATTATTCTCCGGGTCTATAATTTTTGCTTCGTGAATATTTGAAAGTTCAAATTGACGGGCCTTTGATTCAATTTCCTTCTGATTACCAAGTAGTATGACCCTTGCAAGTTTCTCATTTATAATATGCGAAGCAGCCTTTAGAGTTCGCTCTTCTGTGGCTTCAGGCAGCACAATACGTTTATTTAACAGTACTGCGTTTGCCCGGATGGTATTCATTAAACTCATTTTTGTAAAATTTAAGACAGATGTTATTTCAGCAGGCAAATTTATGATTATTAAAAGCGCACCCTAAAATAATTACCCTAATTTTGCCGTTTATTTTTTGTCAATGTGTAAAATGCATAAAAAACATACCCTTCTCCTTTCACTACTAATTATTATCATATCTGGATTGTCAGCGCAGAGCACAAAAAAGATCAGGCTAATACAGGCAAATGAGGCTCTTTATGACAAATCGCTCGGAGAAGATGTGCAACGTATTATCGGTAACGCTGTTTTTGAGCATGAAGGCGCTTATATGTATTGTGATTCAGCACACCTTAATAATGCCAATAACAGTATGAAAGCATACAGCAGGGTACATATTAAGTCAAGCGATACCCTGCACCTGTATGGTGATTCTATATACTATAATGGTCAAACTAAAATTGCGGAAGTATTTAGCAACGTCAGGCTTATCGATAACAAAACCGTTCTTACAACCGACAAATTATTATTTGACAGGAATACTGGTATTGCATCGTACCTGACAGGTGGCCATATAGTAAATGAAGGCAATACACTCGACAGTCGCAGAGGCTACTATCACACCAATACTAAAGATTTTTTCTTCAGGTTAAATGTTCAGCTTGTTAATCCTGATTACGTGATGAATTGTGATACCCTCGAATACAACACCCAGACAAAAATATCCAAATTCAGAGGCCCCACAACTATCAAAGGAGAAGACACTGACATCTATGCAGAGAATGGCTGGTATAACACAGATAGTGATATTGCTGAATTCAATGAAAATGCCAGAGTGAAAAACGGAGATCAGATACTTACCGGCGATAGTTTGTATTATGAACGCACCAATGGTTATGGTCAGGCATTTAACCATATACAGGTAATAGATACCGTTCAGAATACAATATTTCTTGGAAATTATGCTGTTTACGAGAAAAAACTGGGATATACGTTGATTACGCAGGATGCCGAAGCTCTTTTTATTGATGAAGCCGATACACTTTTTATGCATTCTGACACAATACGTGCTACTTTTGATAATGATCAGAAAACAAAAGAAGTGTTTGCATACTCCCATATGAAATTCTTTAAAAGTGATTTGCAGGGAATGGCTGATTCCCTGGCCTACTCATTTTCTGACTCAACTTTAAGAATGTACAAACAACCTGTACTGTGGACCGAAGGCAACCAAATGACCTCAGACTCCATCTTTGTTCTGACAGGTAAAAACGACATAAAGAAGCTTTGGCTATATAGTGCGGCATTCCTTATATCAAAAGATACCACCGGTTACAATCAGATTAAAGGCCGCAATATGGAGGGATTATTCCATAATAATGAACTGGTAAAATTAAAGGTTCTTGGGAATGCAGAAACCGTTTACTGGATCAGAGAGGAAGATGGCTCACTGACCGGTATCAACAAAGCTTTCTCGTCAAATATGAATATCAACCTTAAGGATAAAAAGATAAAACGCATAGTGTATCTTGAAAGAACCACAGGTAATGTTTATCCTGAAGCAGAGTTGAAACCAGAAGATTTAATTCTTAAGGACTTCAAGTGGCATGGAGAAAGAAGACCATCAAAAAGGAGTGATATCTTTTTCTGGTAAGTACTGGTTAGCGATTTATACATCAGCTAATCAAAAATCACACGTATTGCTGTAGTGCTGAGTCTTCTTCTTAGCCATTCAATTATTGTAGCTTTTTCTTCGCCAGATAATAATGGCTTGTCAGACAAGGTAATATATACAATATACACCCTCGGGGTAGGCTTATTTGGATTGCTGTGAATATTCCCTGCTGAAAAAGTTACGGAAGTTACAGCAGGATACAAGGCATTTAATTCCTGATACAGCTGTTTACCCGTTTCATATAATCTGCTTATACTGTCCTGATTTGTCTTTAACTGAAGGTTTAATTTATTTATCTGACCCACCAAGGCATCCTCATAATCGTTCTGCCGATCATTGGAAAATCCCTGGTGTATTGTTAAGGCTGTACTGTCTATAGAAAATTCTTTAGCAGTTCCAATTAGAAACTGTTTATGCTGTGGTAGCAGATTGTTACCTGCATAGATAAGTGAAATCTGACCACGTTCAGGATTTATCTCTGATTTCATAAGGTAATTTCCTTCAATTATACTCACAGCCCTGATGTAACGTTTGGCATTTTCAGAAAACTTTTCCTTTTCCACCAGCTTGTATCCAAAATAGATACTTGGAATTAATGTTAAGATTATTACAACCGATATTATCGTGTTGATCCTTTGCTTTTGCTTTGGCTCAATGGCCGACCTTATCGGAAATTTTAACACCTGAGACATAACGACTGCAGAAATTCCGATAAATACTGCATTTATTGTAAACAGGTATATGGCGCCAAAGAAATAACTAAATTGGGCAGTAGCCAAGCCATAACCTGCTGTGCAGAGTGGTGGCATAAGAGCAGTTGCGATTGCTACTCCGGGTATAACGTTACCTTTTTGTTTGCTACTAATGGCTAGTATTCCGGCAAGTCCACCAAACAACGCAATTAATACATCGTATATTGTAGGACTAGTTCGCGCAAGCAATTCAGAATGAGCCGTCGATACAGGACTTAGCATAAAATAACCAGAAGAAGCTACTAAAGCTGCAACAACCGCAAATGAGAAGTTCTTCAATGATTTTCTGAAAAGTATAAAATCATAAGTGGCTATACTGTATCCCAGCCCGTTTATTGGTCCCATTAAAGGCGAAATAAGCATTGCTCCTATAATTACCGCAGTTGAATTCATGTTCAATCCAACAGAAGCAACGACAATTGCAAAAACTAATATCCATAAATTGGTACCTCTGAAAATAACATCCCGTTCAATATTTTCATGAATCTTTTCGTAGTCCTCAAGTTCACTTTCAATATTGAGGTAGTGCAACAATTTGTTCATTTGGCGCTAATTAAGCGAATCGTTTTCCGTGACCGGAGCGATTTTCTTCGACGACCTGCCAAATACTGAAAAATGAACATACCTTTTTGGATTTAGGCGGATGTCTTTCAATAACAACTCCAGTTGTTTTGATGACGATTCAAGATCATTATACAATTTGTCATCGTTTACCAGCAATCCGATTGTTCCTTCTTTATTGTTGATTTTGTCTGTTGCAGTGGCAAGATTTTGTATTGACCTCTCAAGCTCTGCTATGGTTCTGGAAAGATTTGATTTTGCAATAGAATCACTGATCGAGGCAGCATTTGAGAGAATGCTTGTAAGATTATCGTTGTTCTCACGCAGATTGTAACTGATAGACTCGACATTGCTGAAAATTCTTGCAAGCCTCTTCTTTTCAGAATTCATTAATGTATCAACGGAACCACTGGTCTTTTCGATATTTTTTATTGTAATTCTTAAACTTTCGATACTTCGGATAAGATTTTCGCGAGTTTTATAATTGAATACATCACCCAGTGCGCTAATGACCGTATCAATACTGCTCATCATATCACCGGCCTTTCTGAGCACAGGTTGTACCATCTCATTTACTTCCTCCTGTAAGCTCATAGTTACATCTGAATGTAACGTATCCCCAGACTGGAGGTATTCTGTCGCATCTCCTAATTTAATATCTATCCCTCTGCTCCCTAACAAATCGGCACTGTAGATTCTGGCCATTGAATTGACAGGGATTTTAATATCGTTCGAAACGGAGAGTTCAACAATTATTCTGCCGGGATTATCCTCCTGAAAATATATATCATCCACTTGCCCTATATTAAGCCCATTTATAGTAACGGAATTTGCCTTCATTAATCCGGAGACGTTATTATAAATTACATAAAACTTCCTTTGCGATGAGAAAAAGTCTTTACCTTTTAGATAATTGAAACCCCAAACAAATGCTACAACTGTAACTATTGTTATCAGACCAGTTTTAACCTCCCGAGACAGTTTTAGTTTTTTCATGAAGAAATGGCATATTTTATTTTCCTTGCAATCTGATTGCTTCTTCAACAGTTATTCTTTCATCGCCTTTAAACGCAACAATAAAACAGTCATTGAATCCAATTATATCAATTTCTTTTGCAAGCATACTGGCCTTTTCGTATGTTGACTCATTTCCATAAGTGTATTTAAAAATCCCGTTATGGAAATAGTAACTCACATCTTTAAGGCCTTTAAATTCAGATCCTGATACATCAAGCAAAGTTTTAGATGCCAGGAATTGTACTTTAAAAACAACACTCTGAAAAGAAGGTTTAGCTTCTTTATTGGCAATTTCATTTTCATTCAGAATATTGTTACCGGATGTATCGGAAATCTCTGAAGCTTTTGAATCGCTAATTTGATTTCCCGATGTCGAGGCTATTGGTTCAGGCTTAAAAGTTTTCTCTGGTTGTGGTCTTTCAGAAACAGGAGACTTTTTCTCTTCAGCCACTGTCAGTACAAGCTCTGAATTTACCTTATTTGCAACGATATCCAGTGTTTTTGGTTCGGTCTTTTGAGTTTCTTTAAGCATTACACTATCATTCTCGGTATCCGGTTTGTTGTGTAATTCGTCTATTTTCGAAGTTGTAGTTGTTGGGTCAGCAATTACATTTTTAACTTCTGCATCTTTTGGCTTTGGAATATCTACAGGTCTGTCTGATCCTTTATTTATTATTTCTTTTTGTTTATCAGTCTTTTTACGGTCTTTTCCACTGGGCTTAGTGTGATCACTATCCTTCCCTATTTGATTGTGTTCATTATTAACTTCTGTTTTGATAACTTCTGTTCTACTAACATCTCCACTCTTAGCCTCTGACGGCTTCGCTTCGGAATGTTTCGGCTGAAAGTTTTTGTCTTCTGTCTTAGATTCAATCGGTTTTAACTCCCGGGACTTTTCTTCTGCTGCTGACTTAGTTTCAGTTAATTTCTCAGGCTGTGATTTAGTATCAGCTGGTTTTGAAGGCTGCGATACAACATCAGATTGCTTAACGGCTGGTGATTTCATTTCTGGCATCACTACAGCCGAAGTTTTAGATTCCGGTATTATAACTTCTGGGGTTTTAACTTCAGGTGATTTGGTTTCAGGTGATTTGGTTTCAGGTGATTTCTCTTTTGGTTTGACTCCAGTTGATTTGACTTCGGTTGATTTGGCATCAGTTGATTTAGGCTCCTGATTCTTATTTGCCACAAGCACATCGGTATTAATATCTTTTTGAGCTAGTAGTGGCGCAGCTGGTTTTTCAACAGATTTCTTATAATCTTTAATCGCTCTGAATATAGCTGATGCTATGTAGTTTTGACCTTCTTCTGAAGCAAGTAGCTTCTCTTCTTTTTGATTGCTTATAAATCCGGTTTCAATCAGAACACTTGGCATTGTGGTTTTATACAAAACCAAAAAACCTGCTTGTTTAACACCGCGGTCAAACAGATTTACCCGATCTTTAAAATGCCTCTGAACATTACTTGCTAAGCTTAAACTTTGATCAAGGTATGCATTCTGAAGCATCGAGAAGAAAATATTTCCTTCAGGAGAGTTTGGGTCAAATCCATCGTATTGAACATGGTAATCTTCTTCAAGAAGAATAGCAGCGTTTTCTAATTGGGCAACAGCAAGGTTTGCTTCACTCCTGTGCAATCCCATTACGTATGTTTCTGCTCCATATGGGCTTGACGATTTATTTGCGTTGCAATGGATTGAGATAAACAAATCTGCTTTTGCTTCATTGGCAATTTTAGCACGCTTGTATAATTCAACGAATACATCTGTTTTACGGGTATAAACTACTTGCACATCTGCAAGATTTTCCTCTATGTATTTACCAGTTTTTAAAGCAATGGAAAGGGTAATGTCTTTTTCTTTTGAAGCCCTTCCAACTGCACCGGGGTCATGTCCACCATGCCCTGCATCAATGACAACCTTACGTACTTTTTGCGCTTCGGCCTTTTGAGGACAAATAAAAGCTAATGATAATAGAATAAATATGGGTAAACAACGTTTCAAATCCATGTTAATTTTGATTAGTTTTGGCCTTAAATTGTAATACTGTATTTGGCTTCAAAAACTAAAAATTAAATGCCTAATATACAATATAATATCTAAATAAGCAATCAATTAGCCAGGTCAAAAATACTTAAAATGGCTACATAAAACTACGCTCTTCGTAATAACTCACAAATTTAAATTATTTGAACTACATCAGGCATACTTTAAAGATTGTTTTTTCATGGCAGGCCATTTTAATTACGGCTCTGTATTCACTATTGTTTTTTACTGCAATTTCATGCTTTGGCCAAAGTGATACGTTGTTAAATAAAAGCATCGATAGCGTGGTATTGCAACACAATGATGCTAATCAAACTCCTGATACGGTTGTATTGAATCTTGGCAATCAAAAAACAGGTCAGGCAAGGCAAACAAAGAAAAGTGCCATTACTTCAAAAGTGGAATACAGTTCAACCGACTCTATTTGTATGGATCTGGAGTCTTCAAAAATCCGTATGTACCGCGATGCGGATATAAAGTATGAGAAAATTACAGTTAAAGCTGCTTTTATAGAGGTCAACTTTGATAATAATATTTTGACTGCAAAACCTTTAGCAGATACCCTGAATAAGGAATATGGTGTTCCTGAATTTACAGAGGGCGACCAATCTTTCAAATCAAAAGAGATCCAATACAATTTCAATACTAAGAAAGGCTTTATCAGGAATGTAATAACGCAGGAAGGCCAGGGTTTCCTGCATGGAGAAGTAGTAAAGAAAATGGATAATGATGTGAGCAATATGCACGGTGGAGGTTACACTACCTGCAATCTTGAACATCCCCATTTTGGCCTGAAATTTTCAAAAGCAAAGGTAATTCCGGGTAATAAAATAGTTACCGGACCAGCATATATGACCATTGAGGATGTGCCCATTCCATTAGTGCTCCCATTTGGTTTGTTTCCCAATAAGAAAGGACAAACATCAGGCGTATTGATACCATCGTATGGCGAATCAACAGAAAGAGGATTCTATCTGGAGAATGGCGGTTATTATTGGGGCATCAGCGACTATATGGAGTTAAAGCTGATTGGTGAAGTTTTTTCGAGAGGAAGCTGGGCATTGAGACCTACTTTTAATTATCGGAAAAGATATAAGTTTTCAGGAAATTTAAACTTCAACTATGCTATAAACGTTTTTGGGGTTAAAGAAACGCAGTCATATAACAAGAAAAAGGATTTTAGCTTAAAATGGTCACACAGACAAGATCCGAAAGCACGACCAAACAGTCAGTTTAATGCCAGCGTTAACTTTGGATCATCTACTTTTAACAGGTACAACCCGGTAAGTGTGCAAGATCATCTTACAAATACATTTGGTTCCAGTATCAGTTATTCTACAAGTTTTGGCGAAAGAGTATCCTTGACCGGTGCAGTAACACACAGCCAGAATACTTCAAATAAAACAGTAAACCTAACGCTGCCTGATATTGCACTTTCGGTTAACAGATTTTATCCTTTGCGAAAAAAAGGCAAAGCTTCTGATCTGAAATGGTATGACAATATCAGTATTAATTACAATATGACTGCCAGAAATGAGGTGAATACCTACGATTCTTTACTCTTTACGAATGCTATGCTGAAAAACTTCCGTAACGGAGTGCAGCACAGAATCCCTGCCAGCCTTACCCTAAAAGTGCTAAAATACTTCACATTAACAAATTCTATTGAGTTTAATGAAAAGTGGTACAGTACATACATTAATAAAGAGTGGATTAACGACACACTAATCAATAATACTGATACAATTATCGGATATGTAAAAACAGATACTATTCAAGGTTTTAAAGCAGTACATGAATACAGTTTTAGTTCCTCTATAAATACCAGACTTTACGGAATGCTGCAATTCCGTAAAGGACCAGTGAGAGCCATACGACACGTCGTTAGCCCATCTGTATCATTTAATTACCGACCAGACTTTGGAAAAGAAAGTCTTGGTTATTATCGTACAGTACAATCAGATGCCGAAGGCACAATAAGAAAGTATTCTATATTTGGTGGAGAGGGGACATTCAGTTCTATTTATGGAATTCCAACCAATGGCGAATCGGGCAGATTGAATTTCAGCATTAATAATAACCTTGAAATGAAGGTTAGGTCAAAAAGCGACACGGTAACAGGCACTAAAAAGGTCGTACTTATTGAAAATTTATCTATTGGAAGTTCGTACGATCTGGCAAGTGATTCTCTTAACTGGTCACCTATTCTTGTGAATGCCAGAACCACATTATTTAAAAAATTGCAGATTCAGTACAATGCTACTTTTGATCCTTATATAAAAACAAACGAAGGGGTTAGTTTGAACCAATTTGAATGGGATGTCAACAACCGTCTCTTCAGAAAAGAAAATTCATCATGGAACTTTTCTCTGTCATACAATATTAGTTCAGCACTGCTTAACAGTAAAAATAAGGGCGCTTCAGCTCAACAACCGCAAGCTACCACAGAGATTCCAGCAGACGTTGCAGAAGAAATAATTTCCGCACCCGACAACTATATAAACTGGAACAACGCATGGAGTTTTAATTTTAGTTACAATCTCAGGTATAATGACAGATTTACTTACCCTGGAAGAATCGGATCCAATGAATTAGTTCAGACTCTGGGTTTCAATGGCGAACTAAACATTACACCTAAATGGAAAGTGAACTTCACCTCGGGTTACGATTTTAAAGCAAATAAAATTTCATACACCTCAATGAGCGTTTATCGTGATTTGCATTGTTGGGAAATGCGTTTTAACTGGATACCTTTGGGTTATTTAAAGAGTTGGAATTTCTTCATTAAAGTCAAAGCTGAAGTTCTTCAGGACTTAAAACTAAACCGCAAAAAGGACTACAGAGATAATTTATAGTAATAGTATACCAGGTGCTACTTCTTTTTGCTAGCCTCCTTTTTAATATATTTGCGACATGCTACTAAATCTGACTATTATTAGGTTACAACGGTGGAGGCTGAAAAATATCAGTCACCGGAATTTTGTACTTATCCTGAGCCTTGTAGTTGGACTTGTAAGTGGTCTTGCTGCAATAGTATTAAAAAACGCAGTGCACTATACCCATTATTTCCTTACAGAAGGCTTTGACCTTAGTTCATCAAATTACCTTTACCTTGCATACCCACTGCTAGGAATTGCCTTGTCTGTACTTTTCGTTAAATACGTTGTAAAAGACAATATATCCCATGGAATCAGTAAGATTCTGTATGCCATATCAAGAAATAATAGCCATATTAAACCGCACAACAATTATTCTTCACTGATAGCCAGTACTATCACAGTAGGGTTTGGAGGTTCGGTAGGGCTGGAAGCACCTATAGTTTTAACCGGGGCATCTATCGGATCAAATCTTGCCCGTGTCCTCCGAATGGATTATAAGACAATTACACTTATGATCGGATGTGGTGCTGCGGGTGCTATTTCAGGAATATTTAATGCTCCTATTGCGGGAGTGTTATTCGGGCTCGAAGTGTTAATGCTCGACCTGACAATGGGTTCTTTGATACCATTGCTCATAGCATCGGTTACTGCTGCAACCTTAAGCTCTTTCCTTATGGGGGCAACAGTTATGTTTTCATTCCACACTCTTGCCCCATTCAATCTGGCAAACATACCGTATTACATAATTCTGGGAATAATTGCTGGGTTCGTATCACTTTATTTTATTCGGGCAAACCGTTTAATAGAATCCACAGTAGGCAAAATCAAGAAACCCTATGTAAGGTTAATCCTTTCCGGAACATTGGTAAGTTTCATTATATTTCTCTTTCCTGCATTATTTGGTGAGGGTTACGATATTCTAACAAGTATTCTGAATGGGAAAGGTGATAATATTTTTAACGGTAGCTTTCTGTATAATTTTAAAGAAAACGAGTACTTATTTATCCTGTTTCTCGCATTAATCCTGTTTTTTAAAGTTATGGCCATGTCGTTTACCACAGCCGGAGGTGGTATTGGAGGAGTTTTTGCACCTTCCTTATTTATGGGTGGAATAACAGGATTTCTACTGGCAAGGGTAATTACCATGACAAAAATCACAGTTATTCCTGAAAGCAACTTTGTACTGGCAGGAATGGCAGGAGTAATGGCTGCTGTTATGCATGCACCTTTAACAGCTATATTCTTAATAGCTGAAGTTACAGGGGGTTATGAACTTTTTATTCCATTAATGATTACTTCCACAATAGCTTATCTGACGATAATACTATACGAACGACACAATATATATGCTAAAAGACTTGCAGATCGCGGAGAATTAATTACCCATGATAAAGACAAAGCTACTTTATCGCGTATGAAAATCAGTAAATTGGTAGAACATAATTTTTTGACCGTAAAACCTGACGATACTTTGGGAGAGCTTGTAAAAGTTATTGCAAAATCTGAACGGAATGTATTTCCTGTAGTTGACGAGGATAATAATTTCCTTGGGGTGGTTTTTATTAATGATATACGTAATATTGTATTCAACCATGAATTATACGATACCACATATGTAAGGAATTTAATGTTCATGCCCGACACAATCATATCACTTGATGAAACGATGGAAGATGTGGCAAGGAAGTTTAGTGAAACTTCTCACTACAATCTTCCGGTATTAAATAATGGCAAATACATTGGTTTTGTGTCAAGGGCAAATGTATTCTCATCATATAGATCGCTTGTAAAGGAGTTTTCGCAAGATTAAATTATGGGAGAAAAGATTTCGTTTGGCAAAATATATCCATTCTTTCTTGTTCTGGTACTCTATCTGATTTCCATCTCCGTTCTGATTTCGGTACTCGGTTATAAAGAAAGTTTTCTTTTTCTGAATGGTAATGAATACTCCTGGCTCGACTGGCCTATGTTTGCTATCACACATTTAGGTGATTCATTGATATTATCTTCGATAATCAGCCTGATATTAGTGAGAAAGTATCCTGGTGCTGTCATAATTATGATAATCGTTGTGATAGTTTCAGGCCTTCTTGGGCAGGTATTGAAAATAACCCTATTTGATGATTGGGACAGACCGTTGAGAGTATTTAATGAAAGTCCTGAAGTTCATACATTAGCAAATTACAAACTGTTTCATAACAGTTTCCCATCAGGTCACAGTATCACAGCTGTAGCCGCAGTCAGTACTATAGTAGTATTGATCCAACCCATGAAAGTTGTTCAAGTATTATTAAGCATTCTGGTCATAGTAATTACTTACAGCAGAATATATTTGGGCGCACATTTTCCCGGAGATGTTCTTGCAGGTAGCATAATAGGCTTGTTATGTGCCCTTTCCATAATATGGATCAGTTATAAGAAATTCAAAACTATTTCTTTCGGGAAGAGCATAATAAACTTCATACAGGTACTGGCAGCGGTTTTTCTTATAGTTGGTTCTTTCGGTTTAAGAATTTTATTTCCACTAATATAGACGGATTCAGGTTGACATTTGATGACTTGTTTCACACACAAACCATTAAAAATTTCCACCTCTTAACATATTAAGTATTAATACTTATTTTGGAATTTGCGTGTAGAAAACGCTGAATTCTGTTGTATTTTCACAGTCTGAAAGCGCAGTTTCAATCAGCTTCAGTTAACCATGTAAAGTCATGCTTCTTCAGATAAATCAACATAATGTAGTCTTGGACCGGGGAGACAGATTTGTAATAGATTCTTGCGGATTACGGTCTTATTTATGTTACAGGATCTGCAATGAAACTATTGATCTTCACTGCGCATTCGTACCGAAGGAGTTAAGGGGTAACGGACATGCCTCATCCCTCATTTTATTTGCTTTGCAGTATGCCGTTCTTAATGGATTGCGGGTTAAAGCAAATTGCGCGGCTGTTCAGGCTTATATTAAGCTATATCCTGAGTGGCGCTATATCATAGCACATTAATTCCATCCATATTCATTCACCCCTCATCCTTAAATAAACTAATTCACTAATCATTAGGTCCTTAAAGCTGTTTTGTATTGTAAAGACAATTACATATGCGAGCGGAAAGCCCGAAAATAAGTAACTGGGGTTTACAGTCAAAGGTTTTGCTTTTGTTTACTGCTGCTTTAATCGTTGTATTGGCAGCTGTTTATGTAGTCCGTCAGAACGAAAGAGTCTTAGGGCAAACTCTTGTTGAATTATCAAATCCGGCCACAGAATTGGAAAGCTTGCATGAAATTTCAAGTTTACTGCCATTGATTGATAATAGATTTCGTTATTTTTCACTTACCAACGATTCCCTTTATCTGCATGAATACAACCATTTATACGATTCACTTAAGATAAGACTTACATTACTCAGCCAATCTTTCAAAAACGATTCTTTAACCATTAGTGAGCTAGACAGCGTTTCATATTTACTCCTTAAACAAAAAGCAATCATTGATGAATACTGGTCAGTTAAAAAACGACGGGAGAGTTTTAATTTCACTGAAAGAGTTTTAACAACAGTAATTGAAAATGCACCTGATTCCTTAATAAAAAAACAAACTACAAATACTACGATCATAACTTCTTACGACACATTACCGGTAAGTCCGTCATCTGCTGCGGAATCGAGTTCACCAAAACAAACCGGTTTAAGGCAGAGAATAAAGCAAGCTTTCAGCAAAAGCAATTCCAAATCCGTACGTTCCACCACCAAAGACCCTGTAATAAGGTCTGTTACCCGTATTGAGTCAGATACTTCTGCTATTACCAGAGCCGACAGTTTAAACAGCCAGACCATTTACCGGGAGCTTACCAGACTTAAGAGCAACGACATCAATACCTATCAGGAACTAATTAATCGAGAACTGGTTATCCTTCAATACAATTCCAGATTAATTGAGCAAATCTCCAATATATTTAGCAGAGTTGAAAACAACCTTCAGATAAATAACGGGTTAAGATCGGATGAAGCTATTAAAACAGCCACACAATCGCTTTATATTATCGGAATTATCAGTTTGCTGGCTATCCTGTTGATTCTACCGCTTGTAATTCTGACGATCTCAGGTGTAAGGAGGAGCATGCTGTATAGAAAAGAACTGGTTCTGGCCAATATAGAGGCAACACAACTTGCAAAAGTAAAAGAAGAATTTCTAGCAAATATGAGCCATGAGATACGTACTCCGCTAAATGCAATAATTGGGTTTTCTGATTTGCTTAAAGGTACTGAATTAAACAATGAACAAGATAAATATCTCGATGCAGTTAGAAGGTCATCAAAGCATTTGCTCGAAATGGTTGACGATATCCTTGACCTTTCAAAGCTTGTAGCCGGAAAATTCAGGATTGAAAATAAGTCCTTTTTAATGAAAGATGTTCTGGATGACCTTATAAAGCCATTCACACTTCTGGCTGAAAAGAAAGGCCTTAAATTTATTACCGGGTGTAGCACAGCTGAAGCATACCGGCTGGAAGGAGATCCATTAAGATTGCGTCAGATCCTGTATAATTTACTGAGCAATGCTATAAAATTCACATCAGAGGGGCACATTTCCCTAACATGCAAATCTGCCATACTTGGCAGCGGTAAAGTTGAATTTATTTTTGCTATCGAAGACAGCGGCATTGGGATTTCCCCCGATAATACGGAACTAATTTTTGAAGATTTCCAGCAAATAGATACCTCTTCATCACGGCACTATAGCGGATCTGGTTTAGGATTAGCAATAAGTCGGCGATTGGCGAGGTTACAAGGTGGTGATCTTATGGTAGAAAGTGAAACGGGTCGAGGCTCTGTGTTTACACTACTTATATCGTACAACTGCATTTCAACAATAAATGAGAAAGAAGAAAAGAATGCTACTATCGGATTCATTGATCTTCCTGGTAAAAAGGTACTGATAGCTGATGATGATGCTTTTAATATTCTGCTTCTTAAAGTGATAGCAGAAAAACACCATCTCCATGTTATGCAGGCATTTGATGGTTATCAGGCCAGAGACCTACTAAACGAAAATCGTTTTCATCTGGCATTGATTGATTTACAAATGCCGGGTCTTAGCGGTATTCAGTTAATTGAGATTATCAGATCTCATCCTGACCCATTCATAGCTGAAATGCCTGTCATTGCATTTACAGCTAACAAACTTGCGAAATTCGACTACAATCTTATTAACCTCGGCTTTAATGAAGTTATTGAGAAGCCTTTCGAAGAATCAGATCTGATTGCCAAAATATCAAATTATCTAAATAAGGATGGTGATGATCTTCCTCAGTATGACCTATCAAATATCAGGCAATTTTCTGGTGGCAATATAAATCAGGAGATTGAAATACTTAATACTTTTATAAATAATGCTGTCAATGCCGAATCCGAATTCCTGAATGCTTTGGCAATGAACGATTTTAAAAAGATTTCAGATATTGCACATAGAATACTCACTTCCTATAATTACATAAAAGCAGTGATGATTTCCAAAATACTGGAAGAGATCGAAAACTCCGCGAAAACTGTTCCAGAAAAAGAAACCATCAGGAATCTGATACAATCCTTCATTAATGAAAATAAAAAGCTCATCAGTGAAATAAGAAATAAAATGCAAAACCTCCCTTAATGATCTTCGAGTCCGTATAATTTAATCTTATTATAGAGGGTCTTGCGGTCAATATTAAGTAGCTGGGCAGCCTTCGTCTTATTGAAATAAGTCTTTCGCAGGACACTCAAAATAGTAGATTTTTCCTGCGATTCTGCGATGCTTTTTAAATCGGTGGTAGAAACAGATGTAGTTTCATTCTTTACTTCATTCAGAAACATAACCGATGGCAAGTGAACTTTTGTAATCATACCAGTCGAGGCGAGCAAGACTGCTCTTCTAACAACATTTTTGATTTCCCTGATATTTCCCGGCCATGAATACAAGAGCAGACGTTCTATTACTTCCCTGTCAAAACCTTTTACTTCTTTTTCAAGCTCTCTGTTGGCAATTTCCAAAAAATAGTTGGCAAACTGCAAAATATCCTGACCTCTGTCTCTAAGGGGAGGTACATATATACTGAATTCATTCAGGCGATGGAACAAGTCTTCTCTGAAGGTTCCTTTTTGAACATTAAGAATCAAATCCTCATTCGTTGCTACCAGAATACGAACATCTACCGCTTCTTCTTTGTTACTGCCCATTTTATGCACTTTTCGCTCCTGTGTGGCACGTAACAATTTCAGTTGATTTTCGTAAGATAAATTCCCAATTTCATCAAGGAACAGTGTTCCTCCATTTGCTAACTGGAACTGACCTTCCTTTTCACTTTGCGCGTCTGTGAAAGCTCCCTTAACATGGCCAAAAAGTTCACTTGCTGCAAGTTCGTTTGTCAAGGCTCCACAGTCAACAGCAATAAATGGCTTATTACTGCGATTACTCTTCATGTGTATCATTCTGGCTACATATTCTTTACCTGTGCCACTTTCGCCCTGAATAATAACAGACATTTCAGTAGGTGCAATTATATTTATATAATTTTCCACTTGCAGAGATACTTCACTGCTCCCACGCATATAAATAAATATTCCGGAATTCTCCTGAGCCACAGGTTGTTTTATTGTTGCTCCATCCTTACTTCCCTCTATAGATTTTTTGATAATAGCTAACAAGTCTTCCGGATTGACTGGTTTAGTCACATAATCAAATGCTCCTGCTTTTATAGCATTAACAGCCGATCTGATATCACCATATCGGGTCATAAGAACTACAGATATTTGAGGATCTATCTTTTTTATCTCAGCTATTAGTTCCAATCCATCCACGTCAGGTAATCTGTAATCAGTCAATATAACCTGAAATACATTTTCCTTCATACTTTTCAATGCTTTGCCGGCAGTCATAACGTCCAGCACTTCATATCCCTTATTCGTAAGGAATGTTTTTAACATAAGGCTGAAAGTAGTATCATCATCAACTATGAGAATTTTATTCATGAAACCTATATTGTCTTTTTCCTTTTAAACAACAGATATGATCTAATGTTCCGCATACCTTTTCAATAGCAAGCCAAACTTTGGTAAATTAGCCCGTAAAATTTCACTCCCATGATTCGCTGTATTTTTATTCTGTTATACTGCTTATTGGCAGTGCCATTTTTTTCGGTTTCCCAGGAAATCATCCGTCTCAATTCATGGGAATTCAGGATGGCCGGATCATCACAGTGGTATAAAGCTGAAACTCCCGGGACTATACATACTGACCTTATGTCACATAATTTGATAGAAGATCCCTTCTATCGAATGAATGAAGATGAAGTTCAATGGATTGACAAATTTAACTGGGAATATAGAACATCCTTCAGAATACCCAATAACTGGAATACTGAGAACCTGACACTCATATTTGAAGGGCTTGACACATATGCTGATATATACCTGAACGGACAAGTTGTCTACAGGAGTTCCAACATGTTCATACCAGCTATTATTAACCTTAAGCGATCAGAATTAAAAGAATTGAATGAGCTGGGTGTTTACTTTCATTCTCCAATTTTTAAAGGCATTGAAAAGATGGAGCATTTTGGGCTGTCTCTTCCAGCCGACAATGACCAGTCTGAGAAAGGAGGACTTGGACAGAACAAAGTAAGTATTTTTACCAGAAAAGCACCCTATCATTATGGATGGGACTGGGGACCCAGACTTGTTACAAGTGGCATCTGGAAACCTGTTTACATTAAAGCCATTAACAAGCTCAACCTGACTAACCTTTACATTAAACAAAAAGAAGTAAATTCTTCGCATGCTCTGCTGGATGCAATTATTGAATTCAACTGTCCTGAGGGTATTCATTCATTAGATATTGAGCTGTTTATAAATGACGAATTGGCATTCAAAATCACTAAAGAAATAACACCAGCCTCTAATACAGATGTAACTCAACAAGTCACAATTCCGGTTAATATTCCCAAACCGCGATTATGGTGGCCTAATGGGCAGGGCGAACAGGCACTATACACATTTAAACTAAATGTGAACAATGAGGGAGTTTTATTAGACAGCAAAAGTGTCACTACCGGTCTCAGAAACATCAAACTTGTCAGAACACTCGACAAAGAAGGCGAGAGTTTTTATTTTGAGGTAAATGGGAAACCTGTTTTTGCAAAAGGTGCCAATTATATTCCAAACGACGTCTTTCTCCCGCGAACCTCTGATCAAAAATATGAGTACATCATCTCTTCAGCTGCTAAAGCAAATATGAATATGCTTCGGGTTTGGGGTGGAGGTGTATATGAGGACGACATATTTTATAGCCTCTGCGATAAATATGGCATAATGGTCTGGCAGGATTTTATGTTTGCCTGTGCCATGTATCCTGGAACAAATGAATTTTATAATAGTATTGAGCAGGAAGCTATCAGCAATATTAAACGACTCAGAAACTTTGCATGTATTGCATTATGGTGCGGAAATAATGAAATAGAGCAGGCCTGGGCACCAAACGATGAAAACAAAGGTTGGGGATGGAAACAAAGGTACACTCCGGATGAACGGAAAATCATCTGGAACGCATACGACACAATATTTCATAAGATACTTCCATATGCTGTGAAGCAATTACATCCCGAAATCTCCTACTGGCACTCCTCCCCTTCTGCAGGTATGAACAAGCTCGCAAGCCATAAAAACACTTCCGGCGATATGCATTACTGGGGAGTCTGGCATGGAAATGAACCAATCAAAAGCTTTGCAGATTACAAGGCTCGTTTTATGAGTGAATATGGTTTTCAATCGTTTCCAGAATTTGAAAGTGTCAAAAAATATACGGAAGCCGAAGATTGGCACATAACTTCACCTGTTATGGAAGCGCATCAGCGAAGTGCTATTGGTAACCAACGAATCCGCGATTACCTCCTCCAGTCTTATAATATGCCTGCCGCTTTTGAAGATCAGCTCTATGTAGGGCAACTATTGCAGGCCGAAGCCATTAAGATGGCGATTCAAAGCCATAGGGCAAATATGCCTTACTGCATGGGCTCATTATACTGGCAACTGAACGATTGCTGGCCGGTTGCTTCCTGGTCAGGCATTGACTATTACGGCCAATGGAAATCGATGCACTTCTTTGTACGTGAAGCATTTAAAAAACAAGTAGTTGTCGCTTCTACAGACAATCAAAAGATACAAATAACCGGCATATCAGATATTGATGGGGGTAAGTATTCCTTACGGGTAAACCTTATGGATTTTCATGGGAATTCTTTCTGGAACAGGTCGTACAGTGTCACTATGCCCTCAAACAGTGCTAAAATACTTACGGAAATTGAGCTTTCAAAGATTCCGGCAATGCAGCATAAATCCGATGGACTATTATACATAGCTTTAGTCAAAGACGATAAAATAATTGACACCGAAATCCATTACCTCGACGAACCTAAGAACCTGAAATTACCTTATCCTGATATAAACATCCACATCCGTCAAAAAGACAGGAAATTTATTCTGGAAATTACATCTAAGAACCTCTGCAAAAACTTAATGCTGGTGAGTGAAGGTAATGCATACAGATTCTCCGATAACTTCTTTGATATTCTTCCCGGCGAAACCAAAGTAATTAACGTAGATTCTGACCTGAGCTTTGATGAATTTGAAAATAAACTAAGCTTTCTTCATCTACAGCAGGTTGAATCAGACAACCGCTAATATGATAGTGAAACTTACTCCGGATCATTCTTGTTTATATTTTCCTCGTTTCTTTTAGGTGTGGAGTCTACATGGTTCTTAACTATCTGATATAAATAATCGTAATAGTCTTTCAGCACTTTATTATTAACTTCCGGAATCGGATCATTGGGTATAGTTATTGGTATCTCACTTATGTAGGGAGCTAATTCAGGATACGCTTCGTGTATATAAGTGGTAATCTCCGTTATTCTCTTACTCAGATCGTCCTCCGATTCCAGATTACCTGCAGCAAACATTTCATTTAAGTCTTTCATACATAATCTTAGATTTGCACTTGGTTAATAGTGATTAATGCTAAATTTCTCAGAGGTTAAGCCCCAGTGTAAACAGCAACCATTGATTCTTATACCTGGGATTGGTAGTACTTCCATCATCATTGTTTTTCTCAAGATCCCATCCGGCTTTGCCTGTCAGGGTAACTTTATTGAAATTAAATTCAAGACCAAATATTAATCCAAACATGTTGTTCTGAATTTTATCATTTTTAATGTGTTCCTCTTCAACAACAGTCAGGTCTCCCATCTCAAACTTATCGCTTCTGCTAAGCAGAAAAGAATACTGTGGCCCGCCAAGGAGCGAGAAATTTTTAGCAGGATTAAACTTTAACTGAAGCGGAAAATCCAGGTGATTTGTCGTACGAGTCAGAGAATAGGCTTTTCCAAGGTAACTGGCATCTCCCTTGAATCCTTTCTGAATAAAGATCGCTTCTGGTTGAAAACCAAGATATCTTCCGATTGGAATGGAAAGAACAACACCACCAACAGCACCAACCTTTCCGTCTGCTACGAAATCATCGCCTCTTTCATCGTAAACATTACTAACAGAAACACCCGCCCGAATTCCAAACTGTAATTGTTCTCTGTTATCGGATGTCTCATTTTGGGCTGTGAGCATCCCTGAAAAAAGTACACAAAGTATAATTAAATAAATCGTTTTCATAGTAATAGATTTTAGTTATTATCAGAACTGTCTTAAAGTAAACTTTACAGTTGTTCCACAACCTTCTTCACTCTCAATAAAAATCTTACCTCCGTGCATCTCTACAAAATCTTTACAGAATAATAATCCTAATCCTTTCCATCTTTCTTCCCTGGTTTCGGATGATTCATATAACTTAGAATTAAAGATATTAGCAAGATACTCACTGCTGATTCCGTGACCGGTGTCATTAACTTCAATAACAATATAGGTTTCATCCCTCCAGGCTGAGATTTTTACTTCACCGTGCTCATTATTGTACTGAATTGCATTTGCAATAAGATTTCTAAAAATGGTATGAATCATGTTATGGTCCGCAGTAATCAAAAGACCTTTCGCAACCAAGTTTACTACACGTATTGATTTGGATTCAGACAAGGAGGCATACAATGTTACAATATCATCAACAGCTTCCGACAGCCGAAACCTGGTTGGACTAAATTTTCCGGTATTGTTTACCACTACCCACTCGAGTAGGTCATCCAGCAATTCAAGCGATGAGAAAGAAGTGTTATGTAATATCTCTATGTAGGAGAATAAAACATCTTTGTTAACACTGGTGCCAACTTTTTTTAAGATATCGAGTACACTGATAAGTGAATTGAACGGACTTCTTAAATCATGTGCAATAATAGAGACAACTCTGTGGTTATGCTCAATCAGATCATTGACCTTTCTGGACTTATCTTCCAGTAGTTTACGCAATTGGGCGTTCTCCACCATTAAATCCTGGACCAGATGATTGGTCTCTGACTGTTTTAAATCAGCAGGATTATTCAGAAACTTCGATAAAGTTTCGTTAAGTAGTACTTTAGGGAAGTTATATTGTTGATGTGTATTCATATTTCTGTATCATTTGAGTTTTTCCAGTTTATTAAGCACTTTCAGCATATCGATGCCTCGATTAAAAATTCCTGTCCATAAATCACCATACTTTTCGAGCCTTTTAAAAACAGTATTTATTGTAAAATCTCGCGGATTCAATCCTTTCTTAACCTCGTTCCATAAGAGCGGAGTTGAGACAGTTGCTCCGGGTCTTGGTCTAACACTATATGGAGCAACAATTGTCTGGCCTTTTCGGTTCTGAAGGAAATCAACATAAATTTTATTTCCCTGCTTTGCAAGGCTTCTTTCTACCGTCGTTATCTCAGGTAACCGTGACTGCACAATGTTTGCAAATAGTTCAGCGAAAATTTTAACCTGATCGTAATCATATTTTGCTCCCAATGGGAAATAAACGTGCAAACCTGTTGCTCCGCTTGTTTTACAATAGGAAGGTATTTTAAGTTCTTCCGCAATCTCATGAACAGCCCTTGCAGCTGAGACAACTTCTTCGAACGAAATATCACCGGGGTCAAGATCAATCATCATATAATCAGGATATTCCTGCTTAATATATGTACTGTGCCATGGATTTATCTCAATACAACCAAGATTTGCCATGAAGACCAGAGTTGCCATATCATTGCAAATCAAATAATCAATTACTCTGTTATTCGCTTTCGAAAATATTTTTTCCGTCTTAACCCAGACAGGCAGCTGGGTTACCTCCATATCTTTTTGATAAAAACCCGGCCCTTTTATTCCGTTTGGAAATCTGTTAAGCGATTGGGGTCTGTTTTTCAGATAAGGCAAAATATAATTAGAAACGCGTATGTAGTAATTTATCAAATCAACCTTCCTGAAGCCATCTTCAGGCCAATATATTTTACCCAGATTAGTAAACTTTAGCTTTTTTCTACGCAAAGTGACATACTGGTCATTACCTTCATCAATAGAAATTAGTTCCTGACCCAGTTCTCTATGAGGACCATAATCCTTCTTCTCATTAATAATTTCGGAAGACTGTTCTGCCAGTTGATCAATAGATTCTTTGAAACTGCCGGAATCAGAGCTGTGCTTTAAAGGTTTAATTTTTTCAATATCGTAACTGGCCACATCAAAGTTATCTTTCTTCTTGATAAGCAACCAGTTGTTGCTTTCCTTATTACTATCCTTATCCCCTTCCTTTAACCTTACCAAAGCAAAAGAGCCTTTAAGATGTGTTCCATATAACGTTATTTTAACATCGCCATTCGCCAGTTGGTTCAGTAATAACTCTTCAGCATCTCTTCCCTGTACTGATTTGTATGGAGTGTATGTCCCTTCATCCCAGATATCTATTTCTCCCGCACCATAATTGCCTTTTGGAATTTCACCATAAAACTGAGCATAATCTAAGGGATGGTCTTCCACCATTACAGCAAGACGTTTGTCACCTGCGCTCATGGACGGACCCTTAGGGATAGCCCAGCTTTTAAAAACACCTTCCATTTCCAGTCTGAAATCGTAATGAAGTCTTCGTGCATTATGCCGCTGTACAACAAAAACCAGCGATTTCGATTTATTCTTTTTACGACCGGCAGGTTCCGGAGTCTTTTTAAAATCCCTTTTCTCCTTATATTTCGATAATCCCATGAAGTCCTTCTTAGTGGTTAATTAGCCCGTTCTACATTGCCTTCTTTCTATTCAGGCTTGCTTTCAATTGCTCCATGAGGTCCTGTGATTTTGCAGGGTTTAGCTTAACCCTTTTAACCTTAGTTGATTTACCGGTAGCCTTTTCTTCAATAACCTTTTTCAAGGCAGCTGCATATTGATCATTGTAACTTTCAATGTCAAATTTCGATGTATACTGGTCAATCAGGGTAAGCGCTATCTTTAGCTCATTGGCTTTCACTTCCGATTTAGCAGGCAGATCAAGGTCGTCAAATGGTCTAACTTCTTCTGCAAACCTGATCTTACTTAGAACCAGTGCATCACCCTTAGGTTTAAGAACTGTTAGAGCTTCAGAAGTTCTGAGCACGAATTGTGCAATACCTACTTTCCCCGATTTTGCAAGAGCTTCGCGCAGCAAAGCATAGGCTTTGGAACCTGATTTCTCAGGTTCCACATAGTAAGAGTTCTCAAAGTAGATTGTGTCTATTTCCTTTTCGTCTATAAACTGATTAACTTCAATAATCTTACTTTTCTCCGGTGCTGCTTTGGCAAAATCATCATCATCCAGTACAATATAGTTGCCCTCGAATTTATATGCTTTAGCTATATTCTCCCAGGCAACTTCCTTGCCAGTACTCTCATTGATCCTCATATATTTTATCTTCGATAAATCGTGCTTATCAACCATATCGAGATTGAGAGTACTTTGCTGGGTAGCACTATAAAGCTTGATGGGGATATTGACCAGACCAAAACTAATTGCTCCTTTCCAAATCGACCTCATGGATAATTATTACATGGCACTTCTGCCCTGAATTATTCTAAGGATTATTGCAATAACAGCAATAACGAGCAGAATATGAATTAAACCACCGGCACTGTATCCTAAGAATCCTATAGCCCAGGCGATAATTAAGATTACTGCAATTATATAAAGCAAGTTTCCCATAGTGATATAAATTATGTTAGAAATTAATAGTAGCTAATAGAATACAAATGTACTTTAGCATGAATGGTTAACTATTATACTTCTTTATCAATAGTTTACATCATCATAAACCAATGGAGTCGATTGGCTTGCTTTAAATTGAAAAACCGCCACTGGGTATGAGTGTGGCGGTCTTATTGAGGGGAGAGGAGGGAATCTTAAAATCTATAACCAACTGATAGCCCAAAACCTGTATTCTTCCAGCTAGGGTCATCATCACCAGGTATGCCAGGTGAAATATTTATCAGGCCAAGCTGTGCATTAAGCTGCAATGATATATTATTGCTAAGCTCATAGCCAATCAAAATATTGGCACCTGCATCAAATGCTTTAAGGTATCTTGTATTGTCATTCATAATATCCTGCACAGAAACTTCGCCTTTAAAATCCAATTCTTTGCTTTCTCCCTGGTTAACAGGCTTAACTTTACCACCTACAGCGTAACCCAGATAGGGTCCAAAACCCAGCAGTATATGACCTGTGCCCAACAGTGGCTTAAATATAACATTTAAAGGAAGCTCCAGGTAGGAGACTGTATACTTCTCGTCTGCATCCTTTATTTCACTGCCTTTGGTGGAAAATAACAGACCTGGTTGAAAATAAATATCTGTTCCAACAGGCACTTCATAATAAATGCCTCCATGAAAACCGGTGATTAATGTATTTTTCAGCTGATCTCCTGCTGCGTCTTTACCATTGATATTCTGGAAATTTACGCCTGCCCTTATTCCAATGCCTTGTGCCTGGACCAGCATGCTTGCTAAGGCAAAAAAGATTATAAGTGATAATGATCGTAATAGTTTCATAGTACGTGTTTTTAATTTCCACCTTGTTCAGCCTGCCTGCGGGCATCTTCCTTCATTTTTTCGTTTGCCGAGATCAGAAACTCTACTCTTCTGTTCTGCGCTCTGCCATTTTCAGTTTCATTACTGTACTTAGGGGTTGTTTCACCATACCCCACTGTACCTATTCTGGCCGATGCAATGTTGTTTGATGTCAAATAGCGCGAAACCGCTAAAGCTCTTCTTTCAGATAACGACTGGTTATAATTCTCTGAGCCTTTATCGTCAGTATGCCCTTGAATTACAATATCAGTATCAGGATATTTATTAAGAATCTGAATCAGGCTGTTCAAATTATTCGTCGCTTCCGGTGTGAGGTCAGACTTATCAAAACCAAACAGTACCTTACCACTAAATTCTACCACTATACCCTCTCCTACCCGTTCTACTTTCGCTCCCGGTACTTCACGCTCCATTTCGGCGGCCTGTTTATCCATTTGTCTGCCTATTACAGCCCCTGCTACACCTCCTACGGTTGCTCCAATTATAGCGCCCATTGCGGTATTTCCCGAGGCTCTTCCAATAACAGCACCTGCGGCTCCTCCTCCGGCACTCCCTATCACTGCCCCTTTCTGCGACTTGTTCATCGATTTACAGCTGCCTAATATCAGAGCAATCATAAGGAAAATAACAAGATTATATTTTTTCATTTTCTTACAGTTTTATTTTTTTAATCTTTGGGCTCCCGGATGTCCCTGACTTTTTGCCTCCGGTTGTCCCGGATGATTTCGAACCCTTTGCTGATGCATTGTAATATTTCATTGCATCTGGCATAATATTCTGCATTTTTTCTATACGCGTCTGATCAGCCGGGTGTGTGCTTAAAAATTCAGGCGGCTTGTTTCCACCGGCATTCGCCATTCTTTCCCAGAACGGAATTGCCTCCTGTGGATTATAACCGGCCATCGCAGAGAAGAATAAACCGAACTTGTCTGCCTCTAGTTCTTCTTTTCTCGAAAATGGCAATAAAGCTCCTACTGTGGTTCCTATACCGTACGAGGTCATAAAAATATTCTGTGTTTCAGCAGGTTTATTTGCCATGGCAACCTGCAGTGCAACACCACCAAGCTGCTGAACCAGCTGTTGACTCATGCGCTCATTGCCGTGCTGGGCTATGGCATGTGCAATTTCATGCCCCATAACTACTGCCAGGCCATCTTCATTTTTAGTAACGGGCAGAATTCCTGAATAAACTACCACCTTTCCACCAGGCATACACCATGCATTCACATCTTTACTGTCAACCAGATTAAATTCCCAGTTGTAGCCTTCGAGCAAGTCACCTTTACCCTGACTTCTGTAATAATCGGTAATAGCCGTGGCAATGTTTCTGCCAACATTTCTCACCATTTCAGCTTCTTTATTCTGAGATGGGTTCAGCACCTTGTTTTCTTTAAGAAAAGCATCGTACTGCTGCGTTGCCATAAGCTGTAATTCGCTTTCCGGGACAAGGCTCAGTTGTTTCCTTCCTGTAACCTTGTTTGTGCTGCAAGAGCCTAAAACTCCTGCGAGTAAAATCATTAAGATTAACCTTTTCATATCCTTGCTATTAATTAAAAAACGTATTCTCAAATATAATGCCAGGTTTTATAAGCTTAAATATAGTCAAAAATGGGTTACAATAGCAAGATTAGTAAGAGAAGAATTACAATTATAGCACCAAGCGACAGATAAACACCGCCACTTATTTCAGCTAGTTCTGACTTTATCGCTTTAACTTCCGTTCTGAGGGCTCTTCTTTCTGAAGAACTTAAGGATGATTTATCCATCTCCTGAATTTCTGCAAGCCGTTCATTGAGTTCTTTCGCTCTAACGACATCTTCTGCAGCAATACCGGAAGCCTTCTTTGTTTTTTTATCTGAAGCAGATACTGGAGATATAATTATCAATGTAAAAAAAGTCAGTGCCAGAGTAAAAAGAGTCTTTTTCATAATGCAAATCATTGAGTTGTGGAATTAACTGATTTCCCCCGAAATCAACTATGCAAAATTCACCCAGGAACTAACAAAATGCGTTACACACTTCTATTGTATTATTACATCTTTTTACATAGAAAGTTTGAGACGATTATTGAGCAGTTGCTCGAACCCCATTTCCCTCGAATGCAATCAGCCCCGATTTCAAAAGATTTCCCAGGGCCATTTTAAAGTTTTTCTTACTCATGCCAAGCAAATCGTAAATCTCTTCCGGTGAACTCTTGTCGTTTAATGACAAATAGCCCTTGTTGCCTTCCAAAGCGTTTAATACTATCGATGAAAATTCGTCTATTTTGTTTTTATACCCTGATTTGTACAGTGTAAGATCAAGTTTCCCGTCTTCGCGGATGTTTTTTATATAGCCTTTAATGCGCATTCCCCTGCTTACATGGGTAAAAACCTCATTCGAATATAAAAGCCCCTCAAACAAATTATTCACTATAGCTTTATATCCCAGATCTGTCGATGCATAGATCAGTAAATCAACCTCCTCATCCTTGTTTAGTTCCCTGGTGTGAGGCTTTATAAATTTTCTCAGATTATCAGAAGCCGCAATTCTGCCCGATTTATCTGCAAAGATGTGCACTACATACGAACGACCCTCCTCCACTGAAAAAGATTGCTCTCTGTATGGCCACAAAAGATCTTTTTCAAGTCCCCAGTCCAGAAATGCACCCACCTGATTTACCGCTTTTACTTTCAGGAAAGCAAACTCATCAAGTATAGCATACGGCTTCATGGTTGTTGCAATTAACCGATCTTCGGAGTCAAAGTATATAAATACTTCTATTTTATCATCAGGGCGACAGTTTTCAGGTACCCATTTCATGGGCAACAACACTTCGTCACCTTCTCCTGCATCCAGATACACTCCAAAATCCACGATTCTGGAAATAGTTAAAACATAATATCTTCCCGGTGTTACCAATGTGTATCGATTTAGAAGTTAACTATTAAACAGTATTTTATTTAATTCTTCCACCTTTGCAACTCCGATAACCTGTATTGATTTAGCTACCGCTTTTGCTGCTTTAAGATTGTTTTTTGAGATTATTATCTTCTGAAAGCCCGTCTTCTCAGCTTCCAGAACCCTGTTCTCTACCCGGTTTACCGGTCTTATCTCACCCGACAATCCTATTTCTCCTGCAAAACAAATTTTAGGTGGCACAGCGATGTCGGTATTTGAAGAAAGTACTGCACTTATAATGGCAAGATCGGTTGCCGGATCGGTAACTTTAATACCTCCCGCTATATTCAGGAAAACGTCTTTGGCCCCCAGCTTAAATCCGCATCTTTTCTCCAGCACAGCAAGTAGCATGTTTAACCGTCGTGTATCATAACCGGTACACGACCGCTGCGGTGTCCCATATGCAGCAGTACTGACGAGTGCCTGTGCTTCGATCAGCATTGGACGAATACCTTCAAGGGTGGCTGCAATGGCAGTTCCACTCATAATTTCATCATGTTGTCCCAGCAGCAATTCCGACGGATTACTAACTTCACGCAACCCGGTATGTATCATTTCGTATATGCCCAGTTCAGAAGTACTTCCGAATCTGTTTTTAACCGAACGCAGAATTCTAAAACCGTAATTTCTGTCTCCTTCAAACTGCAACACGGTATCTACCATATGTTCAAGCACTTTAGGACCTGCAAGAGTTCCATCCTTGGTTATATGACCAATGAGGAACACTGGCACATTAGTGCGTTTTGCATATTGCAGCAACTCAAAGGCAGCTTCTTTAATCTGGGAAATGCTTCCCGGTGACGACTCCACTCTATCGCTCATTAGCGTTTGAATAGAATCAATGAACAAAACAGATGGCTGCAATTTATCACTTTGTGCTATAATATTTGTTACGGATGTTTCAGCCAGTAAGTAACAGCTGTTTTCAGTCAATCCAATCCGCTCTGCACGCATTCTTATCTGTTGTTCACTTTCCTCTCCGGAGACGTACAACACCGATAATTTCTTCATATCCAGTGCAACCTGCAGCATAAGAGTTGACTTCCCGATTCCGGGTTCTCCACCAATCAATACAACAGAACCTGGAACCAGTCCGCCACCTAAAACCCTGTTAAGTTCCTTATTGCGCGTATCTATCCTATGTTCTTCCTTAAGAGAAACTTCCCTGAGCAGCACCGGTGTCTTTGTTTCCAACCCAAATGCAGTTCTTCCTGACTTACCTGTCTGCACCCCAACAGGTTCCTCAACAAAGGTATTCCATTCACCACAGGCAGTACACCTACCAAGCCACTTGGGCGATTCGGCACCACAGTTCCTGCAAAAGAACATAGTTTTGATTTTAGCCATCACTACAATTTTTAATTTTTTGCTCAATTGCTGTGGTAGAAAAACCGGGCAAATAATTCAGGGTCACTACATTACCACCCTTAGTTGTTACTATATCGTAACCCACAATATCTTTTATAGCATAGTCTGCTCCTTTTACAAGAACATCAGGCTGTACCCGTTTTATCAGTTCATAGGGAGTGTCTTCGTCAAAAAAAACAACGGCAGCAACAAAAGTAAACGATGCTAGCAGCAATGCACGGGAATACTCATCTGTAATGGGTCGGTTTTTCCCTTTTAATCTTGATACGGAATTGTCTGTATTAAGGCCTATAATAAGCTTATCCCCCAGATCTGCAGCCTTTGACAGATAGTCAATATGCCCCCGGTGTATCAAATCGAAGCAGCCGTTGGTAAAAACAATTTTAGTGGGTACGGAATTCCATAACTTCAGCGTCTGTTCCAACTGCTGATGATTCAATATCTTGCTTTGTATCCCTTCCAGCGTAGTCATGTCCTTTTTTATTGAGTATATTTAACAAAATTAGTGAAAACACTCCGGCCAGCAGGATCATTATAGTTTGGCTTGACCAAATCAGCCAACCCATAGCGTAACCTGTAGTAGAAGGAATTGTAAACAGGAAAAGTGTTTCGGCTATGATAGCAGGGTAAATTCCGATTCCGCCCTGAACTATCATGATACCTACCGATCCAAAAACCAATGCAGCCAGGCCCGCTTCGGGTAAAAGTGAAGATGTTTCTTCCAGGCTGAAAAACACAACGTACGACATCATAAAGTACAATACCCAGATGCTTATCGTGTATAAAAGAAAAGTAAAAGGTTTTCGTATCTTAGTAAGAGAGTAGACTCCTGAAAAGAAGCCGGATATCAGGTTATGGAATTTCAGGAAGGCCTTTGTGGTTTTAATCCTGCTCCTGATAAAGATCAGAAACACAACAACTGCAAAAGTCAGCCCAATAACTGACCATAGAAGATTGGTCTGCGTAGATTCTGAAAGATCAAGAATTGCTATAAGAGGCTCATAGATCTTTTGTTGTACATACAGGCTGAGCTTATCCGACATGGTAAAAATCATGAGGAAGAACAATACAACAAAACTCAGCATATCAACAATTCTTTCGGTAATAACGGTTCCGAACGATTTGTTAAAAGGAATTTTTTCGTAACGTGCAAGGATGCCACAACGACTAACCTCACCCAATCGGGGTAACGCCAGATTAGCAAGGTAAGCAATTAAGACAGCCATATATACATTTAACCTGCGAGGGGTGAATCCCATCGGCTCCATAAGCATTCTCCAGCGTAAAGCTCTGAGGTAATGGCTACACATACCTAAAACAATAGCCAGCACTATCCAGCTGTAATCTGCAATTTTTAATGCTTTGATTATTTGCTGTTTTTCGTCGATGGTAAGATTACGCAGGAAAAGCCAGATAAAAAATATACCAATACTCAGAAAAATCGCAAAACGAAGAATACCAAGTATATATTTTTTCAGCACTATCTAACGATTTTATTGAATTGATCCGGAAAAACAATAGCCGGAGTGTGGTTTTTTGCTTCTTCAGGGGTCATTGATGCAAAGGCTGCAATTATTACCATGTCACCGGCAACTGCTTTTCTTGCTGCAGCACCATTAAGAGAGATCATTCCTGACCCTCTTAGTCCTTTTATTACATAAGTTTCCAGGCGTTCTCCATTATTGATATTCAGAACCTGCACCTTCTCGAACTCAATCAAATTAGCTGCATCCATTAAATCCTCATCAATACCAATACTGCCTATATAATGAAGGTTGGCTTCAGTGATTGTAGCCCTGTGAATTTTCGATTTAAGAATTTCAAGAGTCATAGGGTCGCAAAATTACTAAATTAATCTGATATTATCTATAAGACGTATATCGCCTGCAAATGCAGCAATATAGCCATATGCATTTGGGGTAATTTTCCCGGTAACGGGCTCGAGGGTTTCACCATCGGCAATCGTAAAATATTCCAGATCCAGAAGGCCATTATTTCTGAAAGATTCTTTTATATCCTGCTCAATTTCACCAGCAGTTTTATAGGGAGCATTCTTTTTCGCCTGCACCAGCTGAGCATATATAAACGGGGCAGCTGCCCTCATTTCAGTACTTAAACGCATATTTCTGGAGCTCCTGGCAAGTCCGTCGTTTTCGCGACTAATCGGACAGGCCACTATATCAACAGGTATTTTATAGTTCTTCACAAGCGACTTGATTATCATCAGTTGCTGATAATCCTTCTCTCCAAAATAGGCACGGTCAGGAGAAACTATATCAAAAAGCTTATGAACCACAACAGCTACTCCATTGAAATGGCCGGGTCTGAAAGCCCCCTCCATAACAGTGCCCAAAGAACCAAAATCATATACCGTATTAACCTGCTCAGGATACATTTCGCTCACCGTTGGGGCAAAAATAACGTCAACACCCTCCTTTTCAAGCAATAAAGCATCCTCTTCAAGTGTTCGGGGATACTTTTTCAGATCTTCAGGGTTATTAAATTGAATTGGATTTACAAAAATAGAAACGACCGTAATTTCATTTTCTAACCGCGATCGGCGTACCAGCGATAAATGGCCTTCGTGCAATGCGCCCATAGTAGGGACAAATCCGATGCTTTTACCACTGCTTTTCTGTTCTTCTGTGTATGCCTTTGTTTCAGCTATTGTCTCTGTTATCTTCATTAGAATCCGGTTGGTGCTAACTTTCGTAAAACACCGAGCATATCCTGCTCCAGTGTTTTCACAGGAGTTTCAATAATCCTGCCAATTTCTTCTCCCTTATAGGTAAAAATAAATGTAGGAACCAGTGTTATGTTAAAATCGGCCAGGCAAAAATCTCCGCCTTTTTTATCCCTGTCAACAGCCACCATAAAAATCTTATCTTCAGGGTAATTCAGCATGTTTGCTATTTTATAGAAATGGGGCACGTGCTCTTTGCTATCGCCACACCATGTTCCAAGCACAATGAAAACATCCGGCAACTGGTCTTTAAATAATTGAATAGAATCCAGAACTGTCTGATCAGGTGTATACAGTGCATACTCCTCTTCATACCAGGTTCCTATCGTTTTCAAACCTTGCACATCAGCAGCTCCGACAATTATAGGGTTGCCGGATTTCTCATCTGACACGGTCTGGTTGTATTCCTGGCTGTAGGTGCTGTTACAAAAGAAAAGCACGGTAAAAAAAACTATGAAAGCTGCTGAGTATTTCATACATCAAACTACTGACTTAAAACGGTGCAAAAGTAATTATAATCCGGACAATGCATGAAAAATTGAACTAAAAGCGTAATAAAAGGTTAATAGTGGCATTCAGAAAACTAATTTATCAGGCACGGTAAAAACCTAAAATAATAAGAACACATCAAACGGCAACTATCTAATTTTCAACAAGGTAAAATTAACAATAATTATTTTGCAATGTTTTGATGATTGCGATTATATTTGCAGCCTGAAAAAAAAGGGAACTTGACTTAATTTATAACTAATGGCAAAAATTGGAATTTTTTACGGTGGAAGCCTGAAAGGCAGCACTTTTAAAACTGCCAGAACTATCTGTGACCACTTTGGTGATGCAACTGCTGAAATACACAATGTAAATGAAGCTACCCGCGAGGATCTTGAAAAATATAATTATTTAATCCTTGGCACTTCCGCCTGGGGCATAGGTGAAATGCATCAGGACTGGGAAAGATTTATTGACGTATTAACTGAAGCCAACTTATCTGAAAAGAAAATAGCACTCTTTGGGCTTGGTGATCAGGTAGAATATCCTGAAAGCTTTGTTGACGGCATGGGAACCGTATTCTGCAGACTTCCGAATAAACAAAACGTTGTAGGCTTCTGGCCCACAAAAGGCTACTCTTTTTATTACTCTACGGCAGAAATGGAAGGCAGGTTCGTTGGTCTGGCAATTGACGAGGACAGTCAGCCTGAACTTACCGAGGAAAGAATAACCAAATGGGTTGACCAGCTGAAGGGTGAGTTTAATCTCAATTGATCACTTAACAGCATAATGTATAAAAGACCTGACTTGATCAGGTCTTTTTGTTTCTTCTGTCGGGAATATTTATTAGTATCGCAAACAAATCAAATATTAATATCTTTGCTTAACATTGTAACAGGCCATGAAGCATAAATTAAGTGCGCTATATTTTTTACTGTTTGTATCAATATTCACTGCCGCTGCACAACACCCGGCACAAACAGAACAGCTAAGAAAACATGTTAACTACCTGGCTTCAGAACAATTACAGGGTCGAAAAGCAGGTACCAACGGCGACTCACTGGCAGCAGTTTATATCCGTGAACAGTTTGAGCAGTCAGGGTTGTCAAAGTTCACTCCTTCCGGATTTCAATACTATAAACTGGTTACTGATGTTACGGCAGGTGCAGGTAATAAAATGTCGGTCAATGGAGTGGAGTACACCCACGAAAAAGACTTTCAACCGTTTTCATTCTCTGTTACAGGCAAACTTTCAGCTCCGGTGACTTTTGCTGGATTTGGCATCGAAGGCAAAAGCGATTCATTGCAATGGAACGATTTTGCAGGATTAAATATAAAAGACCGCTGGATCTTAGTACTAAGAGGCGATCCTGAGCCTGGCAATAATGCCAGTGGATTTATTCCTTTGTCGTCCGACAGGGCTAAAGCTCTTATGGCGAAAGATAAAGGTGCAGCCGGGTTATTGCTGGTTTCCCCTTCTTCCATTGAGCGAAGCGACCGTCCAATCGATATCACCTTCGACAAATCGGTGTCTGATGCTGGTCTTCCGGTTATCAGCATTACCCGGAAAGTTGCCGCAGCGATACTAAAAACAGATGTTGCTGCTATCGATTCTATTGAAAAACGTATGATCGATCAGAAAAAGCCTGTTCAGATAGTTACTGAGTCAATTTTTAATGCAGAGACTATAATTAGCAGAAGCCAGGCCGTTTCAAGAAATGTAGTATACTATCTCGAAGGCACCGATCCTGCGCATAAAGACGAGTACATTGTTATTGGCGCTCATTATGATCATCTGGGAACTGGCGGGAGCGGTTCCGGATCAAGAGTACCCGATGAGCATGCAGTGCATGGAGGTGCCGATGATAACGCGTCGGGTGTAGCAGCGCTTATTGAGATGGCCAGGTATTTTGCACTACCTGCAAACAGACCATCCAGAAGCTTGATATTTGCATCGTTCGGTGCAGAAGAGATGGGGCTCATAGGTTCCAGACATTTTATCGATAAATCACCGGTTCCTGTTTCATCCATTAAAGCTATGATCAATCTGGATATGGTTGGCCGGTTAAAAGACGCCCCTTCAACTGTAAGCATTAGTGGCACAGGTACATGGACTGTTGCTGATTCTGTTCTTGATGTCATTGAAAAAGGCAGAAGTTTTACTATACGTCGCACCCGCGATGGATATGGCCCATCTGATCATGCTGCTTTTTATACGGCAGGAATACCAGTAAGTTATCTTACAACAGGTGCACACAGCGATTACCATACACCTGCAGATTCTCCTGAGAAACTAAATTATCAGGGACTATCAGAGATCACAGCATTCACTGCCGATCTTGCAACTGCGCTCGCAAACCTTCAAAAGACACCGGTCTTTGCCGAAGCCGGCAGCAAAAAAGAGCCCGGCCATTACAGCCGCAATCTTAAAGTTACCCTGGGCATTATGCCTGATGTATCAGGAGCTGAAACCTCCGGTGGCATGAAAGTGGAAGGCACCCGTAAAGATGGCCCTGCTGCCCGGGGCGGCATGTTGAAAGGTGATATCATTACTGCTATTAACGGAATGAAGGTTGGCAACATTTACGACTATATGAGCAGACTTGGCAAACTTAAACCAAGTGAAACAGTGAATGTAGAAATACTAAGAAACAACCAAACCGAAATATTAATACTGCAGCTTTGATCTGTGTTATTTTATGATTGATCTACTATCTGCCGATATCGCCTGGAAATTCCTAAAATTTGGAGTTGTAGGGTTTTCGGGTGTATTTGTCGATTTTGGCTTTACGTATCTCTTTAAAGAAAAGCTTAAGGTTCAGAAATACATCTCTAACGCTGTTGGATTTACTATTGCTGCCTCCAGCAACTATATACTTAACCGCATATGGACCTTCAAAAGCCATAATCCCGAAATAGCAATGGAATATACACGGTTTCTGGGAATATCCCTGATTGGTTTGCTTATCAATACCCTGGTAATCTACCTTCTCGTTTCCAAAACCAAAATGAACTTTTACCTGGCTAAGCTTATAGCCATATTCATTGTTACGATCTGGAATTTTGTCGTTAACCTGAACTACACGTTTGCACTTGTTTAGTGCGTTTTGGTCATTGCCGAAGGAGTAACGAGAATAAAATCAGCCTTGTTTTTGTAGTCATTGCTCAGTTCACTGATCGTGTCCTGCTCCACCGAGCTGATGGTTACAATTTTCAACCTTTCGTCTGCCTGCTTCAGGTACCACATAATTCCCTGATAATCGTCTGAATGATATGTGCCGTGAAAATGTATAAATGTGTATCCCGGCTTCCTGTTCTTAACAATGAAATGGGCCATTGTCGCATCCTTAATTGCCTGTGCTTTGGGCAGATTATCGTTGGCGTGTCCGCTTCCCTGCATCATTTCAAGCATCGATTTGTAGCCTGTCAATTCCGGGTCGTATTTCACAGGTAACGGTGCAATGTATTGTTTTGCCTCATCCGACAATGTCTCTAATCCCTCAAAACCTTGCTTGTTAACTAATGCTGCATACCTTCTGGGGATGTTTGTTACTATGAAAGCAATGCTGCTGTCTTTTGCAAACTTCAGCAAAGGTTTATAATCGGTCTTATAATTGGGCCAGAGTCGTGCCTCGGCCTCAAAATTTCTATCGGGAATCTTTCCTGATAAATATTCACTAATAATTAACGCATTATCCGTTTCAAACATTTCAGCACCCAGTATAATCCTGCCCGATTTTTCTCTGTACAACTCCTTCGACAACTCCAGCTGCAACCAGTGATTTATCGGATTGTCGTGCAACTCTCCAAACAATACAACATCAGCATCCGCAGCTTCTTTCAGCAACTTCTTAAAGGAGGAAGTTTTTCCATCGGCACTGTATAGTATATAAGCTTCTTTCTTACTGTCCATGGAGGTCAGAAGCACGGTAACAAACAATAGAAGTAGTACTTTTTTCATAATTTAGTTTTCGGGTAAAAAATCAGCGTTGAAGGTAAATGGTAATAATGCATCAATACTTTCCGTTTCAATGATCCTGCCGCTTTCTGAAGAAAAAATAATTTTGATCTTGCTGCCTTGTCTGTACTCGTATTCGGCAATAACCTGCCTGCAGGCACCGCATGGTGATACCGGATTTACAGTATTTCGTGCATTTGTTTTCACGGTAATGGCCAGTTTTTCAATAATAGTATTTTTATCCTGCGCCATCGCAGAAAAAATTGCAACGCGTTCAGCGCATAAACCGGACGGGTATGCAGCATTCTCCTGATTATTCCCTGTAACAATGCGTCCGTCTCTGCATTGCAATGCTGCTCCTACCCTGAACCGGGAGTAGGGTGAATAAGCATTCTCGCAGGCTTCACCAGCCTTCTCAAGCAATGCACGACTATCTTCAGGTAATTCCAGTGGGCTGGTATATTCCGTGTATTCTATCCGTAGTTCCTTTTTGTCCATTATAGTTGCGTTGTCGTCAAAACGGTTAAAGCACAAATCTAATCACATTTATCCATTTATTGGTTCTTCCGAAATATTTTCCATGCATGCATATCTGTTTTAAAAATAAACAGACTATAGAAAAATGCAAAGAACGTAGCACCGGCCTGCGTTTCAAGAGTATCTTCGGTCAGAAAAGACATTAACGCAATTATAATAAAGGAAAGAAATAAAAAATTACGCAGGGCTCCCGACTTCAAAATAGGATAAAATAACCCAAATACAAAAACTACCGTCCCAAAAACACCCAGGGCAACAGCTATAGCCAGGAACTGATTATGCGACCGATGTCTGAATTCAGGCAGCAGCGTTGAGTTTGTTTCATCGTATGCCCGCTTAAAAGCATCGGCAACATCGCCGGTACCATATCCAGCAACAGGCTGTTCTTTAATAAGGTAAGCCGACGTTTTCCAGTACTCAAGTCTTTGGGCCATAGACGAGCCGTTTGCATCATTTTTACTTGCATAATTGAGAAAACCCATTATCAATTGTTCAACAACAGGCCGTATTTGAAACCCTCCAATATATTCTGCATTGGCAACCCCATTTTCTACACGTCTTATATCTTTGTCGCTCAGGCTGTTCACTCCTGTTGAATCTTTCCTGAGTTCTTTAGAGTGCAGGTACCGTATGAGCGTATATTTTAATATCTGACCCTTCGCGTCCAAACTATCATAGGGCATGTAACTTCGTTTGTTCCATTCTTCCCTCAATTCCTTTTCGGAAATATACAAACCAACAAACCTGCCATTTTCAATACCAAAATTCAGTGTATCATGGAGATATACATTTCCTGACGGAGTATATTTTTCAATTTCCTGCAAGACCGTTTTGTCGGCAATAGTAAGATCGAGATATATTTCTCGCATATTTAAACCACCGGCAACAATCCCCGAAAGGGTCAGTATAAGCAATGAAATACCAAGCTTCCTGCGACCGAATGAATAGACAAGAATCAGAATCCATGCCGTAAGAACAGTTATTATTACTCCGGTCATCGACTTTAGTAATAACAGAAAAACCATCAGCCATACGATGGCAACAATAGTCAGTAACTTATAGCCCCTTCCCTTGTCAGTCCAAAGAAGGAAATAAAAAAGAATAAAAACAGAAAGGCTAATGAGGAGAGCGAAGCGGATGTGCGAAATATAAATACTCATTTCACGGGGATCGGCAAGATCTCTGGTTAGCAAAACATACACACTAATCAGACTGCCTGCAATTACTGCAAGACAAAACCACAGCAGCAGGCTATGCACTCTTTTGGCAGACAGCTTTTCAGAGGTCGCAAAGATAACCGGCAAACTCAGTAACGGAAGTTTAACGCGTATATCCGCGAGGGCATACTGCAGGTTCGTTGAATACAATATTCCTGCAACATGTACAAAGTATATCAGTAGAAAAGTCGTCAGCGTTTTATTGCTCCATGCTGATCTGAACTTCCGGCCAAGGTTTTCACCCAGCGCCGAAAGAATCCGTGTCAATCCATTCTTAACATGGTATTTTGATGTATCTGCACCTTCCCAGGCCCAGAAACCAAGGAGCAGAAACTGCGATACACTCATGCCGAATTCCGACAAAGGCATGCTTACTGCCAGCAAAACCATGCAATAAAAGAACCCTATAGAAACAGGGCTCCCGGATTTATTCTGAATCAAGGCATCAGTAAAACCTGATTCTTTCATTGCGGTTATTACGGTTTGGTAACATTGCTCGCGGTAAAGCTACCATCGAGAATGCTGGTATATTTTTTAGGATCGTTTAAAACTTCCCTTGCTGTCTTAACTTCCTCATCATCCGTAATTGCTGCCTCCACTCTACCCTTCTGGTTATAATACCTTGCAACAATTTCATTCTTAAGTACCCGTTCAATTTCCGGTCTGAATTTCTCCAGATCTGCCTGCTTATTATGAATCATCTTCGATTCCAGCAACTCAAACTCTTTTCTGAGTTCATCAAAATACTGTTCGTTTTCTGCCGTTTTCTTCAGATCAGCCAGCATTTTTTCACTTCTGCTTACATAATCGTAATCCTTATCGGATAGCCAGCTTACAAAATCAGCATAAATTTCATCCGTTATCCGGAAATCCTTTGCCGCCGGAATGCTTTCATGAGTGCTTCTGAATCTGTTTGCGTAATCGAAAAACAAATATTTAGTCATAAGGCTGAGCGAAATGTTGCTGTACAACTGCTCTTCCATAACAATGTCGGGATAAATACCGGCACCATCGTACACGGTTCTGCCGCCTTTTGTTTTGTACGGCTTTATTAAAGAATCGGGTATATTGATCGATCTGCCCAAACTGTCGCGATGTGCATAATCCACTGACTGAATACAGCGTCCGCTGGGTATGTAATATTTAGCCACAGTTATTTTCATCTGTGTATTATAGGAAAGCGGTATAATATTCTGCACCAGGCCTTTACCAAATGTTCTTTCTCCAACGATCACTCCTCTGTCAAGGTCCTGTATTGCACCAGCAACAATTTCAGAGGCCGAGGCACTCATACCATTAACCATAACCACCAGAGGCAGTTCCGGCTCAACCGGTTGCACCAGCGTTCTGTACGATTTATTTCTGTCAGGGGTTTTACCTTTTGTGCTAACAACCATTTCGCCTTTTTTTACAAATAAGTTCGAAATAGTTACAGCTTCGTTAAGCAATCCACCGCCGTTATCGCGCAGGTCGAGTATAAGTCCCTTCAGGTTGCCGCTTTCTTTGAGCTTTAACAGTGCGTCCTTAACTTCTTTTCCTGAGTTCTGAGTAAAACCGGTGAGCTTAATATAACCTATGCCATCGTCAAAGAGGCTGGAATATGCCACATTAGGTATTGATACGTTTTCACGGATAACAGTCCGATCCATTTCCTGCCCGTCACGGTTTATCACAAGGTCCAGTCTAGTGCCGGGCTGTCCCTTGAGCAATAGACTTACATCGCTGACAGTTTTTTTATCGATGAGCTTGTTGTTTATCTTTACAATTCTGTCACCTGCCTGCAGGCCGGCTTTAAGAGCGGGCGAGCCTTCATACGGTTCAGATATTACCACATAATCACCCTGCTTGTGTATCAGCGCTCCTATGCCTCCATACTGCCCGGTGGTCATAAAAGTATAATCTTCAATTTCAGCTTCCGAAATAAAAACGGTATACGGATCCAGCTTGTCGAGCATGGCATCAATACCGGTTTTCATCAGATCGCCATAATTTACATCATCCACATAATTGTTATTCAGTTCCTTGTAAACTGTGGTAAGAATGTCGAGATTTTTTGAAAGTTCGAATGATGATGAGCCCGGCACCTGCGCCAGTGTGCTGAAATTCAGGGCAACTAGGAATATGAAAATTAACTTCAGTGATTTCATAATGTTGATGTTTAGTTTATGGAACTGGGTCATATCCGCTCCCTCCCCAGGGGTTGCATGAAGCAATTCTTTTTATTGTAAGCCATCCTCCTTTAAAAGGACCGTATTTTTTCAGTGCTTCAACACCATAGGCCGAACAACTGGGTGTATATCTGCACGAGGGGGGCAGATACGGCGAAATGGCCATCTGGTAAAACCTGATAAAGCCAATCAAAACATTAGCCAGCAATTTTTTCATATTCCTTTGATAAACGTTGAAACAATTCAATTATTATAGGTTCCAGATTTTTCCACTCGGGTAATTCTTTTCCCGTATATACTATACCAAGGAATAACTGCCGTCCGGATTCATTATCAAATATTGACTTATGCAGCCTGAAACATTCTCTTAATAGTCTTTTGATCCTGTTGCGGTCAACGGCTTTTTTAAACCTGCGTTTAGATACAGATATAACAACCTTTACCGAATGGTTGTTGTCGAATTGTGCCGGCAACCAAACAATTTTTATAGGGTATTTAAAAAGAGAATAGCCCTGGGTGAACAAGCGATCAATTGCCACTGCACTGCATAGTCGTTCCGATTTACGAAAAGTTGGCATATGATCCTCCCTGTGGAGTAAAAAACCTATTTATTTCCTTTACTTGCGTTTGAAGCAAGGAACATTTCAAGTGCTTTAACCATCGAAGGAGCTACAGCATTCGGACCTTCAAAAGTAACAGTCAGACCGGCTTCGCGTGCAGCAGCCGAAGTAGATGCTCCCGATACCGCAATACCTTTCTCTCCCTGCTTAAAATCAGGGAAATTTTTAAACAGTGATTTTATTCCCGAAGGACTAAAGAAAATCATCAGATCGTATTTCTCCGGATCCAGAAATGACATATTTTCTGATACGGTTTTATACATTACTGCCTTAACGTAGGATATTTTGCTGGCATCAAGCAGGTCAGAAAGTTCATTGTTGTGCTCTTCACTGCATGGGATCAGAAACTTTTCCGATTTATGTTTCTTGATCAGATCTAGCAAATCGCTGGTATTACCCTGGGTAGCATAAAATATCCGGCGCTTTCTGAATTGAATATACTTTTGCAGATAGAAAGCAATGGTATCGGTAGTACAGAAATACTTCATACTGTCAGGAATTTCAAATCGCAACTCCGTTGCAAGCCTGAAATAATGATCTACTCCGTTTTTGCTTGTAAAAATAACTCCTGTGTAATCCGTCAGCCTTACTTTACTCTCCTTACGAAAATCTATTGAACTGTATCCTTCAATCTTAAAGAACTTATAAAAATCTATTGTAACACCATATTTTTTGATAATCTCATAGTAGGGAGATTTTTCCAGTTCCGCAGGTTTAGGCTGAGAAATTAAAATATTCTTAACTTTCAATGTACTTTTGATTTGAATGTTGAACTGTCCCTTAACTTAAAACAGGGGTTAAAACCCTTGAAAACACTTAATTTGCCACCAATTTATAAATCACCAGAAGAGGCAAAATTTCGAGCGTGCAAAGATACAAAAATAAATAGACAACCGGAAACGTTTGCGCTGATATTGCCACAAAAATGCTGCGTATAAAACGCCATGCCATACCGAGTGTTATAATAGCTGCAGCAACGGTTATCAATGCAGAACTTTCTGCATAAAAACCGGCAAAGATGAATGGAAATGCAACAATTCCTCCGGCAATATTGAATATGAGATTAGTTACCATGTATTCACCGGTTTCCTGCCTTGTACGAAATATTATTCCCGAGAACCTGATAGCAAAAAGCTTCAGCATCCAAAGTAAAAACAGAGCCCCGGCAATGATTGAAAACAACATCCATGGCTCCTCTGCTCCGGGTATTTCTATTTCATAGGGAGCAGCCAGCAGCATGATCAGTGTAGAGAGAGACACCAGATTTACAAACATCAGCAACGGAGTTATCCGCTCATGCTGCACATCCCCGTCACGTAAAAGCTGATTCATATTATGACGGGCAAACACAGCCCTGAACAATTGCGCTATCCTTCTTTCACCGTCGTACCGCACCCATGTCAAAATAATGAGGCATAGGAAGAACAGACCGGTCAGCCAGTCGTAAGCAGGCTCAATACGCACCTCCGGTAAAATATCTACCGGTTTGGTTTTGTATGGAAAAAAAACAGAAGGCTTATCATAAACCACCCCTTGTGCGGAAGTGTCCGTAGTAACCGCAGTGCTGTCGGGTAAAACTATCTCTTTTAACTCAAAGACAAACTTACCATGCAGCATCGGGTTCAGACTATCTGCCAGATAATCAGAATAAACTGAGTCATTACGAATGGTATCTTCGCTTTGATTTAAGAAAGGAAGCGGAGTGTTAAACTGAGGTGCTGTTTGTGCAGACGATGGTCCTTCTTGAATCATACGGCAAAATTACGACATTCACTGCAATAAATAGTTTTCAGAACGTGAAAACCATGGCTGTTTCTTTTTGTAGATTCGAAAAAATCTTGTAGGTTTGACGACAGTTATTAACAGCACTACAAATGGCTCTAACTTTCAATCCCCAAGAGAATTACGAAAAAACCCGTGAGGCATCCGGATACGTAAACCGTAAAAAAGCAACACAAGATGACTACGACAAAATAGGTTTTATGTCGGGTCTCGAAGTTCATCAGCAGCTCAAGACAAAAGAGAAGCTCTTTTGTCACTGTCCTGCCGGAATTTATCAAAAACCCGATGTTTTCGATGCGGAAGTTATCAGGCACATGCGCCCCACACTGAGCGAGCTCGGCGAATACGACGGCACTGCGCTAATGGAATTCAAAACCCGGAAAAAGATCGTATACAGGCTTAAAAATGAAACAACCTGTACCTATGAAGTCGACGATACTCCTCCGTTCCCTGTAAACCGGGAAGCATTGGAAATTGCCATTGAGATTTCGCTGTTGTCAAAGCTGAATATAGTCGGCGAGGTGCACATTACCCGCAAACAATATCTTGACGGAAGCATTCCTACGGGGTTCCAGCGCACCGCCATTATTGGGGTTGAAGGACTGCTGCCACTGCCCAATAAAAATATCCGGCTTATACAATTGAGCCTTGAAGAAGACTCCTGCCGCGAAGTTTCTGATATAGGGCACACGCGTATTTACCGTACCGACCGATTGGGAATGCCTCTTATTGAAACAGTTACCTATCCTGACATGGTTAATCCCGATGAGGTGATGGAAGTCTGCAACTATATCCGTTTCCTTAACAGGAGTACCAGTAAGGTAAGAACAGGTATCGGTGCCGGTCGCCAGGATGTTAATGTCAGTTGCCGTGGTGGTTCCAGAGTTGAGATCAAAGGAGTAGCGCACACCAGATGGATACCTGAACTCACGCACAACGAATGCTTCCGTCAATGGTCATTGCTTCAGCTACGCGATAGCCTGCTCCAAAAAGTGACTAATCACAATGACTGGAAAGTAAGCTATGCTGAAATTGACTACCACGATTACAAATTTTCCTATGCTCCATTGGCTGCATGCAAATCAAACGGATATAAAATAATCGCTGTTAATCTTCCGCAGTTCAAAGGGGCACTCAGCCATTTTACACAGCCCGGCCGTATGTTCGCTCACGAAATATCAGAACGCCTTAAGGTAATTGCCTGTCTCGAGCTCCCGCATATGGTTCACAGCGAAGAATTTGAAAAGCATATTACCGACGCAGATTTTGAGCAAATTATAAAAAAACTGAATGCTGCAGAAAATGATGCCCAGATCATTATCTGGGGGCCTGCAGAAGACATGAAGACCGCCATCGAAACTATTGAAGAGCGATGTCGTATGGCCTTTAATGGAATTCCGCCCGAAACGCGCAAATCACTCAAAAACGGCACCACCATTTTTGAACGTGTATTGCCAGGTGCCGATCGTATGTACCCCGATACCGACTCCGCTCCTATTCCTCTCGAAGATTCCTACATTGAAGAGCTTAAAAAACGACAGCCACAGGAAGTGATAGACCGGTATTACCTGCTCAAACAATGGAACGTTCCTGAAGATACGTATACCTACCTGTTTAAAAACGATCTGTTCCCTCTGCTCGAAAGGATTGTGCGCGATCTCGATTACAGCCCTGTGTTTGTTGGCACGCTGCTGGGTCATAAACTCAAATACATTGAAGGTCAGATAAAAACTCCTGCACGATTCAATTATAACATCATTTACGCGCTGCTTAAATTCCTCAAAGAAAACAGACTCCAGCAGGAACTGGCATGGCGTATGTTACCTATAGTTTACGAGCATCCAAAAATTGACTTCCAGTCCATTCTTGAAAGTATTAAATTCAGAAAGGTAACTGCCGATGATTTATCTGCCAAGCTTCCTTTCCTGCGTTCAAAGTATGCTGAAATCCGCCGATCTGACGATCCTGACAAAGAAAACAACTGGATAATGGGGCAACTGCGGTACATGGCCATAGGCAATATTAATCTCGGAACCTTATACGATTTAATTCACTAAAAAAACTAAAGCAATGGCTGACGATATTTTCCAGGGCTACAAAGGCACAGCGCTGAATATACTGAAACGATTCAATGTAAGAGTATGGGGACAGGCCGAGGTACAAACCACCAGGGGAGTGTTCCAGGGGACCATACTTCCACGAAGCGAAAACGACGACGATAAGCATATTGTTATGAAGATCGTTACCGGATATAATATTGGTATTGATGTGCTTACCATCACCGGTATGAAAGAAACCGGCTACAAAAAAGCCAATTATAAAATACCTGAAAAAGAATTTCCTTATACCCAGGGATTGCCAAAGGTTAAGCTTATCGGAACAGGCGGTACTATTGCATCCAGACTCGATTACCGCACTGGTGCTGTAATACCGGCGTTTTCACCGGGCGAACTCTACGGTGCAGTACCCGAACTTGCCGAAATATGCAACCTCACTACCGAAAAGGTTTTTGCTGTATTCAGCGAAAATATGGTTCCTGACAACTATAAGAAACTTGCCATTGCCATAGGTAAAGAAATTGAAAACGGAGTCGATGGTATTGTAATTGGACACGGTACCGATACCCTGCATCACACAGCCGCAGCGCTTACCTACATGGTGCAAAACTCACCGGTTCCGATAGTGCTTGTAGGCTCGCAGCGCTCATCCGACCGCCCGAGCTCTGATGCTGCCCTGAATCTTATGCATGCATGTACAGCAGCAGGCCATGGCGATATAGCCGAAGTTATGGTGTGTATGTTTGGCCCAACCAGCGATGAATACGGGTTTTTGCACAGAGGTACCAGAGTACGTAAAATGCACTCTTCGTACAGATCTACGTTCAGAACCATCGGCGACATCCCTCTGGCAACCGTAACCCGCAATGGTGTTACTCCATTAAAAACAGAATACAACCATCGCCGTAAGGATCGAAAAGTAACCATACTTCCCTATTTCGAAGAAAAAGTTGCAATCATCTACTATTATCCTAACATGCAGCCCGACATCATCGATTCGCTTGTTGAAAACGGCTATAAAGGCATCATAATAGCAGGCACCGGACTCGGGCATGTTAACAAACCGCTTTATCCTGCCATTGAAAGAGCAAACGCTGCCGGCGTTCACATGTACATGACCGTTCAAACGCTCTGGGGCTATGTGCATATGTTTGTTTACGATACCGGCCGCGATCTCATGGCCAAAGGCATTATTCCTGCTGCAAACATGCTGCCCGAAGCTGCCTATATTAAACTGGGATGGGCACTGGGACAAACTAACGACCGCGAAGAAGTTAAGCGTTTAATGCTCACACCTGTTAATGATGAGATCACGGAACGTGAACCTTACAACGGCTACCTTGTTTATCAGGGAGGTGTTAAAGAAGTTGAAGAATTCGTAAGAAAAGTACACAAGTAGCTATTTTAAACCGTTTAATGAAACACATCTTATCCGTATTACTTTTCGTGGTAACACTGCATGTTGCCGCTCAGGATTCTATTACTGTTCTTCAGTATAATCTCCTTTATTACGGTGTAACTACTGGATTTTGTAACAATTCCAACAATAATTATCAAAATAAGGACAACTATCTGCGAACCATCATAGACCATACGCGCCCCGATATCTTCACCGTTAATGAGCTAAGCAGTGTCAGGTTCTACCAGGATAATATTCTTAATGAAGTAATTAACAGCAATGGACGCAAAACATACAAGAGAGCGGCGTCCACTAATATTGCCAGTTCAGAGATCGTAAACATGCTTTATTACGATAGCGTTAAAATGGGTTTAAAATCTACAGAAGTCATTTCCTATTATATCCGCGATATAAATCTGTACAGGCTCTATTTTAAGACAGAATCACTGCATGAGGGCGATACGGTATTCCTGAATTGCATTGTAGCTCACCTTAAAGCAGGCGATACTCCCCAGGACGCTGAAAGTCGCGCCGGAATGGTCTCCGGTGTACTGCAATGGCTGGAGAACAATGCATCACCCGGAAATTATCTGATAATGGGCGATTTCAATCTGTATACCTCTTCCGAAGAAGCTTATCAGTTATTGACCGGACCGGAAAATACCGGATCTTATAAATTTTATGATCCAGTCGATAAACCCGGCAACTGGAACAACAACCCGGTCTATGCAAGCGTTCACACGCAATCGGTTACAACTTCCGGCTCCTGTCAGTCAGGCGGAGGAATGGACGACAGGTTCGACTTTATTCTTGCCAGCAGCGCCATAATGAATGGCATTGATAATGTTAAATACCGTGAAGGCAGCTACAAAGCTGTCGGACAGGATGGGTTACACTTCAACCGGTCAATTACTGTACTTCCAAATAACTCCGTGCCATCCGATGTACTCGATGCACTAGGAAAAATGTCAGACCATTTGCCTGTTCGCCTGGTACTCGATCTTAACATTGATATCCCAAATTACCTGGCTGAGAACAGTAATTTCAGAAACAGCCGCTTAAGCCGTGATGCTGATGGTAACTTGTCCGTACAATTTTCGGCACATAAACGCTCAGCAGCCAGAATTGAAGTGCTCAACACAATGGGACAGGTGCTTTATACGGATAACATTCGTGTTCAACAGGGACCAAATAACTATCCTGTAACCTACAGGCCGGCCGTCAGGGGGCTTTATTTCATCAGTCTCACCGATGAAAACGGTCAAAGAATAACATTCAAATTTCAATAAGTTTTCTAATCTCCATTAGCTTCATTAAGCTGCAAAAGTTTCATTAAATTGCATCAGCTTCATTAACCTTCATAATACTTTTAGAGAGTAAAAAATAACGGAGCAGCAACCCATGTCTGCAGTACAGACACGGGTATTGCTGTTC
>CAZXQT010000015.1:0-81199 GCA_964643225.1 uncultured Lentimicrobium sp. | reverse complement strand
ATGGTACCTGAACTGGTTGTTGCAATGCTGGCTTGCGCAAGGATTGGTGCCATTCATTCAGTAGTCTTTGCTGGTTTCTCAGCACAGTCGCTTTCAGAGAGACTGAAAGATGCTAAAACCTGTCTGCTAATAACTGCTGACGGAGGATTCAGAGGATCTAAGACTGTTCCTATAAAGCAGATTGCCGATGAAGCAATGAATACGTGCAAGTGTATAAAACATGCCATTGTATTGAAAAGAACGGGTGATGACGTACCTATGCAAAAAGGAAGAGACATATGGTGGAATGATGCACTTGATGGGATTAATGATAATAATAAAGCAGAACAGGTTGATGCAGAAGATCCGTTGTTTATTCTATACACAAGCGGATCAACGGGCAAACCGAAAGGTCTGGTCCATACTACTGCCGGTTATATGGTTTTTACAGCATATACGTTTAGGAATGTGTTTCAATACGGAGAAGGCGATGTATATTTCTGTACTGCTGATGTAGGCTGGATTACAGGTCACAGCTATCTTGTTTATGGACCACTTCTTGCCGGAGCTACATCAGTAATGTTTGAAGGTATTCCCACATATCCTGATGCAGGTCGGCTTTGGGATGTTATAGAAAAGCACCAAGTCACTCATTTTTATATAGCACCAACTGCAATTCGCTCGTTGATGGCATTAGGCAATGAATGGATTGATAAAAAGAAGCTCTCTTCCTTAAAAGTACTGGGCAGTGTGGGCGAACCAATAAACGAAGCTGCCTGGCACTGGTATCATGACCATATTGGGAATGGGCGATGCCCCATAGTTGATACCTGGTGGCAAACAGAAACAGGTGGTATAATGATTAGTCCAATGGCAGGCATCACACCAACAAAACCTTCATACGCCACCATGCCTTTAATGGGCATTCAACCAGTTATAGTTGATGATCAGGGGAAGCTCCTATTGAATAACAGTGTTGAAGGAAATCTGTGTATCAGTTACCCATGGCCGGGAATGGCAAGAACCATCTGGGGTGATCACGACAGGTTCGTTGAAACTTATTTTAGTACTTTCCGGAATTTATATTTTACAGGTGATGGTGTAAAGCGTGATGAAGATGGTTATTACAGAATTCTCGGAAGGGTCGATGATGTAATCAACGTTTCCGGCCACCGACTTGGAACTGCAGAAATTGAAAATGCCATTAATGAGCACCCGCTTGTTGATGAATCAGCGGTAGTAGGTTTTAACCACCCTATTAAAGGTCAGGGAATATACGCTTTCGTAGTATGTCCGCAATTTAGTGCCGGCGGAGAAGAGGGTGTTAGAAATTCGATTCGCGTTGCTGTAAGTAATATGATAGGCCCATTCGCGAAGCCCGACAAAATTCAGTTTGTAAATGGTTTACCAAAAACACGGTCGGGCAAGATCATGCGTCGGTTGCTATTCAAGATAGCCGAAGGGCAAAATAGTGATTTCGGTGATACTACAACTTTGCTCGACCCTGATGTGCTGACTAGGATTGCGCATGGAGCTGAAGTTTTGAAGGAAACCGAAATGCAATCTTCATAATGTTGTTTAAAAGCGAAAACAATATATTTCTCTAAGGCTTGTTTGATGTACTTATTTAATATATTTGCTTGGGTTAAGCATTAAAGCTTCATGAAATCTTTCAGTTGTCCTATCAATGAATGATCTGGCCCGCTTTTTATTGAATATCATTTAATTAGTATATTAATATGGCCGGAAACCTCGCCAGAGGAAATGATCTTAATATAGGTCAGGGTAAATTCCTTAAAATAATGACCATTGCGGGCATTATTTTTCTGCTGCTTCCTTTAATCATTCTAATCATTTTCTCATTTAACGAATCAAGAACTGTAACCCAGTGGACTGGCTTTTCTCTCAAGTGGTACGGGAAGGTTCTCAATGATTCATCCATCTGGATAGCTGTCAGGAATTCATTGGTTATTGCCATTCTCAGCACAATTATTTCAACAGTTCTTGCTACACTAGCTGCTATGCTTTTAGGAAAGTATAAATTCTGGGGTAAGCAGTTGTTTCATAACCTCATGTATGTGCCGGTAATTCTGCCGGAAATTATTTTTGGTGTGTCGCTTTTAGCCTTATTCATGCTGATAAAATTTCCACTGGGAATATTTTCAATAGTGGTTGCCCATATTACCTTTAGTTTCCCGTTTGCTACGATGATCATATTGGCAAAGGTTCTAAATCTTCCTCCGTCGCTCGAAGAGGCAAGCCTGGATCTTGGAGCAGGCAGATGGCATACCTTTCGCAAAGTAATTCTGCCAAATATTATGCCGGGTGTCGTATCAGGTGCCCTTTTTGCTTTTACTCTCAGTATTGATGATTTTGTAGTTACCTTTTTTACAGCAGGTGTTGGAGCATCCACATTACCGTTAAAAATATACTCACTCATTAAGTTTGGAATTACCCCTTCAGTAAATGCAATATCCACCATTCTCATTGTCTTCACGATTATCATTTTGTATGCATCAAATGTGCTGCAAAAAAGTCAGCGCATTAGCAAGAAATTTAAAACTGCATTAGCAATCTTCGCGGCTTTTATTATTGGTATTCTTGTAGTGTCACCTTTTATAACAAGTTCAGGTAATCAGCTTAATATATACAACTACTCTGACTATCTTGATGAGGATTTAATAAAGGAGTTTGAAAAAGAGACTGGTATAAAAGTAAACTACGATTATTTTAACGACAACGAAGAACTTTTAGCCAAACTCGAAATGGGAGTTGAAGGATACGATCTGATTTTCCCTACTAACTATATGGTTAAAATTATGCGTGAGCGTAATCTTATAGCCCCAATTAACTTTAATGCAATACCCAATTATCAATACATTGATCCGATGTTTCGGAAACTATCATACGATACATCGGGGCAATATTATATTCCATATGCATACGGTTACACAGCTATGGTATACAATAGTGACTTTATAAAAGAACCTGTTGATTCATGGAAAGTGCTGTTTAACGAGAAATACAAAGGCAGAATAATGATGCTGAATGATGTGCGTGAAGTTTTTGGCGTTGGATACCAATTGCTTGGCATAAATGTGACAACCAGTACGGATGACCTCATGAAAGTGAAAGATCTCATGATTAGCCAAAAACCTCTTGTGCGCCGATACGAATCAAATGCTCTCGATGTTGTTATGCTCAGTGGAGATGTATGGATAGCTCACGCATATAATGGTGCAATTGCCAAATTGAACCGTATTGATAAAAAGTTTAAACTAGGCTTACCCAGGGAAGGAAGTCTGTTTTGGGTTGATAATATGAGTATACCTGCCAATGCGCCTAATAGACTAAATGCAGAGAAGTTCATTAACTTCCTGCTTGATCCTGCTAATTCTGCTCGCAATATCATTAAAATTGAACATGCTATGCCAAATGATTCTGCCGTGCAGTTGCTGGATAAGGAATATCAGGAAAATCAGATAATATTTCCAGATCTTGCTAAGTTCAAAGATCTTGAAATGATTGAAGATATGGGTGATTTTAATAAGCATATTGAGAAAGCGTGGACTGAATTAAAAGTTAAATAGCACAAATAACACATACAGATGCTTGAGTTAAAGAATTTATCAAAAACTTACGGTAAGGTACATGCTGTAAAAGAAGTTAATCTGGTTATCAGTAAAGGCGAGTTTTTCTGTTTATTGGGCCCCAGTGGTTGTGGGAAAACGACAATTCTACGCATGATTGCTGGTTTTGAGAAGCCTTCAGGGGGCGAAATTACCCTTGACGGAAAGAATATCACATACGATTCGCCTGACAAACGCGACGTTAATACCGTATTTCAAAACTATGCACTGTTTCCGAACATGAGGGTCTATGATAACATTGCTTATGGATTAAAACTGAAGAAACTTCCCAAAACAGAAATGGATGATCGGATTGAGGAAGTTGTTAAACTTGTTGGTCTTGGCAATTATATAGACCGAATGCCAGGAAATTTGTCGGGAGGCCAGCAGCAAAGAGTGGCTTTAGCAAGAGCATTAGTTAACCAGCCAAGTGTATTACTGCTCGATGAACCGCTGAGTGCACTTGATAAAAAGATATCAGAGCAAACACGCAATGAATTGTTAGAGCTTCAGCGTAAAGTTGGCATTACCTTTATTTTCGTCACACATAATCAAACTGAAGCGCTTGCCCTGGCTGACAGAATAGCAGTTATGAAGGATGGTTTAATTGAACAATGCGATGCTCCAAGATCAGTATATGAATTTCCGCAAACACATTTTGTTGCCGACTTTATTGGTAGCATGAACTTCTTCGAAAGCACGATCACTTCTTCTGATAGCTCAGCTACTGCCCTTAACCTTACAGGATTAGGAGCAATTAAACTGTCAGGCAAGACTGCTCCAAATGTTGGCGGGTCTGTGCTTTATTGCATTCGCCCAGAACGCGTTCAGATAAGTTTGCTTGGACCTGCAGAATATGAGAATGGTCTGAGTGGAATTATCAGGCAAAAAGCCTATCTGGGCGAATTTACCAAGTATGTGGTTGAATTAGATAACGGGCAATTCGTTTCAGTAATATCACAAAACTACCTTCTAAAACTCTCTAATGAGTTCTATGATTTAGATGAGCGCGTGTTTATTAAATGGAGCCAAACATCAGGAGAAATAGTCCATGCCAATCAGAAATAATGAAAAACCGGTACTAATGGTACCACCCATGTTCTGGCTACTTATCTTTTTTATAGTGCCCATGGTTATCGTTATCGGGTACAGTTTTGGTTACACAGGCAAAGCTTCCGATCCAAACATCTTTACATTAGACTTTTACAGGCAGGCTTTGCAAGGTATGTATCTCAAAATCCTTTTAAAGTCATTTGGTTATGCTCTGGTAACTACACTAATAACGTTGGCAATCGCGTTTCTTATGGCTTATTACATGGCTTTTGCATCAGATAAAGCCAAAATGATAATAATGTTCCTGATAATATTGCCATTCTGGACCAACTTCCTTATCAGAATGTATGCCATAATGACACTTTTAGGTGATTCAGGCCTGGTAAATACCTTTATTACGCATCTGGGGATTGTTGAACAGCCAATTAAGATGATTAATAATTCATTTGGCATGTATGTAGGATTTGTATACTGGAATCTTCCGTTTATGGTGCTGCCGATCTTTTCTTCGCTCGACAGAATGGACATCAGTCTACTGGAAGCAAGTATGGATCTTGGCGCCAATACCACACAAACATTCATAAAAATAACACTCCCATACGCAATTCCCGGAGTTGTAGCCGGAATAATTTTCACCTTCATACCAACACTTGGAAATTTTGTTATTCCTGAGTTCCTTGGTGGTACCAGCAATACCATGATAGGTAATGTAATAACATCGCAGTACCTTCAGGCACGAAACTGGCCTTTTGGCTCAGCTTTATCAACTGTATTGATGGTGATTATAATGGTATTTATCTCGTTGTATATCAGGTTCTTTAATCCGGCAAATTCAAAGAACTCGCTAAACTTCTGATATTACCCTAAGTAAGGCAGGTGCCATTATGGCATGACTGTAATAAAGGCACATAATTTGTTATACTCTTTTTTAAGCTTTTAATTTGCTTTGATGTAAAGCAGGTTATGCTTTACTTTGTACTTTTCAACAGAGAATCATTCAGAATTGAATTAATGCAATAGAGTAGCACAATAATAACTTCAGATAATAATTATACAACGATAGATGAAACCAGAATCAGAATTAGAGAGAATTGAATGCCTTATAATTGGCTCAGGACCTGCAGGTTATACTGCAGCTATTTATGCAGCAAGAGCTGACCTTAAACCAGTAGTTTATCAGGGAATGCAACCAGGCGGACAGCTAACTGCTACAACAGAAGTTGATAATTTCCCTGGGTATCCAAACGGTATTATGGGGCCTGAATTGATGCTTGACTTACAACGTCAGGCAGAACGTTTTGGCAGTGATCTCCGCTGGGGAGTTATTACTGAGGCTGATTTTTCACAACGTCCATTTAAACTTAAAACAGATGATGGAAAATCGCTGCTTGCAGAGAGTGTAATTATAGCAACCGGTGCCACTGCCAGATATCTTGGTCTGGAATCTGAGGTAAGATATAACGGGCATGGAGTTTCTGCATGTGCTACATGTGACGGATTTTTCTATCGTGGTCAGAATGTAGCTGTTGTAGGTGGAGGCGATACTGCTGCTGAAGAAGCTACCTACCTGGCAAAAATGACAAAAAAGGTATATCTCATCGTGCGCAGGGATGAGCTGAGAGCAAGCAAAGCCATGCAGCACAGGGTATTAACAACTCCCAACATTGAAGTACTCTGGAACCATACAACTCTTGAAGTACTTGGTGATGGTAAAGTTGTTACAGGCGCTCTGCTCGAAAATACCAAAACAAAGGAGCAGAAACAGATTGAAATTCAGGGTTTCTTTGTGGCCATTGGGCATACCCCCAACACTAATATCTTTAAAGGGCAAATAAATTTAGATGCCAACGGTTATATTAAAACAATATCCGGAACAACTCAAACAAATATTCCGGGAGTATTTGCAGCAGGCGATGTGCAAGACCATGTTTTTCGTCAGGCTATTACTGCAGCAGGTACAGGATGTATGGCCGCTATTGAGGCTGAGCGATTTCTTGCAAGTTCAAAAGCTGAAGCTGAAACAGAAGTACATGACCTGGCTAAGCAATAATACGATTTTATTTTCCTGTTTCTCATAAATAAAAAGATCCGTGAAAACGGATCTTTTTATTTAGGCTATCTTGATATTACTTGCGTTTGCCGCGTTTCACACTATTCTCTTTTTTCGGTCGTTTCCATGGAGATTCAAAAAATGGCTGGTCGTTTGACTTTTTCTTATTCCTGCCAGGCTGGTCTGAATGCTCTGACTTCCTGCTTTCAAATTTGTCGCCCCTCTCATAATTATTCCCCGATGAACGATCGGATCTGTCTTTCGAAGTTCGGGCATGCTTCTTACCCGACTCATTACTCTCCTGCTTAAATGGCCATGCACTTTTACCTTTGCTACCACCATCACGCTCCGAAGCAACTTCAATACGCACACCATCGGGATTGCGACTTTCACTGCTGAAAGCTCTTAAAACTTTCTTTACAGATCCAGAATCGATGTCAATAAAAGAATAATTGTCCATTATATCGATACGGCCAATCTTAATTTCCCTTGTTTTAGTTACTTCGTTGATCAGCCCGATCAATTGTTGAGGCATAACCCTGTCTTTGCGACCAATACTTACAAACATCCTTGTCAAATCGCGATCTGATCCATCACGGCTATCCCGGTCACGACCACGACTACCCCGGCTACTCTCTTTATGATCGTAATTATCCCGGTCTGCTGAGCCTCGTTTGTTATCTCTGCTATTTCTGCGGTTATCTTTACGATCACTAAACTCTCTTTTCTCTTCCTCAACATTTATATCTCTTGCATCGCGATAATATTCGAGAAACCTGTTGAATTCCAAAGAAACAAACCTTCTTATCAGGTCTTCTTTGCTCATCCAGTCAAGTTTACGATATATAACGGGTAAGAAGGATTCAATTTCAGTATCAATAGATACATTTTCCATCCTGTCTACATGATGGAATAACTGTTTCTCGCAAACCTGCACACCTGTAGGAACTTTAGCCTGTGCAAATTCTCTGTTGATCATTTTTTCTATCTGCCTGATCTTGAATTTCTCTTTCAGGTTGATGATAGAAACACAAATACCCAGTTTGTCAGCCCGACCGGTACGACCGCTTCTATGGATGTATACTTCTGTATCATCAGGAAGGTTGTAGTTTATCACATGCGTAAGATCGTTAACATCCAAACCGCGCGCTGCCACATCTGTAGCAACAAGCATCTGCAGAGTCCTGTTTCTGAAACGGTTCATTACATGATCCCGCTGTGCCTGTGATAAATCACCATGAAGTGAGTCGGCATTGTACCCATCACGGATCAATGAGTCAGCTATCTCTTGAGTTTCAATTCTTGTGCGGCAAAAGATAATGCCGTAAATGCTGGGATTGAAATCAGCAATACGTTTAAGTGCCAGATAACGATCGCGGGCATGCACAAGGTAATACATGTGCTTAACATTGGCAGTTCCTGTATTCTTCTTTCCAATGGTTTTGATTACAGGGTTGCTCATATATTTTGCAAGTATACGCTCAACCTGAGCAGGCATAGTTGCTGAAAACAATAAAGTATATTTCTGTTCGGGGGTAGTTTCAAGTATAGTGTCAACTTCTTCCTGAAAACCCATATCAAGCATTTCGTCAGCTTCGTCAAGAACAACCCATTTTACCTGGCTGAAATCGACCCTTTTGCGGCGAATCATATCGTTTAATCGACCCGGTGTTGCGACTATAACCTGAGGGCCTTTTTCTAACTGTCGTATCTGGTTCTCAATGCTCGCTCCACCATAAACTGCTGTAATCTTTACATCTTCCATAAAGGCAGCAAAACTTTCCAGGTCACGTGCAATTTGAAGGCACAATTCTCTGGTGGGACACAGAATCAGCGCCTGCGTTTTATTTAATTGAGGATTAATGTGGTGCAACACAGGCAACCCAAATGCTGCTGTTTTACCTGTACCTGTCTGTGCAAGACCAACCAGATCAGCAGGGTTTTCAATAAGTGTGGGTATAACCTCAGCCTGAACAGGCATAGGCTCCTTAAAGCCAATAGCTTCAACACCCTGTAATAGCAAGGGGTTTAAGCCTAATTCATCAAATGTGGGCATATATAATATTAAATTGGGCGCAAAGGTACATATAAATACCCTTTCTTATACAACCCTGAAAATTAATGATTTTCCAGTTTGTTACCCCTGCCAGAGTATGCCAAACAAGATATATGCAACCAGTAACGTGAGCAAAATATTAAAGCCCTGAGCCAAAAGAAATACATATGCAGGCTTCCCTCTGTCGAGTGTTACCAGATCTTTAAACTTTGTTTCCAGACCTATGCAAACAAATGCCAGATTAAACCATAACGACTGATAGCTTTTTATAGTTTTACCGGCAGTTTTTGCTACTTCCGGTTCTATCATGAAAGAAAAAACTAAAGAAGCCACTATAAAACCAAGCACAAATTTTGGGAATCTGTCCCAAATCATCTGCATAGAAGGTTTCTCATTAATGTCATCACCTATATTACGGTACGACCAATAAATCGAAATGAGGAAAGCTGCAATTCCAAGCAATACATTTTGCGAGAACTTAATAATGGTACTGAATTTTAAGGCGATGTCACCGGCAATAGTACCCCCTGCCACAACTGCTCCTGTTGTGTCGATAGTGCCACCCAGCCATGCTCCTGTAACTTCATCAGGCAATCCCATCCACCTTGCTACCAGTGGCATAAGAATCATCATCGGAATTGCTACAATAAGCACCAGCGAAATTACATAGCTAAGTTTTTTAGAATCACCCTTAATGGCACCTGCTGTTGCAATGGCCGCAGACACACCGCAAATACTAACTGCACTGGCAAGCATTATACCTAATTCTTCGTCAATTTTAAACTTCTTGGCAATCCAGAAAGCAAAGTACCAAACACCCACAACAACAATTACAGCCTGGATAATTCCAAAGAAACCGGCTTTCATAATTTCACTGAACAAAATAGTGGCCCCAAGCATAACCAGACCTATCTTGATATAAAATTCACTTTGTATCCCTTCTTTAAGCCATTTGGGTGTACCGATAACGTTACTTACAAAAAGCCCTATAACCAGCGAAAATATTACAGTTTCAAGCCCCAGATGTTTCATAGAACCACTGCTGGCAATCAACTGTGCAATCATCGACAATATAAATACCACCGGGAAAGCAGGCAACAACTCCTTACCCTTCCGGCCCATGAGCCACGATCCTACAATCGAAAAGAAAAAGAAATAAAGAAAGGTTAAGATAAACCTAACCGTATTCCCCGATGTAAAAACTTCGCCACTTAATACAGTCCATCCCGTCCAACCATCTGCAGGACCCCATTTCGGGAGTATTTTAGGTATTTCGGGGATGAATTTTGATGCTACAATTGCAAGAATAAGTATAAGTCCGACGATCACAGATGACCAGTCTTCATTGAGCTTGAACTTTTTAGGCATAATTAGGATTGATTATGTTGCTACGCAAATATCGGAAAATTATGTGCAATTTAGTAATTTTGTAGCCTCAAACAATAAACTCGCAGCAAAATGATTCATTTTTTTAAGGGCGTCAATATTTTTGCCATAGAAAGCACCGATTTAATTTCCATGGCTGACAGGAATAAGTTATCCTGGCTTCTTGGAGGAGCAACGTATGTTGAAGCCCGGTCTGTATCGGGCTTTTTTGTTGGGCCACGCCGCGAAATGATCACCCCATGGAGTACCAACGCTGTAGAAATGACTCAAAATATGGGAATATCAGGTATAGCCCGTATAGAAGAGTTTGTTAGCACAGATTCAGAAAAAGCAGCGTTTGATCCCATGTTGCAGGCCTTGTATAATGCCCTTGATCAGGAAATTTTTACCATCCATAAAATGCCTGAACCGGTGAAGCCTATTACCAACCTGGCGCAATACAACGAGCAGGAAGGGTTGGCGCTTTCGCCCGATGAAATTGAATACCTTGAACAACTCAGTCTAAGATTAGGCAGGCCCTTAACCGATAGCGAAGTGTTTGGCTTCTCTCAGGTTAACTCAGAGCACTGCCGCCATAAAATATTTAACGGCACTTTCGTGATTGATGGGGAAGAAATGCCAGATACCCTCTTCTCCATGATACGCAAAACATCAAAAGAAAATCCTAACCAGATAGTTTCTGCGTATAAAGACAATGTTGCTTTCATTGCCGGCCCTGTAATTGAACAATTTGCACCCGCTGCTCAGAATAAACCCGATTATTTTAAAATTAAGGATGTTGAATCGGTGATTTCGCTTAAAGCGGAAACACACAACTTCCCAACAACCGTTGAACCATTTAACGGTGCTGCTACCGGCAGTGGTGGTGAAATAAGGGACCGTATGGCAGGTGGAAAAGGCAGCATGCCGATTGCAGGTACTGCAGTTTACATGACAAGCTATCCACGAAGGGAGAACAACCACCCATGGGTTAGAAATGTTAAACCCCGCAAGTGGCTGTACCACAATCCTGAAGAATTACTTATAAAAGCTTCAAACGGCGCAAGTGATTTTGGAAATAAATTCGGGCAACCCCTTATTTGTGGAAGCGTATTAACCTTCGAGCACTCTGAAGCCTCAAGAAATTATGGTTACGATAAAGTTATTATGCTTGCAGGTGGTGTTGGCTATGGCTACAAAAGCGATAGCCTGAAAGCAGAACCCGGTACCGGCGATAAGGTAGTAGTTATGGGAGGAGATAATTATCGCATTGGAATGGGAGGCGGTGCGGTATCATCCGTTGCAACCGGTCAGTTCAGCAATGCTTTGGAGCTGAATGCTGTTCAGCGTTCTAATCCCGAAATGCAAAAACGTGTGTATAATGTAGTAAGGGCAATGGCAGAGAGCGACAATAACCCTATCATTTCCATACACGACCACGGAGCAGGCGGTCACTTGAATTGCCTGTCAGAGCTTGTTGAAGCCACTGGTGGTAAAATCAATATTGACAAGCTGCCAGTCGGTGACCCTACACTATCCGATCGTGAGATCATCGGCAATGAGTCGCAGGAGCGCATGGGGCTGGTTGTATCTGCGGAGAATCTTGATCTTATAAAACAGGTTGCTGAACGTGAAAGGGCCCCGTTTTTTGAAGTGGGTGAAACTACCGGCGACCATACGCTTACTTTTGTCAATAATAAAAATGGAAATACCCCAATAAACCTCGGTCTGCACGATCTGTTTGGCAAACCGCCACGAACAGTCATGACCGACAATCGTACAGTGAATAAGTTCAGTTTAGTTAAATATTATGCTTCAAACCTACGCACCTATATTGAACAAGTGTTGCAACTCGAAGCTGTAGCTTGTAAAGACTGGTTAACCAACAAGGTTGATCGTTCAGTTACCGGCAGAGTTGCAGTTCAGCAAACAGCCGGCCCAATACAACTGCCATTGAATAACATGGGTGTTGTAGCTTTAGATTATCAGGGGATTAGCGGTATTGCCACTTCTATCGGGCATGCACCTGCTGCCGCACTTATAGACCCGGCCGCAGGATCGGTATTGTCTATCGCTGAAGCACTTACCAATATAGTATTCGCGCCACTCGAACATGGATTGAAAGGAGTTTCCTTAAGCGCTAACTGGATGTGGCCTTGCCGCAATGCAGGCGAAGATGCCCGTTTGTACGATGCTGTGGAGGCTGCTGGCCGCTTCGCTACCCAGCTTGGTATCAATATACCAACCGGTAAAGATTCCTTATCGATGACACAGAAGTATCCTGACGGGGAAAAAGTGCTCTCACCGGGAACCGTTATCATTAGCGCTGTTGCTGAAGTCAGCGATATCCGCAAGGTAGTTAAACCTGTATTGCAGCCTGAATTTACTGCATCTCTCGTATATATTGATTTCAGCAACTCGCCGTACAGGCTTGGCGGGAGTTCTTTTGCCCAGACTCAAAATGCCATAGGCGAGATCACTCCCAATGTTTCTGATGCTAATTATTTTGCCCGCGCATTTGCCTGCGTGCAAACCCTGATTACCAAAGGAGTTGTAATCGCAGGGCATGATATTTCGGCCGGTGGTATGGTAACCACTTTATTAGAAATGCTGTTTGCACAGCCGGGTATTGGTATTGATGCCGACCTTTCGGTATTTGGCGAAAGCAATATTGTTCAGTTACTGCTTGCCGAAAACCCCGGAGTTATTGTACAGGTAAATGATCTCGACTATACTTCTGTTCTTCTGCACGAAGCAGGCGTTAACTTTAAGGTTATTGGTAAACCTTCTTTCCGCAGGTTCCTAACTTTACGTTATCATGATGGCAATATAGAACTGGATGTAGACAAACTACGCGATCTCTGGTACAGGCCTTCGTACCTTCTCGATCAGAAACAGAGCGGCGAAGATCATGCAAAAGCACGTTACCGTAATTACAGTAAACAACCCCTTTCATTTGATTTTGGTGAAGAGTTTTCCGGTGAATTAAAACAGTTTGGCATTGATCAAAACCGTCGCACACCATCAGGAGTTAAAGCAGCAATTATCAGAGAGAAGGGCGTGAATGGTGACCGTGAAATGGCATGGTCGCTCTACCTTGCAGGCTTTGATGTTAAAGATGTTCACATGACAGATCTGATCAGTGGTCGTGAAACGCTTGACGATATAAATATGATCGTTTTTGTAGGCGGATTTTCCAACTCCGACGTTCTGGGCTCAGCTAAAGGATGGGCAGGCGCATTTTTATATAATCCCGCCGCTAAAGCAACCCTCGATCGGTTCTATGCCCGACATGATACCCTGAGCCTGGGCGTATGCAATGGTTGCCAGGTCATGATCGAACTGGGCCTTATTAATCCATCGCATTCCGAAAAGCCTAAAATGCTGCATAATACCTCAGGCAAGTTCGAATCTATTTTCCTGAATGTAGACATACTTGAGAACCATAGTGTTATGCTTGGTTCCATGTCAGGACGCCGGCTGGGAATATGGGTTTCGCATGGTGAAGGAAGATTCAGAATGCCTCTTGCCGAAAACCAGTATCATATCCCTGCAAAATACAGTTATATAGAATATCCGGGTAACCCCAATGGTTGCGACTACAACACAGCGGCATTAGCTTCTGATGATGGCCGGCACCTTGCAATCATGCCTCATCTCGAACGTTCACTTTACCCATGGAACTGGGCTTTTTACCCCACAGGCCGCATGTTGGATGAAATAAGCCCGTGGATTGAAGCGTTTGTTAATGCACGTAATTGGATTGTTGAGAAAACCAAACAATAAAACACTATGCAAAAAACTGTTATAATCACTGGTGCAACCAGTGGTATAGGTAGATCTTGTGCAATACGTTTTGCCAAAGAAGGACACCGGATAATTATTACCGGTCGCAGAAGAGACCGTTTACAGTCAATCGCTGATGATCTGTCTTCCAGATATAACGTTCCGGTATATGTAGCTCCAATGGATGTTACAAAACGCCACCTTGTTAATAAAGCTATTGATTGTTTGCCTGATGATTTTCGTAAAATTGATATTCTAATCAATAATGCTGGGCTCGCTTTAGGTCTGAATGCCATTAATGAAGGCAATCCGGATCAATGGGAAGTAATGATTGATACCAACATCAAAGGTTTGCTGTATGTTACCCATGCTACAACTCCTCTTATGATAAAAAATGGTAAGGGTCATATAATAAACATAGGTTCTATTGCCGGAAAAGAAGCATACTCCAGTGGCAATGTGTACTGTGCAACCAAAGCTGCCGTTGATTCACTAAGTAAGGCCATGCGTATTGATTTGCTTACCAGAAACATAAAAGTTACCCAGGTTGCACCAGGTGCTGTTGAAACTGAGTTTTCTATGGTTCGTTTTTCGGGTAATGAAGAGGCTGCTAAAGCCGTATATAATGGATTTCAGCCCTTAACACCCGATGATGTTGCAGAAGTAGTGCACTATGTAACAACCCTACCTGCACACGTCAATATAAACGATCTGCTTATTATGCCTGCGGCTCAGGCTACCGCTTCTATTATCAATAGAAAAAGATAACTTCAGGTTATGTAGCACATATCTGGATATTTGCTTATATTGCACCAATATTCAGTAATTCATTGTTGTTATGCAAATTGAGAGGTTATTCGACCTTTTACCTTACTATGCTTTAAAGTTTAAGCCAAAAGAAGATGTTCTGGCAAGTAAGGAGGATGGTATCTGGCAGAAAGTGAGCCTTAAAAAATACCGCCAGTTAGTCGACCATTTAAGCTATGGATTATTATCCATAGGTGTTAAAAAAGGCGAAGCTATCGCTACTATTATGAACAACCGGCCGGAGTGGAACTACCTCGATTTTGCGATCATGCAGGCTGGAGCCATTCATGTACCTGTATACCCAACAATTAGCAAAGCCGATTATCAGTACATCTTTAATCATGCCGAAATTCGCTATGTGTTTGTTGCTGATGATCAGGTATACAAGAAAATTGAATCTATTGCAGATCAATGCCCTTCTCTTGTCGCCATATATTGCATTAAAAGTTTAAACGGCTCTAAGCTGATGTACGACCTGATCGATGCAGGCATTACAAACCCCCAGCCTGAAGCAATCAACGATATAAAAGCACAAATAAAAGGCACCGATCTCGCTACTATAATATATACTTCCGGCACTACAGGCAATCCGAAAGGTGTTATGCTTTCGCATGCCAATATTATTTCGAACTTTAAAGCTGTTTCCTATATACCAACGTTTGGCGAAGAAGGTAAAGCTCTCAGTTTCCTGCCTCTGTGTCATGTTTACGAGCGTATGCTGAATTACATGTATCATTATCTCGGAATATCAATTTATTATGCAGAAAATCTGTCAACCATTTCTGATAATATTCGTGAAATAAGGCCCGATATGATGTGTTGTGTGCCCCGGCTGCTCGAAAAAATATACGACAAGATCATAGATAAGGGAAGGACCCTTAAAGGAATTAAACGAACCCTTTTCTTTGCTGCTGTTGAAGTGGCCGACAAATACGATGTTAACGGTAACAATAGTGCCTGGTATAAATTAGAACATGCATTTTTCGATAAATTAATATTTAGCAAATGGCGTGAAGCTTTAGGTGGCAACTTTAAAATCATAGTATCGGGTGGTGCCGCCATTCAGCCAAGGCTGGTCAGAACATTCAGGGCAGCGGGGCTTCCAATTTATGAAGGGTATGGTTTAACTGAAACGTCGCCGGTGGTAGCTGTAACCAGCATTGATGCAAACGGTATTAAGATTGGTACTGTTGGCCCACCTCTCAGGGGTGTAGAAGTTATTATAGCCGATGACGGCGAAATACTTGCCCGTGGCCCGGGTATCATGATGGGCTATTATAAAGAGCCGGAACTTACCGCTCTGGCCATGGATGATGATGGCTGGTTTCATACCGGTGATGTAGGTAGGTTTGAGGTTGAAGGTCAACTGGTTATATCAGGCAGAAAAAAGGAGATCTTTAAAACCTCTCTGGGGAAATACATTGCACCAGAACTAATTGAAAACAAAGTAAAAGAATCTCCTTTTATTGATAATATTATGGTGGTTGGCGAAAATGAAAAGTATGCCGCCGCACTTATTGTCCCTGATTTTAACCACTTAAAATCATGGTGTAATATTAAAGGTATCCCTTATACTACAAATCAGGAAATGGTCGACAATCCCCTGATATATAAAAGAATCCGGCGTGTTGTCGATGAAATGAATAAGCACTTCGGTAACGCTGAGCAAATTAAAAATTTTGCTGTTCTGCCCAATGAATGGGGCATTGCATCAGGCGAACTAACCCCAACACTGAAACTAAAACGCAGGTTTATTCTTGAGAAATACAATACTTTTATAGCCCGGTTGTTTAACCGCTCCTCAGTCAATATTTAACCGCTTTTATTATGATTGTCGTAGAAAGACTCTTTGATATATTGCCCTACCATGCTGCACACTATAATCCAAAACCTGATGTGCTGGCAAGTAAAGAAGCGGGTAAATGGACTATGTATTCTATTGCTCAGTACCGGCATATGGCCGATGCCGTGAGCTATGCATTGCTTGAGTATGGAGTTAAAATGGGTGATAAAGTTGCAACTATTATGCCCGGCCGACCTGAATGGAACATAATTGATATAGGAATTCTTCAAACAGGTGCCATCCATGTGCCCATTTATCCAACAATCAAAGAGTCAGATTACCGGTATATTCTGGAACATGCAGAAGTTAAGTTCTTGTTTATTCCGGGAATGGAAATATTCCGGAAAATTGAGCATATACTTCCTGAGCTTAAAGAGATCATTGCAGTAGCTTCCATAAAACAGCTTCAGAGTTCCATTACGTTAAATGACGTAATATCAAAGGGCGAAAAGGCTATGGACGCTGAAAAGGAACTACATGCCGGGCATCAAAGCAAACATGCGGTTCACGATCCTGATGCAGAGCCATTCAGGCGTATTGATCAGATAAAGCAAACAATCCGCACCCACGATCTGGCAACCATTATCTATACGTCGGGTACCACCGGAAATCCTAAAGGGGTGATGCTAACCCACCATAATATTATTAGCAACTTTATGGCTGTAAAGCACATACCGCCCATAGGCCAGGAGGGCAGAGCGCTTAGCTACCTGCCTTTATGTCATATTTATGAGCGTATGCTTAATTATTTGTTTCAGTATCTGGGCATCTCTGTTTATTACGCTGAAAATCTTGCAGTTATAGCTGAAAACATTCGTGAAGTTAAACCATCTATTGTCACTACCGTACCGCGTTTACTTGAAAAGATCTACGACAAGCTTATGCAAACGGGAGGCAAACTTAAAGGGGTTAAGAAGTTCTTTTTCTTCAGAGCTGTATACATTGCTAACCATTACAAGGAAGACGGCGCGAACAGCATTGGTTACAAATTGGAGAAAAAGCTGCTCGATAAACTGGTTTACAGCAAATGGCGTGAAGCACTAGGTAATAATTTAAAAGTAGTTGTTTCTGGTGGAGCAGCCCTGCAACCGCGACTAGCCCGTATTTTTAATGCTGCAGGTATACCGGTGGTTGAAGGATATGGCCTGACGGAAACGTCGCCCGTTATTGCTGTAAACGACCTTTCGCCCGGGGGAAATAAATTTGGTACCGTGGGCAGACCGCTTAAAAATACCCTTATAAAAATTGCTGAAGATGGAGAGATTCTGGCTAAGGGGCCTGGTGTTATGCTTGGTTACTATAGAGAACCCGATCAAACCCGCGAAGCTATCGATGCAGATGGCTGGTTTCATACAGGCGATCTGGGCGAATTGCTTCCGGAAGGCCATTTGAAGATCACAGGTCGCAAAAAGGAAATCTTTAAAACCTCTCTTGGTAAATACATAAGCCCTGAAGTAATCGAAAATAAGTTTAAAGAATCACGATTTATTGACGCATTGATTGTTTTAGGCGAAAATCAAAAGTTCGCCGCTGCTCTGATAGTTCCTGACTTTAATTTCCTGACAAGTTACTGCGCTAAGAAAGGTATACCATTTACTTCGAATAAGGAAATAATAAGCGATCCGGTTATTAAGAAACGCATCGATGCGGAAGTGAAAAAATACAATCATTATTTCGGTGCAACAGAACAGATAAAGAGGTATCAGCTTATGGGTGAAGAATTTACCATTGAAGGCGGTGAATTAACTGCGTCATTGAAGCTTCGCAGGCAATTCATTATGAAGAAATATGCTGAAATAATTGCCGGGCTTTTTGCCTGATAACCGGGTAAATGCTATCAGGTAACTGGCTTAGTGCAGTATCCTGAATACCATCTCTTTCATAAGGTCTGACTGGGGAGCCGAACCCGAATCTACCCCTTTACTTTTAAGATCAAATTCTCTGAGTATGGCTATTACTTCTGTTAGTTTTCCCAGGGAATAATTAGAAGCGGCTTTCAGGTAATCTCTGGTAAGAAAAGGATTAACCCCAATGGCTGAAGCTACCGAAGATTGCGATTTATCGGGTAAACTGGCACATATAAGCACCTTCGAAAAGAAACCGTACGTCATAGGCACAATCTTTACCAGCGGATTGTCTTTTTGATTGGCATTAAAGTACGTAACAATGTTATTGGCCTTTTCTATGTTCTTTGAGGCGAGGGCTTCCTGAAATTCGAAAAAGTTGTAATCCTTGCTTATGCCAATGTTTTTCTCAATTACATCTTCGGTAATTGTGCTCCCCGGCGGTAACAGAATAAATAGTTTGCTGATTTCATTGGCAATTTTCGACAAGTCAGTGCCAAGAAAGTCGCCCAGCAATAATGCGGCTTTAGGTGTTACCTGATAATTTTTACTATTTATATAACTGGTAATCCAGGCTGGTACTTTTTCCTGATATATACGGGCCGATTCAAAATATACCCCTTTCTTTTCAATAATTTTCGAAAGAGATTTTCGCTTATCGTACTTCTTATGCTTATAGCACAGCACAAGAATAGTGGTCGATAAGGGTTTCTCTGCATAAGGAGCCAGATTATCAATGTCTTTGAGATCTTGTGCTTCTTTAACAATAACCACCTGATATTCAGACATCATGGGGTATCGTTTGGCATACTCCAGCACTTTTATGGCATCTGTTTCTCTTCCGTAAAGAATGCTCTGATTAAATTCACGTTCTGCCTCATCGAGTGCATGCTCTTCAATATAGTCTGATATCTGATCAATATAATAGGGTTCCTCACCGCATAAAAGGTAAAGAGGTGCATACCTTTTTGCAGCAATGTCGTTCATTATTTTTGAGAAGTCGGCAGCCATATTAAGTTATCAGAAACGCAGGTGTTTAACAGTCAGACCATTATTTATAAGTTGCTGCAGCGAGTCAATGCCAATTTTGAGATGCGCTTCTACAAAGTTTTCAGTTATCAGCTTATCACTGCTTTCGGTTTTAACTCCTGTAGAAATCATGGGCTGATCAGAAACGAGCAGGAGAGCCCCAGTAGGTATTTCATTGTAAAAACCAACAGTAAAAATAGTTGCGGTTTCCATATCAATTGCCATTGCCCTGATGGTTCTCAGATATTCTTTAAAGACATCGTCGTGTTCCCATACTCTGCGGTTGGTAGTGTAAACGGTGCCGGTCCAGTAATCGCGGCTGTGATCGCGTATAGTAGTGGAGGTAGCTTTCTGCAGATTAAAAGCAGGAAGGGCAGGTACCTCTGGTGGAAAATAATCGGTTGAAGTACCATCTCCTCTTATAGCGGCAATTGGAAGAATCAGGTCGCCCAGTTGCGCTTTCTTTTTCAGGCCGCCACATTTCCCAAGAAAGAGAACTGCACTTGGTTTTATGCTGCTCAGCAGGTCCATAATAGTCGCCGCATTGGGGCTGCCCATTCCGAAATTGATGATAGTAATATCGCCGGCAGTCGCACTTGGCATGCTGCGTGTAAGCCCCTTGATCTCAACATTGTTCCATTTGGCAAACAAATCAACATAATGCATGAAATTGGTCAGCAGAATGTACTTCCCAAACTCTTCGGGTGCGGTGCCGGTATATCGTGGCAGCCAGTTTTCAGTAATTTCTTGTTTAGTTCTCATATCAACTCTTCAAAGCAATGGGCCTAACATTGCAAAGGTAGTCAATTTGCGAAAAAGTATTAGTTTTAGCCCCTGTTTCATAGAAGCCTTACTTTTGTGAAACCCTGACCTAATTTAATATCGTTTGCTGAATGATTAATTTAAATCTCCCTGCCGCTGAATTGAAGATGAGGCAACGTGATGATGCTTCAGAAGTGTTTGATCCTTTAAGGAAACGGTATGTAGCTCTAACTGATGAAGAATGGGTAAGACAGCACCTTATTGCATTCCTGGCCAGCGAAAAAAAGGTGCCTTTGCATATGATGTCGTCAGAAAAAAGAATTCTCGTAAACCGGCTGCCTAAACGTTTTGATATACTTGTTTATGCAAAGCAAAGCAAACCTGTAATGATAGTTGAATGCAAAGCACCGCATATAGCAATTGATGAAGAGGTGTTTTATCAGGCAGCCAGATATAATTTAACATTGCAGGTTAAGTACCTTCTTTTATCTAATGGATTGGAGCATCATTGTGCACAAATTGATTACGTGACCGGTAAAATTGCTTTTCTTTCCTCTATTCCTTCGTACCACGAGATGGATTAAAATCCCCTGTTATTTCTTAGTTAAAACCTGTCCTGCTCTGGGGATTAAGCAATACTTAAACATTCCTTAAGCATTTCTTAAACATTTATTAACCAATTAATAATTGCTTATAGAATGTTTAAATAATGTTTCGCCTATGTTTAGTGGCTGAATTAATAGTGTCATGTTACTCAAACAATCAACATTTTATGCTGTTAAAATTCTGTATTCTATCCTATGAAAAAGAACAATAAAGTAAAGTGGATACTTTTTATATTTCTTATTGCGATTATTGGTTCTATTGCATTTCTTTCTGTGTCAAGGTATGCCAACAGGTATGTAAGGCTTCGGTTACAGGAGGAATTCAGTAAGCAGACCAATCATCAGTATGCTTTGTCAATCAATGCGTTACGGTTAAATCTACTCAGTCGGACAATCAAGTTCAAAGGAGTCAAAATTCAACCGGATAAACTACCATCAGGGGAGGCTGAATACAGAGCAGCGGCTAAAAAAATTGATTTTACCGGCCTTAATGTTACGCAGTTTATTTTCCGCAAAACAATAATAATTGATGGAATAAGCATGCTAGAGCCATCCATTACTATTTCTCAGGGAGCTGCAAAGACCTCAACAAGAGATACTACAGCTCAGGCTTTTTCTTTGTACAACCTTGTTAGTTCTTTTACCAAATCCATTACCATAAAGAATGCTAACATCACAAATTTCGATTTAAAGATTTTTAATAGTGCCAATGATTTAAATCCCGCTATACATAGCACAGATAATCGATTTCGCTTGGTAAACCTGCATGTTGGTCCGTCAACCCAACATATGCCGGGCCTTTTTTCGGCTGATTCTGTAGAAATGGTTGTTAATAATTTCAGTTACGTAACCTCCGACAGCCTGTATACTATGAAAGTTGGTCGCCTTCAGGTGTCGTACAGTGACTCCTTGTTGTGGATAGATTCTCTCAAAGTTATTCCAAATTTTAATAAGCGAAAATTTGCCGATAAAGCCGGCAATCAAACTGACCGGTTTGATATCTTCACAAAACAGGTGTCATTAAATAGCATAGACCTAAGGCGATTTTTTGGTTATCACAGTGTTATTGCAGAGAAAATAAATATTTCGGGGTTTAGCATGCTTGCTCACAGAAATAAAAATTACCCGAGGGCTTTTGCCTTGCCTGAATCTGTACAGAGAATAGTTCGCGAACTGCCTGGTTATGTTAACGTTGACACTATTTCAGTAATAAATTCGGAAGTGTTTTACGAAGAAATTGCCCCCGGAAAAGAATTAGCCGGTAGTATTGCTTTTACCAACATAAGTGCTAACTTTACAGGAGTGACAAATGACTCTCTTCTAATAGCGACAGGGTCTAATATTGTGTTCCATGCAAGGAGTAACTTTATGAATTCAGGTAAAATTGTCGTAACGTATAAATTCCCGCTGTCTACCACCCAAATGGTGTTTGATTGCAGTGGAACGATAACCGATATGTCGTTATCTGATTTTAACAGAATGGTGGCTCCGACAACCGGGTTCACTTTAAGTGCAGGCAATCTCGATACGTTAAATTTCAATTTTAAAGCCAACGATAACTTTTCTAAAGGAAGTATGAGATTCCTATACTCAGATTTAAAGATAGATAATGCTGATGATACGAATTCGTCACTGAAAGATAAACTCATTGTGCTGGCAGCGAATAACCTGATACTTAAAAAGAGTAACCCATCAGGGAATAAGCCTGCCAGGGAAGCTGACATGTTTTACAAAAGAAATAAGCAGCGCTTTATGTTTCATTATACATGGCAAACTATTCTGAGTGGAATTAAAGAAACTGTAGGTGTGCCTGATTTAGAAAAACGATAGAATATGGAAAATCCCGACAAAATCTTATACAAAATTGCCCTGCGCTTATTTTTACTGGCGCTGATAATTACATTCATGGTGGTTGGAAAGTCAATTTTACTGCCTCTGGCAGTTGCTGTTCTCTTCACTTTTCTGTTATTGCCAATTTCAATGAAGCTTGAGAAGTGGGGGCTGCACAGAGGGTTTAGTATTGTGTTGAGCCTTATAGTTGCTGTAGTGTTCGTAGCAGGGTTGCTGTATTTCTTCTATACGCAGGTAACCATGTTTGCCAGTGACTGGCCCCAGTTAAGCAAGCAAATGACAGGTAAAATTAATAACCTGTACCAGTTTATCAACGAGAATTTCAATTACTCACGAACAGAACAGAAAAATTTCATTAACCAGCGGCTTACTTCAATAGGTGAATCGGCTTCACAATACATTCTGAGTATTTTTACTGCCACAGGATCGTTTATTGCCACAGCCGTTATAATTCCGGTATTTATATTTTTCCTCACTTACTACAGAGACAAATTCAGGCACTTTGTGGAACTTGCTTTAAAAGATGAACATAAATCTGCGCACGCACTTGATATTCTGCGTAAGATCAGCCTGGTTTCGCAGAAGTACATAAAAGGCCTTTTTATTGTTGTGTTGATACTTGCTGTGTTGAATTCGGTTGGCTTTTTAATTCTTGGACTTGAGCACGCAATCTTATTTGGTGTATTGCTGGCCTTCCTGAATATTATACCCTATATTGGTGTAATAATTGGAAGCATCCTGCCTGTGCTCATGGCACTTATTACGGAAGATCAGATCGGTATTGCGATTGGAGTGGCCGGTGTGGCTGTGTTTGTTCAGTTTCTTGAAAATAACTTCATTACCCCGAATGTGGTAGGCAGCAGTGTTAGCATTAATCCGTTCACTGCTATTCTGGCACTTCTGGTAACTGCTCTTATCTGGGGTGTTTTAGGTATGATCATTGCGTTGCCATTTTTTGGTATGATGAAAGTAGCTTTCGATAATATTGAAACGCTTAAGCCTTATGGTTACCTTATTGGGGAAGAAAAAACCTACTCACCGGATAATAAACATGCCAGAAGAAAATTCAGCTTACGTAAAAAAGCTGCCAAACCGGGTAACTAATGCGCTAAATAAACCCATAGTGTTGCTGGATTGTTGAGATTATTGATGCTATTCAAAAACCCTAATAATTTGCGCTATGTCTACTCAAAACGAATATGCCGGCTCAGGCAAAAACACATCGGGAAGTACTACCTCAAACTGGCTTGACATTTCAACAGGCAGGCAGTATTTACCCCTTATCTCAAACCATCAAACAGATACAATTATCGTGGGTGGTGGACTTGCCGGACTTTCCGTAGCATATACCCTGATCACACGCGGACATAAAGTGGTTGTGCTGGAAGATGGTTTCCTGGCCAGTGGTGAATCGGGTAGAACAACAGCGCATCTGTCCAGTGCTCTCGATGAAAGATTTTATAGTCTGGAGAAATTATTTGGTAAGGAAAAAACATCTCTCATATACCAGAGTCACCATCAGGCTATCAACTACATTGAAGAAATAGTTAAAACTGAAAAGATTGACTGCGATTTTAAACGTGTTGACGGGTATTTATTTGCGCATGTAAATGACACAACCGATAATCTAGAAAAAGAGTACAACGCTGCTTTAAGAGCCGGTGCACTGGTAGAGTGGACAGTTAATATTCCCGGTATGATACTGCAGCCGGTAAAAGCAATAAGGTTCAGAGAACAAGGTCAGTTTCATCCTGTAAAATACATGCTTGCGTTAGCGGAGGCAATAACAGTAAAGGGTGGCAGTATTTTTACATCGACAAGGGTGGAGACATTGGATGAAACCGGAGTTACAACAACCGATGGTTTTAGAGTAAACGCTAATAATATTGTAGTTGCAACGAACAGTCCCTTTGTGAGCAAATACTTACTGCCGTTGATGCAATACCCTTACCGCACCTATGCAATTGCTGCCCTTATCACGAAGAATTCGCTGCCTTCTGCACTATGGTGGGATACGGGCGACATGGAAGCCGATAAAGATACTCCGCCTTATCATTATGTACGAACTCAACCCTATAACAGCGAATATGATTTACTCATTACTGGTGGTGAAGACCATAAAACCGGTGTAATGGATGATTTCTCTGAACTTGACAGATTTGCACGTCTCGAAAACTGGGCACGCAACAGATTTGAAATGGGTGAAGTAGTCTATAAATGGTCAGGTCAGGTACAGGAACCATACGATGGGATGGCCTTTATTGGCCGGAATGTTAATGACAAGGGCAATGTCTATGTAGTTACAGGCGATTCAGGCCATGGTATGACGCATTCTACAATTGCAGCAATGCTAATACCTGATCTGATAGAAGGCAAAGAAAATCTAAGGGCTGACATTTACAAACCAGGCAGATTAAACCTGAAAGCGCTAAGGATCTTTTTAAAGGAAATCGGAAGCACCCTTTCTGGTTATTTTAGCAAGAAAGTTGAACTGCCGGGAGCAGAAAGAATTTCAGAACTGGCTTTGGATGATGCAGCAATAATTGAAATTGGTGGTCAAAAAGCCGGTGCATATAGGGATACCAGAGGTAAATTGCACATTGTTTCAGCTACTTGCACCCATATGGGATGCACTGTTGCCTGGAACACTATAGAAAAGACCTGGGACTGCCCGTGCCATGGCAGCAGGTTCACCATTAAAGGCGAAATTTTAAACGGCCCTGCGAATGAGCCGCTGGATTTTATTAACGAAGATGCAACTTAACAACCGTTGGATACGCATTCCTTTAAAGATCCTGTTATGGATCTTAGGCAGTATTGCAGCATTGCTTGTAATACTGGTTATTGCTTTTCAAATACCCAACGTACAAAATTTTGCAGCTCAAAAAGGTGTTTCGTGGTTACAGCAGAAACTGGGCACCACGGTCAGGCTTGAAAAACTAAGTATAGGCTTTCCCAAAACTATCAATATATCTGGTCTATATATCGAAGATAAGCAGGGCGACACCTTAGTGTACATTGCCAATCTGAATGTTGGAGCTGATATGGTAGGCCTGCTTAACAACAGGTTGTTTATTCAATCTGTCGACTTGCAGGGGGTTATAGGTAATGTAAGCAGGTCATATCCTGACACCACCTTCAATTATAACTTTATTATTGATGCGTTTGTTTCTGATGAGCCTGCAGCAGTAGAAGCAGATACATCGGCCGGTATGGAGATCTCCGTCAGAAACATCAGCCTAAATCACATAAAACTAACCTATAATGATGAAATGGCTGGCTCTGAAGCCTATGCTTATATAGGAGATTTCGAAACCAGTTTTGATGAATTTGACCTTAACCTTCAGCATTTTACCATTGATCATATTAAGCTGGAGGGGGCTAAGATAGCTTTTGCACAGAACAAGCCTCAGCAGATTGATACCCTGGTTGAGGAAGTGATAAAAGAAGACGACTTCGAAAAGCAGATGCAATCGCCGGAGTGGAGATTCCTGGTTAAAAAGCTGAATCTGCGCAATAATGTTCTGAAATATGATAATAACGATTCATTGCCAAAGCCAAAAGGTCTTGATTATAACCATATTGAAGTAAGAGACTTCGACCTTTTAACATCAAATGTCTATGTGACGCCCGGTCAAATTAAGCTAAACCTGGATACTCTGGCTTTCGCGGAAAAAAGTGGCTTAACACTTAACCGGTTTTCCGGTGAAATTTCGTACGATACAACAAATATTACCCTGGCCAATCTTGAGATACTGACCCCAAACTCCCGCATCGGTAACCACATGGAGGCCAATTTTACTTCAGTTACCACGCTGGCCGATTCACTGGAGAATGTTGATTTGCGGTTAGTTTTTGATGATACCCGTATTGCAGTTGCCGATGTTCTGTATTTTATGCCCGACCTGACTTCTTTACCTCAGGTTAATATTAGTGATAACGAAATTTTGAGTCTTAATGGGGCAATCAAGGGTTCATTAAAAGAACTGGCTATAGACAACATCAGCGTTTCAAATAACAGGTCGACCCATATACTGGTCAATGCAATAGTGAAGGAAGTACTGAGTCCCGATAAAATGTATGCTTCTGTCGATAATCTGTCGTTCGGGACTACACGGACCGATATACAATCGTATTTCGCAACCGGTCTTATACCCTCCACAGTATCGGTGCCCGACGCACTTGATCTGAACATAAAATTTGAGGGACTCATTAATAATTTCAGCGCTGTTGCTGATTTAAGCACTACATATGGTAATGTTAATACGCAGCTGGATGTGAAGCAAATTCTATCTGCAGAGAATATGAGTTATGATGGAAGTATCAGCGTTGATGCCCTTGACCTGGGTCGATTATTAAGACAGCCCGACACGCTTGGTCCCGTCACTCTCCGGGCAGATCTGCAGGGAACAGGTATAAGCCCTGAAAATTTACATGCAAACATTAATTTAACTCTGGAAGAGGCTTTGTACAACAAATACCATTACAGGGATCTGGTTGTGAATGGTAAAGTTGTAAACAGCTCATTTGAGGGTACTGCAGGAATGCAGGATGAAAACCTGAACTTCAGTTTTGATGGATTAATAAATGCCCATCCGGATAGTTTGGCTCTGGTTTTTGATCTGCACCTTAATAAAGCAGATTTAAAAGCGCTTAACCTATCGGATGATACCCTGCAGATTGCTGCATCGGTGAGTTCGGATATTGCAAAAACTTTTGGCCCCAATCCAATCGGAACTCTTAAGATTTACGATGCCCATTTGAAACAGACCGGGCTAAACTGTCCGATTGATTCCATGATTGTTAAATCTGTGTATGAAAACGATTCATCTAAAATTGATGTCTCATCGTCTTTTTTAAATGCTTCCATTAGCGGAGATTTTATACTTACCGATATTTTGCCGGTGCTCTCAAAAAACATAGAAAAGTATTTCAGATTGCCGGTAAGTGATACATCCGCGAAAGTAGAGAATGAAATTGCTGTAACAGAAGATACAACACGTTCGCATCAGAACTTTAATTTCAGCGTGTCGGTTCAAAGTCCAAACGACATTTGCGAAAATCTTGTTCCCGGTTTAACATACTTCAGTCCCCTGCAAATTGGAGGGAGTTACAACAGTGCAGACAGCAGACTGGCTGTAAATGCTCAGATTCCGAGAATTGAATACGATGCCATAACCATTGATAGTCTGGTATTCGATATGGAATCTGATGCCCGCAATTTAGACTATAAATTGTATATAGGTGAAATATCGACCGATTCACTTGCTTTGGAGATGTTTGATGTGGAGGGAACAATTGCTGATAACCGTATACAATACAGTATAAATGCGCAGAAAACTGATACCTTCAATGTGTTGAGAACCAGTGGCGTTTTTGCTGTTGAAAATATCGATTATACCCTGGTCATTGACGAACCCCTTGTTCTGAATAATACTGTCTGGAAAATAGATCCCGATAATCTGATAACATTTTCCAATAAAGGTATCGATGCGCAAAAAGTGATACTTACAGGCAGCGGGCAGTTAATCTCTATACTCACGCAGCCGGGTGACTATATACCTCTGAAAGTAAGTTTTGAGAATTTTAGCCTTGCAAATTTCTCTCAAATTATTGAAAAAGAAACAGATCTGGTAAGAGGACAGCTCAACGGGCATGTTACACTTCTGAGCATTGAAGGAGTTTCGGCTTTTACTTCAGACCTCACCATCGATAGCCTGCAATTTATGGAGAACCCTGTCGGTAATATTACCTTAAAGGCAAATAATAGCAGCGATCCGACGAAGTTTAATATTGACTTCAATCTCGGAGGATATGGTAATGAGCTTTCAGCAGCGGGTTCATATACTGCAAAAGACAGCACCGGAGTATTAGACCTGAATGTTGACATTCCGCGGTTGAATATGAAAACCATAGAGCCCTTCACTTTTGGGCAGGTTAACCGTATGAGTGGCTTTATTTCAGGGGGTTTCCGGATATCAGGAACAACTGCTGAACTCAATCCTGTTGGTTCGCTTGCATTTAATGATGTAGCTCTTAATGCTCCCATTACAAATACCTATCTCAAAGTAGGCAACAACACTGTTAATATCCGCAACCGGCGGTTGATCATTGATAATTTTATACTGACAGATACTCTTAACAATACTGCTCAGCTAAATGGATTCGCAGATTTCAGTGATCCCGATAACCTTACTTTCGATATGCGGCTTGTAACCAGCGATTTCCTGGCTCTCAATTCAGTGAAACGGCAAGAAGACATGCCCTTATACGGGAAGGTGATCTTAGACAGCGATATGCATGTCACCGGAACGCCTTCAAGTCCGGTTATCGATATGAAAGTGCAGCTGAACAATGGATCGGAGTTTGTTTTCGTAATGCCTGAATCGCAAATAACCCTGAATGAGAGTGAGGGCATTGTGGTTTTTACCGACAGTCTGTTACATGCCCCGGCTGTAGCTTCAGATACGGTACTTAAAATGACTTCGAACATACAGGGAATAGCATTAAATGCTTCTATTTCATTTCAACCCGAAGCGGTGCTTAAAATGCTTATTGATCCGGTTGCAGGCGACTCATTATATGTAAGCGGAGATGGTACGTTAAATTTTGTTCTTGAACCCGGAGGTCAGATGAACCTTACAGGCAGATACAACATCAATAACGGCGGATATAACATAACATTAAATCAACTCCTTAAACGACAATTCACTATAAAAGAAGGAAGCTCCATTACATGGACAGGAGATATCATGAATGCTTTGGTTGATCTCACAGCAGTTTACCAGGTTAGAACCTCACCTTTGTTACTGTTGGAAGATCAGATAGACGCAACTGATGAAGCATCAAGAAACCGCTATCGGAATGCGATGACTTTTCTGGTCAATCTGAGCATTGAAGGTGATTTAATGAGTCCTGAAATTAGCTTTGACATCGACCAGCCCGAAGTGGAGAAGGGCGCAATGGGAGGAGCAGTTAATGCTAAACTCAATGAATTGCGCACCGATCCTTCGCAGCTGAATAAACAGGTTTTTGCTTTACTGGCTCTTAACAGGTTCCTTGGGCAGGATCCGTTTGAAACCGGAAATGCTCCTATAACGGTTGAATCAGCCACAAGATCTAGTGCCAGCAAGATCCTTACACAACAATTCAGTGCTTTGAGTGCAAAATATATTAAAGGTGTTGATCTTGATGTTGGCGTAAATTCATTTGAGGATTACTCATCAGGTACTGAACAGGGCCGCACTCAGTTGCAACTGGGCGTATCGAAAGAGTTTTTAAACGACAGAATTACAGTTCAGATTGGTGGAAATGTGGAGCTGGAAGGCGAACGTGCAAGACAAAATAATGCCAGTGACCTTGCCGGAAACGTTAATGTTGAATACAAATTAAGACCTGATGGCAGATACCGGCTTAGAGGGTTCAGGCGCATTGAATACGAGAACCCGATCGAAGGTGAACTAATAAACACAGGTATTGGATTTTCCTATTCAAGAGAATTTGTAAGATTTCGTCAATTATTTCTCTCTGATAAGAAACTAAGAGAGCTCAGAGAGCAAAGGAGACAATCGGAAGCACAGAAGGATAAAATTAATTATGAGCAGGAGAAATAAGGTATACGTATTATTAATACTACTTGGGGTAACCGGGCTCATGGGGTGCAGCAACCTTAAGCATCTGCCTGCAGGTGAAAAATTGTATACTGGTGCTTCTGTCATTGTAACTACAGACGGCACTTCCAAAAGTAAACAACACGAAGGTATGCTCGAAGATCTTATAAGACCAGAACCCAATGCCCGGTTTCTCGGTATGAGGCCAAAGCTGTGGTTTTATAATATTGCTGGAGAGAATCCTAAAAAAGGCTTAAGAAAATGGATCAGGAACAAGCTGGGTGAAGATCCTGTGCTTCTGAGCGAAGTCGATCCTCAACTCATAAGCAGTCTTATGAAAAGCAAGCTTAATACCAAGGGATTTTTTGTTAGTCAGGTTGAATACGAGGTGCATGAAAAAGAACAAACAGCTGAAATTTCTTACCTGGTTTATGTTAGTGCGCCATATACTTACCGCAATATAACCTATGCAAATGGAAATGACAGCCTTAACAGCGCTATTCGGCAAGCCCGGGATGGGGCTCTTATTAAAGAGGGTGATAAATATGACCTCGATATTTTGATAGAGGAGAGGACAAGAATTGATAAGCAGTTAAAGAATAAGGGATACTACTACTTCAGCCCTGACCTGCTTGTCTTTCAGATGGATACCACCGCCGGAACCAGACAAACAGACGTACTGTTAGGTGTAAAACCCGATGCTCCTTCAAAAGCTATCATACCATACACCCTCGACAGTATCTATCTTATTCCCGGTTACTCAGTAACCCGAAAAACAAGGCCGGCACTCAGAGACACGGTGTATGAATATGGACTGAACTTTGTAGAACGATACAGTAATTACAGACATAAAGTGTTAAGCAGGTATATCATGCTTAAAGAAGGTGATATCTATACCCGTAAAAACCATGATCTGACTATTAGCAGGCTGATGGCTATGGGTGTTTTCAGATTTGTAAATGTGCGGTTTGATGATACGCTGAAAGATGGTAAAGGGTATCTGAATGCAGAGATAAATCTTACTCAGCAAGCACCTAAAATGATTAAGTTAGACCTTGATGTGTCGGGCAAATCAAATAATTACACCGGACCCACCATAACAGCCAGATATACAAACCGTAATTTGTGGCGTGGTGCAGAATTGCTGCAGCTGAATATAAACGGTACATACGAAACACAGTTAACCGGTACTCAAAAAGGATTTAATTCCTGGGAGCTGGGCGCCGGTATCCAGTTGGTTACGCCGCGCTTTATTACTCCTTTTAAAATTCGGCATGAGTCAACATTGAATGTCCCTAAAACCAAGTTTGATCTTCAGTTCAGGTTACTGCACAGGGTTCAGTTCTTCGACATGAATGGTTTTAACTTTACGTATGGGTATCTCTGGAAAGAGACGGAAGAGAAGCAGTACGAGGTTAATCCTATTTCCATAAACTATGCTAAATTGCTCCATACAACAGCCGCCTTTGATTCGCTGCTGTTTAACAATCCATATCTGCGGCGCAGTTTTGAAGAGCAATTTACGTTCGGATCCACTGCATCATTTACAATTAATACTCAAAGTGGAGTTCCCGATCGCGACGAGTATTATTTTAATGTACTTCTCGATGTTTCTGGCAATGCTTTATCGTTGGCGCACAGGGTAATAACAGGGGAGAGGTCAACTGATGAGCGTCCATATGAACTGTTTGGAGCACGGTTTGCACAATACAGCAAATTGTCGACTGATTTCAGATATTATGCCAACTGGGATCCCAACAATCGTTTGGCTGCCAGAATAATGCTTGGAGTGGGAATACCTTACGGCAATTCGATAATAATGCCTTATTCCAAACAGTTTTTCAGTGGGGGTGCCAACAGTATCAGGGCATTTCTGCCCCGGTCGCTGGGGCCCGGCTCTTACAGGGCAGATGATGCTGTTACACAGGGTTACTTTGACCAGTCAGGAGATATGAAAATAGAACTGAACCTTGAATACCGATTTGGGATTGTTAGTGTGCTTAAAGGGGCCCTGTTTACCGATGCCGGAAATGTCTGGATGGTACGAAAGAATGAAATTCTTCCGGGCGGTGAATTTAATACAGGCCGTTTTCTAAAGGAGATTGCTGTTGGAGCAGGAGTAGGGTTGAGGCTTGATCTTTCATTCTTCCTGTTGAGACTGGATCTGGGCATCCCGTTAAGGAAACCATACCTTCCCGAACACGAACGTTGGGTAATTAAAGATGTTGACTTTGGAGATAAAAACTGGAGGCGTGATAACCTGGTTTGGAATATTGCAGTTGGTTACCCATTCTAAATAAAAAAAGAAGAGTTGCCAGGTACGGCAACTCTTCATCAATTTTTATTCATTAACTGCATTTTAAAACAGTCTTTATCTGATAGTTTGCAGATTCAGTAAATGGACCTACGGCAGCCTTTTTGTAGGAAGCACATGCAGTACCGTTATCGCCTTTACCTGCCTGGGCATTTGCAATTTCGAACCAGAATCGTGCTTTTTTGGTTGCATTGTCTTCTTCGACAGTCAAGCCTTTTTCGGCTATAGTAAGTGCCTCGTCAAAACGTGACAGTTTATTAAGCGCAACTGCATAAAGATAGAGAGTTTCGGGGTTGCTGTCGTTATATTTCATTGCTTTTTCAAGCTGAGCTACGGTTGCATTATGGTCGTTTTTCTTAAACGAAGCATTAGCACTTGCCAGTAAATCATTGCTCATCGTTTTACGCGCATTCTCTACTGTTTTTTCATCGTTTGATGCAAGTCCTTTTTCAATGGCTTTATCCATAGCCTGAGCCATTTCATTGTCCTTATTTAACTTATTATATGCCAGACCAAGATTGAGATATGCTTTTGCGACTGTACTGTCATACTTAATAGCCTCATTAAAACTGGCAACAGCAGCATCAAACTGGCTGGCCTTATATTGATTTATACCTTTTGAAAGGAATAATTGAGGGAGCAGATCTTCGGCCTTTTTCCTTGTTGAATTATCGTTGTACTGAGCAGCAAGATCACGTGCCGTAATGAAGTTATTTATGGCTTCATCAATTTTCTTTTCTTTAAATAAGGCTGTTGCGTAATTATATTGTAATGCTGGTATTTGCTGTTCAGCCATCATTCGAACGGTGTCGGCTTCAGCACCGGCTTTTGCAGCTAAATCTGCTGCTTCCTTCATGGCATTTATTGCTTTAGGTAAATCAGTCGAGGCCAGAGTAACCGCATTATTGTATGCATTTACTGCATCAGTTTTAGTTTGTGCAAAAGAACCCATTGTAATAACTACGGCAATTGCAGTAGCTAAAATTCCTCTTGTCATTTTCATCGTTCGTTTAAATTTATTAAAAAAATTAGTTTCTCTGCTGGCAAATATAGCTAATTACGTGCCAAATATTTATCATGCTATATATTTACTTAACAATAAAAGTTCAATTTTAGCTTTGAATGAATACTGAGCGACATTTATTTCGCGTTACAAGTTGAACATTCTCGAAAAAAATATTATACATTTGCACAGGCAAAAATCATTGTTTATGAAAAAAACACTTCTTCAGTTAGCCCTGGTGGTTGTAATACTTGTACTAGGCTATTTCCTTTATGCGTCAATTATGAAACCTGTTCGTTTTCAGGAAGAAATTAACCGCAGAAATGAACAAATAGTTAACCGTTTGAAGGATATCAGAACTGCTCAAAATTTATACAAACAGTTCAATAATAACTACACGTCAGATTTTGACTCATTAATTGACTTTCTCAGAACAGGCAAGATTCCTGTAGTTAAGATGGTTCCGGACCCAAACGATACTACTTTCACTAAAACCATTAACGACACGGTAGGCTATATTAATATTGCCGATTCTCTTTACGGCAAAAGGCCTAACTTTAAAATGGAAGATCTGAAAGTTATTCCTTTCACGGATGGACGCACTTTTGAAGTGAAAACTGATAAAATTGACAAGGGTGGTGTAATGGTGAGCGTTATTGAAATTCTTGTCCCTTATGAATATTATTTATACGATCTTGACAGACAAGATGTTGCTAATCTTGGTGAGCGTCAGAAACGAATCAACAGATACCCCGGTTTAAAAATGGGTTCCCTTACCGAAGCTTCTACCGACGGTAACTGGGAGTAATTAATTTGTCATGACCGGCCAGCGCACAACAGTCAGTTGCTTCGACCGCATATTTGACAAATTTGTAACAGAAAAATATTGCCTGTCCATCCGCTTGCAAGCGGATGGACTTTTTTATTCTGTTTACGACACCGAACAGGAAAAGTATATCGGTTTTGAATCGGCATTGCTGGAGGATTTATCGCACATCAATACATTTCTTAAAGATCATCAGATACTTGGCAACAGGTTTGCAAAGACAACCTGTATAATACCTGCCAACAAGTACACTTTAATACCTGAGGAACTTTATCTTCCGGATAAGGCGCTTGAGTATTTTCTTTTTGTTCATAACCTGCAGGAAAATGAGGAATTGCGTGTTGCTGATATTTTAGCAGATAAAGCAAAAATAATCTACGCTACAGCAAGAGAATCTTCAGATTTACTGAATGATTTCTTCCCTTCTGCTGCATGCCTGCCTCAGGTTAGCGTTTTTGCAAATTTTATTCAGCCCAGATACCGTAATGTTGCCCAGCCAGCCATGTTTATCCATCTGAATGCCGATCATTTTGACTTGCTTGTGATTGAATCAGGTAAACTGAAGTTTTGCAATAATTTCACATATCACTCTCTCGAAGACCTGGCTTATTATACCATATTTGTTGTTGATCAGTTGAAACTGGCGGCTGACCGACTTGAACTCAGATTGAGCGGTAACCTGACCTACAGAATTGAAATTCTTAAACTTCTAAGGAAGTATATCAGAAAAGTCGACGTGCTGAATGTTGATAATACTGCCAGATTAAGTTATGCATTAAGCGACATTGAACTTACCGCCTACATTGATCTGTTTAACTCACGACTATGCGAATAATCAGCGGTTCACATCGAAGCAGAATAATTAAAGCCCCGAAAAATCTTCCTGTAAGGCCAACAACTGACATGGCAAAGGAAGCTCTGTTTAATATTCTGGTAAATCATTTTGATCTGGAGGAGGTTTTGGTTCTTGATCTATTTGCCGGAACAGGTAATATCTCATACGAATTTGCTTCGCGAGGAGCCATCGGAGTCACCAGCATTGATACAGAACTTCGGTGTGTTGACTTTATCAGGACTACTGCTGCAAATTTGGGATTTGAAGCCTTGCTTGCATTCAGAGCCGATGCTTTCAGATACCTGACGAATTCACAAAATACCTACGACATAATATTCTGTGATCCTCCCTACGATATGCCAGGCATCGAAGAAATCCCGTCACTGGTTATTAACAAGGGTCTTCTTCGGGAAGGCGGCTGGCTAATACTGGAGCATTCTGACCGAAGCAACTTTCAGCACCTTCCCGGCTTTATGCAGATACGCAGGTATGGAAGCGTTAATTTCAGTATTTTTACCATGCCCGAATCAAACTAATTATATCATGCACAAAACGGCTGTTTTCCCCGGATCATTCGATCCTATTACTTTAGGTCATGAGAATATTGTTAAACGTGCATTGCCGCTATTCGATCATATAATTATTGCCATTGGAAAAAACAGTGAGAAGAAAAACCTTTTCTCTCTCGAAAACCGAATAAACTGGCTCAGGGAAGTTTTTGCTGAGCATCCTAAGGTTTCTGTAGAAGCATATAGTGGTCTTACAGTTGATTTCTGTAAAGAAAAAGGTGCGAACTTTATTTTAAGGGGGTTACGTACTTCTGCCGATTTTGAATTTGAACGAACAGTGGGCCAGGTAAATAAAAGATTATACCCTGACATTGAAACAGTATTCCTGCTTACTACTCCCGAATATACATCCATCACCTCGTCTATTGTAAGGGATGTTTATAAAAATGGCGGCGATGTTAGTATGTTTATACCTGAAAATATAGTGCTGGAGTAGTAGTGCTGGGATAATCCCGGATTAATAGTGCTGCACTATCCTTTAAGTAAACCTTTAACAGAAGCATACGTATTTTGCAGAATCTGGTCCAAATTGCCCGGTGAGATCCATATTGCCTTAGTTATATCCTCTTCAAGCTGGGGTATCGGTTCTGCTGTTCCGGTGTATAGCATCTCAAACCAGTAAGTCCTTTTTAAGACTTTTTTCCCTTTATGATCAAAGATATGAAAAGTGGAAGGCAGCGGATGAGTAATTTCTATTTCTTTCAGCCCTGTTTCTTCCTGCACTTCGCGTAAAGCAGCATCGTTTTTAGTCTCCGACTTTTCAATTTTCCCCTTGGGTAAATCCCATTTTCCAAATCGGTATATAAATAAGATCTCTCCCTGTAAGTTTTTCACTAAACCACCTGCCGCTTCAACATACCAGAATAAAGATACAAAATCATCAAGCAATCTTGTTGCATTGGTGTTGTTATATAAAATGAGCGATTGTTTATCAGACGAGTTGATGAAATTAGCGTAAGCTTCCTTTAGTGATTTACGGGAAGTAACCTGAAATTGTTGCATTTTTTCGTTTCTGATAGGTTGTCCTGACAGAATTATTAGTTTATCTAAACTGAAAATTTGGTATATTTGCTGCATGGGTATTAATGATACAATAGCACTTGAAACGGCGGAATTTTTATTGCAAATAAAAGCAATAAAATTAGACAATAATAATCCATTTACATGGAGTTCAGGAATCAAATCTCCTATTTATTGTGATAACCGCAAAATATTATCTTATCCTAAGGTTAGGACATACATCCGTCAGGAATTTGCAAAACTTATTCGCGACCAGTTTGGTGAATTAGATCTTATAGCCGGTGTAGCAACTGGTGCAATCGCTCATGGTGTTTTGGTAGCTCAGGAACTGGGGTTGCCTTTCGCTTATGTTAGATCTGGTAAAAAAGATCACGGGTTAACTAATCAAATTGAAGGAGTTGTCGAATCCGGCCAGTCAGTAGTTGTTATTGAAGACCTTGTTTCAACCGGACAAAGCAGCCTGGCTGCAGTACATGCATTGCGTGATGCAGGCTGCAACGTTAAAGGAATGGTTGCCATCTTTACTTATGGCCTCGAATCTGCTGCTAAAAACTTTAAGGAACACAATGTTGCACTTTACACACTTACCGACTATAATCATCTTATCACCTACGCACTCGATAAGAAGTATATAAAGGAAGCAGACAAACTGTCATTGGTTAGCTGGCGCGAAAATCCCGAAGGATGGGGCAAATAACTAAAAAACAGTATGACAACATTTAACAGTGAGCAAGTTGCTATTGATCGCAACCAGGAACAGATATTCAATTTCCTTTCTGATTTTAATAATTTTGAAGGTCTGATGCCTCCCCAGGTATCAGAATGGAAATCAGACAGCGATCATTGTAGTTTCAATATCCAGAACATGGCAATACTCGAGATGAGGTATGAGCAAAAGAATCCTTTTGATCATATTGTTATAGTCTCGGAAGGGAAGTCGCCTTTTAAATTCGATTTGCAATGTTTCCTTAAGGGGAGTTCACCGTTGTCTGCTATTGTTGAAATTCAGCTCAATGCTGACCTTAATATGATGCTTAAAATGATGGCTTCCAAACCTCTGGCAAATTTTGTGAACATTCTCGCTCACAAGATAAAGGAGGTCTGCGAAGAGCAATTACCAAAGAACAGGGAAAACAACCTCCTTTAAGCTGCATACAAACTGCTTGCCGTTTCTTGTCTCCAGTAATAATCTGCCGTAAGGATCTACGCCGGTAATGGTAGCATATACTTTTTCACCCCGAATAAGATACTCTGCTTCTTTGCCTTTCAGGTACATTCTGCTCAGGTATTGCTCCATCATATCTTCTGCATTATTTTGTAGCTGATGGTAATATCGTGCAACTGTTTCATGCCATTTTGACAGTACATCCTGAACCTTTATGTCCGTATTCGTTATCAATTTTAAGGAAGTGGCATTGGGGGCTTCTTTAAAATGGGTTTGATTTACATTTAGCCCAATACCGGCGATTGTCTTTGAGATGCCCTTTCCCATTACTTCGTTTTTAACAAGAATACCGGCTATTTTCCTAACGTTATGATATATGTCGTTTGGCCATTTAATACACGACTCCTCGTTCCCAATAAAATAGTTTACTGTGTCACAAGTTGATAATGAGAGTATTATGGTTAAATAAAACTGATAAGAGGCATCAAGAAACTCGGGGTAAAGCACAATGGTTGCAGTGAGATTTTTACCAGGCTCACTTTCCCAACGGTTATTTTCAAGTCCCCGGCCAGCTGTTTGATTCAACGTATACACCACTGAGCCTTCAGCCAGATGGGTGTTCTTTAACAGATTTTCGACATACGTATTTGTAGATGTTACCTCTGATAATTCAGTAAAAGAATAATTAGGAAATATTGGCATTTCAGACATAAAATAACTTTAAACCGGTACAATTGTTGATTGATAATTATTTACGGTAAACTGTTTGCCAAAGGCCCTCACAGTAAACTCTAATAAATTGATTAACTTTGCAAATGTAATTTTAAAAATACCATATGGTAAATAAGAAAAACAAATCAGCTTCAGAGATGTTGGCAACTATTGCAGCGGAAGGAATATTTGAGAAAAAGGGAGAAGATGTTGTTCAGATTGACTTGCGAAATTTTAAAAATGCTATAGCTGATTTTTTCATTGTATGTCATGGCACGTCGCGCACACAGGTAGAGACAATAGCTGATGCAGTTCAGGCTGAAATAAAGAAGTCAACTGGCGCTAATGTCTGGAAAAAGGAAGGTTTTGAAAACGCGGAGTGGATATTGCTCGATTATGTTGATGTTGTGATACATATATTCCAGGAAACCAGCCGAAAGTACTACCGTCTTGAAGAATTATGGGCAGACGCCATCATTACCAAACTTACTCCTGAAATGCCCAAGCCTAAACGTACAAAGAAAAACTCATCTGCAGAAGCTTCATAAATAATCATGGATCAAAATACTAATAACAAAAAAAATATTCCGGGTGGTAAACCAAAAGGTCTGAAACCTAAATTCAGCTTTTACTGGATATACGCCATCCTGGCCATTCTCATTATCGGCTTGCAGATGATGAGCTGGAACAGTACCACTAAAGAAATTGGCTGGGGTGAACTAAAAACAATGCTGCTCGATCGACACATTAAAGATGTAATACTTGTTAACAAAGAATATGCTGAAATTTATATCAAACCCGATTCACTCAAATTAGCCAAATATAAAGATGTTCAGCCAGGAGAAACCTTTGGAACAAGCTCAGGTCCTCAATATATATACCGTATAGGTTCTGTTGAGAATTTTGAAAAGGACTTTGCGGAAGCACAGGTTGATTCTACTGATCCCGTTTACATCAAAAACGATACACGGCGTTCATGGGGTGAATCGTTTACCTGGCTTTTGCCGTTGCTGGTTTTAGCTATAGCATGGATATTCCTTATGCGTATGATGAGCCGTGGATCCGGTGGAGGTGGTCAGATATTTAATATCGGAAAATCAAAAGCTCAGCTCTTTGATAAAGATACACACGTTAACATCAATTTTAATGATGTTGCCGGTTTGGAAGAGGCTAAGGTGGAGATCATGGAAATTGTGGATTTCCTGAAGAATCCTAAAAAGTATACAAATCTTGGAGGTAAGATTCCAAAAGGTGCCTTGCTTGTAGGTCCTCCGGGTACCGGAAAAACGTTGCTTGCGAAAGCTGTTGCCGGTGAAGCTAAAGTGCCGTTCTTCTCATTGTCAGGTTCTGACTTTGTAGAGATGTTTGTAGGTGTCGGAGCCTCCAGGGTGCGTGACTTGTTTAAACAAGCAAAGGAAAAAGCTCCCTGTATCATCTTTATTGATGAAATAGACGCGATTGGCCGTGCCCGTGGACGTAATCAAATCACCGGAGCTAACGATGAGCGTGAGAATACACTTAACCAGCTTTTGACAGAAATGGACGGCTTTGGTACCAACGCCGGTGTGATCATCCTGGCTGCAACCAACAGGGCTGATATTCTCGATCGTGCATTGCTGAGAGCCGGAAGGTTTGACAGGCAGATACATGTTGAACTACCCGACCTCGAAGAACGGAAGGCAATTTTCAAAGTGCATATGAAGGCTTTGAAATTTACCGAAGAGGTAAATGTTGATTTTCTCGCAAAACAAACTCCGGGTTTCTCAGGTGCTGATATAGCCAATGTTTGTAATGAGGCAGCACTGATTGCAGCAAGAAGAAATAAAACGCAGATTGAAAGACAAGACTTCCTTGACGCTATTGATCGTATTATTGGAGGTTTGGAGAAACGAAATAAAATCATTTCACCCAACGAAAAGAAGATCATTGCTTATCATGAAGCTGGTCATGCAGCTGTAAGCTGGTTGCTGGAGCATGCTCATCCCCTCATAAAAGTTACTATAGTTCCGAGAGGAAAAGCACTTGGTGCGGCCTGGTATTTACCTGAAGAACGTCAGCTTACAAATTATGACCAGATGTTTGATGAACTAACAGCTACTCTGGCAGGTCGTGCCTCCGAAGATATCATGTTTGGTAAAGTTTCAACCGGCGCACTTAACGACCTGGAGAAAGTTACCAAGCAGGCACAGGCTATGGTTGTGTATTTCGGACTGAATAAAGAAATCGGGAATGTAAGTTATTACGATTCAACTGGTCAGCAGGAATATGCTTTTACAAAACCGTACAGTGAAGCCACAGCTCAGACAATAGATGTCGAGATCAGGAAAATCATTGACCTTGCTTACGAAAGAGCCAAGAAGATCTTACTTGAAAATAAAGGTAAGCTGGAACAACTTGCAGAAATTCTTCTTAAAAAGGAAGTCATTTTCAGAGAAGACCTTGAAATCATCTTTGGAAAAAGAGCATTTGAAGATCATAATGAAATGGTGCACAACGATAATCAGTTGCTAACACATGATATACCGACAGAAGAAGACGAAGCTCCTAAATTGATTCCGGGAACTGCTCCTAATACATCCGATTCTTCCTCCGCTGTAGCTCCATAGAAGTAATACATTCATCCATAAAAAATCGAGATGAAGAACAACTATTCTAATTTGTCTGAAGCACTGAAAGACAGCACCCCTCGCGAGAAGATGCTTAAGAAAGTGCGGCATGCCCTGCTTGAGCCATCAGATAATACCTTTAAGGATCTTGATATTGAGTCGTCGGTATATCAACCGATGGAAGAAGAGAAAGATGTTCAGTTCGCCTACGAATTGTCTAAATCTGGTGCTAATTTTATTTACTGCACCTCACCGGGCGACATGCTCAATAAAGTTAGGCATCTTTTTCTCGATAAAAAGTGGACCGAAGCTTGCTGCAACGACAAATTACTTACCGGGCTGTTAAATCATGCCGGAATCAGTACCTATACCTCAAGACCTAAAGACATCTTCAATAAAATTGCCGTCACAAGCTGTGAGTACCTTATAGCCAGAACCGGAAGTATTATGGTAAGTTCTATGCTCGATTCAGGCAGAAGTTTACCTTTTACCTGCGATATTCATATTGTTATCGCGTTCACTTCGCAGGTAGTTGAAGACTTAAGACAGGCATTGCAGCAGATGAAGCTTAAATATGGTACAAGGTTACCTTCTATGATGTCGGTTATTACCGGAACAAGCCGGACAAACGATATTGAAATGACCATGGTACCCGGAGGGTACGGTGCAAAAGAACTGTATGTTTTCATGGCTGACGAAGAAAGCACAGATAACTAGAAAATATGGAAGGGTGGACACTGGTATATACTTCTAATAAAATGCATGAGGTTAATTTTGTCATCGGAATACTGGAAGAGAATGGCATAACCGCTGTAATGGTAAATAAGCAGGATTCCTTTTATCTTTTCGGCGACATAGAAGTGTATGTTCCTGTAGAGCATGCTTTTAATGCAACCCAGTTAATTAATAAAATCAAAAGTGAATAATTTCGTTTTAAGAACAATTACAGGGGCCGTTTTTGTTATAGTTATTATTGGTTCTGTAATTATCCATCACTGGGTATTTGCCGGTCTTTTCCTTGTTATAGCTGCCCTGGGTTATCTGGAGTTTTCAAAGATAGCACGCGTATTAAATTACTATCCGTCGCGAATATATGGTACGGTGCTGGCAGCATTAACATACTGTGTTATCGTAGGATATAATTATTTGATACTTCCTGGCGAAAGCCTTTTGTTATTAATACTGGTACCCATTATTTTACTTTCTATTGAATTGGCCAGAAAAACATCTACTGCACTCGCAAATGTTGCAACGGCAGTTTTTGGAATAGTCTGGATCGTAATACCTCTGGCGCTGCTTTCTGGGTTCTTTAATCTTGCCGAAGAACATAAATGGCGGGAAACGGGCTTATTGCTCGGCTTCTTTCTTATAGTGTGGATCTATGACTCCGGCGCGTATATTTTTGGTTCCTTATTTGGGAAACATAGAATCCTTGAAAGAATTAGTCCTAAAAAATCCTGGGAAGGATTAGCTGGCGGTGTGCTGGTTGGAATGCTTGTCGCCTATATGATCTCAGCCTCATTCACAGAGTTCAGCTTAACAGAATGGCTCCTTATTGCTATTGCAATTGTTGTTTCCGGAACTCTCGGCGATCTTGCTGAATCAATGATTAAAAGAAATGCGGGCATTAAAGACTCCGGTAACCTCTTGCCGGGTCATGGCGGTGTGCTCGACAGATTCGATGCAGTATTACTTGCTGCACCTGTTATTTATATATTGGTTAAATTGCTTCGTTTTATTAATTAACCTATTTTTGCAGGGATGAGAATACACAAAGAGGGCTTCTGGATTATCCTGATTTCTTTTATTGCACTTGGAATTTTATCACCTCTTACCGGTTTAATCCCAATGCCGGTCTGGCTGCACTACATCATATGGAGTGCACTGGTTGTTATGTTTCTCTGGATTGTTAAATTTTTCAGATATCCAAAGCGCATCATATCTCCCGATGAAACTTTAGTGCTTTGCCCGGCCGATGGAAAAATAGTTGCTATTGAGGAGGTTTTTGAACATGAGTACTTTAATGAAAAAAGAGTTCAGGTGTCAGTTTTCATGTCTCCGAATAATGTGCATGTAAACTGGTCGCCAATATCTGGTGTTATCCGGTTTATGAAATATCATCCGGGTAAGTATCTTGTAGCCTGGCACCCAAAATCATCAACAGATAATGAAAGAACCTCTGTTGTAATAGAAAATCACGATGGGGTGCAGATATTACTTCGTCAGATAGCCGGAGCCCTGGCCCGCAGAATAGTGTGCTATGCGAGAGAAGGTAACAACATCCGTCAGGGAGACGAAATAGGCTTTATTAAGTTTGGCTCAAGAGTTGATATATTCCTTCCGTTAAATGCTGAGATTAACGTTACTATCGGACAGAAGGTATCAGGCAAACAAACGGTACTTGCATATTTGTAATAGCTTAGCGTACTAGAACACGTTAACATAACTTTAACACAAGCAGATATTGACTTGCTTATTTAAAACATTAATTTTGTAAACAAAAAATTAAATAAATCCGATCATGAAAAAACTCGCAATGATAGTTTCAGTATTAGCAATCACTTTTGCTTTCACTACTGCTCCGGTAGCTGCACAGAACGCTCCGGCTAAAGCTAAAACTGAAAAAACAGAGAAAGCTGAAAAGAAAGATGCAAAGCACGATAAAGCTGCAGGTTGCACCGACAAACAGAAAGCTGATTGCTCATCAGCAAAGACCGGTGGTTGCTGCGGTTCAAAAGCTGCTGCTGCTAAACCAGTACCTGCTCCTGAAAAGAAATAATTATACGATTGTATACTGGTAAAGGGTTGTCACAAAAAGGCAACCCTTTGCTTTTTACAGATACTCTGAAATCTCATAAAGAGATTTAACGGCATAAGTAGAAACAGAACTCTTGTATACTCCCTCATAATCAACAAGTAACTGGTCTATTCCTGCAGCCTTTGCACCGTCTATGTCTACTTCAGGGTCATCTCCTATCATCAGAGATTCATCAGCACTTGCATCTGCTAATTTTAAAGCATATCTGAAAATTTCAGGGTCAGGTTTCTTGCATCCTGCATCTTCGGAGGTTATTACTTGTGTAAAGTATGGCCTTAAGCCTGAAATGGCAAGCTTTGTGTGCTGCACTTCTTCAAAGCCATTGGTAATTATGTGCAGTTGGTACTTGTTTTTAAGATACTCCAGCAACTCAATCGCACCGGGATACAAACGCTTTTTGGTAGGGCTTATGCTTATATAATCCGAAGCAAGGTTTCTGCTCAGTGTCTCATCCGAAATACCAAAAGAATCAAGGGTTAAAGCAAATCGTTCTACACTAAGAACCTCTTTTTTAATTCCACCCTGCCGGTAAAGGTCCCATAAATTATTATTAATTATCTGAAAGGTGGATATAAACTGATTCAGATCACCCACCCCCAGACTTTCAAGTTTATACTTACTGTGAATATCGTTAAATGTTTCATGCGAATTCTTATCGAAGTCCCATAATGTCCTGTCAAGATCAAAGAATAGGTGTTTGTATTTTTTCATAAACTCAAATAATAACCGGATCAGTTTGATCCTGCTTAGATTTTGGGTCGTTGTAATATTTTCCCTGCCAGGTGTTCCGCTTTATCATTTCACTGGTAATTTTCACTACTACCTGATCAGCCCTTAGATTTCCCCATGGTGGAGTAACCAGATACCGGGGGGGGGCTTCACCTGTAAAACGTTCAATTATGAAGTCAGGGTTTAAACGTTCAATAAACCGAATAATAAAATCAATATACTCGTCGAGTGAAAACAATGCAAATTGCTGAGGATTTTTTAGGTATTCAGCAGCCATACGCGTGCCTTTCACTATTTGTAACTGATGGAACTTGATGGTTGTTAAAGGAAGCTCAGATACTTCAGTAACGCGTTGAAGCATCATCTCCCGGCTTTCACCCGGTAATCCAAATATTAAATGAGCACCGGTTTTTATACCTTTTTTTGCAGTGTCAATTATTGCTGTCTTTGTTGCCTGGTAACTATGCCCTCTGTTAATACTTTCCAGTATTCTGTCATCGGTAGATTCGAGTCCATACTCTACCATAATATAGTGGCTGTTAGAAAGTTCCGCAAGGAAGTCCAGCTTTTCTCTGTCTATGCAGTCGGGCCTGGTACCTATTATCAGGCCGATAATATCGGGATGTTCAAGAGCTTCCGTATATAGCTGCCTGAGTTGTTCAACAGGTGCATAGGTATTGGAGTATGTCTGAAAATAAGCCAGATATTTCAAAGCCCGGCGATAACGGACCTTATGAAATTCCATGCCTTCATTTATTTGCCGGGTAACCGATTTGTTGGGATCACAATAGGAGGGATTAAAAGCATCATTATTACAATAAGTACATCCTCCTGTTGCTATGGACCCATCTCTGTTAGGGCAGGTAAAACCTGCATCAATACTCACTTTCTGAACCCTGCTCCCAAAGGTTCGTTTAAAGTATTCATTGTAAGAGTTATAGGGCTTCTCACCGAACGGCGATAAATAGTTCATGCTGCAAAAATAATGAAAAAGGCCATCTTAGTTGATGACCTTTCCCTTAATCTTATAAAGCAGAACGTATTATCGTTTGTTTATTTTGCAACTCTTTCAAGCCATTTAAGCATAAACAGCATAGTGAACATTGACAAGAGACAAGCAACGACAAATACCGTCCAGGTAAGCCATAATGGAACACTTGAATACAGTATTGCTCCAATAAACAGCAATTGATTTCCGATAGCTGTTGCAGCAAGCCATCCGCCCTGAGCAAGACCCTGATATTGAGCAGGAGCAACCTTAGAAACGAATGATATTCCGAGAGGACTGATAAAGAGCTCAGCAACTGTTAAGATGAAATAAGTACCGATAAGGAGGAATGGAGTTACTCTCTGTGCATCCGATAGTCCACCCATTGCTTCTACTTCCTGTTTTAGCGGTAATCCTAATGAGCCGAGAGTCATTACAAAGTAAGCAAGAGCTGCGATAAACATACCAATAGCGATCTTCTTTGGTGTGGAAGGTTCTTTTCCTCTCGAACGGAACCATCCGAAAATAGCCATAATAATAGGAGTGAGAAGTACAATGAAAATTGGATTAATAGACTGGAAGATCTCAGCTCCCTGAATATCAGTAAATCCCAGATTGATCTTAATACCGCTCAGATCAGTAAAGTCTTTTGCAAAGTAGGTGAGGGTAAGACCGTTCTGATGGAATGAGAACCAGAAGAAAATAACGACACCAAAAACAGCCAGAAGGGCGTAGATACGTTGTTTGATCTCACTTGCCGACATTTCAGGTGCTGAAGAACTGGAGCCATCGGCTTTTGCTTTACTTTTTGAAGCGGGATCGGGGAAGTTCTTTTTATTAACAAGGTAAATGATCACAGAAATTGCCATTGCTCCGATAGCAATCGCAAAAGCGTAATGGAATCCACGTGTAAAAACATCCAGGTAACTGTTAACAAAGGCTGTAAGATCGGTAACAGGACCAGTTAAGCTTACTTCATTTGCCAGAGTTGAAAGTTTTTCCTGAGCTTCGGCAGTAAGATTGCCATTTAAATACTTGTGGCAAAGGTCAGGCAGGCTTGAATTGTATTGAAAACCATTGCTTTTTAAAAAGCCATTTCTCATTGCAACAGCGCCAATTGGAGCAAATAAAGCACCAACATTGATAAACATGTAGAATAAGGAGAATCCTGAATCCCTCATTTTACTGAACGATGGGTTGTCGTACATCTGACCAACCAATGCCTGGAGATTGCCCTTGAATAAACCATTTCCAAAAGCGATGGTAAACAGGCCAAAGCAGGAGAGAATGAGGAATAATGTTTGATTTGGAACAGGTGTTGGTGTTGGGAATGCAAGAATTAAATATCCCAGTGCCATTACTAAAAGGCCAATCAATATAGTCCCTTTATAATTTCTTGTTTTGTCGGCGATCAATCCCCCAACAAACGCGAGGATATAAATGGAAAAATAGAACACAGAATAGATAAGGCCGGCATTTGTTTCATTCAAGCCAAATTTGGCCTGAAGAAATAATGCCAGAATTGCCATCATTGTGTAGAAACCAAAACGCTCGCCCATATTGGCAAGTGCCGCAGCCAGAAGGCCTTTGGGATGATTTTTAAACATACATTTGTAGGTATTAGTTAATATTGTTTTAGGTGCACTGAGTTATTCCTAGCGCAAAAATAACCAAAAATTAATATCTTCAACCTACAGTCGAACGAATTCCTTCTTCCCTAAAAACTATAAATGTATAACTGCCTGAAATTTAACTTCCGATTTAAGAGGACCTGTAATTTCTTCGTTTCCTGATCCTATTGCAGCGACATTGGGCATATAGGTATGCGCATATTTGAACCATAGACTGATGTTTTTATTTACGGTATAATGTCCCACCAGACTTATTCGATGTCCATTTCCATGGAATACTGGTACTGAAAATGTGTAAAGTAAATCGCTCTCCCAGGCGTAGATTCTGTCGTTATATGTTTCGGTATCAAAAGCGGCATATCTGAAATGAAAAGTCCACGGAATCTTTTGCGCTGCGTAACGTATATCCTGCATAAACAGGTATCCGTTTGTTTTTTCATTATCTGCAGTGCTGTTTTGTGTACATTCTATTCTGCTTTTTAACTGATATGCGCCCTTTGGGTGGAATGTCATCTCCATCCGAATACTCTGTTTATTTATATCAACAGGATAGGGCACATCTATCTCATTTTTTATATCTGATTTTGGAAGCTCCGTATTGATCATACTACCTTCTGATGGATTACGCATTTTCGATAAATGAGAATACCGCAACGAAAACTCAGCAGATCTGTTAACAGTGTACTGTAATGTTGATGCGTATTCGGTTCCTTTCGAAGGTGCGTCAACAAGGTATTTAAGCCAGGGAAATCTGAAAATATCTGCGTACGCTGTGACCAGTAATTTTTTTAGCACCTGCCCCCGAAAGGCCAGATAAAATCCTTCTTCATTGCTGCATTCTGAATTCTCTGAAAAAGATGCAGAATGAGGGTTAAGATAATTTTTAGGGTAATTCCTGTATAAGGCAGAAAACGAATAATCGGTATTCGGTCGTATCGTGATACTAGTGAGTGCTGCAACATTTCCGTTATTGTCAGAAACCGCATCAGCAAGCACAGTGAGAGTTCTGTATATAAATGACAGGTTAAGCCCAAAGTTGTTTATCAGGTTCTTTTGTGTATTGAATACATTATATGGTTTATTATCGGAAACAAACCTACCCGTCATATGGGTTCTGACAGCCGTAGCTCCCATTATCAGGTACTTGTACTGCAGTGTGACGTTTGTCCCCAGCACTTCTTGTTTAACCACCTGCTTGTTGTCTATTTCCGACAAAGTTCTGTGCAGCCCTGTCTCACGTATGGATGTAATAAACGGTTCATCACTTAAAGAATCGGCGTCCTTCTGTGATCCGTCAAGGAACTTAGCAGAATAAAAAAATGTCATGCGGGCTATAGAAAGGGGAGCAAGTGTCAGCGCTATTCCTCTTAATCCTCCTGATTCATTAGCACCAGCTCTGGCTCTGACTGAATTTGTTTTTCTGGTTACATCCGGTGAGCCCGGGTTTTTCGACAAGTTGAATCCTGTATTCATAATAAGTCCTTGCCCAAAGGAAAGATCATAATCACCCAGTGCTAAATTTTTGATAAATCCCGCACTCTTGTAGAGCAGATGAAAGGAGTAATAATCAAAGTAATTTTTGCCCCGCTCTCCGGCATCTTTCTCTGCTGTAATTCCAAACTGGAGCCTGTCATAGTATTTATACCTGTAGCGGATTAGAACATTGTCGGGACTTCCGGCGTATTCAGGAGGTGCCGCTAGCCCATCTTCTATGCTTGCCTGATAGCCTTTCTGCTTTTGCAGAGTTCTCTCATAGCGGGTAATTAGAGTATGGTTACCCCTTGTTAGCAGGTTTTTCAGATTGATCTGGTGTAATTCCTGGTTCGTATTAAACCATATCTTGGGGAGGATCTTAACAATAAAAGTGCTGTCAAACCCTTCCACCAGGTTCAGTTCATAAACACCTGATATAATTCCATATTTTGCGATGTAATCAGCCAGCGCCTGAATCTGTTGATCATTCAGCCCCAGCAGCCGCAGTGCCTCATCATTGCTTGTGTTAATATCCGTTTTGCTCCCTAGCAGGTTTTGTGTCTCTTCCAGCAATGCGCTAAAGTCGTATATCGTCTCCCTTTTTGTCAGATAATCTTCAATAAGCGAGCTCGTGGTCTGGTCAATGCTTTGCACCTGACTGGTGGCATTACGGCAGAATAATGCCATGAATGTGATCAGGGTTATTAAACACAGGTTTTTGTGTGTAAATACAGTACAGTGTTTGATTTTGTGCAGTGAGCTAAAATGCATAAATCAAGGAGGTAGAAGGTGAATAGCCGAGAAGCTGATGCCAGGCAAAACCGAAATCTGCATGCAATTTGCCAAAATTCATTCCAGCGCCGAAAGTAAAGAAGGAAGGATCTGTTGATACCCCTGCCCGTATTTCAAACCGGTTTTGAATACTATATTCCACGCCGGCTTTAAATTGCGGTTTATCTGAAGATGATTTGTCTCCTTCCATGGTAACTGTCAGGTCCCGTGTGCATTTGTAGGCTGCTCCTATCCTAAAGGTGCAGTCGGTCTTTTCCGGACTTAGTCTGGATATTTTCCTGTAAACAGGATTATACACATGAACACCTATGGTGAGCTTTTCCGTAATAAATCCCTGCACACCTGCCTCGAAAGTCAGAAACCGGTTATTGGGATAGATTTCCTGCTGTGTAAACAGATAATAATCGAGCTGAACCCCTGCAGCTATATGATCAGATAGCTTGAATGCATATGCAAGACCAAATTTATTCTCAGCATATTTAGAGAACCCATACTGCGAATATGCAAAGCCGATAGTCCCGGTTTTTAATGGTGCAGCAAAAGCAGCCGCTTTATAGCTGGTTTCTTTTAGCAGAAAATGATTTTCGTAATATATTGCTCCGGTAAATGCTGAAAGTTTGGCCAGCCCAGCCTGATTATTAAAGGTGCACCAGACATCAGAAAGTGCAACCGAGGCTTTTGCCATCGAAGCAGAACGTGTGCCGGCCTGGTGGTACTCACCTGATGCTAATACACTTTCTGACAGAAGCAGCAGGGAAATAAACAGTGCCCGTGCAGTTCTCATAACGTAACAGATTAATACAGTGTACTTAACATAATTGTAAATTAGTTGTATAAATATAGTGAAGTAACCTTCAGTTTAGCCACTTTCTTATAAAAAAAATAAGGGTTATCCTGCCAAAACAAATCCTTACCTTTGTAATATTAACCAACAAGAACAAGTGCTATGAGAGAAATATTTGACTTTCTTGCTGAACTTAATGAAAACAATAACCGCGACTGGTTTCAGGCCAACAAAGAAAGATACCAGGATATCAGACTACTGCACGAAAATCTGATAAAGGAGATAAAATCCGGTATTTCAGTATTTGACCCACTGGCAGCAACTCCTTCTGTAAAGGACTGCATTTTCAGAATTTATCGGGATGTGCGGTTTAGTAAGGACAAGTCACCATACAAAACACATCTTGGCGCATATATAGCTTTCGGTGGCAGTAAGTCGGAAAAAGCAGGCTATTATTTTCACATTTCTCCGGGTAATAGCTTCGCAGGTGGAGGCATTTACCAGCCTTCACCGGAGGTGCTTAAAAAAATCAGGTCAGAGATTTATTTTGATTCAGAAACCTTTAAAGGAATATTAAACAACAAACCCTTTAAGGAAGTATACGATGGTTTATTTGAAGATAAGCTGACACGACCACCTAAATATTTTAGTCCTGATTTTCCGGATATGGAATTGCTGAAATATAAAAGCTATTTTGTGGATAAAGCACTAACGGATAAAGAAATGCTTTCGGATTCGCTGGTTGAAAATCTACTGGAGTATTATAAGACGTTAGCGCCACTGAATGTATTTCTGAACAGGGCATTTGAGTAAATAAAACAACCCGGTTTGTTTAATACCGGGTTGTTTATCTTGTTTAGCTTAATGTGGAAATAAAGGTACGGTCAAAATATCTGATTTTAACATTTCTTTACATTTTTAAGCGAAATTTAAGGCGGGTCATTAAATCTCCAGCAATCCTCGTTTTCTTAGCAGCGGCTTGATATCCGGCTCACTGCCTCTGAAATTCCGATATAGCACCATCGGATCCTCTGTTCCTCCTCTTTCAAGAATGTTTTTCCTGAAGGCATCAGCTGTCTGCTTGTCAAATAATCCTTTCTCCTTAAAGGCTTCAAAAGCGTCACTGTCAAGAATTGCAGCCCATATGTATGCATAATATCCAGATGAATACCCACCACTAAAGATATGGTTAAAGTAAGTGCTTCTGTATCGGGAGGTAATCTCAGGAATCAAACCTATGCTGTTAAGGTATTCCTGTTCGTACTTAATAACATCTTCTATTTCAAGATCCTTTAGATTATGATATCCCATATCGAGAAACGATGCTGCCAGGTATTCCACAGTCTCAAATCCCTGATTAAACACAGCGGAATTTCTGATTTTCTGTATAAGTGAATCCGGAATTACCTCTCCGGTCTTATAGTGTTTTGCATACAATCTTAAAACTTCCGGCTCTGCTGCCCAGTTCTCCATAATCTGTGATGGTAACTCAACAAAGTCGCGCGGTACTGAAGTCCCGGTCAGACTGTAATAGGTCGAATTGGAAAGTAATCCGTGCAATGCATGCCCAAATTCATGAAAGAAAGTACTTGTCTCATCAAAAGTAAGAAGGGCAGGAGCATTGGCTGTTGGTTTGGTGAAATTACAAACCACGGTTATTACAGGTCTGATGTTCTCACCTTTTTCATTAATGAACTGTTTTCTGTAGCTGCTCATCCAGGCACCACCTCTCTTACTGTCGCGTGGATGGAAATCCATAAATAATATACCTACGTGACTTCCGTCTGATTCCAGTACTTCATAGGCTTTGGCATCGGGATGATACAGCGGAACATTGTTAAGTTCCTTAAAAGTCAGTCCGTAAAGATTCTTAACCACAGTAAATACTCCATTGCGTACGTTATCAAGGGAAAAATAGGGTTTTAACTCTTCATCACTGAGGTTGTATTTTTCTTTACGGAGCTTTTCAGTATAATATCTCCAGTCGTAAGGTTGTAATGCAAAGTTGTTTCCTTCCCTGTCTATGATAGCCTGAAGTTCTGAAGCTTCCATTTTAGCTCTTGACAAGGCAGGGGCCCAGAGCTGCTTTAGAAGATCTTCCACATTGTGCGCATTCTTCGCCATGTTGTTCTCTAAAACGAAGGCAGCATGGGTGTCATAACCCAGTAAGCGGGCTCTTTCCAGACGCAGGGAGGCAATCTCTTTTAGAATCTCCTTATTGTCGTATTCATTACCGTGGTTACCACGACTAATATAAGCGTTGTAAATCTCTTCTCTCAGTTTGCGGTTATCGGCAAACTGCAGAAAGGGCATAACACTCGGATTGTGCAATGTAAATACCCATTTGCCGTTTTCACCTGACTTATCTGCAGCTTCTGCAGCCTGATCAATGAGGTTCTGAGGCAGGCCGGCCAAATCTTCCTTGTTACTTATAACCAACTTGTATTTATTGGTTTCTTTAAGTATGTTCTCGCCAAATTGTAAGGTCAGTAACGATAACCGGCCGTTTATTTCACTAAATCGGGTTTTTGCCTGTTCTCTGAGATTTGCACCGCCCCGAACGAAATCTTTGTAGGTTTCTTCCAGCAGCTTCTGTTGCTCCCTGTTCAGGTTAAACTTACCTTTTTGCTCATAAACTGCTTTTACTCTTTTAAACAATTCAGGGTTAAGGTTAATCTTGTCGTAGTGTGCAGAGGTTAAAGGTGCTATTTCTTTGGCAATAGCCTGAATTTCAGGATTGGTATTAGAGGAATTAACGTTGCTGAATACCAGACTGATTTGTCTCAATACAGAACCACTGTAATCAAGCCGTGCAATAGTATTCTGAAAATCGGGTGCTGCAGGATTTTTAATTATTGCATCAATCTCGGCATTGTGCAAATCCATTGCTTGTTTTATTGCCGGAACAAAATGCGCAGGTTCGATCTTATCAAACGGCGGAATGTTAAACGGGGTTTTGTAATCATTAAGGAACGGATTGTCTTTTGTTTGGGCATTTAAGGTCATTGTGGTCATAAACAAAATAACAGCTAAGAGCAAATGATGTTTCATTATTATGTAAGTTATGGATTTTCAGCTAAAATGTAAAACCGGTAAATATCATCTATTTACCGGCTACTAAATTAGCAAAAATATGTTATTGTGTAAGTTAATACTTAATTACCTCAATTGCAGCTTCATAGATCTTATCAGAATTTGGCAGAATTGCTTTTTCGAGAATTCTGTTGAAGCCTACAGGTGTAAATGTTGAACCTACGCGCTTAACCGGTGCATCAAGATATTCAAAAGCTTCGTCGGTTATCATGGCTGCTATTTCTGCACCAAAACCACTGAATACTTTGTCTTCATGTACAATAAGTACACGGTTTGTCTTTTTAACTGAATTAAGAATTGCCTCTTTATCGAGTGGAATCAGAGATCTTAGATCAACAACTTCCGAAGATATACCCTCTTCTTCCTCTAAGCGTTTTGCAGTTGCAAGGCACATGTGGGTAGTGTTGCCATAGGTAATGAAGGTCAGATCAGTGCCTTCTCTTCTTATACGGGCTTTCCCGAAAGGTACTTCAAAGTCTTCAGGAACAATTGTTTCTGCCACAGGATCATTATATAAAGCCTTAGGTTCCAGATAGATAGTTGGGCCTTCACTGCGAATGGCTGTTCTTAGCAGACCGGCAGCATCGTCAGCAAAAGAAGGATATACAACTCTAATTCCCGGGAACGTGGTCAACGCACCTTCAATGGTCTGTGAATGATATAATCCGCCACCGATATATCCGCCCGAAGCAAGTCTCACTACAACATTAGCTGCAAATGCTCCGTTACTTCTCCAGTAATCGTGGGTGAGTTCTATAAATTGCTCCATAGCTGGCCAGAAGTAATCGGCAAATTCTGCACCTTCTACAACTATTCTTATGTTTTTATTAAAACGGCTCATGCCGTTGGCTGTTCCCAGGATAAAATCTTCGGCAATAGGGGCATTGAAGACCCTTTCAATACCGAACTCCTGCTGCATGCCCTTGCTAACATTGAAAATGCCTCCCTTATCTTTGTTTGCAATATCCTGTCCCCATAGAAATGTATCTGGGTTTTTACGGAATTCCGCTTTAAGCGTTGTATTGAGCGCCTGAATGAACTTTAGTTTTTCACCGGAAGTGCCGTTGTGCATTCCGTCAGGATACTTTTCTGGATGGTAAGGTTCAGGAATTACGAAATTAAATATAGATTTTGGATCAGGATCGGGAGCTGCAATTGCTTTTTTATGTGCTTTTGATACTTCGTCCTTCACTTGTTTGTCTATTTCTGCCAGTTCCTCTTCCGTAGCTCTTCCTGCTATAATGATTGTCTTTCTGAACCTGTCAAGAGGATCGGCTGCAGCTACGCAATGGCGTTCATTCTCATCACGGTACAATTCATGTTTGTCTGAATTGGAATGTGAATGTATTCTAACAACACTGGCATGCACAATTACGGGCACCTGGTGTTCTATTGCATACTTTCTGGCTTCTGTCATGGTATTAATGGACGCAAATACATTCTTGCCGTCCACATACATTATTTTCAGGTTTTTAAAACCTCTAAAGTTTTCGGCAGCTCTCCAGTTTGCTGTCTGATCACGTTTCGGTACAGAAATTCCGTAATTGTTATCCTGAATCACGAAAACAACGGGAAGCTTTTCGTTCGAGGCACCATTAATTGCTTCATACACATATCCTTCAGAAGTTGCCGATTCTCCCATAGAACAAAACGAAACTGCTTTTGCGCCGTATTTTTTCATAGCCCGGGCTACCCCTACGGCATGCAGGGCGTGGTTGCCGGTTGCCGATGATACATTATGTATATTCCATTCGGGTTTAGCAAAATGATTCGACATATGCCTGCCACCGCTGGCTATATCAGTTGCTTTTGAGATGCCGTTCAGAATAATTTCTTCTGCACTTATACCGGCTGCTATGGCAACCTGCATATCGCGGTAATATGGAAACAGGTGGTCGGTATTTCTGACAAATACCTGACCAAGAGCCATTTGAATAGCATCATGGCCTGCATAAGGTGCATGGTACGACCAGCCTAATGCCTGCTTCAGGTAATTTGGAGCCCTGTCGTCAATTCGCCGGCCTAATGCAAGCAAATAATACCATTTTAACAAGGTTTCTTTATCAGTATAGTTTATGCCAAAAGGTTTTTTTATCTCCGGTTCTGTGTTAATCATAATTTGAAAATTGATGCAGTTTTAAGCAGTTTTATATTTCCCGTAATCAACAAGAAGCGGCTAATTTTGTTTAAATTTGCTCCAATTTAGAAAGCATGTCAGATAACCGGGAACACTTAATTAACAGCGCTTGGCTTAATCGCGAACTTCTCAAAGAGAAACAAACTATCGAAGCTGTTGAGTCTGTAATATATCAGCTTGACCGTGGCGAGTTACGTGTGGCCGAACCATCGCATAATGCATGGATAGTCAATGAGTGGGTAAAGAAAGCAGTAATCTTGTATTTCCCTTTGAAGCAGATGGCTGTTACTGAAGCCGGTCCTTTCGAGTACCACGATAAAATTCCTTTAAAGAACGGATATGCTGAAAAAGGTATCAGAGTTGTCCCTCCGGCCGTTTCACGGTATGGTGCCTATATTGCGCAGGGAGTTATTCTCATGCCTTCGTATGTAAATATCGGTGCCTGGGTAGATAGTGGTACCATGATTGATACATGGGCTACAGTAGGTTCCTGTGCCCAGATAGGTAAAGAAGTTCACCTTTCAGGAGGTGTTGGCATCGGTGGTGTTCTTGAACCTGTTCAGGCAAGTCCGGTCGTAGTTGAGGACGGATGCTTTATAGGTTCCCGTTGTATTATCGTTGAAGGAGCGAGAATACGAAAGGAGGCGGTTATAGGTGCAGGAGTTGTGATCACTTCCTCCACCAAAATAATTGATGTTACCGGTAATGAACCGGTCGAGTTTAAGGGTGAAGTACCCGAAAGGGCTGTTGTTATACCAGGTACCATTCCAAAGCAATTCCCTGCAGGGACTTATCATGTACCTTGCTCGTTAATTATTGGTTACAGAAAAGAATCTACAAATCTTAAAACTTCTCTTAACAATGCGTTAAGAGAGTATAACATTCAGGTATAGGTATGAGGCGCATCCTGATCATACAAACAGCCTCGCTGGGTGATGTAATTTTATCTACTTCACTGGGTGAAACTTTGCACAAAGCTTTCCCTGATACACCCATTGACTTTCTCATTAAAGATGGTTATCAGAGTCTGTTCACCGGTCATCCGTTTATTAATCAGGTAATCGTCTGGAAAAAATCCGAGAACAAATATGCAAATCTCATTAAAATTATAAAGCAGGTTAAAGCGGCAAACTATACGGCAGTTATTAACGTTCACAGATTTGCATCATCCGGTATAATTACTGCTTTATCAGGCGCAAAGATACGGACAGGATTCAGCAAAAATCCGTTATCGCTTTTTTATACCAAAAGAATACGTCATTCTCTCCAGGATAAAATGCACGAAATAGAAAGGAATTACAGGCTAATTCGTTCATTCACTGGTCAGCCACTTGAACCCCCGAGATTATACCCTGGGCCCAACGATGACATTATTACCGGTAAATTGAAAGGCAGGCCTTATCTGACTATTTCCCCTGCTTCTTTGTACTTTACAAAGCAACTACCCGCGCATAAATGGCTGGGCCTCATAAAAGCAGTAATGCCAAATTATGCTGTTTACCTCCTGGGTAGTAATGCCGATAAGGAGCTTTGCGAAAGTATTGCAAAAGTATGCGACGACCAATATGTGTTTAACCTGGCCGGCAGACTTTCTTTCCTGCAGTCTGCTTCATTAATGAAGGATGCTGTAATGAATTATGTAAATGATTCAGCTCCGCAGCATATTGCTTCATCGGTAAACGCACCTGTTACGGCTGTATTTTGTTCAACGGTGCCATCCTTTGGGTTTGGACCGCTTTCCGATCAATCTACAATCGTAGAAACCAACGAAATTCTGGGCTGCAAACCATGTGGTATTCATGGATGGCGCAAATGTCCGCTTGGTCATTTTAAATGTGCGGAAACTATTTCTTTTGCTCAATTGTTATTACCGCTTACAGATGGACGATCAGATAAAACTCGAAATAAATAATACGGTTAAAGCACTCGACGAAGGCGGTGTTATAGTATATCCAACCGATACTGTGTGGGGCCTCGGCTGCGATGCATTAAATCAGCGTTCGGTCGACAGGGTCTATAAAATCAAAAAAAGAAACGAATCAAAAAGCCTTATAATGCTTTTGGCTGATTACAATGATTTATCAAAGTATGTTACAAAAGTGCCCGACTTAACATACGACCTGATAAGCAGTATAGATAAACCCGTAACGGTTATATACGATAATGCCAGAAACCTGCCAAGAAATGTATATGCTCAGGATAAAACTATTGCAATACGCATTGTCAGGGATGAATTCTGTAAAGCAATTATTCAGGAACTCGGTCGGCCAATAATATCCTCTTCTGCAAACATTTCAGGCGAACCGGCTCCCCTTGTTTTTAAACAGATCTCAGCCGAAATAATCAATCAGGCTGATTATGTTGTTAAACTCTTTCACGACCAGTTCCACCAGGGAAAAGCTTCCACTATCATCCGTCTGCTTCCTGACGGTACCTACAAAGTTATCAGAGAGTGATCTGACCTGTTTTTTTTGTAATTTTGCAGCCAGAAACAGATTTTAAGCTTGATTGGCAGGATAATAGCTATTGATTATGGGCAAAAACGCACGGGGCTGGCAGTCACTGACCCTGACAGAATAATTGCCACCGCTCTGACTACCATACGATCGATGGATGTTTTACCTTACCTCAAAGACTATACAGATCGTGAGTTTGTTAACTTGTTTGTTGTGGGTGAACCAAAACAAATGAACAACACCTTTTCTGAATCAGCCAGATTTATTGATCCTTTTGTTAAGCAACTTAAGAAAGCGTTTCCATCAATACCGGTTGAACGCATCGATGAACGGTTTACTTCAAAAATGGCTCAGCGTACTATTCTGGAATCAGGAATCGGAAAAAAGGCAAGGCAGAATAAAGCTCTGATTGACACGGTAAGTGCTGTTATAATTCTCCAGTCATACCTTGAACAGATCTCTTTCAGATAATAACATTAAGTTTTAGAATTATGGTTTATCCTATTGTAGCATATGGTCATCCCATACTGAGAAAAGTTGCCGAAGATATTGACAGTAATTACCCTGATCTTGATCAGTTTATTGCCAACATGTTCGAAACTATGTATTCCTCCAATGGAGTGGGGCTTGCAGCTCCACAGGTTAACAGGAGCATCCGTCTGTTTGTTATTGACACTACACCCTATAAGGAAGACTACCCCGGTGAGCAGAATATGAAAAGGGTATTCATCAATGCAAAGATACTTGACGAAACCGGTAACGACTGGTCATTCAATGAAGGGTGTCTGAGCATTCCCAATATCAGAGAGGATGTGGTCAGAAAACCGAATGTGCACATTCAGTATTATGACGAAAACTGGCAGTATCATGATGAAGTTATAACCGGCACACTGGCCAGGGTTATTCAGCATGAATACGACCACCTCGAAGGTGTTATGTTCGTCGACCGCATTAATCCCTTGCGTAAAATGTTGCTTAAAAGAAAACTGTCTGATATTACAAAAGGTATTGTCGATACTGATTACAAGATGATATTTCCGACTCAGAAAAAGAAAACTTCCTAAAAATGAATAAAATCACATTGCGATACTTCGCATTCCTGTTTCTTGTGGCTTTTATAGCAGGGTGCACTTCATCAAGAGATAAAGATGCCAATAATATAAACAGCATCGAAGAAGAACTGAAAGCAAAGGAAGTACGTCCGGAAGCAGCCGAACTTAACAAGCTTCTTGAAGCATATATAGCCTTTGCGGATAAATACCCCGGCGATACGGCTGCCCCTCTGTATCTCTATAGAGCGGTCAATTTATCTATGGGAATGGGTAATGGTGAAACAGCTATTAAAATTATCGACAGGAGTATCAATGAGTACCCGAAGAATCCGCATATGCCCGAAGTTATCTTCCTTAAAGCGTATGTGAATGAAAATTTAATGCAAAACTTAGGTCAGGCATCAACGTTTTACAAGGAGTTTCTAAAACTGTATCCTGAACATGAACTGGCCGACGACGCAAACACTGCATTAGAAAATTTGGGCAAAACGCCGGAAGAAATGATTAAAGAGTTTGAATCAAGAAACAGTCAAGCTGGTAATTAAAATATCAGATTACTTGCTGACCAGTCATTTGAGGTACCCATAGTGTTATTTTGAGACAGGAAGATTAAATTCTTCCTCCAGCAGAGTCTTTAAGCGGGCAGGTGAAATGTCAATATTTAGCTGACCTGCCTTACACCACGAAATGTTGCCGGTTTGTTCAGATACTACCAGAGCTATAGCGTCAGAACGCTCCGTTAATCCAACTGCTGCCCTGTGGCGTAATCCTACCTGTGCAGGCAATTTATCGTTCTTTGATACCGGCAGAATGCAGCTTGCCGCTTTAATCTTGTTGTTCGCAATTATCATTGCCCCGTCATGCAGCGGAGAATTTTTATAAAAGATGTTTTCTATTAACTGTTCCGATATACGGGCATCCAGTATCTCTCCGCTTTCAATAATTTCACCTAATTCATTTACCTTGGCTATAACTATCAGCGAACCGGTTTTGCTGTTTGCCATTTTATTGCATGCCTGTACTATCGGGTCTATATCCAGCTTGTCTTCATCTGTTGTTCTCAGTTTCCAGAATAAAAACCTGTTGCTTTTACGTCGCATAAAGGAGGGAGTCCCCACCAGCAACAGAAATTTGCGAATTTCCGGTTGAAAGACAACTATAAGGGCAATAAATCCCACACTAATAAACGCACCAAGTATTTCCGAAAGCAGCTCCATCTCAAGAATTCGAACCAGCCTCCAGATAAGAAAGACAGCAATAATTCCAAGCAAAATGTTAATAGCAGCAGTTCCTTTAACAAGATTGTACAACTCATAAAGCAACAATGCTACCAGAAAAATATCAATAATATCAAGTAGTCTTAATCCAATAAAAAAAGGTACTGCAAGTTCAAACATGGGTGTTCTTTTTGCAAATGTAGTATAATACCCTTAAAATTTTCGGTCAAAAAAAAGCTTAACACCGATGGTTGCCTTGTTTTTTAACCTGCTCAATAATTTTAACGGCTTCTATGGCTGGTCTTACATCATGCACCCTGAGTATATCAGCTCCATTCAATAAAGCTATGGTATTAACAACCGTTGTTCCGTTTAAGGCATTCTCAGGTGATGTGCCCAGAACCCTGTTTATCATCGATTTTCTTGAAACACCTGCCAGTATAGGATAACCCAACGATTTAAATACAGTTAAGTCGTTCAGAAGCTGATAGTTGTGCTCCACATCCTTTCCAAAACCAAATCCCGGATCAAGCACAATATTAGTCTTGCCCTGATCTTCAAATAAGCGTAACTGCTGTTTAAAGAATGCGGTAACTTCTGCCGTAACGTCCACATAGTGTGGATTTAACTGCATAGTTTCAGGAGTTCCCTGTATGTGCATTAAGATATATGCTTCTTTACGGGTCGACATAAAAGGAATCATCTGGCTGTCAAGCATCCCTCCCGAGATATCGTTTATTATATCTGCACCTTCATCAATTGCCGCTTCGGCTACAGCCTTCCTGTAGGTGTCAATGGAAATAATGATGTCGGGAAAACTCCGCCGTATAAATCTCAACGGTTCCAGGAGTCGTGACAACTCAACCTGTGCATCTGCCTGATCAGATCCGGCGCGTGTGGATAAGGCACCAATATCAATAATTGCAGCTCCTTCATCCTGCATTTCAGTTACCCGTTGCAGGATCCTGTCAAGCGATCTGTATTTGCCTCCGTCGTAAAACGAATTCATGGTCAGATTTAAAATACCCATCACGGCAGGAACCTGCAGTTGCAGCATTTTATCTCCACATTTTAAAAACCGCTCACTTAAATTCTTCATATTTGCGAGGAAAGCACCTATATTTGCAGATAAGAATTAAAAGATTTAACAATAATCATTCCCTGTAATGACATCTGAAACAGCTGCCCAGTTTGACCTTGTTATAAAAGAATGCAAAGATATATTTTTAACCAAGATGAAAGATTACGGTACGGCCTGGAGAGTACTTCGGGCAGAATCTGTTACCGACCAGATATATATCAAGGCCAACCGAATCAGAAGCATTCAAATTAAAGGTAAAAAACTTGTATCTGAGGGTGAGAAACCCGAATTTATTGGTATAGCCAACTATGCTGTGATTGCACTCATTCAGCTCGAACTGGGGCATAGCGAAGAGTTAAACATGGACCCGTCTGCAGTTGAGACCTTGTACGATAAATACACCAATATGGCTAAAAGCCTGATGTCGAACAAGAATCATGATTACGACGAAGCCTGGCGAAATATGCGTATTAACTCCCTCACCGATATAATTCTTATGAAACTTTTGAGAGTCAAGCAAATAGAAGACAATAAAGGAAAAACATATATTTCTGAAGGTTTAGATGCAAATTATCTTGACATGATCAACTACGCCGTATTCGCACTTATCCGGATAATGGAAATCCAATCTTCGTAATGCCTTCAATGGTTCCCTTAATAAATCACGTATGAAAATTTTACATTTTATATCGAGAATAATAGTCGGAGCTGTTTTCATGTTCTCGGGATTTGTCAAAGGAATAGATCCGCTGGGAACAGCGTACAGAATAGAAGATTATTTTCTCGCGTGGAGCGCTCCATGGCTTTATCCTTATGCTCTGGTTTTCTCCATACTACTCTCAACCATGGAGTTTGTGCTGGGTTTCATTATACTGTTGAACCTCAAACCTAAAATTAGTGCACCTGTCTTATTGCTTGTAATGTCTTTTTTCACCCTGTTAACCTTTTACGATGCACTTGAAAACCCGGTACCCGATTGCGGTTGCTTTGGCGATGCCATAAAGCTAACCAACTGGCAAACCTTCTATAAGAATCTGGTTCTGTTGGTTCCTACGCTAATACTTTTTGTCTACCGTAATAAAACCAGAGAGCATTATAACACCACCAAGGCTTTCGGCATAGGTGGCATCGCATTGTTCCTGTTTGCGGGCTTTAGTATTTGGAATTACAGACACCTGCCCATTATCGATTTTATGGACTGGAAAGTCGGCAATAAAATGTATCAGGAAAATACCCTTCCGGTGGAGTATTACCTTACATATCGCAACAAGCTTACCGGCGAAGAGAAAGAGTATCTTTCTCCCAATTATCCCTACAACGATTCGGTGTGGATGAATGAATGGGAGTATGTTGATCAGCGTATCGTCGATCCGAATCAGCATAAAGGCTCTGATCTGCAAATAGTTACGATGGATGGGGATGATGTAACAGAATCTATTGTTAAGAATCCTGACTATCAGTTCCTCCTTATTGCATGGGACATAACTAAATCTAACAAAAAGGGACTGGCGGAGTTAAAAGAGTTTGCTGAACAGACCCGTAACGATGGATTTGATTTTTATGTGCTTACGAGTTCACTTGAAAAAGAGATCGACAGTATCAATAAGGCGCTTGACTTAAATTATTCGTACTACCAGGCAGACGATGTTGTTTTAAAAACCATGGTAAGATCAAATCCGGGATTACTTCTACTTAAAGAGGGTGTAGTTATCGATAAACGCAGCCATGCTGACTTTATCCCGTATTCTGATTACAAGGCCAAAATAATGACCAGATAATCATGGTTAAGTTTATACTGCGCAGAATCTGGTATGGAATACTGGTTTTATTCGGTGTTATAACATTGGTATTCTTTCTATTCAATATATTACCTGGCGATCCGGCGCGTATGATGTTGGGGCAAAGGGCCGATATTGCTTCTGTTGAAGCCATAAACCGTGAGCTGGGACTTGATGAGCCGGTGCACAAACAGTACCTGCGATTTGTTAACGATATATCACCGTTGTCGATACACACATATAACGATCCGCAAAGTTTGTGGTATGCCGATACCTCTAAATACGCTCCGTGGATACCGGTTATGACTGCCGGTAACAAGCTTCTGCTTATCAAAAAGCCATACCTTGGCCGTTCCTACCAGAGTAAACGCAAAGTTTCAGAAATCCTTTCACAGGCATTCCCCAATACTATGATACTAGCCACCGTATCCATGACTTTTGCAGTTATAGTCAGCCTAACTGTTGGAGTTATTTCAGCCATCCGTAAAGGCAGCTTCTTCGATCATGCCTCGCTGTTCATTGCCGTATTGGGTATGTCGTTACCCTCTTTTTTTGCTGCCATTCTCATGGCATGGCTTTTCGCCTATGTCTGGGCAGATTTTACTGGTCTTAGCATGTTCGGTTCCCTATATTCTGTTGACGATTTTGGACACGGTGAGTATCTTGATCTGAAAAATATTATACTTCCGGCTGTTACCCTTGGTATCCGTCCGCTTGCAGTCCTCATTGAACTTACCAGAAGTTCCATGCTCGAAGTGCTTTCGCAGGATTATATCCGGACAGCCCGGTCAAAAGGGCTAAAAGAAAGGGTCATCATCATTCGGCACGCCCTCCGGAACGCACTGAATCCTATTGTAACAACAGTGTCGGGCTGGTTTGCTTCGTTAATGGCCGGTGCTGTTTTTGTTGAATACATCTTCGACTGGAAGGGGATTGGTGTGGTTCTTGTAGATGGATTAGAAAAGTACGATTTCCCAGTCGTAATGGGAGCTGTACTTTTCGTTGCTGTTCTTTTGGTAATTATTAATATTTTTGTGGATATTATTTATGCCTGGCTCGATCCACGTGTTAAACTGGTATGATCCGTGAAATAGGCCATTATTTATTGCTAGCCAGAAAACGAATATTTTTAAAACGATGAGAAAGAAAATTGTTGCCGGCAACTGGAAAATGAATAAAACATTCTCAGAAGCTGAAGCCTTGTTGTTCGATACAGCCGACCTTCTAAGTGAATCCAGACCGGATAATGTTGAAATTGTGATTTGTCCTCCGGGTATTTACCTCGAACTGGCATCCGACATAGCATTGCAAAACGATTTCTGGTGTGGGGCCCAGAATATCAGTCAGTTTGAACATGGAGCATACACCGGCGAAATCTCGGCTGCCATGATTAAGTCAGCCGGGGTTAAATACGTCATTCTCGGACATTCGGAAAGGCGCTCCTACTTTGGCGAAAACGATGAAATAATTGCCAAAAAAATAGAAAGGGCCCTCGACAACGATCTTATTCCTATTTATTGCTGTGGTGAAGTACTTCACGAACGGGAAGAAAACAAGCACTTTGAAGTAGTTGCTGCACAGATAAATAAGACACTTACGTGGATGGCCGACCATCAGATACGCAAAACAGTCATTGCCTATGAACCGGTCTGGGCCATTGGCACCGGCAGAACTGCATCCCCGGCGCAGGCACAGGAAATGCACGCATATATCAGGAAGATCCTTGCTGATTATTATGGTCAGGATACCGCCGATTCTGTTTCTATACTTTATGGAGGCAGCTGTAATCCGGGTAATGCAGCAGAATTGTTTGCCCAGCCAGATGTCGACGGAGGTCTTATAGGTGGCGCATCGCTTAAAGCGGATGATTTTGTTAAAATAGTCAACAGCATTAAACCATAGCAATGGAGTATCTTGAATTACGGGCTGAGAACATTTCAGGGGAAAATCCCCTGTTCGATGAACTTGCCGCTTTTTTGGCCGAAATAGGCTTCGATAGTTTTAATGACGACGGAAACGTACTGCTGGCCTACATCCCTTCCCGGGATTTTGAAGCCGACAAGCTGCACTCAGAGATCCCGCAACTATTACACGACCGTTTTTCGTTTACCTGGCAGATCATTCCTGATCAGAACTGGAATGCGGTCTGGGAAGAAAATTTCCAGCCCGTATTCATTGATGACCGTTGCTATATCAGAGCTCCGTTCCATCCGGTAATGCCCGGTGCAGAGGTTGAGGTGGTAATAGAACCTAAAATGTCGTTTGGGACAGCTCATCATGAAACCACCGCTCTCATGATCCGCTATTCACTCGATATAGATTTCAGCAATAAAACTGTGCTCGATACGGGTTGTGGAACCGGTGTTCTTGCAATTCTCGCTGCCAAACGTAATGCAAAAGCCGTTGATGCAATCGACATCGACGAATGGGCTTATAATAATTCCATCGAAAATACAGAACGTAATAAAACACCTCAAATAAACGTTTATTTAGGCGATGCTTCGTTATTGATCTATAAAGAATACGACATAATATTAGCTAATATCAACAGGAACATTCTTCTTAATGACATTCCTGTATACGAGAAAAGCCTGAACAAAGACGGGCTTCTTTATCTTAGTGGTTTTTACCTTGAAGACCTTGATGCAATTTCAAAAAAATGTGTTGAATCAGGCCTGCAGTACGTTTCACATAAAGAAGAAAATCGTTGGGTTGCAGCTTGTTTTATGAAGGTCTGAAAGTAAGGTCTGATATTTAGCATCCAATACTCAATAAATCAAGTGCTCCTTATAAACTCTTTTATGCGAAAAATTAAACTTGTACTGGCATCACTTTTCTGTATACTTGTTGCAGGTTTTATTAATGCCTATCCTCAGAATACACAGAATCCACAGGATTCTCGGAGTACTCAGAGTTCTCAGAACCCGCAGAGTACCCAGAACCCGCAGAGTCCTCAAAGCTCCCAGAGTTCTCAGAATTCTCAGGACTTTTCTGAGGATCCAGCCGTGTTTATCGCACAGGTAAAGGAGTACTTTGCCAATCAGAATAACAAGAATACTCAGCAAATTCTTAAACAATTCGTTGCAGATTGGGAAGCAGGCAAATTTACTATGGTCGTTCAGCGTGAGGTGATAGCCGTATCAAATGCCATGCGCAGGCAAAATCTCCGTCCGCACCTTGGTTATTCAGATTATCTCCAGGCCCTCAGCTCGTTTACAGAAACAACAGGCAACAGCAGCATTACTTCCTGGCATAAGGCCCTAAACCGGTTCATTGATTCAAAGCAGCTTCGTCCGCTGAAAGCTTTCCTTAACAGCACTACCGATTTTAACCTAAACCATGTTCTGTTCACACAGAATACCAATTCATGGAAATTCCAGGGAAGTGGTTTCAATTATTTTTACGATACCACTTTATCCATTGAGCTCAAAGACATAAACCTGATCTCTTATTCGGGTCGGGACAGTATACTAATCGATAAAACGACCGGTTATTATTTCCCTTTAACCAATCAGTTCAAGGGAAGAGGAGGTAGAATAACATGGGAAAAGTATGGTTACAGTCCAAAAGATGTTTATGCTGTTCTCAACACCTACCAGGTAAACGTTAGGGAGACAGGCTGGAAAGCCGATACGGTTAACTTCTTCCATAAAGTATTTTTCGACCGGCCATTACTGGGTTCCATGGAAGACAGGGCCCTTGCAGGGGTCCCGCTTGAACGTTCTACATTCCCTAAATTCACATCGAACGAATACGATATAAGCATCAAAGACCTGTTTAAGGATATTAATTATCGCGGAGGCTTTGCCATTGAAGGTTCCCGCATTATTGGCTCCGGAAATAATCAAACCGATGCTACCATCTATGTGCAAAAAGGAAACCGGACACTTTTGCGCTTAAATTCGAAAAACTTCGTCGTCCGACCCGACCGCCTTGTTTCGCAACGGGCAACCGCCACAATATACCACGATAATGACTCCATATACCATCCGGGTCTTCAGCTAAGATACCTTCATGAAAACCGCGAAATAGCCTTAATCCGAAACGGCGAAGGCGTCTCAGGCAGTCCCTTCTCCAGTTCATTTCATAATATTGACATGTTTTTCCAGGGCATATATTACAGAATGGGTGCTGACAGTGTTACTTTCGAAATGCTGAGAGGGCTAAACAGTAAGGGAACCGCGATCTTCGAGTCTGCCAATTATTACAGCGAAGAGCGGTTTAATCAGCTTCAGGGTATAGATGAACTCAATCCCATTAACGTAATCACCAATTACACCGAAAAGTACAAGGTTAATACTTTCCTCCTGCCTGAACTGGTCGAGTATATGCGTAAGCCCTATGAGCAGGTTAAAGCTATGGTTATAAATATGTCGAACGGAGGATTCCTGACGTATTATATAGATAACGACCGTATTGAGGTTAAGCAGCGATTGTTCGATTACCTGCAGGCTCGCAGTAAGAAAATAGACTACGATGTAATCCAGATTATGTCGAATGTTGATCGTGGCGTGAACGGTGTGCTCGACCTGAAAACCTTCAATATCACCGTGAGGGGCGTTGACAGTGTCGCACTAAGCGACATAAAGGCAGTCAATATCCTTCCGAGAAATAAGGAAATTATCATTGGAGAAGACCTTAACTTCGAATTTAACGGCAAAGTACATGCAGGGTACTTTACATTCTATTCCAATAAGAGTTCTTTCGATTATGGCAAATTTAAACTGAATATGCCAAATATCGATTCCATGAGCTTCGAAGTTGACACACTCAACAAAACCACAGGTAAACCGACCCGTGTTACAGTAAAGAATGTCATTGCATCACTGAGCGGTGAACTGTTGATTGACGATCCTGCAAACAAATCGGGTGTAAAGAAAACAGAAGTTTATCCTCTCTTTAACAGTGAGAACGACTCGTATGTGTACTTCGATAGTCACAAAATTGAAAAGGGTGCCTATAAACGTGAAAACTTTTTCTATACCGTTTATCCATTCATGCTCGATAGCCTGAACAGCTTTACTACCAAAGGGCTAAAGTTCGAGGGATCACTTAACTCCGGCGATATAATGCCGGTTATTGAAGAGCCTCTTGTTGTTATGGATGACTTTTCACTCGGGTTTAAGAAAGAAGTTCCTGAGAAAGGATATCCGGTATACAATGATAAAGCAATCTTTTATTCGAAAGTACAGCTCGATAATGGTGGCCTCCATGGCAATGGTTCCTTAAAATATCTCACTTCCACTTCGGAGTCCGACGATTTTATGTTTTATCCTGACTCGCTGGTAGCAGATCTTAAGAAATTCCATATCTCTGAAACATCCGGAGATATATCCTTCCCTGAGGTTACTGCCGATGCAGTGCATCAATACTGGGTCCCGTCAAGAGATAATATGAGTCTGAAAACTATTGACGAAAAGGAATTTGACATGTTTGGGTCTAAATCCTATCACAGCGGAGAGCTTATGCTTACTTCGCAGGGATTACTTGGAAATGGGAAAAGTCGTCTCGATAACGCCGACATTCTATCCAATAATTTTGCCTTTAAAAATCAGTCCTTTACCACCGATACTACCGATTTTCGTCTGTATTACCCTGAGCGGCCAAGCTTGTCACTCTCCACACGTATGAATGCAGGAAGTGTTGACTTCACAACAAATCAGGGTGAGTTTGGAGTCGAAGGCCAGAGCCAGCGAATTGAGCTGCCTCACAGCAAGTACATCAGTTATATGGATAAAATTGCCTGGGCTATGGAAGAGAGTGAATTAACCCTCACGAACTCACTGGTTGACCGGTCGAAACTGTCAGACACACTTGACCTTAAACAACTGGTTGATTATGACTTCAGCGGCTCTGAGTTTATGTCTACCGATCCGCGACGCGATTCCCTCCAGTTCTTTGCCATGGAAGCAACCTACCGCATGAAGGAGAATATTATTAATGCCCGTGAAGTCAAAATAATCCGCGTTGCCGATGTTGCCATATTCCCGGGCGATGGAAAAGTTACTATCCTTTCTGACGGCGATATGCAGCCTTTACAGGGAGCCAACATAATTGCCAACCGTAAGGATAAATTCCACCGTATCTACGATGCGGATGTTAAGATCAACTCCCGTAAAAACTATATCGCTTCAGGTACCCTTGACTATAGCGACGATACTGGTCATGTACAGCAAATATGGTTCAGTCCTGTTACCGTTGACAGTAACGGGGTATCTTATGGTCATGCATCAATAGAAGGGGAGCGTATCCTGCCACTCAACGACCATTTCAACTTTATCGGCGATATTACCATGAAAGCCAACAATAAAGACCTGCTGTACGATGGATACTTCAGGCTTGTGAATTCCTGTATAGCTGACAACCGGCCTTGGGTAAGATTCACTTCCACTCTGGCTGCCAACGATATAAGAATACCGATAAGTAGCAAAATGGTCGACAATTCCGGTGCGCCCGTTCTTTTTGGTATAGTCTATTCTGATTTCTTCTCCGATATATATCCTACGGTATTTGAGAGACCTAAAGCGTATGGCGACACACTTATTATCAATGGTGAAGGCTTTATCCACTACGACCATAAAAATGAATCGTACATTGCTGCAACAAATGAACGCCTCGATGGTCAGTCTGCATCGGGCAATATACTAACCATGTCAACCGGTCAGTGCATTCTTAATGCAGAGGGGAAAATTGATCTTGGTACAGCAATGGGCAGTGTGAAGCTTGAATCCTTCGGTAATATCAGTCAGTACATGCTTGTCGACTCCACCCGGTTTAATTTATCTCTTGCACTCGACTTTTTCTTCTCCGATCAGGCAATGGAGCGTTTGCGCGAAGATGTGCAGGTTACCGAACTTGGTAGCCTGGATGCAAATTCCGAATCATTTAAATCGTTCCTTACCTATCTGATTGGTGAAAAAGAAAGCTATGAATTTCTCGAAGAACTCAACCTTACCGGGCAAGTGCGAAAAATGCCGGTTTCCCTCAATAAGCCCCTGGTATTTAATAATGTACCAATGGTCTGGGATGGCAAACTCAAATCGTTCGTGAGTGATGGCAAGATAGGCATTGCTGCGATCCAGCGTGACCTGGTCAACAGGGTAATTGATGGGTATATTGAAATAGGTAAACGCAGAACCGGTGATGTTATCACTATTTATCTTGAATTAAATCCGCTTGTCTGGTATTATTTCTCATATAGCAATGGTATAATGCAAGCCATTTCTTCAAATAATGAGTTTAATTCCATCATTTCAAACATGAAGGAAAATAAGCGTACCTTAGGCAAAACAAGCGATGAAAATGCTTATCAATATATCATTTCAACGCCAGAGGCAAGGGTAGCATTCCTGCGCAAGATGCAACAACGTAAAAACGTAAATTCTGAAGACACTCCCTGATGATTAACTTCGAGATAATTGCAGCCGTAATACTTGCCTATCTTCTCGGATCCATACCCTCTGCAGTATAGGCAGGTAAAATTTTTCATGGTATCGATATACGGACAGTTGGCAGTGGGAATGCGGGGGCTACCAACACTATCCGCATACTGGGACTTAAAACCGGAATCCCGGTTCTCCTGTTTGATATTCTCAAAGCATATGTGGCCGTAATGCTTGCCCATAAACTTAATCATGGATCATTCACAGAAAATCAGTTTGCAGTCTACCAGATCATACTTGGTTCTGTAGCGGTTATCGGGCATGTCTTTCCTGTTTTTGCCGGCTTTAAAGGTGGTAAAGGAGTGGCTTCTCTGGTAGGAGTGGTCATAGCACTTTATCCGTTACCCTTTCTGGTAATCCTCGGTTGTTTTACGCTTACTATGATCCTAACCGGTATAGTTTCCGTGTCTTCGATGGTAAGTGCTATCCTGTTCCCATTTATCGCTATTTTTATGTTTGGTGAAAATAAGCCCCCACTAATTATTCTTGCCATAGCTATCGCGATCTTCATACCACTCACCCATAAAGCCAACATAAAGCGACTGCTGGCAGGCACTGAAAAGAAATTTGATTTTGGTAAAAACAGAATAAACAAACACTAGATTAAAATCCCCGAAACGAATTCTCTCAATTTTTTTTATACCTTTACAAGTGTAGAAAAAGATATCCCAACTAAAATAACGTGTTGATTATGAGATTTATAGTATCGAGTCAGAACCTTCTTCGCAGTCTTCAGGCCATAAGTGGTGTGTTAAATTCAAGCAATACGCTTCCCATTCTTGATGACTTCCTGGTTGAACTAAACGGTAATGCTTTAAAGATTACTGCGTCAGATCTTGAAACAACCATGACAGTCGTACTTGACGTGAGTATGGCAGATGAAAATGGTTTTATAGCAGTTCCGGCAAAGATTCTGATTGAACTTCTTAAAACATATGGCGATACTCCATTAACCTTTACCGTAAATGCAAACCATGTTATTGAAATAGCAGCCGACGGCGCTAAATTCCATATTACCGGCCATAATGCCGAGGAGTTCCCAAGAGCCCCTGAACTGGAAGAAACATCCGGCTTCACCCTTAATTCAGAAGTGTTATTATCTGCAATTAATAAAACAATCTTTGCTACAGGGTCCGACGATCTTCGTCCTGCCATGTCAGGAGTTAATTGCGATCTTTCACCCGATTCAGTAATATTTGTAGCTACAGATGCTCATAAGCTCGTCAAATACAAAAGATCTGATGCCAGTGCCGATAGTACTGTTTCCTTCATTATGCCCAAAAAGCCGCTCAACCAGCTTAAAAGCATTCTAAGTAACGACACTACCCCTATCGCTATTTCATACAACCAGAAGAACGCCCGTTTTAAATTTAATAACATCGATTTGTTCTGTCGATTAATCGAAGGCAGATATCCAAATTACGAGGCAGTAATACCAACAAATAATCCGAATACTCTTATCGTCGACAGATTGTCGCTAATAACCACGCTTAAACGCGGATCTTTCTTTGCAAACAAATCAACCAATCAGATCAGGCTTACTATCACAGGCCAGGAACTGTTTATTGATGCCGAAGACATCGACTTCGCTCACGAATCGAGACAAAGGCTTAGCTGCAATTATTCCGGCGAAGACATGGAGATCGGATTCAATTCCCGCTTCCTTATCGAGATGCTTACCAACCTCAGCACCGAGAATATCCGGCTCGAGCTTTCTGCACCTAACCGTGCCGGCATTCTGAGACCAGTTGACAACGAAAATGCATCCGAAGACATATTGATGCTTGTAATGCCTGTAATGCTCAATTCATAGTCTAAATGCTATTAGTCGGTTGCATTTAATGTCTTTAATAGGGTTTATTTTCTGAGGCTTAAGTCAGGATGTTTGGATTTTTACGATGAATTTAGTATATTTGATAATTCAAGTAAAAATAGCGAATTTTTTTCGAACATATGATTCAAACAGCTGTTATTAGAAATCGTTCTTAAACCCTATAAACAATGAAAAAACCAACTAAATTATTCACACACATCATTGCAATCATAGCCTTATCGTTTGCTTTCTCAGGCTGTGAAAAAATTAAGGAAGCTGCCGAAATTGATGTTCCATTCGATGTAACAGCTAACTTCCAGGTTGATAATTCCACGTTTGCTTCCAGAGATGGAGAACCGATAATGTATCAGGGAAATTTCGATTTTGATTTCCAGGATCTTAAAGACAGCTATGGAATTGATGGTCTGGAAGAAGCATCTTTCAATACTGCTACATTAGAAATAATATCTCCCGCGGGAGTTGATTTCGGCTGGCTTAACACATCCAGTTTGACTATCAAAACCAGCACGCTTCCTGAAAAGACCATAGCCAGCTACACTAAAGTTGCAGGTGTAACCAACCCAATAACGCTTAGTGTACAGGCATCTGATATCAGTAGCTATCTGGAAGCAGGTAGTTACACTCTAACCGTTTACGGGTCAGCAAATACACCATTGCCGCAGTCACCTATTACGCTTAAACTGGTAGCCGGTGGAAATACTGTTGTGAGACCGATCTAAGGCTTTAGAACACTTATTAATTAATACCACAGGTCGGGATCAAAACCCGACCTGTGGTATTTTTAAGGGACCCGGTAATATATTGTTTAACATATTTCCGGGCTATATATAGAGTTGCAATTACAGACCGGTTGCCAAATCCTGCCTGCAGCATTTGCACTGTTTTATCAGGCCGTGGACTTAACAGCCTATAATTATTTCCAACATGTCAAAGAACTGTACCGTGCCTGATTGCTGAGAAGTTTTTAATCCTTCAGCACTCTCGCACACTAAGCTGATTGGGAATGAATCGCTCATCAATCTCTAATCAACCTTAATTGTAAATGTCAATTACTGAACCAAAAGGTGTAAAAACCAAAATGTATAGCCATGTATAGCTTCATTGCCAAAATGGCAGTAAAAAAGACTGACACAAAAAACTGACAGAAGCTATACATGGCTATACATGGCTACATATGGCTATACTTTTTCTGCCATAATGACACTTGCCTGTTTTACTGCCTAAGAGGGTAGGGAGGGTTAGTGTTATGCCAAACCCTGTCTATTTAAACAATTCACTCAAATCAAGCCAGCGATCGGTTTGGGTATCAATAAGTTTTTCCATCGCTGCATAATCGTTTGCAAGGGCTGATAACTCTTCGGGAGTGCAGGATCCGCTGTTCATTTTCTCCATGATGTGCTCCTTCTGCTCTTCCAGAAATCCGATGGACTTTTCCAGTTCTTCAAACTCTTTGCGCTCTTTGTAGGTTGGTTTGCGAACTTTGTCTCCGTTGTCGCTTTCCTTAATTTTTTTCGCCTGATTATCGGTATTCTTCTTTGCAGGAGATTTCTGTTCCAGGGCTAATTTCTGACGATAGTATTCTGTGTAGTTGCCGTAGTAGTCCTTTATTTTTCCGTTCCCCTCAAAAACAAACACATGATCAACCAGCTTGTCCATAAAATACCTGTCGTGGGATACAACAAGCAGACACCCGCCAAAATTTAAAAGGAAATCTTCGAGCAGATTAAGGGTATGGATATCAAGATCATTTGTGGGCTCATCCAGTATGAGGAAGTTAGGGTTTTTGAGCAGTTGCATGAGAAGGAAAAGCCTTCTCTTTTCGCCACCGCTTAAGCTCGAAAAATAATTGTGCTGGAGAGTATGATTAAAATTAAAATGCGCAAGAAAGGCTGAAGCCGATAAATAACCTTTTCCTAACGGAATTTGCTCAGCAATATCTTTGGCTATTTCTATAACCCTTTTGTCTTCAGTGGGCTGAAAGCCTTCCTGCGAATAGTATCCAAAAACAATGGTCTGTCCGGTACTGATCCTGCCTTTATCGGGATGTGATCTTTCTGTAATGAGATTCAGAAGCGTTGATTTACCGGAGCCATTTTTGCCGACAATTCCTACCCGTTCACCCTTTTTGAAAATGTATGAGAAGTCTTCGATAAGCACATTATCGCCGAACGATTTAAATACATTGTTCATTTCGAGGACCTTTCCGCCAATGCGACTCATTTTAACTTCCAGGGCTCCTGAGTCCTTTTCAATACGCTTGTTGGCCTTATCCTGAATTTCATAAAAATTGTCAATGCGGGCTTTTGATTTGGTAGTTCTTGCCTGAGGCATCCGCCGCATCCATTCCAGCTCTTTTCGGTATAAACCCTGAGCCTTCTCAATCTCGGTAAGTTCAATTGCTTCCCGCTCCGCTTTCTTCTCCACAAAATACGCGTAATTACCTTTATAGCGGTATATTTTGTTGTTGTCAAGCTCAATTATCTCATCGCAAACATTATCCAGAAAATAGCGATCGTGCGTAACAACCAGTAAACTCAGAGCCTGCCGCGATAAATAGGACTCAAGCCACTCAATCATCTCAATGTCGAGGTGGTTGGTGGGTTCATCAAGAATGAGCAAATCAGTTTCCTCTAAAAGTGCTTTTGCAAGCGATATTTTTTTTCGCTGCCCTCCCGATAACTCCATGACCACCTGATCCAGGTCGGTAATTTTGAACCGGGTAAGAATTTCCTTGATCTTGTTTTCGTAATCCCAGGCACCCACCCTGTCCATTTCTATCGATGCCTTTTCAAAGAATTTGTGCGCTTCAGCGGAATCGTCATGATGGAGCTGTTTGAGGCTGAGCTCGTAATTGCGGATTGCCCGCATGAAATCGTTATCGCTGTTAAACAGGATGTCGAACACCGTCTTATCTTCCTCCAGCAAAGGATTCTGTGGAAGGTACGACCACCGCATATCCCTTTTAAAAGTAACAGAACCTTCATCGGGAAGGTCTTTTCCGGCGATAATGTTGAGCAGGGAACTTTTGCCCGCACCATTACGGGCAATCAAAGCAACTTTGCTTCCTTCGTCAAGGCCAAAAGTAATATTACTAAATAACTCCTTTTCACCGTAGGATTTACTCAGGTTCTCAATCAGTAGACAATTCATGATGCAAAGATAGTTATAAACCGCATTGCCTTTGGTTTACACTTGTCTTAAACATCTTCGGGGGAGCAACAGACCAATGGGGTTAAACGCCTGCTTATTTCTTCTTAACTACCTCTATGGCTTTCTTTCCGCGTTTATCTTCAGCAACTTCAAAAGTTACCTCATCATTTTCATTTACTTTTTCTTTCAAACCCGTGGCATGGACAAAAACGTCGTGGTGAGTTTCATCATCAACGATGAAGCCAAACCCTTTACGCTCATTAAAGAATTTAATTTTACCGGAAGGCATAATACAATGTATTAGATGTTAGTATGACAAATATAGCTAAAAAAAACGAAAAAAGGGAATTTTTTTTAGGAATTCAGACTTCCCGATCCAGTAACCAGTTAAAATTGGCTCTTGCCTCTTCTTCGTTTGTGCCACAAATCCAGGGCTCCGGTTTAAAACCCTTGCAAACTGACGGCCTTTCCGGTTTGTCAAACAGTTCACATAGCAGTTCCGGTGTCAGATGCGGGCATGGAACCATGGCAGGCTTACCTTCGGGCAAAAGGGGCAATGGAGAGCTGATAGAAGGATATATACAGCAAATAGCGCAACCTTTACGACATTCCATTAGCAACCTTTACGACATTCCATTTATCTGAAAAACAAAACTGACCGTACAAAAGTATTCTTTTATACAGTCAGTTCCTGATCAAGATTATTGATTACCTGTAATTACAGTTGAGGTCCGGCAGCAACGAGGCTCTTTCCTTCTTCGTTGTCGGTATACTTTTCGAAGTTGTTAATGAACTTATTGGCGAGGTCTTCTGCCTTACCGTTCCACATTTCCGGTGTTTCGTAAGTATTGCGCGGATCGAGAATGTTGGTGTTCACACCTGCCAGTTCTGTGGGCACTTCCAGATTAAAGTAAGGAATATGCTTAGTTGGGGCCTTGTCAATTGATCCGTCGAGGATTGCATCGATAATAGCGCGGGTATCCTTTATAGATATTCTCTTACCTGTACCGTTCCATCCTGTATTTACCAGATATGCATGGGCACCCGATTTCTCCATTCTTTTTACCAGCTCAACAGCATATTTGGTGGGGTGGAGGGTGAGGAATGCATTTCCAAAACAAGCCGAGAACGTTGGCTGTGGAGAGGTAACACCACGCTCAGTTCCTGCAAGCTTGGCAGTGAACCCTGAGAGGAAATGATATTTAGTCTGCTCGGGTGTGAGTATCGAAACCGGAGGCAAAACTCCAAAGGCATCAGCGGTCAGGAAGATCACCTTAGTAGCATGCCCACCTTTTGAAACGGGTTTTACTATATTCTCGATGTGGAAGATCGGGTAAGATACACGGGTGTTTTCGGTTTTCGAAGCATCAGCAAAATCGATTTCACCATTTGGCAGCACAACCAGATTTTCAAGCAGCGCATTGCGCCTGATAGCATTGTAAATATCGGGCTCGTTTTCCTTGCTCAGGTTAATACACTTGGCATAGCATCCGCCTTCAAAGTTAAACACACCATCATCATCCCAGCCGTGTTCATCATCCCCGATAAGGGCTCTTTTCGGATCAGCAGATAAAGTGGTTTTGCCGGTTCCTGAAAGACCAAAAAATACCGCTACATCACCATTTTTACCCATGTTTGCAGAGCAGTGCATTGATGCAATTCCTTGCAGAGGAAGGTAGTAATTCATCATAGAGAAAATGCCTTTCTTCATTTCACCGCCATACCATGTTCCGCCGATAACCTGCATGCGCTCGGTAAGGTTAAATGCCACAAAATTCTCTGAATTTAAACCCTGTTCCTTCCAGTTTGGGTTGTTTGTTTTCGAGCCGTTAAGCAGTACAAAGTCGGGATAAAAAGTCTCCAGTTCCTTTTCTGTTGGCCGTATAAACATATTCTTAACAAAGTGTGCCTGCCAGGCCACTTCCATAATAAATCTAACGCTTAATCTTGTTTCAGGATTTGCACCAGCATATGCATCAACAACATAAAGTTTCTTATCCGAAAGCTGACTGGTTACCAGTGATTTTAAATGACTCCATATGTCCTGTGAAATCGGGCGGTTATCATTTTTGCCCTGGGTTGACCACCATACGGTGTCTTTGCTGATGTCGTCGTGTACAATGTACTTGTCTTTTGGTGACCTTCCTGTAAAAATGCCCGTATCCACTGAGACCGCTCCAGTATTGGTAAGAACGCCTCTCTCATAACCTTCGAGCCCTGGATTCATTTCGTGCTCGTAAAGCTCCTCGAACGTGGGATTGTAATAGATGTGTTTTACATTCTTAATTCCATAAATGGATAAATCAATCGCCTTTTTAGTGGCGGTAACAATGCTTTCGGTATTATTGCTCATGTTATTTTATAATTTATGATGGTAGATAATCATGTTAAACAATTGTAGCAACAGGTTGGCTTTTTACTGCAATCGTTTGCAAAATTAAAAATTAAATGTAGAATTCAGCATATTTAAATGTAGAAATCAATATATATAGGATTAAAAAAAAGCAGGAACACGTTTTTAATCATGTCCCTGCCTAAAAATTAATTCAGAAGATTAATACCAGCCAATTTTGTATTGTTGTCCGGTAAAAATTACGCTGTGCGGTTATTTTTTATCCTTCTTACTTTTCTTGTCTTTTTTGCCGTCTTTCATTTCAGCCTTCAAAGCTTTTTTCTTAGCCTTTAAAGCTTCCTTTTCAGCTTTCAGCGCTTTCATTTCAGCCTTCAAAGCTTTTTCAGCTTTTTTTTCTGACTTTTTATCTGACTTCTTGTCCTCTTTAGAACCTTTACCTGAATCGGCAGATTCTTTGATAACAGCCTGAGCTGCAGCAAGACGTGCGATCGGAACGCGATATGGTGAGCAGCTTACATAATTCATACCAACGCTGTGGCAGAACTCTACTGACGATGGTTCACCACCGTGTTCACCACAAATACCAACCTTCAGGTTCGGGCGGGTACTGCGACCACGCTCAATAGCCAGGTCAACCAGCTGTCCAACACCTTCTGTATCGAGAACCTGGAATGGATCGTGTTTCAGAATGCCTTTTTCAAGATAAACCGGCAGGAATTTTCCGGCGTCGTCACGGGAGTATCCGAACGTCATCTGTGTCAGGTCATTTGTTCCGAAGGAGAAGAACTGAGCTGACTGGGCAATTTTATCAGCAACCAGTGCAGCGCGTGGTATCTCGATCATGGTTCCAACGAGGAATTCAATACTGTCGTTACGCTCTTCAAATACTTTCTGAATTGTCTGGCGAACGATGGTTTCCTGTAATTTCATTTCGTTGAGGGTACCTGTAAGCGGTATCATGATCTCAGGGATAGCCTTGATACCCTTTTTCTTAAGATTGAGGGCAGCTTCAATGATAGCGCGGGCCTGCATTTCAGAAATTTCCGGATACGTGTTACCTAAACGGCAGCCACGGTGTCCGAGCATTGGATTGAACTCAGCAAGATCGTGTACTTTTTGTGCAACCTGTTCAACAGAAATTCCCATTTCGTCGGCCATTTCTTTCTGGTTTGCCGGTTCGTGCGGAACAAACTCATGTAATGGCGGATCGAGTAAACGAACAGTTACCGGTAAGTCGTGCATTGCTTCGAAAATGCCTTCGAAGTCAGCTCTCTGAATTGGTAACAGTTTTTCGAGTGCTTTGCGGCGACCCGGCTCATCGTCGGCAAGGATCATTTCGCGCATTGCTTTAATACGGTCACCTTCAAAGAACATATGTTCTGTACGGCAAAGACCAATACCTTGTGCTCCGAAATTACGTGCAACCTTAGAGTCGCGGGGAGTGTCGGCATTTGTGCGAACCAGCATTCTGGAGTATTTGTCGGCCAGTGTCATTAACTCACCAAAATATCCGCTTAATTCAGGCTCTCTTGTTGCAACCTTGCCTTCATAAACTTCACCGGTTGATCCGTTGAGAGAAATATAATCGCCTTCCTTCAGGGTCAATTTGTCAACAGATAATGTACGGGCTTTATAATCAATCTTTATGTTACCTGCGCCTGAAACACAGCACTTTCCCATACCTCTTGCAACAACGGCAGCATGAGAAGTCATACCTCCGCGGGCGGTAAGGATACCCTGAGCCACGTTCATACCTTTCAGGTCTTCGGGGGAGGTTTCAATACGAACCAGGACTACTTTTTTACCCTGCTCCACCAGCTTCTCGGCTTCATCGGCATGGAAACAAATCTCACCTGTAGCGGCACCCGGTGATGCAGGTAATCCTTTGGCAAGAATTTTAGCCTTCTTTACTGCAACCTCATCAAATACCGGATGCAGAAGGTCGTCAAGTCTTATCGGATCTACCCTTAACAGAGCTTCCTGTTCGGTGAGAATACCCTGATGCAGCATTTCCATAGCTATTCTAACCATGGCAGCACCGGTGCGCTTACCGTTACGTGTCTGCAGCATCCAAAGTTTTCCTTCCTGAATGGTAAATTCAAGATCCTGCATGTCACGGTAGTGGTCCTCCAGCTTCTGCTGAGTTTCCAGCAGTTCTTTATAAATTGCGGGCATCGCTTCTTCGAGCGATGGATATTTGGCAGCTCTTTCTTTTTCACTCACGTTTGCAAGTGCAGCCCAGCGAAGTGAACCTTCTTTTGTTATCTGCTGCGGAGTTCTGATACCTGCAACAACGTCCTCACCCTGAGCATCGATAAGATATTCACCGTTAAAGAGGTCTTCACCGGTCGAAGCATCGCGGGTAAATGCAACCCCTGTACCGGAGTTCTGACCCATATTTCCGAAAACCATTGCCTGAACGTTAACAGCAGTACCCCATTCAGCAGGTATGTTGTTCAGTTTTCTGTAATAAACAGCGCGATCGTTCATCCAGCTGTCAAATACAGCCATAACTGATCCCCATAACTGTTCCCATGGATCAACGGGAAAATCTTTACCGGTAACTTTTTTAACAGCAGCTTTAAAGCGGGTAACAAGTTCCTTAAGGTCGCTAACGGTAAATTCGTTATCAGTGGTAATACCTTTTTCTTCTTTCAGATGATCCATTATTTCTTCAAACGGATCAATGTCTTCTTTCGAAGCAGGTTTCATGCCAAGAACAACATCACCAAACATCTGAACGAAACGGCGGTATGAATCCCATGCAAATCTTTCGTTACCTGTTTTACGGGCAATGCCTTCTACAGCCTCGTCATTCAGACCAAGATTTAACACAGTGTCCATCATGCCGGGCATCGAAGCGCGGGCACCTGAGCGAACAGATAAGAGCAGCGGGTTTTGTTTATCCCCGAACTTTGAGCCCATAATTTGTTCTACATACTTTACGGCTTCAACAACCTCCTCACGAATCATTTCAACAACATGTTCACGGCCCAGATTCATATAATCGGTACAAACTTCTGTCGTGATGGTGAATCCCGGAGGGACCGGAACCCCAATAAGATTCATTTCG
>CAZXQT010000014.1:20753-82013 GCA_964643225.1 uncultured Lentimicrobium sp. | reverse complement strand
ATTCTGGTGTATTCAAATTAAATCAATACCAGGACTATTCAGACGTTAGGTGCTCCATCGATCGGTCCGTAAACCCCAACAATTGAAACAATGCCGCCTTTTTTCACCGAATTTACTGCCCAGTGCAGTGCGGTTGTTGATCCGCCCTGCAGCATAAGCCGGCGACCGAGCAGAGTGTTCATGTTATTGCCCGCGGCTTCACAACCAACGGCGTCGATACACACATCGGCCCCCAGGCTGTCGGTGGTCTTCTTAATAAATACCACAGGGTCGCCAATTTCCTTAAAGTCGTATGCTTCGCAATGCGCATAGTTTTTCACGAAATCGAGACGGTAATGCAGATGGTCAATCACAATCACCCTTCCGGCACCGAACAGCCAGGCGCATTTGGCAGCCATGATCCCGATAGGGCCTGCACCGAAGATCACCACAGTGTCGCCCTTCTGAATACCGCCCATTTCGGCCGCCTGATAACCGGTAGGCACCACATCCGTCAGAAGAACGGCATCATCCAGATCCATCCAGTCGGGAATAACCACGGGTCCGACATCAGCGTAAGGCACTCTCACATATTCGGCCTGACCGCCATCAAAACCGCCGGCGGTGTGCGAGTATCCGAAAATACCTCCAACGGCAGTTGCCGAAGGATTGGATTCATGGCAGTTTCCGTAAAGGCCCTGCAGGCAGAACGCGCATTTACCGCAGGCAATGTTGAACGGAACAATAACCCGGTCGCCCACCTTCACCTGCCTGACCATAGAGCCCACATCAACGATCTCACTGATAAATTCATGGCCAAACGTTGTGCCCACGCGGGTATCAGGGACCAGCCCATGATACAGGTGCAGGTCGGAGCCACAGATACAGCTGCGCAGAACACGCACTATCGCATCGTTTGGATGTTTAATTTCGGGAATAGGTTTATCGTGGTCCATCCTTACGCGGTACGGACCTCTATAGTTCATAGCGAGCATATGAGATCGGTTTAGTTAGTACTATCTGATTGATTTACAGAATACTAACTAAGCGAATGGGGTGAATGTTCAGAGAAATTTAAAAGTGCAGTATTTTCAGCAGATAGTCAGCCATGAACAGCGGGATATTCAGAAATCCTTCCTCTTTTTTGAAATTGCGCAAGGAAAAGCGTATGCTGATGGGTGGGTTGTATTTCTGGCGATATACACTTAACGATTTGCTTCGGATGTGTATGTCAGACTTCACTTCAACGGGTATAATTTCATTCTGGTGCTGCAGGATGAAATCAACTTCGGCCTGATTGCCTGATTTCCAATATCCGGGCATGGCCTGCATCTGCGGAAGCAAAGAATTAAGAATAAAGTTTTCGGTCAATGCTCCCTTAAATTCAGTGAAGAGCCTGTTGCCCTCCATTACTGCCTGCGGATCGAGCTGCGCAAGGCGACGAAGCACGCCTGTGTCCGAAAGATAGATTTTAAAAGCGCTCAGATCTTCATAAGCCTGAAGAGGAAGGCCCGGCTTTGCAATAGAGTGGACCTTGTATACCAGACCGGCATTTATCAGCCACGTCAGTGCATCTTCATAATCGCGCGCCCGGGCTCCTGGTTTCACGACCTGGTACAGAAATTTCTTATTTTCTCTTGACAACTGCGAGGGAATCGAGTTATAGATGAAATTTACCTTTGCGACATCTTTGTTATCGATGTGCTTAGAGAAATCAAGCGTGTAGGCATTAATGATATTCTGGAGCACATTCTGACACAGCCCCGTATCCATTTTTTCAAGCAGTGCAATCACAGCTTCAGGCATGCCACCCGATAAAAAGAACAGCTTTAGCTTATCGGTTAATTTACTGAAGAGCAACTCCGGGATTTCTTCCACCCGCAGCATGTTGTCGAGATAATTGTGCAAAGATTTATCTGCTGCCGACAAAAACTCCCTGAAGTTAAGCGGATACATTTTCAAAAAATCAACATTCCCAACCGGAAAGGAAGCGCCGTGGCTTAAAGCTACGCCCAGCAGAGAGCCTGCACCGGCAATTGCATAACCAGGTTTAAATTCATTGAAGTACTTTAAGGAATTTAATGCTTCGTTGCATTCCTGAATTTCATCAAAGATTATCAGGGTCCTTTCGGGGAGGATTGGTTTGCCATTAACAACGGCAAGGAATTCTATTATGCGTTCAGGTTCCTTAGTTTTCCTGAAAAAATCCTTTAGCTCGGATTGCAGATCAAAATTGAAATAGGCGGTATTCTCGAAATACCTCTCTCCAAACTTCCTAAGGGCATATGTTTTGCCAACCTGTCTGGCTCCCTGAAGAAGGAGTGGTTTTCTGGAGCTGCTACTCTTCCAGCTAAGAAGGTCTTGGGTAATGAGTCTGTCTATTTCCATTATTTCACATCTTAAGTGCCGAAAATGTGATAAATTTCACGTTTTTGGCACTTAACTCGTGCAAAGATAATATAATTTAGCTAAAAATCCATTCTTTTATAAGGGGCAAGACCCACTCAACCAACCACCCATCCCACCAAACCATCATCAGTCAAACTCTCCCCGACCCCACCGCTCACTCGGTCCCACTAGTCTCACAGTCCCACAAAACCCACTCGTCCCACTCACCAACCACTCGTCCCAAACTCAAAACCCACCAAACCATCATCAGTCAAACTCTCCCTGGCTCTAAAAAAACACCCGTCCCACTAGTCTCACCCAACCCACTAGTCCCACAGGTCTCACCCTCCACCTACAACCTCCTAAAATCCCCACCCGTCGGGTTCTGAAACACACTCAACTCAAACTCCGGTATGGCTGCCAGAATATGATCGAAGATGTCACTCTGAATGTCTTCGTAAGGTTGCCAGTCCTGGATTTTACTGAAAACATAGACCTCCAGCGGCAAGCCGCTCTCGCCGGGCTGCAATTGACGCACCAGCATGGTCATATTGGGTTCGAGGTAAGGGTTGCTCTTTACATACTCTGCCACATAGGCCCTAAAGACACCCAGGTTGGTCTGGCGGCGGCCATTGACTAGAATGGAGTTGTCGATTTCGTTTTCGGAGTTGTACTGAGTGAGCTCCGTTTGCTTCTGGTCGATATATTCACTGATGAGTTTAATGTTGCGGAACCGTTCGAGCATTTCGGGGGTGCAGAACTTAACGCTGTTCATATCGATGTTTATAGATCGCTTTATGCGACGCACACCGGCCTCTTCCATGCCACGCCAGTTAATGAAACTGTCAGACACGAGCGAGTAGGCAGGTATCATAGTGATGCTCTTATCCCAGTTCTGAACCTTAACGGTGGTGAGAGAGATCTCGGTCACCGTGCCGTCGGCTCCCGATTTGGGCAGTACTATCCAGTCGCCCTGACGTACCATATCGTTCGCCGATATCTGAATACCCGCAACCAGTCCCAGAATGGGATCCTTGAAAATAAGCAGCAATACCGCCGAAAAGGCACCAAGACCGGTGAGCAGGTAGAGCGGCGATTTATTGAATAACAGTGAGATGACAATCAGGGCCCCAATGATGTAGAAGATGATCTTGATCACCTGCATATACCCTTTGAGAGGCTTTGATCGCGATATTTCGAAATTCTGGTAAATCTCGTACAGCGAATCAACAAACTTGTTGGCAAGAGCTATGACAGAAAATATCAGAATCACCTGATTGATCATCATGGACCACTTAAGGAATTCAGGGAACTCGCCCAGCGTATAGGGAGCGAAAATATCGAACAGTACCGGCGGTATGAGCAGCGCAATCTTGTGGAAGACCTTGTTCTTATACATGGCGTCGTCCCACTTCGCCGAAGAGCGCTGGGTTATCTTGCGGAGTACTTTTAGAATGAACAGTTTGGCAAGCTGGTAAACAATAGTTATAGTGATGAGAAGAAGAACAAAATCGGTTAAGTCGCGAAATACCGAGGTCAGGTCGTTCGACATACCCAGGCTCATGAGCCACTCTTTAACATTTTGACCGAAATGCATAATACGTTTCTTTAAATTAATCCTTTAGGTCACATCTTAACGCGGTAACCTTCTTTTACGAGCCAGTCGTATATTTTCTGTCTGAAATCGCCCTGCACCAGGATAATGCCATCGGCCGAAGAGCCGCCTGCTGCACAGAAGTTCTTCAGCTTTTTGGCCAGTACGGCCAGTTCAGCATCGGAGCCGATGAATCCGGTAACGAGCGTAGCCTTTTTCCCGGCCTTCAGCTTACTGTCGAGCACAACCCGAAGCGACTGTTTTGAGGGCGGTAAAGTTTGCTGTTCCACAGGATCGTTCGTCTGGTAAACGAAGTCAGGGTTTGTGGAATACACTATACCGGTTACTTTCTTGTTCTTTGCTGCCATTAGTTCTTACCAATTTACGGGACAATTATCTTCAGCGAAAGCGGGTTAACTTTTATGGAAATATCCTTGCCTACCTTTACGGGTTCGCCGTCGAGGTTCACTACTTTGTCGCGTGAGCGGGTAAGCTGCACTTCGCGCGCTTTGATGACTTCCATGTAACCGGAGTTGTTGATCTTGTTGCGCCAGAGCAGTCCGAGAATATACGGGGCTGAGATCATGGGGGCCTTCTGCACTATGCACACATCCATAAGGCCGTCTTCGAGCGAAGCATCGGGAGCAATCACAGCATTGTAACCGAACTGGTTGCTGTTTGCGAAACTCACGAAGAGGGCCTTCCGTTTAACGGGAGTGCCGTCGATGACCATACGGAATTTGCGCGGCCGGTAATTGGGGTATGCATTAAGCGCTATGTGGAAGTATGTAAAGAATCCGCGGCGGCCTGAGCGGGCAAACTTGCGGGCAACGAGGGCATCAAAGCCAACGCCCGCAATTGAAACAAATAGTTCATGGTTAAGCGAAACCGTGTCAATTTGTCGTGTATGCATCTGATTGATGAGCGCAATGCTTTTATGCATATCGAGCGGAATACCCAGATGGCGGGCCAGACCGTTGCCGGAGCCGGAAGGTATAATAGCGAACATTGCATTGCTGCCGTGCAATCCCTTAACTACCCTGTTTACGGTGCCATCGCCGCCAACGGCTGCTATTATGTCAGCGCCGTCGCTTATGGCTGCACTGCTGAGCTCAAGCGCGTGGGCAGCAGAAAGGGTATACGCACAGGAGTATTCAAAGCGCGCCGGATCGAGGGTTTCCAGGATGATCTGTTCGAGCACAGACTTTTTTGCAGGATTAACTCCCGAAACCGGATTTATGATGAAAAGGACTTTAAGTTTGGGCTGCATGCAGAAGATAGATTCAGAAAAAAATACAAAAATACGCAATACTTCAAAAAAAATGGGGCCATCTGTAAAGACAGCCCCGTATTTTATGTGTGGTAGTTTCCGGATGTTACTTCTGAACGATGATTGACAGTGTAGCCTGGTCACCACGGCTTGGGTTGGTTACATCAACAACCTTAATGAGGCCCAGTTTACCTGCTTCGGTTTTGAAGAGGATAACCTGACCTTCAACAAGGTCAGACATAATAGTAGCCTGTGAACCCATATTGAAGGTTGGGAACTGATAGGTTTCACCAATCTGGTCAAACTGAGCACCGGTAATATTGGTAGAGTTGAAACGGGTACTGTTTTTGTTTGTCCAGCCGATCATTTGCAGATCCTGGATGGTAACTACCTGTGAATCGTCAGGAGAAGCGATGGCATTCTTGTTGTCGACTCCATGGAAGTAAACGAAATCGATCTTAGCCTGATTGTTAGGTACGTTTGTTAACTGACCACGGGTGTAAACAACGTTTTCGGTGGTTGAATAGAAGCTGCCAACCTGATCATTCCATGAACCAACGGTAACGTTGAGATACTTATTGATCTGCATAGCAGGGTCTTCCACTGTGACTAAAAACGATTCATCAACTACGTTGCCATCTTTGTCGAAAAGTTCGAAGGTAAGATTGGCCTCACCAACGCTGGTGAACGCAAAAGAATAATCCCAGTTAAAGTTTGATGAATTGAAGGTAGAGTCAAGCACTACATCAACCACATTGTTCGAAACAATGCTGAACTTAAACCTATTGAAATTGGCGCCATCGGTAGTTCCGGTAACTCCTACTTTAATAATATCCTCAACCTGAACGGTAACATCTGTTGATGTGTAACCGGTTCCTCCCTTAAGGTTAATTGATGGACCGGTTTTATCCTCATCCTTAGTACATGATGTTGTAAATACCGCTCCTGCTAAAAGGAACATGAGAAGCAAAAGATTAAGTTTTTTCATAAAGCTTTAAAATTTATTGTTAGTTATTTAATGATTGTAATCTGCGATAATTAATCAAAATCCGTTCCAAATGTTTCGTATATGCATATTTATTTAGTCAAATATACGACATCTTTTCAAAAAGCGCAATAACTCAGCAACTTAAACGACAAGAATATTAATACCATTTTACACTATTTTTTTGCCAAATTGACAAAATAACACGGCAAGGTGCATTTGGGTTGAAGCGTTTTGCTGAAAATTCTCCACAAACAACATCTTTTTTTTAAGGTTGTTATACATAAAAGATGGGTTTAACCCGCAAATGGTTGCACTAAAACAAACGGAATGAAAATATATTCAGGCATCAGTCAGCTTATCGGTAACACACCGCTTATCGAGATGATACGCATGGCGGCGGGATTGCGTTCGCGCCTACTGCTGAAACTGGAATCGCACAATCCCTCCTATTCAGTAAAAGACAGGCTGGCGCTTGCGCTGATAGAATATGCCGAACAGTCAAGGCTGCTTGGCGACAACACCATAATAATAGAGCCCACCAGCGGCAATACCGGGATAGGATTGGCTATGATTTGCGCTGAACGCGGATACAGGCTCATCATTACTATGCCCGAAAGTGTGAGTGTGGAGCGGCGGATGCTCATTAAGGCCCTTGGCGGGGAAATTATTCTTACACCGGCCGATCAGGGAATGAAGGGGGCCATCGCGAAAGCGCGGGAAATACAGGCTATGCATCCCGATTCATTTATACCGTATCAGTTTTCGAATCCCGCAAATCCGCAAAAGCACCGTCTTACCACGGCCATGGAAATATGGAAGGACACGGCAGGCGATGTGGATATATTTGTGGCAGGGGTTGGAACGGGTGGTTCGATAACCGGAGTGGGTGAAGTGCTTAAACAGCGCAAGGAAACGGTGCGGGTAGTGGCTGTGGAACCATCGGGCTCGCCGGTAATTTCGGGAGGGGAACCGGGCAAGCACAAGATACAGGGCATTGGCGCCGGCTTTATTCCCGATGTACTTAACCGCGATATTCTTGATGAAATAATACGGGTTGACGACGATGATGCGATGAACACAGCCCGCAGGGTAATGCGCGAAGAAGGCATACTGTGCGGCATTTCGTCGGGAGCCAATGTGTATGCAGCCATGCAGCTGGCCATGCGGCATGAGAATGCCGGTAAAACCATAGTGACCATTATTTGCGACACGGGCGAACGCTACCTGAGCACCGAACTGTTTAAACCATTCAGCGAATGAAATCGCGTGATACGTTCGAAAAGGTGGTAGAGACGCTGTGCAACATGAATGAGAACAGCGATCTGTATCACATTCCGTGGCATGAGATGGATTTGCCGTCGACCGGCGAAATAAAGCAACTGCTTTCGGTTTTGCGCGAGGTGCTGTTTCCGGGGTATTTCGGCGATTCAAAGATCCGCAAAGAAACCATTACCTATATAATAGGTGCGCGCATACACAAGGCGTGGTCTATTCTGGCGAAGCAGATTAACCGTGGTTTTTGCTTTTACTGCAGGGAGCCGGCCGATAAGTGCAGCGACTGCCGGCAGCGGTCGGAAGTCATTGCTCAGGAGTTTATTTACCGTTTGCCGGAAATAAAGAAGAAGCTGGGGCTCGATGCCAGGGCAGCATACAACGGCGACCCGGCCAATCCGCACATCAGCGAGGCCATATTCTGTTATCCGAGCATGACGGCGCTTACCTATCACCGGGTGGCGCATGAGCTGGCAGTGCTGGGGGTGCCATTGATTCCGCGCATCATCAGCGAGCTGGCGCACAACGAGACCGGCATCGACATCCATCCGGGGGCTGTCATCGGCGAAGGCCTCTTTATTGATCACGGCACGGGGGTGGTCATCGGTGAAACCACCATCATCGGCAACAACGTAAGGATATACCAGGGCGTTACTCTGGGCGCCAAAAGCTTTCCGCTTGACGCGGAAGGGAATCCCGTGAAGGGCATACCGCGGCATCCTGTAATTGAGGATTGTGTGGTTATTTATGCCAATGCGACCATTCTGGGGCGCGTGACCATTGGCCGTGGAGCTGTGATTGGTGGCAACGTGTGGGTTAATGCCGATGTGCCGGCCGGTGCGCGGGTGTTGCCGAAGATGCAGTGACTTTCAGAACTATACTTTTCAAAATTATACATATTGCAAATACTTAAAACGATATTTGCGGACCTATACTGTTTTTTGTTAATTTAGCACTAATTTTATCCGGATGGCTTATGAGCAAGATTGTCGCGATTGACGATGATATGATTATCCGTACCCTGCTTACGAACATGCTTCAGAAATCAGGTTACGAGGTATTCACCGCTTCTGACGGTGCCACAGGGCTTAAGCTGGCACAGGAAAAGGACCCCGATGTGGTGATTACCGATTACCAGATGCCGGGTATGGATGGCATGCAGGTGCTCGAGAAGCTGCGTGAGAGGATGCCGGCGCTTCCGGTGATCATGCTCACGGCGCACGGCGACATTGCGCTTACCATCAAGTCCATGCAGGCGGGTGCGTACGATTATCTGGAGAAGCCCATCCGCATTGACGAAATGCTGAACATTGTGCGTAACGCGGCCGAACTTTCAAAACAGAGCCGCAGCATCCGTGAAAACATACCTCCTTCATCGCTCAAAGCTATTGAAGAAAATACGCTTATCGGGCGCAGTGAGGTGATGCGGGGCATTTATAAGAACATTGGCCGTATTTCTATTATTAAGGTAAATGTGCTCATTACCGGCGAAACCGGCACGGGCAAGGAGCTTATTGCGCGGCTCATTCACCACAGCGGCGTAACGCGCGACAACCCCATGATAGTAATAAACTGTGCTTCGCTTTCTGATAACCTCATGGATTCGGAGCTGTTTGGTTACTGCAAGGGGGCGTTTCCGGGGGCAACCGAAGACAAGAAGGGCAAGCTGGAGCTGGCCGGCGAAGGTTCGGTGTTTCTAGACGATATTTCGGAATTGTCTGATGCCTGGCAGGCCCGGATACTGCGGGTAATACAGGAACAGGAGTTCGACAAGCCGGGGTGTCCCAATACGGTACCCATGAAAGCGCGCATCATAGCGGCCACCAACAAAGACCTCGAAGCCATGGTAAAGGCGGGCAAGTTTCGCGAAGAACTGCTTTACCGTTTAAAGGTGTTCACCTTCCATATACCGCCGCTGCGTGCGCGGAAAGACGACATACAGCTGCTGGCAGAGCACCTGCTTTCGAAAAACAACCGCAGGCTCAACAAGAAGATCACCAAGATAGGCGACGGGGTGATCAGTCTGCTCGAGAACTACAACTGGCCCGGCAACGTGCGCGAGCTCGAGAACACCCTGCTGCAGGCCATGGTAATGACCAACGGCGACGTGCTCGAGAAAGACAACATCATCCTTGCGGGCAACTCCCAGGGCAGCTGGGATCAGGGCGAATACCTCATCTCGCTCGAAGAAGTCGAGAAGATCCACATCAAGCGTGTGCTCGAAGCCGTCAACTGGCACAAGCAGGAGGCGCTCGACATCCTCAACCTCACGCGGCCTACGCTCAATGCCAAGATAGAGAAGTACGGGTTACAGCGGAAGGCCTAAGTCTTTATAATTCCCGTTTAAGGCCTCATAATTCCAGAGCCCTGTTTGCATGTATTTAGATTAGTCGATTTGTCCCCTTTTGAAACTTTGCGTCCCAAAACGTTTCATTTTTAGCTTTTTGGTATTTGTTTGGCACGACATGCCAAAGTGCTATCACAAAAAATATCACTTCCTTAATTACTGATTTTCAGCTTATTGAAAATTATTTTTTCAAATTACCCATTCTGGCACGCAACATTGGCACACATTTGGACTATTGTCTTGCATCAACCAATGATAAAAAGACAAACAAAAAAATAACAAACTTTTTTAAATCAATCCAACAATGAAAAAATTAATCGCCCTCTTCGCCGGAATGTTTTTAATCACTTTAAGTGCTAACGTATTTGCTCAGAATACAGATACTGATCAGTCAACCTCAGCTGCAAGAATAATTGCACCCATAACAATTACAAATACCCGTGGTCTTGATTTTGGTACCATTGCAAGTACAGCAGATGGTGGCATTGTTACAGCTACTGCTGAAGAAACAACTGAAGTAACCTTTTCAAATGATGAAATGGCTGTTACCACTTTAGGAACTCCAACCAGTGCTACATTTACAATAACAGGAGAAGAAGATGCTCTGTTTAGCATAGTAGCAGACAATCAAACTGTACTGTCAGGTGCTGGAGATGATATGACTATCGATACTTTTACAAGCAGTTTAGGATTTGAAGATGTTACTCTAACCGGTGGTTCAGTAACCTTATATGTAGGTGCTAATCTAAATGTAAATGCTAGCCAGGCTGCAGGTGACTACACTGGAACTTTCGATGTGACAGTTACTTACAACTAAAAAATACATTACTAGGGGTGCCATGACACCCCTGAATGAATAACCTAAGCGCTGCCTTTTTAATAGATGACAGCGCTTTTTTATGTCACAATGCCATCTTAAAAATGCTATTCTTTTTAAGATGGCATTTTTGCTTTTTTTTATCCAATGGGGCAGAAGTTTTCAGTTTTTAATATAATTTACATAATCAACATTTGTCCCCTTTTGAAACTTTGCGTCCCAAAACGTTTCATTTTTTGCTTTTCGGCTTCAGTTTGGCACGGCATGCCAAAGTGCTTTCACAAAAATTATCACTTCCTTAATTACTGATTCTCAGCTTATTGAAAATTATTTTTTCAAATTGGGCATTTTGGCACGGCAACATTGGCACACATTTGGACTATTGTCTTGCATCAACCAATTGATAAAAAGACAAACAAAAAAATAACAAACTTTTTTAAATCAATCCAACAATGAAAAAATTAATCGCCCTCTTCGCCGGAATGTTTTTAATCACTTTAAGTGCTAACGTATTTGCTCAGAATACAGATACTGATCAGTCAACCTCAGCTGCAAGAATAATTGCACCCATAACAATTACAAATACCCGTGGTCTTGATTTTGGTACCATTGCAAGTACAGCAGATGGTGGCATTGTTACAGCTACTGCTGAAGAAACAACTGAAGTAACCTTTTCAAATGATGAAATGGCTGTTACCACTTTAGGAACTCCAACCAGTGCTACATTTACAATAACAGGAGAAGAAGATGCTCTGTTTAGCATAGTAGCAGACAATCAAACTGTACTGTCAGGTGCTGGAGATGATATGACTATCGATACTTTTACAAGCAGTTTAGGATTTGAAGATGTTACTCTAACAGGTGGTTCAGTAACCTTGTATGTTGGTGCTAATCTAAATGTAAATGCTAGCCAGGCTGCAGGTGAGTACACTGGAACTTTCGATGTGACTGTTACTTACAACTAAAAAATACATTATCAGGGGTGCCATGGCACCCCTGATAACTTTGAAATTTATTACGCTTAAGTTCTTTTAGATTACAAAATCTCAGTTCTTTTTTTTCTTAATTCAAATCCCAAATCATGAACCGCACATTAACAGCGATTACCCTGCTGCTGACTTTATTTGCAACCGGATTGAAAGCTCAGGTTGCTTCTACAGGCCAGGCGTATGCGGAAGTGATAGAGGCCCTGGCGGCTAACGAAAACATCCAGATGAGTTTTGGAAGGTTTTCCCCGGAGATAAGCGGTGGTCAGATTGTACTGACTCCCGATGGTGTCCGTACCGTGCAGGGATCAATAATCCTTGGTGGTGGAAGTGCAACAGCCGGAAAGTTCATCATTACCGGTGCTCCTGAAGCAAATTATTCTATTCAGTTGCCAGGTGGCCCTGTTCTTCTGCAGCATGAAACTTCTAACAGCACCATGGTTATAGACGGCTGGACCTCTACCCCACCAGCCGGCACAGGAACTGGTACTCTTAGCGGTGGAACGGAAACCGTTAGAGTCGGAGCTACCCTCTCTGTTGGTCCTGTAGAGGAAAACCCGGTAGGGAGATACACCGGCTCCTATAGTCTCACTTTTGCATACAATTGAAAAAGAAACACACCTAAGCGCTGCCAATTTAATAGATGACAGCGCTTTTTTTTAAAATATTCATAGGTTTTTTATGGTTTACTCAATAAATGTCCTGCTTGTATTAGCATATTTCATCGATTTGCCGTAAGTTTGATGAAAAAAAATAAAATGCCCAAACCATCATGAAAAAGACCATTGTTTATCTAACAGCAATTCAGGTATTATCATTTTTATTTTTCTTGTTGCCTTTTGAACTTAAAGCACAGGGGGATTTGCTAATTACCCCACGTCGTGTTGTGTTTGAAGGAACCAAACAATCACAGGAATTAACACTTGCCAATACGGGACAGGACACCGCTAAGTACAATGTATCCTTTGTTCAATACCGTATGACGGAAAACGGCTCCTTTGAACAAATAACAGAACCCGATTCGGGACAATATTTTGCAGATAAATTTCTTCGCGTTTTTCCAAGAAGTGTAACTCTGGCACCCAATGAAGCACAGGTAGTGAGAATGCAGTTCAGAAAGATGCCCGATATGAAAGACGGTGAATACCGTTCACATCTATATTTCAGAGCTGTCCCGCAGGAAAAGCCACTTGGGGAAGATGAAGCAACTTCAGATACCACTATTGGTATTCGACTTATTCCAATTTTCGGTATTACTATACCCGTAATCGCCAGGTTAGGTAATTTGAACGCTGATGTCGTGATCTCAAATCTGGCTCTCGATTTAAAATCAGATACGGTACCAAGTTTGTCCATGACTTTTAACCGTTCAGGAGATAAATCTGTATTCGGTGATATTATTGTGGAATGGGTGTCCCCGGAAGGGAAAAATCATGAAGTGGGTGTTGTACGAGGCTTGGCTGTATACACGCCAAATACCAAAAGAAATTTTAATCTTAAATTGCGCAACCTGGCAGATGTTAATTATACCAAAGGAAAATTAATCATTAAGTACCAGGCACCAAATGAACTGAAGGCAGAAGTATTCGCAGAAGCAGAACTTGCTCTAAAACTCTAACAACATTATGCAACCAAATAACACTATAATACGACAGGAAATATTAAATAACCACAGTATAGGAAAGAAATTAAATCTAATTCTTGTACTGATATCCGTTGTTTTTTATAGTGGAAGGCTATCTGGTCAGTCACAAACGTTTAATTCCAGTGGCACATTCAACGTACCCAGCGGGGTCACGAAAGTAATTGTGGAATGCTGGGGTGGTGGGGGTGCCGGAGGAGGAGCTACCGGCAAGTACGCATCAGGAGGAGGAGGAGCCGGTGGAACCTATGTATTAAAAGAAGTTACTGTTACACCCGGAAATTCCTATACAGTTACCGTCGGAGGACAGGCGACCGGAGTCAAGAATAGTGTTGTTAACGGCAATCCTTCGTGGTTTAGCAGTGTGAGTACGGTATTTGCTCCCGGTGGGAAAGGTGGTGCTGTTGCAGCCAGTAGCTACAGCGGATCGGCCGGAGGAGTCGGTGCAAACGGAACACCCATCGGTGATATTGTTTTCATAGGTGGTAGCGGAGCATACGGCGTCTCCTACTCCTATAGCGGTGGTGGTGGTGGTGGTGCTGGAGATAATTCAGCCGGAGGCAATGCTAATGGTCGAATTGGTGGCACAGGCGGCACCTCCAACGGAGGAAATGGAGCAACCGGACGAACAAATTCAGGTGCAGGTGCAACCGGAACTGTAGCCGGAGGTGGTGGATCAGGTGCTGTTGCCAATACTAACACGGACCAAAGAGGCGGTCATGGTGCAGCGGGTCGTGTTATCGTTAATTATCCGGTGCTGACCGTAAACCCTGTAAGTCTTTCTTTTGGCTACTTACATGTAAATACTACATCTGTAAATAAAACGTATGTTCTTACAGGTGTTAATCTGGCACCTGCAAATGGCAATATTCAGTTGACTGCACCTACGGGCTTTCAGGTATCGTTAAACGCTGCATCCGGGTTTGCTTCCAGTATCAATGTCCCATATACCGGCAGGCAACTGAATTCCACCATTTATGTAAGGTTCCAGCCTACTCTAGATAACACATCCTATTCCGGCAATATTACAAATACCGGTGGTGGTGCGGCTGCTAAGAATGTTGCAGTAACCGGCTCTACTAAATTGGAGTACTGTACCCCCGTCTACACTACAGGTACTGGCACACAGGATTATATTGCCAATGTCCAACTGGGGAATATTAATAATACTACCGGTGCTTCCTCATCTCCCTACTATACATTCTACAGTAGCCTTTCTACCAGCTTAACAACCAATTCGCAACATACCCTCTTTGTAAAAGCGGGTCCAAGACCTACTGGTAACAACATTTCTGTATGGATTGACTACAATGTAGACGGCACTTTTCAGACGGAAGAGAAACTGGGAAATGTAACTCTTACTGCAAATGCTACAGGCTCTATAACTTTTACTGTTCCGTCCGATGCTTTCACCGGACCCACAAGAATGCGCGTACGCGAAGTATATAATAACATAAACATTGATCCCTGTAACTCCTATGCGAATGGGGAAGCCGAAGATTATGTTATAAATATCCTTGATCCCTTAAACTTTAGCTACACTGCAACAGAAACATGCATTGGCGCTACTTCAGGTACCGGATCTATTACCATAACTGCACTCGAGGGCATACCACCATTCCAGTACAGATTGGACAATGGAACTTATCAGTCAAATAATGTTTTTACCGGACTTTTAAACGGGACTTATGTTGTGACGGTAAAAGATATTAATAACAATACTGGAACAGCCAATGTTGTCATTTCCAGTCCGTCTCCTTCAGGAGATGACGAAGATCTTGCAGGTAGTGATACCTGGATTGGTCACATGTACGACGGAAAAAACTTTGAAACCTATTATGGAAGTTTCACAGAACCGGAGACTTTCGATGAAGGTTTTGGAGGAGATTACAATTGTTTTCCGATGACCTCAGGTGGTGAACTGAGAAGTATTTATGCCGAAACGTTTTCAGTGAAGTTCAGAATGCTGTCGACCAGGAAGGGCCTTTACGCTGTTGACCTTGGCTCTGACGATGGGAGCCGGCTTTCTGTTGACGATGAAATTATATACGACAACTGGAGTGACCAGTCTTTTTCCACAAAAGCCAACGCGTTAATTAATCTTACAGGAAACAGCAACTTATTATATGAATTCTCTGAGAACGGCGTAAATAACAGGGTAATTTTTAATAACCTGCGCAAACTTATTGAAAATACACTAACAGCCAATACTATACAGGATAATTGTGGCGGAAATACTTTTAGTGCTATTTCAGGCGATGTATTTGGCTCACTGCCTTCCGGAATAACTTTGCAGGGTTCGGGATATCAATGGACATACAGTACCGAACTGGATGGTGTAAGAACATCAATTGCCGGAGCTACATCTGCAACTTTAACGCCCAATACTTCTATTACTCCGTTTAACTCACCCGGAACATATTATATATTCAGAAATGCAATTTTAAAAAGCACCACTAATGTAAGTCCTAATCCATTAATCCTGACAAATGAATCAAACGCTGCCATTATAACCGTTGGTTTGACTTCCACTATGCCAGCGCTGACCTCAGATGTGATTAATGAAACATGTCCGGAAAGCAACGATGGAAGCATCACTATTACTAATATACCTGTTGCTGTCGAATTCCAAAAGAGCGAAAGCGATTATATTGACCTGGGTAGCTCTTATCTGAACAACCTGTCGAAGTTTACACTGGAGTGCTGGGTGAAATTCGACAAATCACAGATAACCGGCGAAAGAACCTGGGGTCTGATGGGCCAAAATGATGTAATTGAATTAGGAATCTTTAATTCAACAAACTTACAAATATGGACTTCTGCAACTGCGGGTATGGATGTCCCGATTGCCAGTTATTTCAATGACGACTTCTGGCACCATATCGCCGGTGTGGGAGATGGCTCCACTATTAAAGTTTATATTGACGGTGTGCTTGCAGGTACAAAATCAAACACAGTTACCAACTATGGAAGCTCCACGTATAAGGCTATGCTTGGTGGAAATGTGTACGATGCTGCCGGCAATTATTATCAGGGCATGATGCTGAAGGCCGGTTTCTGGAATAAAGCGATGACCCAGGCAGAAATACAGACTCTTGCGAATCAAAAATTTAAACAGTATACACAGGGCGAAGCAAATCTTATTGCTGGGTATAATTTCTTTGAAGGAACAGGAACCGCACTATCAAAAGTTGGCACAGCTACAACTAATGGCACATTTTATAATAGCCCGGTATGGACTGAAGTATTTACATATAACTGGACAAAAACCGGAGCCCCGGAATTTAGTGCCAATACCAGGAACATTTCCCTTATTGGAGCGGGTGTATATACTTTAAATGCAACGTTCCATGGTTTTTGTCCTAAATCGGGAACATGGTCTGTAACCAGCAATACCCAAAACCAGTGGACAGGAAATATAAGCACCGACTGGAATACAGCAGGTAACTGGACATGCCGCATACCCGACCTTACAATTGATGCAACAATCCCAAACGGAAGACCACGTTACCCAGTTCTTAATACCGGAAATACCGGTCAGTGCCTCAACCTTGTTATGCAGAATGCCACTACCCTGACAATAACAGGCAAAACACTCGAAATAGCAGGCAGTATTAACAATTCAGGAACAAACAATATCACTGCTACAGGCGGTACTGTAAGAATGCGTGGGACATCTGTGCAGACAATTCCGGGTAATATTTTTGCCAATAACACATTGCTTAATCTTACAATAAGCAATAGCAACGGAGTTACGCTTTCAGGTCCTTTAAATATATCAGGAGTTGTTTTGGCTGAAACGGGCAACTTGACCAGTAACGGTAATCTTACACTGCTTTCTACTTCAGCACAAACCGCGCTGATAAGTGGTGCCGGAACAGGACAAATTCTCGGCAATGTTACAATGCAACGGTATTTGCCTTCAGCATTTGGTTATAAGTACTTCAGTTCACCATTCACTAATGCCACTGTTGCTCAGTTTGCCGATGATATAGATTTGAATGCATCATTCAGTACTTTCTATTACTATGAAGAAAATCAGGAAGTGACCGGATGGGAGAAATATGTGACTCCTTCCTCTCCCCTCATTCCGGGAAAAGGGTATGCTGCTAACTTTGGGCCAAACGGTGGCGTAAAAACAGTTTCTACCACAGGTGCAGTGAACAATGGCACAATTGGTCCTTTTACAATACTCAACAATAATAAAACATATACCAAAGGTTATCACTTAATGGGGAACCCCTATCCCTCACCAATTGACTGGAACCTCACCGGATGGAATAAAGTGAATATTGACAATGCCATTTATTTCTTTGATGCCGGCACTACGGATCAGTACCTTGGAACATACAGCAGTTACGTGAACGGACAATCAAGCAATGGCATTGCAAACAATCGCATAGCTTCCCAACAGGCATTTTTTATACATGTATCTGATACACTTCCCGGAAACTCTTACCCTGTGACCGGCTCCATCTCCTTTACGAACGCCATACGAATAACTAATCTTAATCCTGCATTCCATAAGAACGACGAAACCGGTTCTTTTGCTCGTATAAAAGCAACTCTGGAAGGTTCTCCAATTTCTGATTACCTCCTGGTATATTTCGATGAAACTGCCCGGAATATATTCCATCCGGGAATGGATGCATTGAAAAAGATGAATACAGAAGAAATAGTGCCAGATCTATATCTGATTACTGAGGATTCTGTGAACACATCCATTAAAGCCATTCCGCCTTTTGAAGAAGTTACAACAGCATATAAGCTGGTTGTTATATCCCGTAAAGGTGGAAATATTACACTCAAACTGGAACATTTAAGAAATCTTCCAATGGGTTATGGCATATACCTGAAAGATCTATACACCGGTTTGGTTCAGGACTTAACGGTCAACCCGGAGTATACATTCTCCATGGAGGACTACAAAACCATTGCTGACAGATTTTTACTCATGTTCAGTACAGAGAATCTCATACAGGATGCATTTGGCGAAAACACGTTCACAGTATGGTCTGAAGGGAAAACAGTATTTGTTAGCCTGAAGATGCGGGAGCAGAAGACTCGTGTTGCAATTACCGATCTTTCGGGAAGGCTATTACTGGAGAGTACTCTGGCAGCAGAAGGCATATGGTCGCTAGGTACTTTGCATGTTTCGGGAGCATACATTATAACGGTATATACGGATAAGGGAGTGAAATCGAAGAAAATCTTTTTAGACTGACATGAGAAGAGCATTTTTATACATAATAGCAATAGTAGTACTTTGGATAGTAACAGCGGTAAAAGCGCATGCGCAGGAAATGCCTCCAAGACCAATGCAGGTCACTACCTATCAGAATATGAATTTTGGAGCCTTTATAGGTGGACAAAGTGGAGGTACAATAACAATTCTACCCGGAGGTGGAAGGACAGCAACCGGGTCAGTTTATCCGGTATTTATGAATTATGACTTTGAACCTGCTGTTTTTGAAATAGAGGCTCTACCTGGCAATATAATTCATATAAATCTACCGGTGACTACGACTATGCTGGGTTCTAATGGAGGTAGCCTTTTACTTACCATTGCACAAAACCAAACGAATCCGGTATCACCTTTCGTTAACACTTCAAATCCACCGTTTAAAATGCAAGTGCGGGTAGGCGGCACCCTCACCATTGGTTCACCAGCTCAGAATCCAGCCGGTTATTATACCGGCACTTTCGCCATAACTTTTATGCAGGAGTAAACGCTTTATGGAGAAAATAAGATCTCGATTATTTGCAGCTTGGCTTCTGCTGATGTTTACCTTTACACTATCCTACCAGGCAGCTTCTCAAACGCACACAGATGTTGACTGGTCAGATGCCGAAGATATAACCGTTTTCCTCCTGATTCAAAATGTAGGGGGGTATGAAATAGATGTTGTCTATGCCAATGATAACATATATATACCTGTGGGAGTGTTATTCCAACTTCTAAAAATTAACCATGAATCTTCGTCCAACAACGATAGCATTTCAGGTTTCTTCCTAAAAGAGGAAAATCGGTATTATATCAGTGCAAACACACATACCCTTGTAGTTGGCAACGCATCCATAGCGTTAAATCGGGGAGAATTGTTTAAAAACGAGTTTGGATTATACCTGAAGAATACTGTATTTGAAAAAGCATTCGGACTGAATATTAAGTTTAATTTCCGTAGTCTTTCCCTGGAACTTACAACCAGTCATGATCTACCGGTTATTAAGGAACTACGACAGGAGCAAATGCGGAAAAATATTAACCGCCTCAGTGGGGTGGTGATGGTAGACACTGTTCTTGATCGTAGATACCATCTAGCACGTGGTGGTATGGTCGATTGGTCAGTGATATCAACTCAAACCAGCGGCAATGCGACCGATACGCGTGCTGTGGTTGCAGGGGGTATGGAGTTATTTGGAGGAGAAACCACTGCAATTCTAAATATAAGCTCTAAGAATGGCGTGGATGAACGTCAGCAGCAATATCGCTGGCGTTATGTGAATAACGATGCCAAATATGTGAAACAGGTCAGTGCTGGTAAAATACAGATGCGTTCTATTTCTTCGTTATACGCGCCAGTTATCGGAGCATCGGTCACTAATACACCCACCACTTTCCGTAAGTCGTTTGGCTCTTTTGTTCTCAGTGATTATACCGAGCCGGGATGGACTGTTGAATTGTATATTAATAATGTTATTGTCAACTTTACCACAGCCGACGCAACCGGATTCTTTTCTTTTGAGGTACCACTTGTGTATGGAGCTACCGATCTGGTGCTGAAGTTCTATGGACCCTGGGGGGAAGAACGTATCCGGGAGCAGACTATCAATATTCCATTCAACTTTATACCAACAGGTACCATGGAGTATAATGCAAGTACGGGTATGGTGATGGATTCAACAAAGGGTGCTTTTTCACGAGCAGAAGTTCTTTATGGAGTAAGCCGCAGTATTACCATGGGGGCTGGGGTGGAATATCTCTCCTCCATTAAGGCTAACCGGCCAGAAATTCCTTTTATCAACATGGCTGCCAGATTTCTGAATAATTTTATGTTTACAGGCGAATACAGCCATGGCGTTAGGGCTAAAGGACTTTTGAACTATCGCGTACCCATGGGTCTTTCCTTTGATATTGATTATACAAAGTATGTAGAAGGACAGACAGCCATCATCTTTAATTATCTCGAAGAACGAAAGGCTACCATTTCGTTCCCTATGTCCATTGGTCCTGTTAGAACCTTTGGTCGGGCATCGTTCAGGCAAAATGTACTTCCACAGACTATCTATTCTAATGCAGAAGTAGTTCTTTCTTCCAATATAAAAGGAGTGAGTGCCAATATTTCAGCCTATGCCAACTGGTTACCGGAAGGGAATCCATTTATGTATTCGAATCTTGGGCTCGGTTTCAAAGTGGCTAAAACATATAATATACGACCACAGGCACAGTTTGATATCACCAATGGTCAGTTTATTTCCTTCCGTACTAATATCGAAAAGACTTTTAAACAGCGCGCATTCCTCTCCCTGGGTTATGAAGAGAATGTCAGAACCAACACCCGTAGTGTTGAAGTAGGATTTCGATATGATTTACCGTTTGCACAAACAGCAGCTACCACGCGTGTTTCAAACAATCAGGTTTCTACAACCCAAAGCGCAAGAGGCACTTTTGCCTTTAACAGCGGCAATGCATATGTTCATATAGACAATCGTTCGAATGTTGGTCGTGGAGGAATTACCGTTATGCCTTACCTCGATATTAATAACAACGATACGATGGATATCAATGAACCCATGGCCAGTGGATTAAATGTGCGGATTAATGGTGGTAAATTGATGAACCACATGAAAGATTCTATTATCCGTATCATGGAACTAGAACCATTCGCCTCCTTCCTGCTGGAAGTGGAAGATGTTTCATTCGAGAATATAGCATGGCAATTGGATAAGAAAACATACAGCGTAAAAGTTGATCCTAACCAGTTCAAGATGGCTGGCATACCGGTAAAGGTCAAGGGCGAGATAAACGGAATGGTGGCAGTAAAACGGGGAAAATCACTCAGCGGTCAGGGAAGGATTCTGCTGAACATCAAAGATTCAAAAGGCAATACGATTAAACGCATTATGTCGGAGGCCGATGGGTATTATAACTATCTGGGGCTTGCTCCGGGTGCCTATACTATTGCTCCCGATTCGGGACAAATGGCACGGTTAAGCTACGTTGCGGAGCCGGAAATGCAGGAATTTGAGATTGCGGCAATGGAGATGGGCGATATTGTGGATGAGGTGAATTTTACGCTTATCTCAACCAAACCCGAACCGGAACCGGAAGCTAAACCGGCTGTTACACCGGAACCGGAAGCACCAGTAATTCATTTGGAAGAGCCGGAACAAAAGGTGTACCCGGAGCAAAAGCCTGTCGAAAAACCAGTCGAAAAACCTTCTGTAAAGACAAAAGAGAAATCCGAAAAATCGCAAGCGGAACCTAAAGGAACGGTCCTGAATGGTCTGAAGTTACTCGATGGCACCTATAATGTCAAGGCAGGACTATTCTATGTGCAACTGGGCGCATGGAACAATTATAAAAGCGCTAAGAAATACTATAATAAAATATCGGAAAGGGTCGATGTTAAGTTAGGATTGCTGAAGGACGGCAGTTACTATAAGCTTCGGGTCGGCACCTTTGCTACAGAAGGGGAAGCGGAGGAAGTGCGTCGCATTCTGCACATATACGATATTCGTAATTTCATTTCCAGCGACCCGGAATAGCCTTCCAACAGGATTTATTCTGCTCTTTTTCCTTGGTAATACGGCGCAAAACGACTATATTTGCTTGTATATACTCATGTCTGATGAAGTCCTTTTCCCGTTCTCTTCTGCTGATAGCAGTCATCATCCTTGCGGGATGCTCCAGCCGCAATTACCTCGAAGTAGAAACAACCAATTTCACCGATCAGATTGAAACGCTGCAGAACCTGGAGTTTACCTTCAGCCGGGATGTGGCTCCCGATTCGGTCATCGGGCTCTGGGACAGTATTCCATATATTGAGTTCGAGCCGGAAGTGAAAGGCAGGTTTCAATGGGCCGATAAACGTAAGCTGACATTTTCGCCTTCAGGTCCCTTTGCACCCAACACCGACTACAAGGCCACACTCACTGACCTGATCACGGATCTGCAGAAAGAACCCCGAAGGCTGAAGCAAAAGACGGTGCGGTTTCACACCCCCTACCTCGCAATGGAGGACCTGGTTGCCTACTGGGGCATAAACAACGGGAACATGTCGCTGGTAATAAAGGTGTTGTTCAATTATCCGGTTGCCCCGGATGATGTAAACAGCTACCTCTCGCTTACAATGGGTGGCAAGGACTACGCATTCCTGCTCCTCACGAACAGCACTGGCACAGAACATGAGCTGATTCCGGAAGGGTTGCCTTTCGACCCGGAGGACCTCGCTGCAAAAGACAGCAAGGACAAGGACAAAGGCAATGTCAAAGGCACCGGTAAAACCCCGGACGACATTACCATTACCATGCTACCCGGACTGAAAACTCCAGGGTCAGACCGCACAGGCAAGGAACCGCAGATGCTTACGGTAGAGGTACCGTCGGCCGGAACGCTGGAAATTGCAAACGTTACCACGGAATTTGAAGAAGGTCAGGGATTCATAACGGTGTATACATCACAACCGGTGGAGTCACAAAACCTCCACAGGCATATTGCACTGGATTCGACTATGACTTTCGAAGCAACAACGGTGGATAACGGATTTCGCATTAAAGCAGATTTCGGCGACGGCAAGAGCTATCGGCTTACTCTGCGTAAAACGCTGAAGGGTATCTTCGGCCCTCAGCTGGAAGAAGAATATGTGCAGACGGTTACCTTTGGTTCGCTGCAGCCATATATCGCTTTCGCGGAAGATAAAGGAATGTACCTGACTCCGGGCGGCGCCGGTAATCTCGGGCTGCGTATTATCAATGTCCCAAAAGTGAAGGTTACCGTGTTTAAGATATTCGAAAACAACATTCAGCACTATATGCGCAACGGGCAGCAGTGGGAATGGTGGGAGGACGACGAAGGCAGATACTACGACAGCTATAATTACGGCCTCAGTGAAGACTACGGACAGGTGGTCCGTGTGCGGGAATTTAACACCGGAGCCCTTCCCCGTAAGGGAAATCTGCGTCTTCTGAAAGTAACTCCTCAGGATCTGAATATTCAATCAGACTTAAAAGGCATCTGGTTAATAAAGGCGGAATCGCCCGACAAAGCCTGGCTTAACGATGTGCAGCTGCTTTCGTTTTCCGACCTCGGTATGATTGTTAAGGAGGGGCCGGATCAGTTGTTTGTGGCTGTGCGATCTATTGCAACAGGGCTACCCGTTCCCGGAGTTACGGTTGGTTTGTTTTCACGGAACAATCAGCGCATGCATACACTGAAAACCGGGGGCGACGGTGTAGCATTGCTCAACAACAAGAAAGAAACGCTGACAGATTTTGTGCTGTCGATGGTTACAGCTTCTAAAGGCGACGATTATAATGTACTGCTGCTGAACCGTTCGGCAGTGGAAGTTTCGCGTTTCGAGGTGGGAGGCAAAAGAACGCAGAATCTGGAATACGACGCCTTTATTTATAGCGACCGCGACCTCTACAGGCCCGGCGACAGTGTGCATATGAACACGATACTGCGCGATTTCAGGTTTCATACCATAACGGGCATTCCGGTTAATTATCTGATCATCAGTCCCGATGGAAAAGACTTTCTGAAGCGACGTATCATGGTTAACGCTCAGGGTGCCGCGGCGTTTTCGTTTGCGCTTCCCGCGAAGGCTCTTACAGGAAACTGGGTTACGGAAATTCAAACAGTTAACGGAGTGGTTCTTGGTAACCGGCGGCTGAAAGTGGAGGAGTTTATGCCCGACCGCATTGCCGTTAAGGTGAGCACAGATAAGAAAGACTACCTGCCGGGCGAAATGCTGCGTGTAGAAATAGCCGCCGATAACCTGTCGGGTACTCCGGCTGCAGGCCGGAAAGTGGAGAACGAACTGAGGGTAAACCGCAGGGCTTTTAATCCCAAAGCCTTTAAAGACTACAACTTTAGCCTGACTACCCGTGAGGAGCCATACATAATGTCGACAATAAACACTACTGCCACCGGCGGAGATGGCAAAGCAAGCCAGATATTTGAACTGCCTGCTTTCCGGAATACCGGCATACTGGAAGGGAAAGTGTACACTACCGTTTTTGATGAAACGGGTCGTCCGGTTAACCGGTTATCGGTTGTTAACATCCACACCCAGCAAATCTTCACAGGCATGAAGAACCTGCCGGGCTGGCTTTCGACAGGCAAGCCGGTTCCGCTGCAGCTGATTGCACTCAATGTTCAGGAAAAACAAGTTGCTACCAGGGCATTGCTTGAAGTGATACGGGTTAACTGGGAAACGGTGCTTGAAAGGAACTGGGGGCAAACCAGCTACAATTCGCAACGTAAGGAAAACAGGGTGCTTTCGCGGACAATAAACATTGCGGCCGGAGGTTCGACAGAACAGTTTATTCCGCAGGCTTCGGGCGAATACCTGGTGCGCCTGCGCCTGCCCGGCAGTAACGCATGGGTGGAACAGTCGTTCTATGCATACAGATGGGGCAGTTCGGACGAGAGCAGCTTTATGGTGAGCAAAGACGGTGAGGTGGAGATATCGTTTGATAAAAAGCTCTATAAACCCGGTGATGAGGCAGGTATTTTGTTTAAAACTCCGTTTGAAGGCGAGTTGCTTGTTACTGTGGAACAGGATAAGGTGCTTGCGTACTATTCGCTGAAAGCCGATAATAACGGTGCATCGATGAAACTGAAGATCAAAGATGCCTTTATGCCCAATGTCTATGTTACAGCAACATTGCTGCGGCGAACCGCCACTGCAGGCATTCCCCTTACTGTTGCACACGGGTTTTCTTCAGTGATGGTGGAAAAACCGGATAACCGGTTACCGCTAACTATATCGGCACCAGAAAAGATCAGGTCATCCGTTATGCAGAAAATCACCATTAAAACGAAGCCGGGCGCAGAAGTTACCATCGCAGCAGTGGATGAGGGCATCCTGCAGATAACGGACTACAAAACACCGGATCCCTATGGTTATTTCTACAATAAACGGGCCCTGGAAGTATCTGCGTACGATCTTTTTGATGAGCTGCTTCCGGAGCTTTTGGCTAAACGTTCATCGACCGGTGGTGACCAGGCGTTCGATCTTGGGAGAAGATTAAATCCGCTGACAGCGAAAAGGGTTAAGCTGCTTTCGTACTGGAGCGGAAGAAAGGTTGCCGGCGCATCGGGAGAAGTCACCTTCACGGTTAAGGTGCCTGCCTTTAACGGGGCCCTGAGAATTATGGCTGCAGCCTATAAGGATCAGCAGTTCGGCTCGGCCGAAAAAATCATGAAGATTGCCGATCCGGTGAGCATCAGCAGCTCTATACCACGGTTTGTGAGTCCGGGCGACAAGGTGAACGTGCATGTAACGCTGTCCAATAATACCGGCAAACCGGTTATTGTGAATACTTCCGTAAATGCCACCGGACCGTGTAAAGCTTCGCAACCCGATAAGGAAAAGGTTACCCTGCCTGCAAACAGTGAAACCCGGGTAATCTATACTTTAACGGCAGGTAATACTATGGGTATAAGCACGATACAGTTTAAGGCTGCTACGGCGGGAGAAACCTTTGCAGAAAGTACGGAGTTACCCGTCAGACCGGCCGTACCGCTGGTTAAGGATGCACAAAGCGGCATCTTTGCGGCCAATCAGACAACAGCGCTAAAGTCCCGCACAGAAATGATTCCCGGAAGCGGAAGTTCGCGACTGCTACTGACTGACAATCCAGCCGGTCTGGTGGCTGCGCATATCGGCGACCTGGTGAATTATCCATACGGCTGCACAGAACAGATCATTTCGGCTGCTTTCCCGCAGTTGTATTATACCAACCTTGCGGCCCTGCTGCAGAAGAACAGCATTTTTAGCAATACTGACAGTCGGGGCAATTCTGCCACCGGCGATCAGGGCTCTAAAACATCCGCTGAGCAAAACATTACAGACGTTATTCGCAGAATAAACAGTCTGCAGCAATACAACGGAGGGCTGGTTATGTGGCCCGGGGGCGGTGAAGTTAACTGGTGGGTCACAGCCTATGCCGCCCACTTCCTTTACGAAGCTGAAAGAGCAGGGTATTCGGTCGACCGGCAGGTGCTTTCCGGACTGCAGCAATACCTGCTGGAAATGGTAAAGCAAAAGGGGGCAGAAACCTATTATTACAAAACTCCGGGCAATGTGCAATGGCAGCATAAGCGTTTCGCACGAAGAGAGATATTCTATTCGCTGTATGTGCTTACCCTGAGTGGTAAACACCACCTGCCTACCATGAATTACTACAAGAATAAAGCATCGGCTGAGCTTACCACCGACAGCCGGTATCTGCTCGCTTCCGCATTTGCCATGGCAGGAGATCAGAAAAGCGCATCCCTCCTTTCCCCGAAAGGCACCGAATGGGAAGAGTCAGCAGTAATGACCGGCGGAAGTTTCAGCTCCCCCATAAGAGACAGGGCACTGGCACTGTATACCATGATAGAGGCCGATGCCGATAATCCACAGGTTGCCGTGATTGCCCGTCAGCTGGGTGAGATGATCAGGGATACCCGCTGGCTGAGTACACAGGAAAAGGCATTTTCACTTCTTGCTCTTGGCAGATTATCTGAGAATCAGGCAGGTTCCTCTGTAACAGCCACCATTAAGTACGATGGAAAGAGTACTGATTATAAGGGCGACGACCTGCTATTGGCATTGAAGGCCAACAGTGCAACGGTTTCAACGAAAGGCAACGGTAAGCTTTTCTGGTATTTTGAGTCGGAAGGGTTACCGGTTTCTATGAAAGTGCAGGAAACTGATCAGATCTTGAAGGTCAGAAGACAGCTGTATACCCGCAACGGACAACCCATCAGCGGCAGGGAGATCAGGCTCAGTGCAAACGATCCGGTGGTTGTTGGCGTGACCATTTCAACTACGGATAACAGTATGGTTGAAAACGTGGTCATAACGGATCTATTACCTGCGGGCCTTGAGATAGAGAACGCCCGGCTTACAGCAGAACGCGAAATGGAATGGATAAAAGACCGGGGACAGCCCGATTATCTTGACATACGCGATGACCGTGTAAACTTCTTTGCTTCGGCTTCAGGAAAACCTGTAACGTTCTATTATACCGCAAGGGCTGTGAGCTACGGCACTTTCGTATATGGGCCGGTGGGTGCCGAAGCTATGTACAACGGGCAGTATTTCTCCTATTATGGGCAAGGAAAAGTTACCGTTGAATAGGCAGTCTTCTGACGTTCCGTCAACCGGAGCCGTTCCCGTGATCATCGGTTTGAGCGCTCTGATATTTTTCATGATGATGCTCAACCGGCTCTGGCCACAGTTGTATTCGTTTCTACTGTTTATTACGATGGCACCTCTTGTTCTATCGGTAATTTCAGGACTGATAAAGGGTCTCACACTGGGTAAATGGGATACCCTGTTCATAGCATTCCGGATAGTTGAGGGAAACTTCCTGTTCGAAAAAGAAACAGGTGTTAAAAAATCCATCTTAGTGGTGCTAAGCCGTCTCTTCTGGGAGCAACCACAGACCATTGCAGCGAATTTCTGCATGCATCTGCTGAATGCCTTATGGCTTCTGGTGAATGCCGGACAATGGAAAAACGCACTGGTACTGCAAGCATCGTTGTTCAACGGCAGTAGACTGACCCTAGGATCGTTCATACTGATCGATCTGGCGAAAGCAAGACCCTTTACATTGGATGCCATGGACGACAGAACAATGCCTTTTAAAATTCTGGTGCGGCATGAATATGGACACCTGCTGCAGAGCAGTATTGCGGGTCCGCTGTATTTGTTTAAGTATGGAATTCCCAGCCTGGTTTTTCAGGGGTGGACTGAAGCAGATGCCGATCTAAGGTCGGATAAAAAACTGATGAAGACCGCACAATTTATGCCGGTCTTCACCAATTATCGTCAGCCAGCGCTGTTTAAGAATCCCCGCTGGTGGGAGTACCTGCTTCCGGTTGCCGGAGCAGTGGGAGGTTATTTGCTGAACAACCGCTATGGTATTGCAGGCGGGGTATTTATTACCGCCGCACTTATAACTCTGCTCAATCTGAAACGCGCCGTTTAAAGAGCAGGAATCTGATGAACCGGAATCAGTATGGCAGGAATCAGTATGGCAGGAATCAGAAGGGCCAGAACTGATTATCGTACCAGACTGACTCTTTAAGCTGTTCATTCAGCTCATGCAGTATTTTATGGTGCCCCTGCTCCCAGTCTGCCAGCCATCTGTACATGGCTTTCTCATCTTCGTTAACCGCTTCGGCTGCTCGTGCGGAATAAACCTCAATAGCTTTTGTTTCCATGTCAATGGCAGCAGAAATAGCAGCAGCTTCATAGCCGGCGGCCGAAATGCTTTTCCTGACCTCCTCTGTGAGTACAAACTCTGAAACACCATTCCCAAAAACAGGTGGTGTCTTTTCGAAGGTTTCCTGCTTTGTGTAATGAAGGTACTGATCGGAAAGGAATTTTATGTGTGTCTTTTCTTCTTCAGCCATCATGGTAAAAATCTTGCGCACATCTTCGCTTTTGGTTTGCTGGGCAACGGTTTTATAAAACTCGGCTCCCCTGCGCTCCATAAGGATTGCTGTCTTTAAAATCTCAACGGTCTTTGTGTCCATATATCGTTTGTTTGAATTTTCCAAAAGAACAAATATAACCTTTTTGCACCATACAATGTCTTAACTTTGCAGTACTTAACGCAAAATACTTATATGCCTCATCAGGATGTTTTATGCCGGCTCTTTAAGTCGTTCACCGGACAGGAACCTGAAACCGTTGCTGCATTGCCGGTTTCGGGATCGGACAGAAGGTATTACCGGCTTTCTATTGCCGATAAAAGTATTATTGGTGCATGCAACGATGAACTAAAGGAAAATGAAGCATTCTTTTACTTCACCACACATTTCCTGAAAAAGAAACTGCCCGTGCCAGAAGTACTCCTCATTAGCGATGACCGGAAGGCCTATCTGCAGACCGATCTGGGAGATGAAACTCTTTTTTCACTGCTGGGCAAACAGGGTTTGAACGAGGAAGTAAAAAAATATTACAGACAGACAGTGGGTCACCTGCTTCGTTTTCAGGTGGCCGGTTTTGAGGGCCTCCATACAGATTATTGTTATCCGCGGGCGCGGTTCGACAGACAGTCGATGCACTGGGATCTCAACTACTTCAAATACTACTTTGCCCGTTTATCGGGATTAAGGTTCGATGAACAGGCTCTGGAAAACGACTTTGAAACACTGATATCCTTTCTGGAGGAAGCCGACAGCGACTTCTTTATGTTTCGTGATTTCCAGTCGCGTAATATAATGATCCGTAACAACAGTCCCTTTTTTATTGACTATCAGGGAGGAAGAGCGGGCGCACTGCAGTACGACCTTGCCTCGCTGCTGTACGATGCAAAAGCCGACCTGCCAAAGGAGTTCAGACAGGAACTGCTCGAACTATACCTAGCACAGCTCGACAATCTTGCCGCAGAATATTTCAGCGACACCCTGCAAAACAGACATTTCTCGCGCACAAGCTTCCTGAAGTACTTCGATGGCTTCATACTCATGCGCATACTGCAGGCAATGGGCGCGTATGGATACCGTGGTTATTATCAGAAAAAGGAACACTTTCTTAAAAGCATTCCCTATGCTCTAAAGAATCTGGAGCAGCTGCTTTCAGGCCCTTCTTTCCCTATCCTGATCCCTGAACTGCGTCAGCTGCTGGAAGCTGCCATGCACGATAGCAGGCTTGCAGCAATCGCCCCTGCGATTACCGGAGCGCACAAGCTGCACGTGAGAGTAACCAGTTTCTCTTACAAAAGAGGTATACCGAAGGACAACAGCGAACATGGAGGAGGATTTGTTTTTGACTGCCGGGCCTTACCTAATCCCGGACGGTTGCCGGAGTACAAACCACAGTCGGGTCTTGATGAACCGGTCGTAAACTATCTCCGGGAGTATGAAGCAACGGAAGCTTTCCTGAAGCATGTGAACGGACTGGTTGATGCAGCAGTTACCAACTATCTTGAAAGAGGATTTGATCATCTGATGATCAGTTTTGGATGCACGGGAGGGCGACACCGTTCAGTGTACTTTGCTGAGAAACTTGCCGGGCATCTGAACGAAAAGTTCGGCCTGAACGTTTCACCCGAACACACCGAACAGCCTTACTGGAATTTGTAACCTACAAGCGAAAATTCTATGTCGAAAACTATGTGCGAAAAAGGCCTGAAAGGTCAACAGAACACCGAAGATCCGAAATTTGAGTGCAAAAAGTGCGGGGCACGCGTTAAAAAAGAGAAACAGGTATGCAAACCCAAAGAAATTAAATCGTCATTGATTGAGGATGATTATTATCTTTGGTAAATGAACTACCCTGAAAGTCCCCTGTCGTACATTGAGCACTACCTGTCTGATGCGTATGAACGCATTGTATCGGAAACAGTGCAGCAGATACAGAAAGATTTCAGCATGTTTGGACTGTCACTGCCCCAAATCGCAAATACGGGAGATGTATATCGCTTACTAAGTTCTATGGTAGCTGTGGAAATTGACAGAGTGTCTGTAACTAATCCGGCAAAGCTGGCTGCACTGCTGTACCAGATAGATGTTAACGAAGTGCTGATTATCAAAGAAATGCAGCAACGGCCCGAACTATCCAGAACGGAAATAATAACTGAACTGATCATTTACCGGGAGCTTAAAAAGGTTGTTTTCAGAAATTACTACAAAGAACTGAAAAACAAGAAATGAAAGCCATGATCTTAGCGGCGGGACTGGGCACCAGACTCAAACCGCTTACCGATACAAAACCCAAAGCATTGCTGCAGGCCGGTCCCTATACCCTGCTGGAGTTTGCCGTTAAGAAACTGAACACCCATGGATTTCACGATATACTTATCAATGTGCACCACCTTGCAGATCAGGTTGTAGAGTACGTGCAGGCTAATAACTATTTTGGCTGCTCAATTTCCTTTTCGGATGAGCGCGATAAACTGCTCGATACCGGTGGAGGTATTTTAAAGGCAGCGGAGTTCTTTTATGATGATCAGCCTTTCATGGTTTACAATGCCGACATTGTATGCAATACCGACCTGGCCGAGGTTTACCGTTTCCATAAACAGGCAGGCAATCTGGCAACCCTGGTAGTACGAATCAGGCAGTCTTCCAGGTATCTTTTGTTTGATGAGGATCTGCAGCTCACCGAATGGAGCTATCCCGGAAAGGGCCTCAGAAAGATCGTACGAATGTCGGAAGGCACGCCAAAGCCCTATGCTTTCAGCGGAATACATGTAATTGAGCCGGAAATATTTCCGTTACTAAGGGCATTACCCTATAACGACGTGTTCTCCATAACCGATGCATATCTCGAACTCGCAAAAAGTCGCCGCATAGGGGCGTACCCTGACGAAAGCAGTCTTTATATTGATGCAGGGAAACCCGACAGCCTGGTGCAGGCAGGCATAATAGCCTCACAAATACTAATGCCGTAAATGCCTCTGTAGTTTTTCACAATACGAATACTTAACCATGAATACCTTTTTAGATCGTATAGCCGAAATAATTAACCGGTCAGAAGTCACAGAAACCAACATTTGCGTTGTTTTCCCGAATCGTCGTGCAGGTACTTTCCTGCGGCGAAAGCTGATTCCTGACGGTAATGCTCCCCGCTGGTTACCTGCCATACTCAGCATAGAAGACTTTGTATTCGGCGTAAGCAAACTAAAGGAACCCGACAGTGTGTCGCAGCTTACCCTGTTATACAAGGCGCATTGCACGACAGCCGAATCTGCCGTAACCTTTGACAATTTCCTTAGCTGGGGAAGTGAGGTGCTGAAAGATTTTGAGGAAACAGACCAGTATATGGCCGATGCAGAAAGCCTTTTCTCTAATCTGAGTGAAGCCAGGGAAACGGAAACATGGAAGCCCGGTGAAGAGATGTCGGATTTTGAAAAAAACTATGTAAACTTTTACAAATCGCTGGCCGGCCATTATAAGGCATATAAAGAAATACTTACGGAAAGAGGCCTGGCATTTCAGGGCATGGCAACCAGAATGCTTGCCGGTAGCATGGATGAGTATGCGAAGACGCTTCCATGGCAGAAGATCATCTTCGCCGGTTTTAATGCACTTACACCGGCACAGCTGACAATGATAAGACATCTTGTGGGCATTGGAGTAGCCGAAGTTATCTTTGATGCGGATGCGTGGTACCTGAACGACCCAGCTATGGAAGCAGGTAATTTTCTGCGAAAGCATCAGTCCGATAAACAGCTGGGCGAATTCAGGGAGATAAGCGACGGCATTGCAGACCCCCTGAAAAAAATATATACCTGCGGTATAACAGGTAAAATTGGTCAGGCAAGAATAGCAGGGAGTATTCTTGATTCCTTGCCCGAAGATAAATACAGTTCGACTGCAGTGGTGCTTGCCGATGAATCCTTGCTCATTCCTGTATTGAATGCCTTGCCTTCGCATCAGGGCAATTTTAATGTAACCATGGGGTTCCCGCTTTCGCAGGCACCTGCCTTTACCCTTGCCGACAGTATTCTTCAATTGCACGTTAGTGCGCAGAATCCGGCTTCTGCCAATCCGTCTTTTTATCATGCCGATGTAACTTCGGTGCTGCAGGACAGTAACCTGCACCGTATACTTCTGCCAGATACGGCACAGGCCGTAATAACAGGAATTAAAAAAGACAATTATGCGTTCATAACCTTACCTGAAATTAAAAAACTTGCAGGTAATCACCCTGCTGAAGCGGACGCAATACTGGAGAGGCTGTTCGTCGGACACAAAGAACCAACCGGATTGCTTGACACCCTGCTGTATATACTGGAGAAAATAAGTACAAAAATTCAGGAAGATGATGACACCGGTACCGAGAATGAAATACTTTTTACCCTGTATCAAAAAGTAGCCGGATTACGTGTTAGCCTTCAAAAGGAAAACATTCATATTGAATCGTTGCTGACTCTGTACCATTTCTTCCGGGAAGCGGTTGCAGGTGCCAGAGTGCCTTTTTACGGCGAGCCTCTGAAAGGTATTCAGATCATGGGGATGCTGGAGACACGCGTACTCGATTTCGAAAACATTATACTGCTTTCAGCCAACGAAGACATGCTCCCTTCGGCTAAAACCAACCGATCCTTCATACCTGCCGACATACGAAGGTATTTCGGACTGCCAACGCATAATGAGCGACAGGCTGTGTTTGCCTATCATTTCTACCATCTCCTGCAAAGGTGCTCGAATGCATGGCTGATATACAATCAGGACGGTGACAGTCTGGGCGGAGGAGAAATGAGCAGATACATCAGGCAACTGATCTGGGAATTTCCGAAAAGGGGATTAAAAGTGCATCAACTTAATACAAAGGAGGTTAAACCGGTAAGCAGGTCATTAGCCATCAGCATTCCTAAAACCGAAGAGATCATGCAGCGGCTTTATGAAAAGGCTGAAAAGGGATTTTCTTTTTCCTCCCTGAAGCAATACATAAACTGCGGCCTATCGTTTTACTTTGCCTATGTGCTGAAACTCGAAGAGATTGAGGAGGTGGAAGAAGAAATAAGTTCACGCACTATGGGCACTATTCTTCACGGCATACTTGAGGATCTTTATCGTCCATCAATAGGTAGTTTCCCTGATGAGAACACTCTTACACAGGCAATAGAGAATGCCGAAAGGATCATAAAGAAAAAGGCCGAAGACTCTTTTCCTGCGTTAAAAATAAATTCAGGGAAGAACCTGCTCTTTCTGAAGGTTGCGGAAACATGGCTCAGACGCTATCTTAGGGCGGAACTTGAAACCTTAAAAAGCGGATCAGCTCCTGAACTGGCAGGTATTGAGCACGAACTGGAGCGGGATATCTTTATTGACACTGACACCAAACAAGCCTTAAAGGTACGTCTGTACGCAAAAATTGACCGTCTCGACATCACGGCCGGTGCACTTAGGGTGATAGATTACAAAACCGGGTCTGTGAGCGGATCGGATGTAACCGTGAAAGCCGCACAGGACCTCTTTAATCAGAAGAAAAAATTCGAAAAACCGCTGCAACTCACATTCTATAAATACATAACGGAAAGCAAACCGGAATTTGACAGATTCAATATTGTGCCGGGCATTCTTTCCTTTAAAGCCCTGGGAAAAGGTTTTATGCCACTCAACAGCTGCATTACGGATGCTGACTTTGAAACAGAACTTTACCGGCTTTTTCAGGAGATTTTTAATACCAATGTAAATTTTGAACAGACAGATATTAATCATTGCAAATTTTGTAACTTTAAAGCAATTTGCAATCGCATTTCTCCGGAATGGTAAAATAACTACAACATATTGAAAATTCGGACTTTATGAAAACAAAAACTACAAAGGGAAGGAATGAGGCAGTACCGGTACTGTTAATTATACTCATTGCAGTTTGGCTTGTATCGGGATTATTTCCTGTTAATGTAAATGCACAGGGCGTGGTCGGCGGAATTATCCGCGACAAAGTCCGCAATAAGGTTATCGAAAAGACAGAAGAAAAGATTGACGAAGCAGTAGACGAAGCATTTGATGGTAAGGAGGAAGATGAAAGTGCAGAAGATCAGGAGCAGCAGGAAAATGACGGGCAGGAAAATGACGGGCAGGAAAACGAACAGCAGGAAGAGAAAATGAAACCATCAGGTAATGACGGCAAACCTGCAGGGCCGGCCAGACAAAAGCTGGAAATGAAATCGCAGTACGACTTTGTACCCGGTGATCAGCTGTTGTTTTATGAAGATTTCTCTCAGGATGCTGTTGGTGATTTTCCGGCATTATGGACAACTACAGGCAGTGGTGAGGTTAAGACCATTAACCTGGCACCGGGACACTGGCTGCATATGAATGCAACCGATCAGGTGTACAATCTTATGAAAGACCTTAACCTGCCAGAGAATTTCATTTTTGAATTTGATGTTGTGGCAAATCCTTCAGAAGAGGAGGAATCTGCACCTTTTGATTTTTACCTGACTCTGTATAACAGCGACGGTGATTTTCGCGACGATGCCTTATACCCGGGCAACCATGGAGTACATGTAACACTGGATAAAAACTCATGGGAGGTACGCGGTTATCATAACGAGAAAAGTGACATGCTTGACGGGAGAAACACCGTAGAACCGGTTAAACTGCACGAACTGAACCATGTTATCCTCTGGGTGCAAAAGGCCAGAATGCGCATCTATCACAATAACCGCAAAGTGATTGACCTGCCAACTACCTTATATACCCCAACTAACTACAACCGGTTGCGTTTCTCTTTGTGGAGCAGTACGGGGCATCCACTGGTCAGCAATCTGCGGTTTACCACTGCAGCACCCGACACCAGAAGCAAACTATTAACGGAAGGCAAGCTGATAAGTTACGGCATTTATTTTGATGTTAATTCCGACCGCATAAAACCTGAATCAAAAGGTGCCGTGGGCGATATTGCAAAAGTACTTAATGAAAATCCTGATGTACGGATCCGCATTGACGGGCATACAGACAGCGATGGAGACAATGCAATGAATCTCGACCTTTCGAAACGCAGAGCAGCTGCAGTAAAAACCATGCTGACTAACGATTTTGCCGTTTCATCCGATAGAATTGAAACCAATGGTTTCGGAGAAACAAAACCTGTCGCTGAAAATAATACCAGCGAAGGCAAAGCCAAAAACCGAAGAGTTGAATTCATTAAGCTATAAAATAAAATCCAGCTAATGTGAACATTATGGTGATAGAGCAAGCGTTATTAATTAAATCGAAGTTCTCAGTACTGATTATTGCCGCATCCCTTGCTTTATTATCTGTTGCCGGACATTTTGTTTACAAAAATCAACGGGAGAAAGCGCAGCTTCAGGCTTATCATGAAATGACCTGTATTGCTGCTCTTAAGTCTGCCCAGATCACATATTGGTATAACAAGATCCATTCAGAATCAGCATTCCTTTCTGAAAGTACTATGTTTCCGCAGGAAATCAGCAAGTGGATTAACAGAAATCACTGGGATACCCTGCACTTCTTAAGCCATGTTGACCTTGCAATAAAGAATGGCGACTATTCCAATCTTGTTGTTACGGACCAGCATGCCAACATTATATACACCCATAAAGGCAGTATTAAGCCAGACGACCGATTGCTTGACTTTATCCATAAGGCGATTCAATCAAAGAAAACGGTTTCAGCGGACTTTTACATGAATCCTGACTCCTCAGAGTTAAGAATGGACATCGTAGAACCCGTAATTGATAACGGCAAAGTCGTTGCAACTATCTCCTTCAGAATAGACCTCAGTGCTTTCTATATCCCTATAATCACTGCATGGCCTATCACTGGCAACACTGCTGAAATAGTTATTGTACGATCTGACGGGGATTCGATGACAGTTACAAGGTGCCCGTCAGCTAAGGATGTAAAACCCATCGTCAGAAAGCTGCCTAAAAACCTGGATATACCTATTGCTCATGCTTTAGCCGGGAAAAGAGGTATGCACAGAGGTGTTGACTTTTACGGCAAGCAGGTACTTTCTGACCTGCGAAAGATAGAAGGTACACCCTGGTTTATGGTTACCAAACTGGATGAGAAGGAAATTATGAAAGAGTTCAATGCTGTGGCTCTTCTGAATTTCATGGTTATTTCCCTGATAATAATCGTTGTTATTGGAGTCGTTTTTAGTATAAGGAGAAGTAAGGAAAAAGCCTATCTGCTGAAACATCAGAACCAGCTCAACATTGCCAAAGAGAAAGCGGAAGAAAGCGATCATCTGAAATCGGTATTTCTTGCTAACCTTAGTCATGAAATACGCACTCCTATGAACGGCATTATGGGATTTTTGCATTTACTGGCTGACAGGGATACCGATGAAGAATTACGGAATGAGTATATGGAACTGATGATGGTAAGCGGACAAAGACTGCTCGACACCATCAACGACATAATTGAGATATCAAAGATTGAGGTTGGCGAAACAATCGTTAAGAATTCGGTTCTGAATATGAATGAGATGATACGGTTCCATTATAACTTCTTTAAGATCCAGACAGAAGAGAAAAACTTAAAACTTGTTATTGGCAGCACCCTTGATTCCGGGCACGAGCAAATCATCTCCGATAAGCAAAAAATCAACAGCATCTTTACAAATATGCTGCGTAATGCCATAAAATTCACTGAACAGGGTCATGTTGAATTCGGTGTACTGCTCGAGAACAGCAATATGGTGATCTATTTTAAGGATACAGGGATCGGTATACCTTTAAGTAAAAGAGAAATGATCTTTGACCGGTTTGTGCAGGCAGATAATAAATTCACCCGGAAATACGAAGGATCGGGATTAGGTTTATCGATCGTTAAGGCATACACTGAAGCGATGGGAGGAACTATTGATGTATTTTCGGAAGAAGGGCGCGGAAGTATCTTTAAGATCACCCTTCCTTACGTAGAAGCTCCGGTTTTGGTATGATTTCACTGGCCTTCTGCAACCATTATCTTTGTATGGCATCTAAAGATAGAACCATCTAAAAATCATCTATGAGGTTATTGCTTCTTGCAGCAGGCATTTTTATGTTATGTCATGGAACTGTCACTGCTCAATCGCCCACCTTTTCTGTTGCTCCAGATGTAGGGATGGTGTCTTTGACATCTTCTCTTAAAGAAAACAATTTTATCAGAGGTGACATCCCCTCTTTTTCAGGATATTATGAAGACAAATATTCGTATTACTCCTCCTCTACTGTCCGGTCGCAGTCTATAAAATCCCACTTTGGAGTAAAGGCTTTATGGACTCCGGTAAACAGGAAATTTGACCTGGAAACCGGAATACGGTACAACACGATGAATAACATACTTGGCGAAGAAAACCCCGAAACCGATAATCCCCGGTACTTATACTGGCGGATAAACGAAGATGCTGTAAACACCGATTACATTCGTGTGGTCTCGTTCAGTCAGATAAACAAATACCTGACAATACCCATAGAGCTGCGGTATTTTTTGCTCGACCAGAAAAACGTCCGTTATTATGTAAAAGCGGGTTGCGAATTAAATATGCTGCTAAGTACCGGCAAAACGCTTACATACCTGAACTCTGCCATGCAAAAATATGACGACAGGTTGCTTTCCATGACAGGGGATTCTGCACCGCTAAGCGCTTCTGTATACGGGGCCGGAGGAATAAAGATAGGAAACACTTATGCCTTCAGTGTGGAATTAGTGCTGCCGTATGTGTGGATAACGAAAGAAAATAATGCACTCTTAAGTCCAGGAACAGGTGCAGGCATACAGGCATTTTTAGAAATACCACTTAATATAGCAAAGCCATGAAAAATTTTACTGTATTACTGATTGCCCTGGCATTGTTATCAGGCAGCTGCTCTAAAGAAAACGATTTAAAAAGCTCTGTTTTCATGGCAGACCCTGAAAACCCGGAGCTACCTGCATATTCTGAGTGGGGGTATAACACATTTGGTGCATATTACGACCGGGTGGTTTTTCGTTATAACGACTATACGGTTCCGGCTAAAGTGGAAGTAACAGAAGGTAATACCAGGTTAACATTTGCTGGTCAGTATTCTCAGGATTTCTATTATGATCCCCAAAACGCAATGAGCATGACGTTCGAATTCCCTGATTTCAATCCTTCTAATTTTTCGGACCTCACTACATGGAATGAGAAGAACTTTGATCTGAAGACAGGAATCGTTAACGTACTCATCCACAAAGACACCGTTCAGCCTCAGGTGCAGATATTATCGGGGATACTGCAGTTTAACAGAGTGCAACTGTTAAAAGTTGATGACAAGTTAGAGCAGGCCATACTTTCAGGGTATTTTAATTTTAAGGCGCTCATTGACGGGGTTCCAGTAACAGTTTCGGAAGGCAGGTTTGATGTAGGAATTTCTCAGGACAATTTCTATGCATACTAACACCAGAAGAGGCATTCGTGCCTGGGATATACGTACTAATTCCTGAGGGTATACCTAAACTAGTCCTTGAGAGTATCTATATACTTACGTATATAATCAGCTTTCTGACGCGATTTATATTGCATGATATAACGCGGGTGTTCCAGGGGAATGATCGTTCCGAAGAATTTATATGTTTCGTTCAGCTTTAACAGGTATGCATAATTTTTCCCTGTCCCCAGGCAAAACGCTTTCGTTCTGTCAATACCCAACTGTATCTGTTTGTGCAACGTGTCAACGATAAATGGCCTGGCTGCCTGTTCCAGCTCTTTACTGTCGTAGTAATTATAGTTAAGCACTCCTGCGTTCTTTTTTGATGAGGATGTAAAACCCAGTGGGCAAACAGAATTTATATAATAAATGCGGTAGAAATTCTCCACCCCTCCAAAAGCCTCTATCATTTCGTAGATAAAAACTGACGAAGGTTCATGGGCAGTATCTCCGTTGTATGGAATCCCACATGCAGTAGTCAGTCGCTTAGGATCAGTAAAAGGAATGCCTGTCATACCTCCGCCAAAGCGACCCGGATTTATTCCGAGAATAAATCTGCGGAGATGATCATCGCCATAGTATTTTTTATAGAATTGTTCTGAAACGGACGTGGCAATCTCTGATTCTTTAAAAGGATTCATAACCTGAATATTCTCAGGTAGTTTGTAAGGGAAATGCAGCGACTGGTTAAAAGCGGTTATTCTGTCAGAAAACATAAACAAAAATGATTTATCAGGCGTAAAAGTGAAGGCGTTTTTACGGGGCATTAATAAATGTAACGTTTAAATGAACAAGCGTTATAAACTACTTATCATTCGTATTTACAATTTCGAAATAAATATACTATTTTTACCTAACCCCATCGCATTACTCTGGTGATCTTAAAACATATCCTTTTATAAAATTGTATCCTGATGATAAACTGTGTAATAATTGACGATGAGAAACCTGCCATTGATGCATTAACAAGCATAATTAACAGCAATTTCAGCCACATGTTAAACATTGTCGGAGCGGCTCAGACTGTTCAGGATGGTATAGCATGTATACACCAAAACAAGCCTGATCTGGTTTTTCTTGATATAGTCTTGCCCGATGGTAACGGGCTTACAATCTTCGACCACATAAAGGATCCTGCTTTTGCTGTTATTTTTGTAACCGCATACAATAATTACGCAATAGATGCCATCAGGGTGTCAGCTGTTGATTATATTCTGAAACCGATAATTCCCGAGGAACTGGCAAGTGCATTAAAACGCTATGAAACAAACGGCATTACCGGCATTCAGACCAAAAACATTGAAAGGTTAAAGAATGCAATAAAGATAGGGAGCCTTGAACAGGAAAAAATTGCATTGCCGGTGTTTCACGGATACCAGTTTGAGAAAGTGCATTCCATAATGTATTGTGAGGCAGATCAGAATTACACACGAATTTTCACGACGAGAGGTGACAATTACATGATTTCGAAAGCACTGGGATATGTAGAGAAGTTACTCCCATCAAATATCTTTTTCAAAATACATAAATCGATCATTGTGAACCTCAATTATATTGTTTCGTACAGTCGCGAAAACGGTTACAAGGTCACATTGGAGAATGGCAAAGTGTTGGATGTAGCTACACGAAGGAACGAAGCCTTCCTGCAGGTTATAACCAAACTGAAATACTGATCATGTTTCCTCGAAGGGGAATACTGATCAGAACTATATCAAATAAAAAACCTGTTACTTTTTCAGACAAGTAACAGGTTTTTAAATTTTAATGTCTGCTGAGTTTACTTAAGCACCGAGGCTTCAAGCTCTTTCATCTTAGCAACCCATTCTGTTGGATTTTCAATCCCCTCCAGTGAGTTTACACACTCGATAATGCGTTTTGCATTCGCAATTGCATTCTCTCTAGATCCACCAGAAGCTGCTTTAACATAACATCTTGCTACCGGAACTATAATACCATATGCTCCGTCGGCCTCAATGGAGTAATCGTCTACAATTCTCCAGGGCGCTTTTTGATACCGAACTTTTCTATACAACATTCCTATTGATTTTTTTAATAACGGGGTCTTAAACAACGTTAAAAACTCGTGAGTTAATTATCTTTCAATAATCATCATACAAAAGTACATGTTATTTTTGACATACTATCACTTTTTTCTGAATTTTTTATTAAAAATATCATGTTAATAACTAGTTGACTGACAATCAACGTTATATTTGCATAATAATTCGACTCCAGATTTGTAAAATACTGCACCTGCAACACATAATTGTAAAGACTTAAATGAAAGTATGCCTTACTGCCGTGATTACTAATTCCCTCCTGACGTTACTCTTATTTTTTGAGATATTAATTCCAACCGTTTCGATATCGGCGGCAAACGATTCTATTATTCAGCTTACTGAGTCAAATTTGCCAATAGTCGTTATAGACACCTATGGTTCCACAATCCCTGATGAGCCGAAAATAAAAGCCCATATGGGCATTATTTGCAATGATCAGGGTTTAACCAACAGAATAACTGACCCGTTTAATGATTATAACGGCAATATAGGTATCGAAACCCGTGGGCACTCTACCCAACTGTATCCCAAAAAGTCGTACGGTCTGGAGTTGCGTGATGAGAATAACAACGATATCAACCGCTCCCTGCTGGGGATGCCGGCCGAAAGTGACTGGATACTGTATGCCCCGTATGCCGATAAATCGTTGCTGCGTAATGCAATTACTTTTAATATGGGCCGAATGATGGGCCGGTATTACTGCAGCCGTACCCGCTATTGCGAGGTGGTGCTCAATGGAGAATACCAGGGTATCTATATAATGATGGAAAAAATAAAGCGTGACAGTGATCGCGTTGATATCAACAAACTCAATCCGGATGAATTATTCGGAGATGATGTGACCGGAGGATATATACTTTCTGTTGACTGGCGTGATGACAACTTTCAACTTTACAGGGATGGGTTCAGAACTGCTCCGGAGCCCTCCTATCCTGATGCTATGAAAATAACCTTTCAGTATGTTTATCCTAAACCGGAAGATATTGTTGATGCACAACGCAATTACATCAGGAGTTACGTTACCTATGCCGAACTGGCACTGGTCAAAAGCAGCTTTACCAATCCCGAAAACGGTTACCAGAAATACTTTGACGTCCCATCGTTCGTTGACTTTCTCCTTTTAAGCGAGATCACAAAAGACGTCGACAACTACAAATTTAGTCAGTTCTTTTACAAAAAGCGTGACAGCGATGGGGGTAAGATAGCTGCAGGCCCGGCATGGGACTACAATTTTGGATACGGAAATGTCGACTACTGGCAACTGGGTCTGGGCAGTGTTGGCTGGGTGTACGAAGAATTGTATCCGTACGATTACAGCAGGGTATACTGGTGGAAAAGGATGATGGAAGACAGTTACTTCAAAAATATGGTAAACACGCGCTGGCAGCAATTGCGTGAGAATGAGCTTTCGAACGAAGCGGTCTTATCGATGATGGACTCGTTACTGACATACACTGCCGAAGCAAAAGACCGCAACTTTATCCGCTGGCCGGTTCTTGGAACTTACATATGGCCTAACTACGACTGGCAAAACAACACCTATGAAGATGAGGTCACGTATGTGCGAAGTTTCCTGTTCAGCCGGCTCTACTGGATGGATTTCACCATAAAGGGGAATACCATTACACCCCGTGCAGATATCTTCGCTGAAAAGGAAAAGATTTTTGTAAAAATTCACGAAGACTACTTCACACCACTTACCCTTAAACCATCGCATTTTAAACTTAACGATGCTCCCGCCAACATTAGCATTATATCGGTGGAATCAACCAGTGCATCAGAATGCACACTGACCTTATCTGCTGACATAAGCGGTTTTGAAAATGTATCGGTCACCGTACTCGATGAAGCAATCAATACCTGGGCAGATGTTATCAGCAACAAACTGGAAACAGCAGGTATAGCCAATCATGCAGACAGCGGCTTGCAGGTGTTTTCGTTTGATAACATCCTGTACATTCGGTATAACACACCAGAACGCCTGCCTGCAGAAGGGTGGATTTACGATATTCAGGGCAGGGTAATAAGAAATGTATCGTTGCAGAAAATCAGGGAGAATACAGTAAATCATAACCTGAAACCCGGAATTTACCTTTTCGTAGCAGGGAACATTCAAAAGAAATTTATTGTCACATGACGTCGACGCGTTGTAACCACCTTTTCTTTTATTTCTCCTTATGCTTACACTGCTTCTGCTATTTTGCTCCTATTCTAACGGCAAACGCGCAGAAAACTCCTTCAGATTCAGACCCGCTCACTTTCCATATAAAACAATACAGTATAGAACAGGGATTGCGGCAAAGTATGGTAAGCCAGATAATTACTGATTCAAATGGCTTGTTATGGATGGTAACGGGTGACGGCCTGCATTATTTTGATGGCAGTAAGTTCAAAGCATACCGGATCAAGCAGGAAGAAAGGCATTTACATTCGAGCAACATGATGCGGCACATAACCGAAGTGGAGCCAGGACAATTTATTCTGAGTTCTTCTGCGGCACTGCTTCATTTTTCTGCATCGAACGGAAAAATGCGATTTCTGCGGAAAAAAGAAGGCACCTACTTTTTATTGACCGGGGTTACCATAAATGATCAGGCTCTTGCGTGGAGTGGCAGCGACGGCTTTCTCCTTGCCGGAAAAGAAGGAATAAGGTCTCTGGTATTTAACTATAAAAATGAAGTGCCTCCTGAAGGATTCGTGCCACTAAAGGCTGTGCAGGCTAAAAGCGGCATTATTATTATTCAGGCAAATAACGGATTAATAGAATTTGCACCTGACGGCAGAATAAACACCTCAGCCAAAAAGGGCAGCATACATTACGAAGCAACCTGGATTCCACAAAAAGATTGCAGAGCCATCGTAACAGATCTGAACGGCACCATTTTTCTGATTAAAGAGAAGGCAATTTACACCTACTACACCGGGGGCAGGCAACAGGTAAAATATTACATCGGAATGGACACAGACAACGCGCTCTTTTGCGATAAGGCGGGTAACCTGTGGTTCACTGACAAAGAAAAGTCACAGCTGTACTCCATTGACAACAAAGGTATGCATGCAGTACATCTGATAATGACAGAAGGTAAGCATACAGATACCGTGCGTTCATCGGTGCGATATGTTTATGAAGATCACACAGGGAACATCTGGTTTGGCACGGATGGTCACGGGTTACTAAAATACGACCCACATACGGTTGTGTTTGAAAAATCAATGAACGGATTTACACGAACCATCACCGGAAAAGGCAACAGGATATTTGCCGGAACATTTAACAATGGCTTATGGGAAATGGAGTACAACCTAAAAAACCCGCAAAGAGTTCTGCCAGGATTGTTTGACAACAACAGTTATATACTCGATCTATACAGCGACAACCATCAAAGAATATGGGTGTTGTCAAGAAAAGGACTTCATATTTTATCACCCCGAAAGCAGTTGGTCTATACCTACCCATTTACCTGTCTATATGCCAGTTTTATCGGTGTAGTGGATGACAGCATACAAATTCAGACAGAAAGCAGTCTTTACACATTCAGCTTAAATCACCGGCCAAATACACCTGTTATCGCAAATCCCCCGTTTTCAGCAAGGGAAATTATCCGCAAAAACAACTACGAGTATATTTTAGGTCCTTTTGGCACATTCCTAAGAGAGGTACAAGCGCCCCGACTAATAACATCCACTTCCGACACAGGTGCCGGACTGCATTACGCAGAATCGTTCGGTCTTGAGTTCATTCACGATGAAGTTTGGATAGCAACCGATAACGGAGTGCTGGTATTTGACAGACAGAACAAACCGATGAGTACCTATTCGTCGCTTCAGACACAGCTTGATGAAACCATATACGCTCTGGCGGCTGATAGTTACGACCGAATCTGGTTTTCAGGATTGCGCGGCATCGGCTTAATAAGCCGCGACCGGAGAAACATCACCTGGTTTAGTACATCTAACAACCTGCAATCCCCTGAATTCAACCAGAATGCTTTCTATAAGGGCAGAAACGGATGGTTGTATTTTGGAGGCATCAACGGAATAAATGCTATTGATCCATCCAAAGTTAAAAGTTCAAAATCAAAAGGCAACATCAGACTGCTTTCGCTTTATGTTTCAGATACGTTATACACCGGCGGAATTCCGACAGGAGTGCCTGAACTGAATATAAGCAGACATGCTCCGCACCTGCGGGGTTCCGTTTTTTTAACAGACTATCCGGATCCTATGCAATCAGGAATTTCCTTTCTGCTGGAAAACTACAGTAAAGACTGGTTACCCTACTCCGGCGAAAATACGTTCAGCTTCTATAATTTACCACCTGGCAAGTACCGGCTGCTTGCAAAATACTCCGGTGGTACAAATAATACCGATACTACACAGGTTCTACTTACCATACACATAAAGCAGGCGTTCTGGAAAACCATCTGGTTCAATATTCTGCTGGTAATTGTGGTCATAGCTGCAACCGTATTCCTTGTTAAGCGATATCAGAGAATGCGTTACCAGCGAAAAATAAAGGCTTTAGAGCAAATGCAGGCAGTGGAGCGGGAACGGCTGCGTATCTCGCGCGATATGCACGACGAAGTTGGAGCAAGCTTAACCAGAATTGCTTTTTTAAGTGAACTGGCAAAGAAACAACATGATCCGGTGAGGGCAAAGGAGCTTATTCATTCCATTTCTGAGATATCAGGCAATGTGGTAGATGAACTGAGCGAGATCATCTGGGCTATGAACCCCAAAAACGACAGTCTTGACCGGTTTGCTGCCTATACCCGTCGCTATATCAATACCTACCTTGAAAACACGGATATTCAGGTAACTGTCGACTTTCCGGATGAAATCCCTTCCCTGCGGATGACGTCAGAGTATCGGAGTAACATTTTCCTGGTTATCAAAGAAGCGTTGCACAATGTTGTAAAGCATGCATCCGCGACAGCGATAACCATAAAAATGGAACTCAAAGAAGAGCGGATCACTGTATCGGTTAGCGATAACGGCTTGGGAATTGCACCGGAGTTTGTAGCTGCCTCAAACGGCAATGGATTACATTCATCCGGGGAACCCAGAGGAAATGGCTTGCACAATATGCGGCGGCGTATGGAAGATATTAATGGGGATTTAAGTATTCAGACTGCACCCCGAATGGGCACAACAATAATCCTGACGGCGCACCTGCAAATGCATAATACCCATCGAGTGAACCCACGTCGATAAATCACATTAAAAGGTGATTTACTATTGTGAATAATGTGAAGTAACTTTGCCTGAATACGCATACTGTAAATATCTTTCTAACAAATCTGTACCATGCCTGATATAAATGTACTTATAGTGGAAGATGATGCGGCTGTACGTGAAGGCCTTTGTACTCTTATTGAGGAATCAGAAGGGTATAAATGCCTTGCTGCATGCAGCACTGCAGAGGAAGCACTTCGTATAATACCCCAAAACAGGCCCGATGTGGTATTGATGGATATCAACCTTCCGGGGATGAACGGTATTGAATGCATTGCATGGATCAAGAATACCTGGCCTGAAATTCATGTGATGATGCTCACGGTATTCGACAATGCGGACGAAATATTCAAGTCTCTGACAGCAGGTGCCACGGGATATATGCTAAAAAAGACCCCTCCGGCAAAATTGCTGGAAGCCATCTCTGAGCTCATGAACGGAGGGTCGCCCATGAGTGGCGAGATAGCCCGTAAAGTAGTACAGACATTTGCCAGGCCGCAACCACATCCGATTACCGAAGCCAACCTTACACCCCGGGAAGAAGAAATACTCAGTTACCTCTCCAAAGGGTACCTCTACAAAGAAATTGCCTCGAAGCTAAACATAAGCATTGAGACCGTACGCTCGCACATTCGCAAAATCTACCAGAAACTTCAGGTACGCACCCGTACCGAAGCGTTGCTCTACTGCATGAAACACTGAGGTATACTGTATGAAACACTGAGCATTTTTCTCCTGAACACTGGTCAGCAGCACTATCTAACGACGCATTATGTCATTGGGAATGTGTATTTTTGCAATAACAGCACGAGTAAATGTTAACAGATACCGTCCGCAAAAAACTGGAGATTCTGGCTTCCGCAGCCAAATACGATGCCTCCTGTGCATCCAGTGGCAACACCCGGTCTAATCAGGGTAAAGGCATTGGGAACACGGTTGCGATGGGTATTTGTCACAGCTTTACGGAAGATGGCCGCTGCGTGAGTCTGCTGAAAGTGCTCATGACAAACCACTGCATCTACGATTGTGCGTACTGCATAAACCGGCGAACCAACGATATAGAGCGCACCACCCTCACCGTAAAAGAACTTGTTGATCTGACTATAGGTTTCTATCGCCGCAACTATATTGAAGGACTGTTTTTAAGTTCGGGCGTTATAATCAATCCCGACCATACCATGGAACGCATGATTCGGGTAGCAAAGACACTCCGGCTGCAGGAAAAATACAATGGGTACATACACCTTAAGGCAATACCGGGAGCCAGCAAAGAACTGCTCGACGAAGCAGGTATATGGGCAGACCGATTGAGTGTTAACATAGAGATACCATCTGATACTGAGCTTAAACGGCTGGCACCTGAAAAAGACTATCAGGGCATTTTACTGCCCATGGGATACATTGGCACCAAAATACAGGAGTACACAGAAGACCGCAGAAAGAAAATCAAGGCTCCGTCGTACGCCCCTGCTGGCCAGAGTACCCAGCTGATTGTCGGGGCATCGTCAGAAAACGACAAGCAGATCCTGGCTCTTTCCGATAATCTCTACAAAGCGCACTCGCTGAAAAGAGTTTACTATTCAGGTTATCAGCCGGTAAATTCTTACGACTCGAGACTACCGGTAACAGATACCATCCCACTGGTAAGGGAGCACCGGTTGTATCAAAGCGACTGGTTAATGCGGTTCTACAAGTTTAAAGCCGAAGAAATACTCACTGATGACCATCCTTTTCTTGATCCGGATATAGATCCCAAACTTGCGTGGGCATTACGAAATCCGCATCTGTTTCCGGTAAATGTAAATACAGCCGATTATGAGATGATCCTACGCATTCCGGGAGTTGGTGTGCAGTCTGCACAACGCATAATCCGTGCACGCCGGTTCCAGACCCTGCGGGCTGAGCACCTCCGCAAAATAGGCGTAGTCATGAAACGCGCCCGCTATTTCATTATAAGCAATGAGCTGCCGGCTAATACAACCGATAAGCCCGCAGAAGACCTTCGCAGGCAAATACTGCTGGGTGAAAAAGCCGGCAAACAGAAAAAGCCCTCCATTCAGCTGGAACTCTTTTAAATACCTCTGTTCGTGATATACCTGTACGACAAAAGTTTTGAAGGATTGCTGACCGTTGTTTTTGACTGTTACAGCAACAGAATCATCCCGCAGGATATTGTGCCGGCTGCCGATCATCAGGCTTCTTTCTTTGCGGAAACTACAGAAATAGTAACCGACCAAAGCAAATCGGACAGAATCTGGAAGGGTTTGCAAAAATACATGTCTGAGAAAGCATCCCGTCTACCCTATCTTGCATATTTGTCGGGTGAGTCTGGCATTGAACTGTCACTGTTTTACTTCATGAAATTAACCTTCGACAGGCGACAAACTGTAGAAGACCATTTTTCCGATGAGCATGTACTTAAAGTACGTAAAGCGGCCAACAAGGTAATGAAAGAAAGTCACCGGCTGATTGAATTCATCCGGTTTCAGCGAACCCTCGACGACATATACTTCAGTCCGATAGGGCCCGATTACGACATACTGCCGTTCATACTGCATCATTTCAAAGACCGGTTTGCCGACCAGCGCTGGCTTATATACGATGTAAAGAGAGATTACGGCTTCTACTACGATCTTCGCAACGTACGCGAAGTGAAGCTTAATGAAAAGCAGTTCGATCCCCTTAACGGGGAAGTACCTGACAATCTGCTGCATGAAGGAGAAGGCATGTATCAGTCAGCATGGAAAGGCTACATAAAACATATTGCCATTAAGGAACGAATGAACCTGAAACTGCAATGGCTCCATTTGCCACGGCGCTACTGGAAATTCATGACAGAGATGGGATCTTAAATCATTGCATTATACAGGGATTCAAACGCTGCATCCAGATCATCGCAAATACCGGCATGGGGTCTGGAGGTTTGAATGGTGGCACTCCGCACTGCCGTTAGCCACCGGAAACGTTCAACAAGTTCGAGTAATGCAATCGGTCCGCCGTCTTTTTCGCCGTACGCTATTTTACGAAAAGCTTCCAGGTGTTCACGTATCTCATCAATTTCAGCATCCTCCCGCAGCATTCTGATCTTATCGGGATTTAACTGATAACGCATACGGATGTATTTTTCTCTTTTACAGAAAATGATCACCCCTGCATTAATGAACTCTTCGCGTTCAACGCAAGGCACCACCCTTATCACCGCATGCTCATATAAGTGTTTGTGCTGCATCAGACGCTTCTTTTGTAAAATGTGGAGAATAGTCAAGCCTCTTTACGAGGAAGTCATAGTACACCTGCTTTATCTCGTCGGCACTGATATCGCCGGGCTCCCAGTGAAGCCAGTCGTCAGGAATGAGATGAACGATATCCCGTATGGTTTCTGCCGAAATGAGTTCCCTGCACATGCGGTTGGCTTCCTCCATTTTCGTTGCCTGGCGAAGCAACACATGGTCTTTGATGTATTTGAACGGACCGGTTGCTTTCTGTTCCCATCCATCCCAGTTATAATGGAAAAACAAGCTGGAGCCGTGATCAATCAGCCAAAGCTCCCTGTTACGAACCAGCATGTTAGTATTTCGGAACGACCGGTCTACATTGGTGATAAAGCTGTCGAGCCAAACAATCTCCGAAGCCATATCCGGATCAACGGATGTAACTACTGGATCGTAAGCAAAAGCCCCCGAAATAAACTCCAGACCGAGATTGAGCCCTTTGCTCGCCTTCAGCAGATCCTGTATCTCTTCATCGCCTTCCAGGTTTCCAAACCGTTCATCCAGATCAGCATACACTATCTCAGGAACTTTGAGTCCAAGAGCGCGGGCCATCTCTCCACCAACGAGTTCTGCAATCAGCATCTTAACACCATGACCGCTGCCCCTGAATTTTATAACATACTTCCGGGCATCGCAGGTTTCTGCAAGAGCAGGCAATGAGCCACCCTCCCTGAGCGGCTGCAGGTAGCGTGTAACGGTAACTTCGCGGATTCTCCCCATATGCTTTTATTCTTGCTTCTGCAATTGTTTATAGCTGCAGTTGTACATGCTTCTGCAATTGTTCATGTCTCGCAGGCGGAAGCAAAGGTAACTATTTTAAACATTTATACCTTTGCAGCTGTAAAACACAGTACCATGATCAAAAGACTACTGCTCAAAACTACCCTTTTACTTTTACCCTTTGCAGGCTTCAGCCAGACCGAAAGCGATGAGCTGAAAATTACCTTTTCGGGATTTGTGCGTGCCGATGCTATGTTCGATACCCGCCAGACAGTGGAAGCACGCGAAGGATATATGCTGTTTTATCCGAAAAAACCACTGTTTGATGCCCAGGGAAACGATATAAATGCCAAGCCATCCTTCAACCAGTATTCCATGACCAGCAGAGCGGCTGCCAGAATAGAAGGGCACTCTGTTTTTGGTGCAAAGACCTTTGCCTATCTGGAAACCGATTTTACCGGTGCATCCAATGCGGAGAACAATAGTCTGCGACTCAGACACTCCTACATCAACTTTCAATGGAAGAAAACACGGCTTATTGTCGGACAATACTGGCATCCGTTAGATCTGCCCGAAATGATTCCATATGTTATGGGGCTGAACACCGGTGCGCCTTTTCATGCTTTCAGCAGACATCCGCAGGTACGCGTGGATTACCAGATAGGCGACATTAAACTGATTGCCGTTGCTGCCTCACAACGTGACTTTGCCAATACAGGTCCACAGGGCGCCAGCTATGAATACTTACGCAACAGTATTATACCTAACCTGCACGCACAGATTCATTACCAGAAACCCGATCTGCTTGCGGGTGCGGGTGTTGATTACAAGAAACTTACCCCAAGGCTGCGCACCGACAGCAACCTGGTAAGCAAAGAGTCACTGAACTGCTTTTCATTCACAGTTTTCGCGAAAAAGCAGATCGGCGGCACTTCCGTAAAGGCACAGTATACACTTAACAGGGCACTGAACGACCACTGCATGCTGGGAGGTTACGGTGTAACACATATAGATACGCTGACCGACCGACGCGAATATGAGCCGCTGAACAGTCATTCGGCATGGCTTAATTTCCATTATAATGCAGGTAAAAAATGGCAACCTTCCGTCTATTTTGGCTATGCCTGCTACAGAATACCCGAAGGCAAATTCACAGGACCTGTTTATGCACGGGATGCCGACCTGGAATACGTGTACCGCATAGCCCCTATGCTCACTTACATTTACGGCAGAATGCAGTTCTATACTGAACTGGAATACACTTCTGCTGCATGGAAACTCGATGCCCGATCGCTCATCCTGTCAAAAGACCAGGAAACCGGGATGTTTCGTTTCGCCATTGGTACCTCCTATTACTTTTAGCTCATGTAAACGGTAAGGGCAGGCAAACACCTCTGCCCAACTATTTACCGGAATAGTTGTTAAACACCTGTATGTTGGTAAAAAGAATATTTCCCCTGCTAATACTGTTGCTTTTACTTACGCAATGCGATAAGGTGTTCGAATTTTCGCCCTACTCGGCTTACGTGCCAAACAGTAAAAAAGGTGAAACAGAAAGAAACCTGAAACTGCTGTACAGCAATACGAACACCAAAGTGTTCACCCCCTTCAGTTTTGCACTTATTTCAGACAGCCACCTCTGGTACGATGAATTACATGATGCATTGGAACTTATAAATGCGATGGATAGCGTGGAGTTTGTAATTCATGGGGGTGATCTTACTGATGGAGGGCTTATTAAGGAGTACGATATATTTCTTAATGAAATGGAACATCTTAAAGTCCCGTACTTCACTGTTATAGGCAACCACGACCTTCTGGCCAACGGAAGATCCATCTATGCCGATATATACGGCAGCGAGAACTATAGTTTTGTTTATAAAGAATGTAAATTCATCTTCTTCAACAATGTAGTCTGGGAACTTGACTTTGCCGAACCTGATTTCCGTTGGCTCAGAAGTCAGCTGCTCGACAGAGACAAATACCGTCATGTCTTCGTAACGGCACATATTCCACCCTGGTCAGAGCAGTTTTTTCTTTCGTACTACTATGTTTATTTCAAACTCATGTACGACTATAACGTTAGCCTGACCATTCACGGGCACCACCACCATTATGGTGAATTGACCGGTGATACACTTCTGGAATTCCCGGTTGCCAATAACCTTGTCATTGGTTCGCCTCAGTATAAGGTCTTCAGAACGGTTCATGTTACTGAAGACACGGTAATTTTTAATACACACTTATACTAACGGCCGTGAAAATAAACCTATTTACTACCCTTCTCATCATTGCCCTTCCGGGGATGCTTGCCGGCCAGGAAGAACCTGCAAAAGTAAAGCCCCGCGGCATTGTACCCGACAGAATAAACGTACAATTTGCAGGTAACATAGGTTTTCTGAGCATTGGAGGAGGGTACGTAATAAATCCGGCCCGAACACTATTCTTTGATGCAGCCTATGGATATTCACCCCACTATGAAACCGGCAGAGCCATACACAATCTGATTGCCCGTTTTACATGGGAGCCTGAAATAAAGAAATTCTCATCGGGTAATGAATTAAGTGCGCGTACCTCCTTACTCGTTAGCCGGCAAATTGCTGATGAAGACCGAACCTTTACCAGGCTTCCAAAGAACTATCCTGACGGGTATTATGCGCCCAACGCTTTCCGGGTGCATTTAGATCTTGGCGGTAGCTACTATTATGAATTTAACCAACCGGGGTTCATCAGGGCGGTTGAATTCTACGCAGTTACCACTACCAATGAAATGTACGTGACTTATCTGATAAAATCGGCCAAGGTGAGTCCTAGCGAAATATTCAGCCTTGCTGTGGGTGTAAACCTCATACTCTTTGAATAGGCAAAAATCAGGAGTTCCCCTTTATTATATTCTCGGCTCTTCTTATGGGAGTAATGTCAGTAAATATTGCTGCAAAACCATCGCGCACCCATGGGGAGACCGAAACCAGCAGGTTCTTTCCCGTTGGCTTGTACACAGTTTCGAACAGCATAGAATCTTCTTCGTTGGCTACCTTACGGTAATCTTTTACCTTAAACGGAAGCGGGTTGTCGGTTATTTCGGTAGCCAGTTTTCCGACAAGCTGACTTTGGGGAATGTTTACCATATTTTCGTACTGCCGGTTTACACTGTCGACCCGGTAATTCACCGGAGCACCATTCTTATCATACTCGAGCCGGTACAGGCAAATACCCTCATTCATGTTAGAGAAAAGCTTTCTGAATACCTTTTCACTTTCAATCAGTGCCTTTTCGGTTTCCAGTTTTTGCTTAATGGTTTCCTGTTTTGTGATGGCTGCATCAATGGCGGGCACCAGCCGGGTAAGATTCTGTTTAATAACATAATCGTCGGCACCGGCTTTCATGCATTCCACCGCAATGTCTTCGTTCAAAGAACCGGTCACCAGAATAAAGGGAATGTTGGGAGTATAATCTTTTCTGAGACTGAGTGCTTCCATACCATTTATCCGCGGAAGCGAATAATCAGAAATGATCAGGTCGGGCTTAAACTCGTGCAGTGATGTAATAAAATCTTTCCTGGTTTCCACAATACGGTATGAAAACATGATTCCTGCTTTGCCGAGATGCCTTTTAAGCAATTCAGCATCATCTTCGTTGTCTTCAAGAATGAGGATTTTCAATGGTTCTTTCATGATAAAAATAACGCTTACAAGGGCCGAAGGTTGAAACAAAGGCATACTTTATCGTATTTTTGATGAAAGAATGATCCACTTAAACCCCAACCCCGTGTATGTACGGCATTTGTATAATGAAGTTGAAATAAACTATTTTTCGGGCACCGGCAATTCTCGCTGTGTTGCCAAATGGATAGAGGAAGAAGCAACTACTCTGGGACTCAGGGTAAAAGTGCAAAACATTACCGACTGCACAGCCCCCGACCCGGAATACCATGCCGATGCCCCGGAACATCATGCCCCCCGTCGTAAAATCGTCTTCTTTATCTCGCCTATCCATGGTTTCAACTACCCGCCCGTTATGCTTGGTTTTATTCACCGGTTTAAAAGAGGAAGCAGCGATGTTGCTCTGATGAATACCCGTGGGGGACTTTTGATTGGCAAGTGGATCACTCCCGGCCTTACCGGTATTGCGTTTCTTTATTCGGCTCTGCTCCTCTGGCTCAAGGGCTATAAGATACGGGCAATGGTTCCGGTTGACCTACCTTCGAACTGGATATTTCTGCATCCGGGGTTAAATAAACCCACCATCGCTTACATGCATGAGAAAAACAGAGAAAGAGTAAAGAAGCATGCCCTGGAGATCTTATCGGGTAAGCGGCTAATAAGATCAAAGGCAGAGATACTTATTGATCTGCTGATTGCTCCCATTGCGCTGCTGTATTACTTCGGAGGCAGGTTTGTACTGGCTAAAACGTTTTATGCCTCCGCTAAATGCGATAACTGCGGTCTATGTATTTCAAACTGTCCCGTTAAGGCAATAAGCAGTAAGAACGGCAGACCGTTCTGGACATACAGATGCGAAAGTTGTATGCGATGTATCGGAAACTGTCCTGTTAAGGCAATTCAGACAGCGCAGGGTTTCTTTGTATTTCTTGTGATTGCGTTTTCATGGCTGATGGGACATATAGTTTACCTAATAACCGACAGATACGTATCCGGCTTCAGCGAAAGCATCTGGTCTGATCCTTTCGAAATAGTGCTTTCAGTATTCTTTGCAGCACTTTTATACAGAGGTGTTCACTACCTGCTCAGATACAGGTGGTTTGAACGGCTCATGGTCTTAACTTCACTCACCGGTTATAAATTCTGGGGCAGGAGGTATAAGGCTCCTGCGAATGTAAAATAATAATTTAATTACATACATAGACCAATAATCTGCATATTTTTTCCTAAAAACGCAACAGTTGTTCCGAAATCCTCAACTCCCATTCGGGCGGAGCGCTGTAATTTTGCCGTGTTGATTGTTCATTAATTAATTAACTGATCAATCCATCCATTATTAATTAATCCATTATTGATCAAACAATAAACAATAGAAATCATGAAAGCAATCAGTTTAATAGTATCACTAGTAGTAGTATTGTCGGTTTCCACCTTTGGTCAGAAGGCTAATGTTGACCCGGCCAAATCAAAGATCCACTGGACAGGAAAGAAGATAGTTGGCAACTCACACAATGGAGAGTTAAAAGTAAAGAGTGGTGTACTGGAATTTAAGAACGACCAGATCGTTAGTGGAAACATTGTGGTTGATATGCAATCAATGACCAATCTTGATCTCGAAGATAAAGAATACAACGCAAAACTGATTGGACACCTGAAATCGGATGACTTTTTCAGTGTTGACAAATACCCGACTGCAACATTCGATGTTAAAAAGGCCACCAAATTTAACAACGGCAAATCGGTGGTTACTGGTGAAATTACCATTAAAGGAATCAAGAAGCCGGTAACAGCAGAAGTTACAAAGAAAAATGAAAACACTTACACCACCACCGTTACCCTCGACAGGTCGCAATTTGATGTACGTTACGGTTCAAACTCCTTCTTTGACAATTTAGGCGACAAAGCAATTGATAACAATTTCGTACTGGAAATCACCATTGCAACTAATCAGTTGGCAGCAAAAAAATAAATTAAATTAGCGCATGTTAAGCAAGAGGCTTCCCGATAAGGAAGCCTTTTGTGTTTTTTATCCAGCGTTATCAGCACTATTCAAGGTTTGCTTTAGTAAACACTCCCTGCATAGAGGCACCTATGAGCAGATACGTGCCCGGAGCCAGATCAGTTATATCTATGACAGTCTGAACAGAATTCAGTCTTATCTCTTTAATTATACGTCCCGAAATATCAAACATTTGTACAATCTTTGCTTCGCCCGATTTAAAATCAGGGTAATCGATAGTGATCGAAACGGTAGCAGGATTGGGATACACTTTAATGTTGATCCTTTTATGAGAAACAGCCTCAGTAATATCAACTGATGTGTTTCGCCTGTAGACTCCCATTACGATCTGCTCTTCACTTGTTGCACCCTCCGTACCCGGTGCCTTATAGTATACATCTCTCAGATGCACATACGCATACCCTGACTGAGAGCCTGCTCCCGACCAGAATGGCAAAGATGGGTATGGATGGAGTCCATCCATGTACAACTCCCATGTAGCTCCAAAATTCTTAGTTCGTTCTATCCTCCGGAAATCAACATTTGCATACAGGTATTCATCGTTAGCAGTAAAAACACTCCTCAACTCTCCTACCGGATACATTTTTTGCCATGTATAACCCTTGTCGGCTGATCCGTGCAGCTCATTGTAATATGGATCACCAATATACAGGTTACCGTTTGCGTCCTGCACCATTGTTGCATACCAGGCTACGTATTCATCCACATCCAGTTCACTGATCTTAATCCATGAATGCCCGGAATCTGTTGACATATAGATCTCCACAGATCGCACATCGGGCATTTTGTAGGCATGCTTGCCGGTGATAAGCAAAACAGTATCTTCACTCAAATGGAAAGCTTCACCCATAAATACTTCCGAAGGGAGGTTGTCTTCAACAGGAAGGAGTGAGTCACCAAAATTGTCCGTCACATAAATTATATCATTTAAGGTAGGGAAAATGCACGTCCCATTATTCATGCAGGATACATTGTTTAATTCAGTGCCACCGGGGAAAGGTAATTGCGTCCATTCTACTCCATCGGAAGAGCGACGAACCCTGTTCTGCTCCAGTAACCAAAAATGCCCTCCGTTGTAAAGAACACGGGTATATTCCGGCAAGTCGTCCATGATGTGCACCCAGGTCTGATCCATTTCATTATATCTCCAGAGGATATTGCTAATACCGTTTGTAACTGCAAGTATTGTTCCTGAATCGCTGGCAGCTGTCATAAACAGTTCCGCTTCCAGTATTCCGGTACACGACAATTGCCAGTTTTGGCCCATATCGTGCGAAATATAGAAACCCCGATCGGATATAGCTGCTATTTTATCATCGCGCAAGGGGTAAAAGCCTGTAAAATACGCGCTGGTTTTGACTGTCTGCCATGACAAACCATCGTCGTCTGACCTGTATACTGCTCCGTCGTTTGCAGCAATCAAAACAATGCCGCCCGGAAGTGTAAGCACAGCTGATGCCGGTCCATTATAGATCTGTTGCCAGGTGTATCCTCCATCCGCAGACCTAATTACCTGTTGTTCCTCAATAATCTCCAGTCTCCCGTTAATATCTGCCTTAAGATCAAGAACCACTGCGGGATTTTTGGGAATTGAATCCCATGACAATCCACCATCAGCAGAAACCAACAGATAGCCAACATAATAGGCTGTGCTGTATAACAGGCCCGATGGGTCAACTGTGAGATACGATGCACGATACGGATCAAGGGAAGTTGCCGTCCATGTATCGCCGAAATCGTCCGAAGTCAGCAGTTGATTACCTCCTGCTATTAAAAGCAGGTTTCCATTCGGATGGATCACCATATCCTGTAAATAGACCGAAACGCCCAAATTCAGTTCATTCCATGTTTCACCACCATTAACAGATCTGAAAACATCGGTATTATTTTTCAGAAAAAACATACCATTCGGATGGCAAAGCATTTCGCGGCCGTTCAGGTTAAGATGAGAACCATTATCAAACCAGGTTTCCCCGTTGTCGGTTGATTTATAGAAAGACCAACCCAACATGTCTTTAAATGCATAAAGATTTCCGGAGCTATCCTGTGCAACTCCGTGTAACCTTCCACCGTAAGGGCCTCCGGTAAATTCCCACTGGGCTGTAACTTCCCGTGTAAAAAGAGCAATAAAAAAGAGTAGTAAAATTTTTCTCATTTGCGAATCAGTTAGTTATGAATCAGTTAGTTAGTTCTATTGACTAACCTAACCAGCTCAGCTGCATTAATAGGAGATGAAGAGCGATGGAAAAGTTATATCAAAGATTCCCTGATTGAGACAAGTATTTCAAAAGATATACTCATGCTGACCCGGGTAGACAAACCGGCATTGTTAAAAAGGCTGTTTGAGCTTGGTTGTCTCTATTCAGGTCAGATCCTTTCATACACAAAGTTAACAGGTCAGTTGCAGGATGCAGGAAATACAACCACTCTGGCCAATTACCTTAAATTATTGTCGGACAGCGGTCTGCTGACAGGGCTCGAAAAATATGCAGGAAACATCATTCGTCAAAGATCATCCAGTCCAAAATTTCAGGTATACAACAACTCTCTGTTAACTTCACAAAGTAATGCAACGTATTTCGCCGCAAAGGCTGACCATAAAACATGGGGAAGGCAGGTCGAATCATCCATTGGTACTCATTTGCTGAATCATTCATTAACAGACAAATACAACCTTCACTATTGGCGTGAAGGCAATAACGAAGTTGACTTTATAATGGAGAAAGGAAATAGTGTTGTTGGGCTGGAAATTAAAAGGGGTACCCGTACAATGAACGCAGGCATGAGCATTTTCAATGAAAAATTCCATCCCCGAAAGGTCTTGCTTATCGGATCAGGTGGAATCCCGTTCGAAGAGTTTTTAAAAAGCAATCCCAGAGAACTGCTTTGATCAGAATTTGAACTCGTATTTCTCAGTCAGTTCGGCATTTTTCACTTTTACCTTCTGATTGCCCAGATTGCCTTTCGGGAATTCTACCACATCATAATCGATGATTATACCCTTGCCGCATCGGCTGCAGTTAAAATCAATATCCCACTTATAGGTGGTCTCCACACTGTTATCATGATTAACTGATGATACTTCATAGAAATCAGCTTCTTCCGCATCGAAGGGATGTTTTTTACCGCATTTACAGACTACGGTTAAGGTTCCTAGTACATGCATAGGTTTGTCAGGTTTTGGTAATACAAATATATAAATCAGGAAGGTTGCCAACACTCATTATGTGCACTCTTTACGTGGTTTTTTTTCGCGTGGTTTTTTCCCGTGATCTCCAGGTACACATACTGTCATGTATCTATATAACCTCTACAACACCTCCACAACCACTCCACACCATCTCTATCTCAACTCTACCTAATCTCTACCTCAACTCTACCTCAACTCTACCCCTACCGTAGAGATGAGGTAGAGTTGAGGTAGGGTTGAGGTCGCTTTGGCGTGGGTTTGGTGTAGGTTTGGTGTATGTCTGGGGTATATTTAGGATAGACGATAGTTACTTCTGAATTGCAAAGGCTTGAAATTCCAACTCGTTTCGTGTTTCTATCTTTATTTTGATCCATCCATATTTGTAAGCATTCGCTTTTTTCAACCTAAGACCAATATATTTTTCACTGTTTACCAGTGTATACCAGGGTCCATTCGAGCCCCATATAACTGCAGGCGGAACTACCCATAAAAATTGACTTGCCTGCGAATACCATGTTTCCAGATCATCAATACGGGTATTATAATTCAGGGTGTCAATCCAGTAGATTTTACCGGTCGCCCCCAAACCCAGAGGGTAGTATTCCAGATAAGTAGTAAACTGTATACTGTCAGTGATCGTAAAGTCAGTAAATGGATAAACGACAGCCGAAGGCACTACCGTATCTGCATCAAAGTATCCAACCTCAATCCTGAATTCAGCTTTCCCGTTCTTGTCGATATCCAGAGAATCGGCCCCATGATAGAAATGGTTTTCACTGTCGTAAAAAACCTGCACCTGTAATGGCGGGTCTATCTGGTAGTAGTGCATCTCCTCATTTGTTATACCTGCATACACAGGCATTTTTGCTTTTTCCTCCTCATCCTTTTTACAGGAATGCACCAGCAGAGCGAAAAAAGCAAGGCCCAGGAAAAAGACTTTTGCTTTCATTGTCGGCGGAAATAGATGCTTGATTTATCTCCTAAATATAGTCAATTTATTAATTGCATTGACACAGCCCGAGTTCTTCCATTTGTTACCTTTAAGGCATGCAATTATACAAACACCCATCACCCTTTGTTACAGAAACCGGTTCAATTATAAATGGCCTTGAAATTGCCTATCACACTTATGGCACATATAACAGGGAACGCAACAACGTTGTGTGGATTTGCCATGCATTAACAGCCAATTCAGATGCTGCCGACTGGTGGCCGGGGATGGTGGGAGAGGGTAAGTTTTACGATCCGGAAAAGTATTTTATAATTTGTGCTAATGTATTAGGCTCGTGTTACGGTACAACCGGTCCGCTGAGTATTAATCCTGATACCGGCAGGCAATATCTGCATGATTTTCCTGAAATTACAATCAGGGACATTGTTAGAGCTAACGATCTGCTTCGTGAACATCTGCAAATTGAAAGGATTCATACAGTAATTGGCGGTTCAATTGGTGGCTTCCAGTCGATGGAGTGGGCAATCATGAAACCGATGCTGTTTGATCATGTGGTGTTGATCGCATGTAGCGCCAAAGCCAGTCCGTGGGTTATCGCCTTCAATGAATCACAGCGGCTGGCCTTGATGGCAGATAGCTCCTTCGCGGAAGGGTTCATGAATAAAGGGAATTCCAACTATCCTGCCAGGGAGACTGACGGAAGGGAAGGCCTGAAGGCTGCCCGTTCTATTGCACTCATAAGCTACCGTACTTCCGAAGCTTATAACTTAACACAGTC
>CAZXQT010000014.1:17856-20653 GCA_964643225.1 uncultured Lentimicrobium sp. | reverse complement strand
TGGCATCACAACCGATATCCTGTACCCTGTGCATGAACAAAAACATCTGGCAACACTTTTCCCCAATGCAGTGTATAAAGAGATATATTCAGATTTCGGACATGATGGGTTTTTGATTGAGGATGATCAGTTGATGGAGGTGTTGAAATCAGTTGCTATAAATTATAGCAGCAGTACTTATGCCTGATCCATTTATAAGCAATAGGTAATACAATCCCTTGCTTATATTATTTGGACACCACTGATAAGGATTGGATGTAACCTTGTTTTGATAAACTACATTGCCAAATAAATCAATTATTCTGATCATTTTATTACCTGTCATATCAGTTTCGGTCAGCAAGAGATTTACACAGTCATTAAATGGATTTGGATATACCGTTAAATCATTCTGAATAATCTCTTTGACTTGGGTTGTCACAGGATCGTAACTTCGTTGCAGATATCGCCCGGCTACCGCTAACAACCGCCCATACTGATCTATAGCTAAACCCCTTACGAACGTTGAGGCAAGACCACCATTTATTTCTGTAAAAGTTTGACAATTATCCTCTGAAACATAAGCCCCTGCAGGACTTCCACCAATGAAATCACATCCAAAATAAAACTTTTCTTCCGGTGTTATCAAAATATCTGCAGGTGTATTATTCAAACCTAATTTTTCCCATGTGTCATATTCAGGTGTATATCGGTATAAACCTGTTCCGCCTACCAATAATTTACCGGAGCTATCTATTGCACCAGACCTTAAACTAGCGCAGGGCATTGTTGCAGTCCAGGATTGAACAAGTTCAAAGCTCAATCCTAAATCAAGAGAACGATAAACCCTGGCACAACCGCCATATAATGTTGCTGTTGTTACATAAATGGAATTATCAAATGGTGAGTAGGATATGCTGGTAAAATTCTCAAGATATTGAGCAGAATCAGCATTATAATGTACTCTTGTCCAACTATATCCCCCATCATTTGAACGATATATACTGTTGTTAGCTCCGGCAAGATAAATTGAATCAGATATTGAATTTATACAGTAAACATCCCGGCGAGGCAATGTTTGTTGCCATGTGCTGGTAATTGTATCCCTAACAAAAATCCCATTTCCACCGATTAATATTCTATTATTATCAGAAATGTCAATTGTTTTAAAGTTTTGAAATTCAGGGCCAATAAACTCCCATGTTTGACCATCATTATTCGAATAATAAACACCGCCTTTATTATAATGCAGATAACTGGTTACATACAAATCACCATAATTATCAACCGCAACAGCACTTGGCAATAAAGAATCGGGTTTATGTACCTGATACCAGAAAGGTTGTGAATAATTAACTAAAGGGACCAATAGTAAGAGCAACAATACTATTTTTTTTATGGCAAACATATTATGTATATACAATCATTGTGGCCAATCGAATTGTACTCAAAGATATAAAAAAAATCTATAACAATCAAACAATTTTTTGATATTTAGCTCATCAGTCGTTTCCATATGTCAATTTACAATAGGTGGGGCCAGTGCCTCTTTGAAACACTGAGGTGAGGGGTAGTGTGGCGTTATTACCTACATAATCCATGACAAATAATTATTTGGATGTATTACATTGAAAGTACTATCGGGATAGGCCTTTAGCCATAGCTGGGGAGCTTTAATATTTTTATCGGGATTCCATTTTACTTCATAAGCAGCTAATCTCCCGTCCTTTTCTTCAATCCAGTCTATTTCCTTTTGCTCATAAGTACGCCAGAAATAATTATTTACATGTTCGCCTTTATACTGCTGGAACTTGATTCTCTCAGAGAGCAGGTAGTTTTCCCATAATTCTCCTACGTCATTCCTCAAAACAATAGGGTTGAAATTATTTATCAGGGTATTTCGTATGCCATTATCAACAAAATACCATCGGCTGGTTTTTGTAATCTCACTACGTAGATTTCTGCTAAAACCGGATAATTTATATATAATAAATACCTTACTGAGCAGGTCAAGATATTTTTCGACTGTATTCCTGCTTAAGGCAAGTTGTTTGGCTAACTCTTCCAATGACACCTCTTTGCCAATCTGGAATGCAATAAGACGCAGTAAAGCATACATTTTATCAGAATTACGAACTCCTTCAAACTCCAAAATGTCGCGCAACAAATATGAATTTACAAGTTCCCGCAGGTAATCTTTTTTTTCTTCAGGTCCTGGAATGTGGATCAATTCAGGGTATGATCCATAAACAAGCCTTTCTTCAAGTCTTGACCTTGATTCTATAATATTCTCATATCGGGCAAATTCAAGTTGAGCAAAAGGGTAAATGTTTAAAGAATATTTTCTTCCTGTGAGAGGTTCACCAAGCTTATTCGAAATATCAAACACTGAAGATCCGGTTGCTATTATTTTGAGACCATCAATGCTGTCGACCATAAGTTTAAGTATTAGTCCGATTTCTGGTATTTTTTGGGCCTCATCTATTACCAGTAAACGATTATTGCCAAGCAGGAATTTGTAGTTTTCAATTGTACGGTTTGACAAATTTGTTTGAACATTCATGTCTTCACCATTGAGAAAAAGGTAAGATTCGCTAATATTTTCGCTTAGAAACTTCTTCAGGAAGACTGTTTTACCGGTCCTTCGTGCACCAAGTAACACCAGCACTTTATTTGGTTGTAACTTACTTATAAACTGTTCCCTTATTGCCCTGTCAATATAAATTTCCATAAACATTTTTTTCTTAAGAACACAAATATAATGCATTTTTTTCAAATTTCTTCATCGTATTGAAGCAATTAGACAAAATTCCTTCAT
>CAZXQT010000014.1:0-17756 GCA_964643225.1 uncultured Lentimicrobium sp. | reverse complement strand
CTTCATCGTATTGAAGCAATTAGACAAAATTCCTTCATTGTATTGAAGCAATTAAGCAGTATTTATCAACAAAGATATTGTCAATTAAAAGATAAGTTTTGATTAAAAAAATCATATATTTGATTTCAAATCAAGCCAAATAACCTGAATGAAGAAGGTACTATTGACGATTCCGGTTTGGGCGTGGGTAATGACAGGTATTGTGTTGTTTGTTAACACAGTTTATTTCGTTGCTGCTTTTAAAATCCCTATTACCGGAATGGGAGTAAGGCAGTCAGGTGATTCCTGCATCGTATCACGGGTATTAGCTGACAGTCCTGCGGGCATTGCCGGTATACAGGTGAATGATGCTTTGCTGATGATCAATGATGTTTCGATTGAAGGGCATGATTATATTCTTATGCTTAACAAATATCACCTTGCAGGTGAAACCGTGTATTTTACTGTTTCACGACAGGGTAAACTGTTAGAAGTGCCTTTGAAACTTAATTCATTTTTTCAGCATTATGCGCTGTTATTTAGCCTTCTGTACATTATTCTCACTCTGATTCTCTTGCTCAGTCTTTACTTGTTGTATAAAAAGCCGGATGAAAAAGCAGTGAGGGTTTTTTCTATGTACATTTTCCTGCTTATACTGTCGTTTAACAACCGATATTTACTATTCAACAATCCGATGGCAATACTTGCCACTTCCTTTTTCATACTTGGGTTTACCTTGTACGGACCATGCCTGATGTATTTTCATCTGGTATTTCCTTCGGGTGAAGGTTATAACAAACTGCATTTGTTTGTTAAAGCCTGTTTCGTTGTTGGTGCATTGCGGGGTTTGCTGCTGATCGTTTCTATTATACAGGAAATAAACGGACATCCGGTATCAAATTTCAGCGTTCTTCTCCGATGGTCGGTTCACTGGATGGCCGGCAGTCTGATCGTTGCACTGATGATTGCTATAATTCGCTATTATAACTGCACTAATAAACTGGTAAGAAAGCAACTGAAACTCATAATTTCAGGTTCGATAATTGCCCTTATAACTCCAATGGCATTTGGTTTTTTTACCGGTTTTTTCCAGAAACTTGAGTCAGAGCAGCACATGCGAATTCTGGTTACTGCAGCACTTACACTCGCTAGTACTATAATGTTCGTTTTCTTCATTTTAGCTATTTTCAGGTATCGTATCTGGGACATTGAATCAGTTCTGCGAAAAGCGGCACTGTATGTAGCAGCTACCGTTTTTATAATGGGCATGTATGCTTTGATATTGTACATAGCAGATTCGATGATCATGAAGTACAATGAGGAATTTCACTTCCTGTCCCTTGCATTGGCAATACTTGTTTTTATGGTATTCAGGGATGGGATACAGCATTACATCGATAAGCTTTTTTACAAAAAAATGTATGACCCCGCTTCAATAATTGCGACTTTTGAAGAAAGGGTTGCCGGTAAATATGAAGAGCGTGATATCTTCCTTACCGCAGCAGATTTTATCACCTCCGTTTTTCCGCTCAGATCGGTGAAGGCCTTTTGTAAGAACAGACAGAATTATCAAAGTGTAACAAAAGATGAAAGTGACCAACCTATGTTCTTTGAAATACCGCTGCCTGTGAGTGAAAAGATAAGGCTGGGGGAACTCATTATGGTGGAAGATATTAGCTCTGTTCCTGAATTCATAACAGGAGCTTCAATGATTGTGCCTATTGCCGATAAACATCAACTCTATGGCTTCTTTCTGCTTGGTGAGCGGCTTGATGACCAATCCTGGAAAATGAATGAACGGCATATAATCACAGTCGTTTCTCGGAGAACCGGTTCTTTGCTGCTCATGGCAGATTTATACAGCAAAAACCTCAACCACCAGGTTTTCCTTGAACGTGAAAGGGCACGACTCAATGTGTATCAGGGAAACTGAAATTCTAAATTTGCTGGCCAGAAGGTTTATGTACAAAGAGATTGCCGGGCACTTGTTTATAAGCACTGAGACTGTGCGAACTCACCTTCGCAACATTTATGAAAAGTTGCAGGTAAGAACACGAACTGAGGCCGTGCTAAAATACCTGGAACATAAATAGTGCTGCATTTCAAACACTTATGTTTTTCTAATTCTGTCTTTTTACTACTTATTGGTGATTGATTATTGATCCTCGTCAGGTGATATTTGATCTAAACCAATAAAGCACCCCACTATGAAAAAATTTGTACTCTTATTCGTCCTCAGCATGTTGGTCGCAGGCACTATGTTTTCACAGACCAACTGGACAAAGTATGTTTTTAACCCTGTTATGTCGCCGGGATTGCCCGGTACATTTTCTGAGATGGGTTTTCCTTTTATCTATGTGATGCATGAGAATGATACCATGCACATGTGGTACAGTTCATCCGACCAGTACCATAACAGAATCGGCTATACAGGGCTCGCGACTTCCACAGATGGGAAAAACTGGACGCGACATTCGGACCAGCCTGTATTCGCTATTGGAACAACCGGAAGCTGGGATGATCGGTGGGCATATTGCAATACTGTTTTATATGAAGACACGATCTTTAAAATGTGGTATAGTGGACATAATGAAAACAAACAAAATGTTGGTTATGCTACCTCATATGACGGCATAACCTGGACTAAATATGCAGGCAATCCGATACTCAAACCAACCATCTCGAACTTCTTACACAATGCCAGAGTAATAAGGTATAACGGAAAGTACCATATGTGGTTCAATGCATGGGTAGGTTCAAAAGAAAGGTTATACTACACCACTTCCGACGATGGAATCGTTTGGTCAACTGATTATATTGAGGCATTACCTCTTGGTGATCCAGGGGCATTTGATGCTGATTGGGTATGGCATCCATCAGTGCTGATTGATGATTCAGGTCTTTTAAAAATGTGGTATACCGGTGCAAATCAGGATCTCTTTTCTATAGGATATGCTACAGATACCACAGTGGTTTCCGTCAAAAATATGATTCCCGAAGCAACGGGGATTACATTAAAGCCCAGCCCAGCATCTGAAACCACCGAATTACATTTTACCCTCCATCAGCAAGTAAATGCTTTTATTTCATTGTATAACATGATGGGAGAAGTAGTCTGGCATCAATCAGCCGGCGTACTCATGCCGGGAAGTCATTCTCAGAATATTGATCTTTCAGGTTTTAAGTCAGGCATGTACACTCTTGTTCTGACAACTAATTCAGGCACACACTCTGCGAAGCTGGTTATACTACATTAGTAATAACCGTTACTCAGCACCCTGTTGTCCTCCCCGATTATCTAAGGTAATCGCAATCTAAATAATACTTTGCAGTAGTTAATTGTTAAAAAAATGCAATATCGGACATTTTTGTCCTTTATTGCATTTTATGTATTATCTTTGTGCCTGAAATACCGTACTTATGTTTTCAAAAGCATGTGAATACGCCATAAAGGCAATGATTTTTGTAACAGTTCAATCGAAAAGCAATATACGATGCGGAATGAATGATATAGCATTGGGTATTGATTCTCCGGTATCTTTCACTGCAAAGATCCTTCAGCGTTTGGTCAAGGCAAACCTTTTGGAGTCACAAAAGGGCCCGACAGGCGGGTTTGTGATAAGCGAAGCAAAAGCATCACAGATAAAACTAAGTGAAATAGTGGCTGCGATTGATGGCGATGAAATATACAACGGATGTGCACTTGGATTTAACACCTGCAGTGATGAGAAACCGTGTCCGGTTCATTATCAGTTTAAAACTATAAGGGAGGATCTAAAAGATATGCTCGAAAGCACAACTCTTTATAATTTATCAGAGAACATCCACCAGGGTTTAAGTTTTCTGAGAAGAGATTAATTAAGTAGAGATTAAATGAGAAAAGATTGAATAAGAAGAGAAAATAAGAAAAGCTAAAGTGAGAGACAAAATAATTAGTAACAGTTAAACAGTGATACAATGGAATTTACAAAAGAAAAGAGTGTTGGTTCGTTTGTTGCAGAAAATTATCGTGCAGCAGGTGTTTTTCAGAAGTATAACATAGATTTTTGTTGCAGGGGTGGGATCTCAGTAGCAGAAGCCTCCTCTATGAATAATTTGGATGCAGACGTACTTCTAAAAGAATTAAAAGAGGTATTAACAAAAGAGGATAATGATTCAACCGACTTCCGCAGCTGGCCTCTAGACAAGCTTGCAGATTACATAGTTGAAACCCACCATTCCTACATTGTTAAATCTACTCCGGTACTTAAACAGTACCTTGATAAAATTTGCGAAGTACATGGTGACAGGCACATGGAACTTTTTGAAATAAGAGATCATTTCAATACCGCAACAGCAAATCTTGAAGCACATATGAAGAAGGAAGAAGCTATGCTTTTCCCATACATCCATAAGCTCATGCAAATTAGCAACAATCAGAGTACCGATACCATTAAACAGGGATTCGGGACCGTACAAAATCCTGTTAGGGTGATGATGATGGAGCATGATGCAGAGGGTGAACGTTTCAGGACCATGTCTCAATTGAGCAATGGTTACACTGCTCCGGAAGATGCCTGCAGAACATACCAGGTGGCATTTGCCCTCTTAAATGAATTTGAAAGTGATTTGCACAGGCATATTCATCTTGAAAATAACATTCTATTCCCCGGTGCAATTAAACTGGAAGACGAGCTAATGAACCGCTAATAATGGCGTATAAAGAACCTTTTTGCTCACCCCATAAAAAGTCCTTGAAATTCAGGGACTTTTTTGATTTTTCACTTTTTTGTATTTGTATTATGTATACACCCAGAGCAGCAGAATCGGAGTTAAGAGAACTTGCAATACAGTTTAAAAGTGTTGCAGTAGTCGGCCCGCGGCAATCAGGAAAGACAACTCTCGTTAGAATGGTTTTCCCTGATCTACAAAGGAGGTTATCCATCAAACAATGCGACGCAGTGATGGAATTACCAATACTTCGGCGAAAGCAATTCCTGAATTGATTTCCGGATTGTAAAGCAAAGACGCACGACCGTGCATTTCACGAAATTACCTTACATGTTATAAAAAATTAACTAATGTCCCGTTTCTTTTTCAAATGTCGAAAGCTGACAATAACTAAGATTGGTAAAACAAGGAAAAACAATCCAATGAAATACAGATTGGAATAAAAGTTCCAATTCAGCCATCTGGTCCGTAGTCCTACCAATTCATTTAAATTGTCATACTTTGCAGCTCTAGACAACTCCTCCCATAGACCAGAAAATAACCATGAGAATTATAGAAATCGGACCACTTTTAAAAGACAATCACCTTTCCAAAATTCACTATCTTATTGGATATATTAATTGAAGATTCGAGTTATCCTGCACAAGTTGAAATGCCAAATACCACCTTGCCGGTAACCACACGCACTACTGGTTTTGCTGCCTGGCCCAGCCCGGCAACCGACAGACTATACCTCAGGCCAAACACACCGGTATTATCCGCCTTACGGGAACCGGCTTTGATGATGCGATTAAGGTGGTGAAGAGGTGAAATCGCAAGGCAAAGGGTACTTGTGGGGACGAATGTAAATGATGGAACTTTACAATTTCGGAATTAAATTCCGGAATTGTAGACCTTAAAGGATTTGCTTCAGTCCGATAAGCAATTCAATCTATAACATTTAAAATCCCATATGTTATAATCATAATGCTATTAGATTGCTAACCAGTTCTTTAGAGAAAAACTATGAAAACTCTGATACTTTATTTGCTGATTACAACCGGTCTTTCATTAACCAAAGCCGGCGAGCCTGACAAACTCTTAACTGATTCTGAGACCGGAGAATTACTAACCGATTGGATGGACATCCAGTTATCTGCTATCAGGAATACAAAAAGTCCATCTCATAACTTCAGGCAAAACTGCTACATTTCGATTGCTTTTTATGAATCAATAGTACACAGTGACAAGAATTACAGGTCACTTGCCAATCAGGTGAACGGACTTGAATCTCTGCCACAGCCACCTGCTGACAATGAGATTTGCTGGCATGCCAGTGTCAATGCAGCTATGGCTGAAATGTTAAGATTTAACTACCCTGACAATCCTCTCACTGTTCACAAAATTGACTCAATGGAAAACGCCTGTAATAAAAACTTTCGTGAGAAGGGTTTTAGTGATCTTGAAATCGAATCAGGTGTAAAATATGGAAAATCTATTGCCAAGGCAATAATTGAATGGTGCAGGATGGATGGAAGTGACAAGGAAAATTTAGCATATAACATGCCTAAAGGAGACGGAATGTGGGAACCCACACCACCAAAATTCAGCAATGCAGTGAGACCATGGGCTAAGAACAGCCGGACAATTGTAAAAGGCAGTATAGAAAACACCTTACCACCTCCACCCTGCACCTTTTCAAAAGACACAACTTCAGAGTTTTATCAGATGGTCAAGGAAGTATACATAGAATCAGAATCACATAACGAAGTACACCAAAGTATAGCTCTACATTGGGATGATGCGCCTGATGGCACCTCCATCGGTGCAGGAGGACACTGGTTGCATATCTTAAGAAATGAACTTGTCAATCGAAAAACTCCACTCCCGGAAGGTGCCAAAATATGGGCTGCTATGTCGATTGCCATGTTTGATGCTTCCATTGGATGCTTTATAGCAAAGTATACTTATAACGTCATGCGGCCGGTTACATACATCCGTGCAAATATGAACCGGTATGACTGGAATCCGTTAATTACAACCCCTTCCCATCCTGAGTACCCTGCAGCACATGCCACCATTTCGATGGCTGCTGCTATTGTTCTTGCACAACTCCTGGGAAATAATACCGAATTCAATGATGATACATACGAATACAAAGGTTTAAAAGCACGTAATTTCAAATGCTTTACAGATGCCGGCAAAGAAGCCGGTATGTCAAGGTTATATGGGGGTATACACTACAAGCCTTCTATTGAAGCCGGATATATCGTCGGAGAAAAGATTGCAAATAATGTGCTCGAAACTTTAGTTTTCAATCGGTAAACCATAGATTATAAGCATTTCAGATTCTTCTCTTTCAAATCGTTCGATTTCTCGATCGTCCTTATTCTTAAAAATGATATGGTATAAAATATTATGATTTCTCAGAATTAATTTTCTGTTAGATTATTTCATATATTTGAATAACTTTAAATCTTACCCCTATGAAAAAATTAATCTCTACTCTTTTATTCTCTTTTGTAGTAATATCGGCCTTCCCGCAATGGTATTGGGTAAATCCTACTCCAATCGGAGCTAATCTTGCCGATATAGCATTTGTCGATGATAAAACAGGATATATTGTCGGACAGGCCGGGACGATTCTTAAAACTACCGACAGAGGTGAAACTTGGGAGTATATGTCGACGGGTATGTTTATCAACTATACAATGATCAGATTTACTGATGAGCAAACAGCCTATGTAGCTGGTGGCGGTGGTTTCCTGATGAAAACTACTGATGCGGGTGAAACATGGACAAGGTTGGCGACTGGAATGTCTGAAATATCCGATATGCATTGGATCGATAGTAATACAGGATTTATATGTGGAGGTTATGATACGCTTCTGAAAACCATAGATGGTGGAAAAACCTGGTATAATGTATGCCCGGAGTTGCATTATGGAAGATGTATCCTATCCATTCATTTCCCGACACCCCTTGTAGGATACACATCCAATGACTGGGGTACTACCATGAAGACTACAGATGGCGGCGAAACATGGACTGAAAGTATCAACGAGCCAACTCTTGAATTGAGGGATATTTTCTTCGTGAATGCTGATACAGGCTTTGTTGCAGGAGAATCGGGTTACTTTGCAAGAACCTATAATGGCGGAGCTAGTTGGGAAGCCTTCAACGGTCCGGTTATAACTGCTAACAAAATGCAGTTTACTGATCACCTTAACGGATATGCCATCCAGGGCGATGAACTATTAAAAACCACTGATGCAGGGCATACCTGGTCACCTGTGGGCATGAATGAAATTGACGGTTATGCTTTTGCGACAGATAGTGATGTATTTGGAGTGGGATATCACGGCAGGCTCTTTAAATCGGAAGATGGAGGAATTACATCCACAAACTATACTTCATCTGTGACAGAAGAGAGTTTTTCCGGTATTCATTTTCCGGATGAAAATACAGGTTATGCAGTAACCGACTTGCCCGGACAAGTGGTAAAGACTATTGATGCAGGAAATACTTGGGAAATTGTCAATTCAGGAACTTTTGAAAGATTGTATGCAGTTTGGTTCACTGATGCTTCAACAGGTTTTGTTACCAACGGTTACGGACTTTATAAAACTACTAACGGGGGATATAACTGGACAGAAATAACAGGAACCGAATGGAAAGGATACCTGCAACATATCATGTTCGTTAATCCACTGGTTGGATTTGTATCATGTGAACAGGAAGGTGTAATTTATAAAACAATGGATGGTGGAGCCACATGGGAAGAGATCTATCATGCAAGGTCAAAATGGCCTCGTGACATTCATTTTCTGAATGAAAATGTGGGATATGTTGCAACAATAAGTTCCGTACTTAAGACTACTGATGGTGGTGAAACCTTTACTGAAACAATCTTTCCCGATGATAATTTCTTCCTTTCACTACATTTCCCTACGGAGTCAACCGGATATGTGGGCAGTGACTTTGGAAAGGTATACAGGACTACCGATGGTGGTCAAAACTGGACTGAGTTGATAGATACAACCCGAAGCTATTTTACAATAGATATGTTTTTTGTGAATGAAACCACAGGTTACCTGAGTTCAGGGTGTATTTACCAAACCAATGACAGTGGAGAAACCTGGGTTAAAATCGATCATATTGGTGATGGTTATTCCAAAATCTGGTTTACCAATGAGTTGAACGGTTATGTAGTTGGAAGTTATGGTAATATATTCAAAACCATCAACGCCGGTGCTGTGGCAGTAACTAATCTTGTTAAACCACAATCTCAATACACCGTCTTCCCCAACCCAACTGATGGATTATTTACGATTGACAATCCAGCCCATAAATCAGGAGAGCCGCTAAGGATTAGCATATATAACATCACCGGCAACATGGTATTCACCGGCCAATACTCCGAGCCGCTCATCCAGTTTGATCTGAGGGATTATCCCGCAGGGATGTACTTTATTCAGATTAAAGGGACCGGGAGAAACGAGGTGAAAAAGGTCGTAGTAGAATGATGGTTAAACACCGGCCTGTGCATAGGTAACCAGTTTTTTTTCCTGAGTATCCCATAACTTTAAATTCAAAGTTTTAAAAGACTCTTTTAAAGTAATCGCTTTAACTACTTGAAATTCCTTATTATCGTTGTAACACTTTTCAAGATTATAATTTGGGATTCGTGAACTAAGGTGGTGGATATGGTGAAACCCTATATTGCCTGAAAACCACTGCAGAATGCGTGGAAGTTTGAAATATGAAGAGCCAGCAATAGCCACTGTACTGTATTCCCAGGTATTATCATCATACCAATGAACATCATCAAACTGATGCTGGACATAGAATAGAAAAACTCCGCTTACCGAAGCAGTATAAGTTATCATAAGTTGTATGAGAAGATATGTTTTAAAGCCGGTAAAAGCAGAAATTCCCAGCGCAATAGCCAGAACTCCGATGTTTGTAAAATAAACACTCATCCTTTCCTGGCGACTAAAGTCTTTTCTGGTAAACCTGTTTAATACGATGAAGATCAGAGGTGCACCTATAAGAAACATAATAAAAGGGTTCCTGTAGATTCTATACTTTAATCTTTGCTTGGGAGTAGCATTTTTGTATTCCTCGGTGGTCATAGTCCAAACATCTCCAATACCCCTATGATCAAGATTACCGGCGGTTTTATGATGTATAGAATGGCTGTTATGCCATCTATAGTAAGGTGTAAATGTTAAAATACCTGTTAAGAACCCAATCATCTCACTTGCATATTCTGATCTTAGAAATGATCCGTGACCGCAATCATGGAAAATAATAAACTGCCTAACTACAAAGCCTGCAGCTAATATTGCCAAAGGTGCCACGAGCCACCATGAAATGTGTGAAACGTATATCATCACCGGCCATAACAAGATATATGGTAATATTGAATTTACCAGTTGCCATATACTTTTTGATAAAACGGGTTTGCTGTATGGTGCTACCAACTTAAGTAATTCACGATTTTTCGCAATTGTGGTGTTTGCGACCATAAACAGTAATCTTCAGTTAAAATAATAATGTTATAACAAACAGGAAATGGAAAATATAGCATTAAACTACCAAAAATACATAAAATATCAGATAGGGGCTCTCAGATAAGAAACTCTGCCTTCTGACCACTCATGGAATCCCCACACTGGAGCTACTACACAAACTAACTATTCCTGGAAGTTTAAGTTACAGGCGTTTTATGTTTTTGAAGAATGGTTGTTTCTTCATTTAAGCGGTCCGGACGGGATAACCCGTCCGGACACAACCTGATGTATAATATACATAAGTATCAGAATATAAATATATTACCATTATATTTCCTTAGAATACAAAATCATAATCCAACATTAAATAAGCGTTGCGCTTCCTTTTTTGCGCACCACTTAAAAAAAAAGTTAAAGAATTCAATTCTTTTTTCAAACCTAATATGGAATTAATCAATATTTAGTGTTGCTCCTTGTTATTTAAGAAAAGTCTATTAGAACTTCCCTTACTGTCAAAAGTTGCAACTGTCAATTTCCTTAAAACCTTGCATTTCTGTTCATGGTGTCGTATATTTGTTAGATAAATATGAGGCTATAATCCTGATACTTAAAGTATTTCTGTTTGTGCTTTTAACTGTTACCCTCCTCACTCTTCGGCTATGACCTAACAAAAAATACGATTATTTCAAAGGCTCATTATTTATTGGAAGCACTGTTCTTAGCGTATGGGATTAAAGGATAATGTTGTGTATGAGGTAATATTTTAAAAAATTAGAGTATGAAAACATTAACACTCTGTAGCTTCACCCTAATAGCAGTTTTAGCTTTACATATAAAGCTAATCCATGCTCAAACAATCAATGGTGAAATTGTACTGGATACAAATAACTTACATGTTATTAAAGTATGGGGAACTGCCAGTGAGCGAGCTTATGCATATGGATACCTTCTTGCACCGCAATGCTCCGATATGTTTACAGGCTACATAAAGCCATTATTAGCGGGCTCGCATTACAACGAAATGCGGAATATCATTCTTTCAGGAGAGGATATTGCATTCGACTCCGTATTTATCCTTGAAGCAATGGCACTGATTGAAGGAGTGAAAGCTTCTACTGGTAATCCAGACAGTCTAGACTATATTGATGTCCTTATAGGCAATTCAATTGAAGATTTGAGGGCAATTGTATTTAGTGATAAATCTTTCAACTGCTCAAGTTTAATGAGTTGGGGCGATGCAACTACAGGCACAGATCTTGCTGGTAAAGCCGTTGTTTCACATCATATGGATCTAGCATTTATTAATTTTTCTTTGATTAATAATCAGGTCATCGTGGTTAATTTTCCTTCAGAGACCGGTATGCAAGACTGGCTTCTAGTTCATTTAGCAGGAAGTCTTGTCCCTATCAATGGCGTTAATATGCATTTTGGTGTCTTTGGTCAATCCATGAGTGACTATAATGAAACTGTTTTTCATGGTAAGGGATATTTACCCTATGGATATGGGCTTCGCAAATCCCTTGAAGCTGAAGACTACAATAACGATATGAATCACGATGTTCTGGATGTCAAAGCAGCTTTAAACGATTGCAGTGAGGGTTTTGCAAATGGAGAAATAATTGCGGTACTCGCCGCAACACAACCGAATGACAGTTTAACTGCAATGGTGTGCGAAGTCGCTTCCAATCTGCCAACCCATGTTTATCGTCATAACAATTATCCCGATAGTATTCCAGGGGATAATCTCTACACTGCAAATTCACAAATAGCAAGGAACAATGCAATGCATTTCTGCAACCGGTATAATGGCATTATTGACCATATTGGTGACGGGACGATGATTGGACAGGAAGAGAATTGGAACCTTGCAAAGGATTATTCTGGTCTGTATACTAATATTCAATTTATGCAATACGCTCCGGAGGCTGACTTGCTAAGAGTAGCATTCAGGTCATCACTAACTGTTCCCGCCTACAACAATATCCCAATTGTTTTTTCCCTGAATGAATTATTTACTCCCCCTATGGGAGTTGGAATTAAGCACGATTCTGATAAAACAACAGAATTGAAAATATTCCCAAATCCAGCATCTACTGGTATTGACATTGAAACCCCCATGAGAGGCTTCCTATACATTTCAAACCTCAATGGTCATCAACTTCTGCAGAAGGAAGTAACCGAACCAGCTATCACCATTGATGTCAGCGGACTAAGAAGCGGCGTATATCTTGTGAAGGTTGTCGGAGAGAAAGTCGTGAAAATGGGAAAGTTTGTAAAGAAATGAAGTTGCAACTTCTGAATCCCTGGCCAATAAAAGTAAAGGCGACATCTCTGTCACCTTATTTTGATTTGCTCTCCTTACTGTCAAAAGTTGCAACACTTTAACTTCCTTCCAATTTTTCTAACGCCTTGATATTGTTATCCTTGATTGTTTATGGGTGGAAATCTTTAGACGAGTTCGGTGTAAATTTTCTCTTAATCAATCCATCCTATTTGAAAACCCGAGTAGGTTGTTAGACCCGGAAGCAATATTATCAGATATTGGCGCCTAACTCATAATTAACAGGTCGGGTGCCAAGTCCCCTGAGAGGCTCACAGAAAATCAACCACTTACGAGGAAATTTGTGAATGGTTTTGTGTTTCCGCCAGATTTCTGTCAGGTTTTGATGAAATTCCTTATCTCGCTACCCAAATCTCCCTTTTTTTTCTTAACTAGATTTACTGCTTAATGAACTTTCCCACCTGCACTCTTTTTCCCCCTACAATTTTAACAAAATACACGCCACTCTTCCATCCGCTGATATTAATGCTTGTGACTGTTTCGGTTATTTCCTGTTGCAAAAGTTGGTGACCATTTGTGTTGTGGATGGAGAGGACGCCTTGGGTGGGAGTGTCGACAATAATGGTTGTGGAAGAAGGGTTGGGGTAGATTGTCAAAAATGTTTCTTGGTTCAGAGATTCTATTCCAAGTTGTGTACAAGCATCCTCAACTTCCTGCTGGCTATTACAGCCTGTGGCGTTGCCAAAAATCAATATTTGACCAGTGGGAGAAGCAAGATAATCACAGATGCTTTGTACCTCACAGGTTGACAAAGTATTATTATTGTAAATAGATAAATTTAGGATTGAACCTGCATCTACATTATCCAGACCTGAAAGGCTGTGTAAGGTTTGGTTAGAAGAAATGATAAGGGAACCTTCTATGGAAACGATGTTATCCAATCCTGTTAGGTTTGTAAGGGAGTCGTTGTTTTGAATACTGATTCCACCTCCTGCAATGATTGCTAAATTTTCAAGTCCAGTTAGGGTATTGAGTATATCATTACTTTCAATTTTCAAGCGACCACCAATGTAATTCAATCCTTCCAATCCCGTAAGGTTTAACAGATTATTGTTTCCTGTTACTTCAAGATTATTCCCGATACAATTCAATTCATTAAATCCGCTAAGATCTGTTATATCAACTCCTGAAATCTTTACATCCCCTCCCAAACTCTGGCAGTTAGGATAATCCGATTGAAAACTGTCAATTTGAGCCTGGTTCAAAAAATAAAAATTCCCGTATGGCAAACAAGGTAAAGTTATACCACATACATTTGCAATAGCTGGCGGATCCTCGCAACCGACAGCATTACCATATATATTTATACTACCATTAGGAGTTGTTAAGAACTCGCACAGCCATTCTGCCTCGCAGACAGATAAATTGACATTATTTATTATATACAAGTCAGTAATTGAAGTTGATTCCAGATTGTCGATCCCGGCCAAGCTTGTAAGCGCTTCATTACCTTCAATATGAAGCCGGTCACCGATGGAAATCACGGCTTCCAGCCCTGCCAGGCTAGTCATTGACTGGTTATTTGCAATGTAAGCTGAACTATTTACAGACATCAGCCCTTCCAGCCCGGTAAGGTTTATCAATTCATTATTATTAATAATTTGCATTCCTCCAATGACAGCCAGGTTATTCAGACCAGTCAGGTTAGACAGAAAAGGATTATCAGCAATCCAGAGCACATTTTCTATCAAAACTAATCCTTCCATTCCTGCCAAACTTGACAGAGCTGTATTCTTTAAAATGGCAAGAATCCCACCGATGTATGTTATGTTATCCAGCCCTGTTAAATTGGAAAGAAGGGGATTTGAATAAACCCACATGCTGCCAATATTTAAACTGCCCCAAATTGAGGTTAAAACATCAAGTCCATTTAAATTTGTGATATCATCACCACTGATGTACACATCACCCATTATCTCAGTACAACCCGGATAATTAAACTGGAAACTATCAATTTGGGCCTGCGTTGAAAAAACGATACCTTGTGGCAGGCAGGAGGAACATGGCTTGCTTGTCTGTGACATTGCCCCATTCACCAGGAACAGCGTGACGATTAAAGCGTAAAAGTTTTTCATAATAATGATTTGTTGGATTAGTGACCCCATATAGTTTCATCTTGCCGTTTAAAACAGCCGCAAAGGGGTCGCTGCCTGACTGGAAGGTGGCGGCAGCATAGGAGCAAAAGGAGATTTATCAAAATGTCAAAGACATTGACCCCCTGTTAATACACAAATATATGCAAAAAAAAGTCATTTGTTGCATTTTTCACATATTCTTTCAGTACACATAAGTATATAACCGTAAGATTATTTGGATGTATAAAAACAAAGGGGGAATATTGGATTTTTGAAGGAAAAACGATCGAATTGACCAGCCCTCGGCCGATTTTTAAGACCAGTATCATTTCCAGATTTTATTTAATTTTAATGGCTAATATTCGGGGATATATACAATGAAAAAAGTAATCCTATTTTTCTTTCTTGTTATTGTAATATGTTTCGCAGTGACAGCTCAGGTTAAGGTTTATAAAGGCACCTCAACATACAGTTCGGATATAATATGCACCGTTGAAAATGGAAAAGTTTACAAAAAAACATCTACCTATACTTCGGACATTCTATGTAATGTTTCAAAAAACAGGGTTTACAAAGGGAATTCCACCTACACCAGCGATGTGATCTATACCATAACAGATGGTAAGGTTTACAAAGGAACATCATCCTATACTTCGGATATAGAATTTACCATCAAAGACGGCAAGATTTACAAGGGAACTTCTTCTTATACCAGCGACATTCTGGCGACGATAAAAGACGGCAAGGTTTATAGTAAAACATCTTCTTATACTTCTGATATAGAGTTCACAATTGATGGAAATCTTACAATTGAAGAATTTGTGGCGGTTTGGTATGTAGTTAAATACTGTTATTGACCTGTCCTTATCTTTGTCTTTAAGAGGAGACAGAAATTTCGCTCAAATTGACCACCCCTCGGCTGATTAGACAAGACATGATAAAGTCAAATGATCCTGACCAAAACATCAGTGGTAATTTACCCCGACCTTTTCTTAATTATAAAATGTTCCAGCTAAAATTTACTGGCGAATTCTTATTTGATTACAAGTCTTTTAACTTCCTCACGGCAGACTAGCTTTAGTAATTCGCAAAACGCAATAGATGGGGCCGTGCCAAAATCAATCCAATACAATTCGCATCCTTCTTGTTCGCTGAAAGGGCCATCAATCTTGTGCATAACATTTAAAAACGGACTGGATATTTTCCTTCGGGGATAAAACCACTTAGTAAACCACAAATCAATCAAGCCTTTTACGGAATCGGCATTGGGATAGAACGCAATGTCACAAGCAAACCAACAAAAGGGATTAATTTCAATACTGGTAGTGTTAATTGAAAAAGTACACGGTGGGTACTTGGGAAAATCATCGAGCATAACATCATCAACAACATCATGGACAACTGGCCAGCAAAGAATATTTTCCTTTTTGGTTTCACTTTTTACGATAATTATATCCTGCCTGTATGATTTGCCGAAGCCTATATCATTGTTTATTAAGTGGTTAATTACATCATTGGTACCGTTATTATTTCCTCGTTCAAAATCAGTTATTATTTTCCACTGCTCATTTGTATTCTTTATTCCCTTATTGTGAAAGTCTGTGATTTTTTGGCGTTCCTTTAAATCTCGGATCAAATATTTGTAATAGTGCTGCCTTGTGCGCCTGACACATTCCCAAGCACGAGAAGGTATCTCCGGTGAATCAAATTTCTTCATGATGAAATCTAAAGTGAATTCTTGGGTATTCTGGCTACAGCCATAAATGGGGTGCAATCGAAAGCGTGTACAAGGTTATCGTACACCTTGATAGTTGTAAATCCAAGATTTAACCGTGTGTAGACCTTACCTGTCGTGTCGAAATGGATGTATTGATAAACCAAATAATGGTCTTTCTCACATCGCAGGCTGAAACCATTTAAAGCATAGGACAGTCGCCAGTCATCGGGCTGATGAACCCATACAGTTTTTTCCTGCCCGGATTTCATCCCTGTCATTGCTTTTCGAATAACCGGGGATTGTTGAAAGTAGCCAGATTTCAGGTGAAGCGTATCACCGTTACCAAAACAATAATGAAAGAGTATATCCGATCCTTCAGGAGAAACAACGAATCCTCCGGCTATCATAGCCAATACAACTGTGCGCCTGGGATTAAAGACAACCAGGAGGAAAACTATTGAAAAAATGATCAGACTGAAATATAATCTTTTCATCCTCATTAATTGATTTCAGATTGATTTAAAATGGATGTGCGATCTTTTATTGTAAGAAAATCCCGGCTTATTTTTAATTAAGATGACCCTGTACGATTGTAAGCATGTATTTCCCGTTCGGGAATTTGTCCAGCTTGTACAGTAGGAAAGGCATCCGCCTTTCGTTGGTGATTAGCTGACCAAGATTTGGTGAAATATTTCTAATCACAGGATCTTGCTCTGAAAAAGAAAAGTGGCTGACCAAGTAACTGGTATTTTCCTTCCATAATGAATCGATCAGCATACCTAAATCTGTGCATGGAACAGGGTACAACTCTTTATTATAATCAAGGGCCTTGGTTTTTATAAAGTTGACACAATTAATGGCCAATGTATCATCATATAGATTGTTTTCATCATTCATTTTTTGTCCCTGACTTTGAAAACTTATTAATAGGACTGAGAATACAAGAATCAACTTGCTGTTCATTTTTATTATCATAATATCGTATGATTTATTTGAATTTCATCTTATTTAGGATGAAGTCTTAATGTGAGTTAAGATGTTTACTCTTGTTAGTGGCTGGTACCCGGTTTTTTCTTCTCTTTGCGGAAAAGTCCCCAGAGGCATGAAGCAAAAAATGTCCAGAACAAAACCAAACACTCCACTGGAGCTGTGCCGTTAAGAAGATGCGGAAGGACTTGAAGAAATTTATCAATCATATAAAAATTGATTAAGGCCCGGTTTTAAAATCCGATCTTGTTTGTTTTCCTTATCGAATAATCCTCATCCTGTCTGTGAAAAATCTCTGCCAGGGTCATTGGTTGTTCTATGTCTATAGTCTGGCCAAGAATTGAGGCAAGGTGTTTTGCTTTTTCAACAGTCAGCGGCTTAAACTCGTAGCGGGCAATTATGCGGCCTTTGCGCACCAGTGCCTTGTCAATGCGGGCAATTTCCGTATTAAA
>CAZXQT010000013.1:0-86574 GCA_964643225.1 uncultured Lentimicrobium sp. | reverse complement strand
ACCTGTGTATAATTAAGGTCTCCCACCAATCCACGACCAGAAATCCAGCCCTCTTTATCTGCGGACCAATTGAGATCTTGTGATGGATCAGAGAGGTTTATTACCTGCTGATCATACGATGAAAATGTAAATGTGGTTCTCCAGTCAAAGTTCGATTTTCTTACAGGATATGCCTGCAGAGTAAGCTCTATACCATTGATTTTAATTTTTCCAACATTAGCCCAAAAATCCGGGCTGAGTTTTGGTGGAACAGGAACACTATATAGACCTAAAAGCTTATCATTCACTTTATCAAAGTATTCAAAAGTTCCTGAAATCTTATCATTCCATAAACCAAAATCAAGTCCTATATTTAATTCTGAGTTTACTTCCCATTGCAAGTAAGGATTAGCCTCATTCTGGAATTTCATGGAAATAACCTGCTCACCAGTTTCAAAGTTATATGCCGTTCCGCCAGTTACATACGTCCTCTTGTCTAATAGGTTACCGATTTTATCATTACCGGCAATTCCATATCCTACTCTTAAACGTAAATTATTGATTACATCAATATTTTGCATAAAGTCTTCTCCGGTAATATTCCACATAGCAGATGCTGATGGGAACCATCCCCATTCGTTCTCACTACCAAATTTAGACGAGCCGTCACGGCGAATGGTTGCAGTAAGATAGTATTTTTGATCCCAATTATAAATAGCACGTGCAAACAATCCGATCATTATGCTATTGTTGTTATATGAATCAATGTCACTTCCAGCAGTAACTGATTGTAAAATACCTAAATCATTTGCCCCACTATAATTAAGGAATGGACTTCTACCTTGAGCCCATAGTCCGGTAAATACCTGATCCTGCCAGGAATAACCACCCAACAATTCAAGATTATTTTTACCAATAGTTTTTATATAGCGCAATGTTGCCTCGAGAAGTTTTGAACTGTGGTTATCGTAAGCTCGTTTTCCATAACCCTGAAACCTGTAATTTTGAAGATAATCCGGTTCAAAATAGAATGACTCACTATCATCTCTTGTGTAAGCCATATTTATACCAGCAAATAAACCTTTAACAATCTCAAGGTCAGCCCTAAAGAAGCTAAAAAAGTCTTTTGCATCTCGTTCGTTTGTGATTTCATTTGCAAGTGCAACAGGATTGCCATACTGGAAACCACGATCCATTTCAAAATAGGTACCATCAGGATTATAAACAGGATCAGTCGGATTTCGCTGATAAGCCTGGTAAAGAACATCGAAAGGACCATTGGAGCCATAGTTCACATAATCATTCTTTTCAAAAGTTCCTGCGAGACCTGCAGAGATCACCAAGCGATCATCAAGGAATTTATCGTCGATATTTAAACGTGCAATAGTCCTCATTTTCTCTGATCCAATCACAACTCCTGTAAAATCCTGATGCGAAATAGAAGCTCTGTATGCACCACGATTAGTTGCTCCGGTAAAAGCGAGAGAATAATTTTGAGACGTGCCCGTCCGGAAAATTTCATCCTGCCAGTCAGTATTTGCACCATTATCTCCGAGATTTAGCCCTTTACGTGCAGCATAGTCACGCATCTGATCTGCGGATAATAAATCAAGTCTGTTTGCTACTGACTCAGTAGAAATAAAAGTAGAAAAATCTACTTTATTCTTCCTGTCCGTTCCTTTTTTTGTAGTAATAATGATAACACCGTGAGCACCACGGGAACCATAAATTGCAGCAGCTGATGCATCCTTTAGCACGTTGAATGACTCGATGTCTTCAGATGCAATGGTTGTTGGATCAACTCCCGGCACACCATCAACTACATAAAGTGGTTCTGTGTTTGTAGACAAACTCGACGCGCCTCGAATTCTGACTGCAAAACCATCATTCGGGTCTCCACCTTTTTTTGTAATAAGTACACCTGCTGCCTTACCCTGCATACCTTGTATAGGGTCTTGCAGTACACCGCGGTTCATATCTTCAGACTGAACATTGATGACTGCTCCGGTACGATCTGATTTTTTTTGCGTCCCATACCCAATCACAACAAGCTCCTCTAATTCAGTTAATTCAGGTTCCAAAGTAATATTTATCACTCTGTTAGTCCCAACAGCAATTTCTTGTGATGAATAACCAATAAATGAAAATACCAAAGTTGCCCCTTGACTTACATTTAATTTATACTGCCCATCAATATCAGTAACAGTTCCTGTGGTAGTACCTTTAACTACTACTGTTACTCCGGGCATTGTTCTTCCATCAGCACCGTCTGTAACTTTACCAGAAACTGCTATCGTTTGGGCAATTCCTCCCGTCCAAAAAACAATTCCAAGTATCAGCAACAGAACCTTCAGCAAATTATTATGCTTCTTCATGTTCTAGGATTTATTTATAGTGTGTTAATTTTAAAAATTCTAATTGATGTAAGATATGCAATAATTCTGGTACAATTATAAGAAATTTTCAGGACATATACCTCGGTTTTTGTCAATAAAATCAATAGTTTAGAAAATAAATCATCGCAATCGATTGCATCAGAGTTACGGATTTATTTTTTTCCTTTTATAAGGTTAAACAGCAATCTTCCGTTAGCTATTATTAAATACTCGATCAATGTTTTTATTATTGAGTAGCCTTCTATGGGAATGCGAAATTTTCATATTTTTATCAAAATTTGCTGTTTAAATTATGTCTATCAAATCTCACCTGATTTCCATTAACGATATTGCCAAAGCATTGGGAATCTCACCTTCCACCGTCTCGCGGGCTTTAAAGGACCATCCTGATATCAGTACAGAAACAAAAAAGACAGTGCAACAATACGCTGCAGAAGTAAACTACAGACCTAATGCTCTCGCTTTAAGTTTGAAAAGGCAACGGTCAAATACACTTGGATTAATAATACCAGAAATAGTTCACCATTTTTTTTCTTCAATCATCAGTGGTATCGAAGAACTTGCCTATTCAAAGGGTTACAGACTCATTATTTGTCAGTCAAATGAAGACTATCAGCGTGAAATAATTAACACCCAACTATTGCTTGATCATCGTGTAGACGGAGTTCTTATATCTCAATCAAAAACAACTACTGATTCAGCCCATTTCAGAGATTTGATTGATAGCGGCATAGCTATAGTTTTTTTCGATCGAATATGTGAAACAGTTGCTACAGATAGAATAACTACCGATGATTTTGGAGGAGCTTATCTTGCAACTTCTCATTTGCTTGAAAGAGGCTGTACGCGAATATTACATTTATCTTCTCCGGCTCATTTACAAATTGGACGTCTAAGGCGTGAAGGATTTTTAAAATCAATAAAGGAACACAACATTGATCAATCTCTGTGTCCAATTATGGATTGCGATACCAGGCAAGAAGTCTTTCAACATAAAGATGCTATATTAGCTTTTGCTCCTTCAATTGATGGAATCTTTGCTGTTAATGACTTTACAGCCATTTCTGCCATGCAGTTACTGCAACATGCTGGATATCGTATACCAGATCAAATTAAAGTGGTAGGTTTTGGTAATGATCCTATAGCTGGAATAGCAAGCCCTGCACTAACAACAATTGATCAGGATGGTTTTATGATAGGCAATCAAGCTGTGGATATATTATTACAAAGAATCGAAAATCCATCCAAGTTCATTGACTTTCAGAACATAACTATACCAATAAAACTTTCACAGCGCGAATCGAGTTAGCTTTCAATAAATCGCATACGAATATTCATCAAACCATTACGTCTGATAAATAGTTCTTAACGTTTGAAAATCTACTAACTTTTGTCATTTTTTTTACTCCATCTTTGTGGTGCAATAAATAAATCTTCCCCTGCAATGGCACTTTCCCGGCACCATTGCATTCGTTTTCTCACCAAAAATAAAAACCTGCGTTCCCGGCAGGTTTTTTCTTTTTTATCATTAAAAAAAGAGGCTGTCTCAAAAGGATAGCTTCTTTGTTATGTTTGAGATAACCTCATTTATTTGGTAAGTCCGTGATTTAAACATTCCTTAAGCATTTCTTAAACATTCTTTAAGCATTTATTAAGCATTTATTAATTGTTTAAACATTGTTTAAATAATGTTTAATTAATGTTTAATTTATGTTTGACAATAAAGTGTAATCTGTAAATAACGCAGCACAAATTTTAGTTTATAACAAAAGAGGCTGCCTCTTTTGAGACAGCCTCCTTTTTTACCTATTTTTTATTTGGCAGCTCAAGTCCATATTTGTGCTTTTTATCAATGCGCTTCAACACAATTCCAAGGAAAAAAGCCAGAACTCCAAAACTTGCGAAAATCAATTCAGGAATGGTATAATCATATTTAGCGGTTAAATCACCGGCAGTAATAAGCTCTGATACTCCGGGATTTGCTGCAGTTAATGCCCAGCCAATCAGAATGGGTACCACTAGTAAACCAATGTTTTGAATCCAGAAAATACTACCATACGCAGAACCCAGGTACCGATCTTCTACGATCTTTGGCAGTGATGGCCACATTGCTGCAGGTACAAGTGAAAAAGCTGTTCCAAGAATAACGATCGTAGCAATAGCTACAGGAACTGTAAAGGATTCTGAAGGAACCAATGCAAATATTAAATGAGAGATAGTTAAAAGTACTGCACCATAAAGCATCATGCTTGCACCTTTTCCTTTTACATCAAGAAAATAACCCATAAAAGGCGTTAGTATCATAGCTCCTATCGGAAAATAAGAAAAATAGGCTGCTGCTGTTTTTATGTCAAGATCTAATTTTGATGCCAGCATATCAGTTGCAAATTTTTGAAACGGAAAAATTGCTGAATAAAAAAGAACACATAAACCCGCAATTGCAATAAAACCAGGATTAGTGAAAATTTTTCTAAGATCACTAATCTTGAACTCTTCTTCAGGGTCAGCAGCCTGTTTATGAACACCCATTTGCTTATCCAATTTAACATCCATAAAGGTATAAATTAGAAAAGTGAGGAATCCAATACATAAAAATACCAGTCCCCACAGAACTGAATTCGAAACACCACCATTTTCTGCAAACACAGGTGTTAGTCTGAATACAGCAAAAACTCCCAGACGGGCAACAGCCATTTCAAGGCCCATAGCCAAAGCCATTTCCTTACCTTTGAACCATTTCACGATTGTCTTTGAAACTGTAATTCCAGCCATTTCAACGCCAACACCAAAGATTGCAAATCCTGTAAATGCAAGCTTGGCTGATGCTGGAACCCAGGTTATAAAAGAACTGAGAGTTTCATGCAAATCTGATGATGCGAATGCTGGAGTAAGAGCATAATATTTTAAAGATGCACCGGCAACCATTGTTATCGCTGATGTGATTAATGTGAACCTTATTCCCATTTTATCAAGTATTATACCAGATAGTATAAGGAAAAAAGCAAACACATTAAGGAAAAACTCTGAACCACCCAACATACCAAAAACATCAGGAGTCCATTTGTAATTGGCTTCCAACAACTTCTGCAAAGGTGCAACTACATCCACAAAGAAGTAAGCGAAAAACATGGTTGAAGCGATTAGTGCCAAAGCGACCCATCTTGCAACCGGTGAATCATTCAGTAAAGTACCGACTTTCTCTTTCATAAGATTGGTTTTAGATTAATTGGTTATTTCATCAGAAGTAGCTTCTCCTGCTGTAATTGTTAGTGCTGTAAAAGCGGGTAAATGTAAAGAAATTTCCAGCATAATGATCTTTCTGTTAATAAATGTTTAAACTTACCAACTGCTAGTGCATTTCGAACATTTATAGGTATTTTTGTCCATCAAAATTACTTAAAATGAAAAAGACGTTTGTTTTACATCTTATTATTTTACTGTTTCTTACCCAAATTAGTGCACAGAATACGGTAACAAACAGCAACACTCCTGATCTGGCTAATTCGGTGCGTAATGTTATTTTAATGATTGGTGATGGAATGGGACTGCCTCAAGTATATGCGGCAACAGTAGCAAAACCAGATGCCTTGAGTTTTAAACGCTTTACTAATACTGCTATCGTAAAAACCGCTTCAGCTGATAATGATATTACCGACTCCGCCGCAGGTGGAACTGCAATAGCCACTGGTACAAAAACCAATAATGGTGCAATCGGTGTGGATGTTCAAAACAAACCTCTGAAAAGTATTTTAAAGATTTTTGAAGAGAAAGACATGTCAACCGGATTAGTTGCAACCTGCGATATAACACATGCTACTCCTGCCTCATTTATTGCTAGTGTTGAAAACAGGGGGCAGGTAAATGAGATTGCTTCACAGTTCCTTAATACAGATGTTGATGTATTTATTGGTGGCGGATTCAATGCTTTTGCTAAGCGAAAGGATTCAATTAATTATATTGATAGCCTAAAAGCCAGAAATTATTCTGTCGCATTATCCCTCGAAGAAGTTAGCAAACATTTTCAAGGAAAACTTGCAGGATTATTATACCCGAAACATGCTCCCAAAATACTTGAAGGAAGAGGTGATATGCTGAGCGTTTCTACTAACAAAGCCCTCGATATACTTTCCCAAAATAAAAACGGCTTTTTCTTAATGGTAGAAGGTTCACAGATAGACTGGGGCGGACATGACAACAACATAGACTATGTTTTGTCTGAATTATACGATTTTGATAAAGCTATTGCAGTTGCCCTTGACTTTGCTGATAAAAATCCAGGCACATTGGTTATTGTTACTGCAGATCATGAAACGGGTGGTCTTACACTCATTGAGGATACGGTGAACAAACAAAAAATGTCATATCACTTTTCAACAAAAGACCATTCAGCAATGCCAGTGCCTCTGTTTGCCTATGGTACCGGTTCCTGTTTATTTAAGGGTTTTATTGACAACACGGATATATCAGCATTAATTTTTCAAGCAATTGAAAAAAATAAAACACAATTCTCAAAATGATTATAGTAACCGGTGCAGCAGGATTTATTGGCAGTTGCCTGATTGGTAAGTTAAATCAGGAAGGTATTATACGAATTATAGCCGTTGATGATTTCCATAGTAAGCAAAAAGAGCCTAATCTATATGGAAAACAGATATCTGACAAAATCGATAGAAAGCATTTTGTAAGTTGGTTTCTTCAGAATGCTGAAAATATAGAATTTGTTTTCCATATAGGAGCCAGAACTGATACCACAGAATTTGATATTCGTGTTTTTAACGAGCTTAATCTCGATTATTCTAAGAATGTTTTTACTCTCTGTACACAATACCAAATACCTCTTGTCTATGCTTCATCTGCAGCTACATATGGACTTGGCGAGCTGGGTTATAAAGATGATCATGTTATTGTTCGTAGCCTCAAACCACTTAATCCATACGGCGATTCGAAAAACGACTTTGACAAATGGGTGCTTGAAGCATTAGAAACCCCTCCCTTTTGGGCCGGTATGAAGTTTTTTAATGTATATGGACCAAACGAATACCATAAAGCACGAATGGCTTCAGTGATTTTTCACGCTCACAAACAAATTATTGAAACTGGTGAGGTCAAACTCTTTAAATCCCATAGAAGCGACTTTAAAGACGGTGAACAACTGCGTGATTTCGTATACGTTAAAGATGTAGTCAATGTTCTGTATTTCATGATGACAAACCGGCCTGCCTCCGGACTGTATAACCTGGGCACGGGAAAAGCCAGATCATTTAATGACCTTGTTTCTGCAACATTTAAAGCTCTTAACAAAACTAAAAACATACTATACATTGACACCCCTGTTGATATAAGAGATAAATATCAGTACTTTACGGAAGCAGACATGTCAAAATTGAGAAGTGCAGGGTATATTCACCCATTTACAGACCTGGAAAATGGGGTATCTGATTATGTAAACAATTACCTGACGCTAAAAGGATATTTATAAATACTCTTAAAGGCTTTCTTTTAATTCAACCAAAAAAGCCCTTATTTCCTGAAGAGTTTTAACAACTGCATGGTTATCAGCAGTTTCCGAGTAATTCTTGCGGATTTTTTCTTTAGCACCATTTAAAGTATACCCTCTTTCTTTTACGAGATGATATATGATATGAAAATTATCAACATCAGATTGAGTAAAGAACCGATTTCCTTTTTTGTTTCTGAAGGGCTTAATAATTTCAAATTCTTTCTCCCAAAACCTTATAAGTGAAATATTTACATCAAACATAGCCGCTACTTCACCAATGCGGTAATATACTTTCTTTATAACAGGCTTTTTATAAGGCATTTTAAATTAATCGAGAGCTTGAGATGGTCGCTGTGATAATTCAATCATTAATTCGTACTCCTGAGGTGTGATGTCGTTGAAGAAGAAATTTATTGGGTCAACTGGTGTACCATTCTTATGTACCTCGTAGTGCAAATGCGGTGATGTAGATTTTCCGGTATTGCCTACCCGGCCAATTACCTGTCCGCGTTTTACTTTTTGTCCTCGTTTAACATCCATCTTCGATAAATGTGCATATAATGTTTGATAGCCAAAACCATGATTTATGACAATACAATTGCCATAACCTCCTCTTGACCTCTCAATTGAGGCAATTGTTCCGTCACCTGTTGAGTATATTTCTGTGCCAACAGCAGCCGTAAAATCGACACCCTGATGAAACTTAGTGACTTTATAAAAAGGATCAGTCCGATAACCGAAATATGATCCAATTCGATGCATTTCTTTATTTGATATAGGTTGAATAGCAGGTATTGCTGCCATCATTTCTTCCTTACGTTTAGCAAGTTCAAAAACCTCATCATACGATTTTGACTGAACAACCAGCTGGCTCGTTATCACATCAAGCTTTTGGGTTGTACTCTTAATGATGTCTGAATTTTTATAACCTTCAAGTTTACTATACCTGTCTGAGCCACCGAACCCCGCTTTTCTTAATGATCCCGGAATAGGTTCCGACTCAAAAATTACCCTGTAAATATTATCATCTCTATCCTGCAGGTCAGCAACTACTGCTTGCATCTGATCTAAACGGTCATTAAGAATTTTATATTGAAGTTCATACTGTTCAAGCTCCCTTTTTAACATACGTTCTTTTGGAGAGTCAAGAAAGTTGTATGCAAAAAGCAATACAACAGATGCAAAAACAGTTCCAGTGACAACTATCGATAAGAAACGTGTAAGCTTCTGACGTAAAGTCACTTGCACCTTCTCAATTTTCAACGATTTCGGGTTGAAGTGATAGCGTATTTTTGACATGAAATAAGTTTGAATTCTACATTAGAGATTTACTCTGTAAACTCCCCTTTCTCAGGGTTTCGCAAAATTAATATTTTAAACTAAATTTGCAAGCCTTTTCATTGTAAAACGCATTTTTAAAGATAAGAATTTAACCACAACATACTGATTATGAACTCCAAAGAGATTAGACAAAGTTTCTTAAATTTTTTTAATTCGAAGCTACACCATATTGTCCCTTCTGCACCAATGGTGATTAAAGATGATCCGACGCTAATGTTTACAAATGCCGGAATGAATCAATTTAAGGATATCTTTCTGGGTAATTCTCCAGTTAAATACCCTCGTATTGCCAATACCCAGAAATGTCTCAGAGTATCCGGTAAGCACAATGATCTGGAAGAAGTCGGACATGACACATATCATCACACAATGTTCGAAATGCTTGGAAATTGGTCTTTTGGAAATTATTTTAAGAAGGAAGCAATTGAATGGGCCTGGGAATATCTGACTGAAGTATTAAAAATAGATCAAGAGCGCATTTATGTAACAGTATTTGGTGGTGATGAAACCGATGGACTAAATAAGGATATAGAAGCATATAATTACTGGGAAAAACACATTGCAAAAGACCGCATTTTAAGTGGAAGTAAAAAGGATAACTTTTGGGAAATGGGTGATACCGGACCCTGCGGTCCATGCTCTGAAATTCATATAGATATAAGGGATTCATTGCAACGCGATATCATCGATGGAAAGGATCTCGTAAACATGGGCGATCCGCTTGTAATAGAAATATGGAACCTTGTTTTTATGGAATATAGCCGTCTGGCAAATGGTTCATTGGAAAAATTACCTGCTCAACATGTAGATACAGGAATGGGATTTGAACGTCTGTGTATGGTTCTTCAAAATAAGCAGTCTAATTATGATACCGATGTATTCCAACCTATCATTAAGGAAATAGCATCTATCAGTGATATTAAATATGGCACTTCAGCACAGTCAGATATAGCCATGCGTGTAATTGCCGACCATTTAAGAGCTATTGCCTTTGCTATTGCAGATGGGCAATTACCTTCCAACAACAGAGCTGGTTATGTAGTAAGACGAATTCTTCGTCGTGCAGTCAGATATGGTTATACATTTCTGAATCTTCAACAACCATTTATTAATAAACTGGTTCCTGTTCTAATCAGTGAAATGGGAGATTATTTTACTGAACTTAAAACTCAAAAAGACCTTATTATTAAAGTTATTGCTGAAGAGGAGGCTTCATTTCTGAGAACTTTATCACATGGAATTTCAAAGTTTAACAATTATATCAATAACATTACATCCAAAGTTATATCGGGAGATTTTGCTTTCGAATTATATGATACCTATGGATTCCCAATTGATCTGACTTGCCTCATTGCAAGAGAACATAATCTGGATGTTGACATGCATTCATTCCAAAGCAATCTTGAACTGCAAAAAGAACGTTCACGAAAAGATGCGACTATCGAAGTTGATGACTGGGTTATTGTTAATGAAGAGTATGAGGAGAAATTTGTGGGTTATGATACTCTTCAAACTACGACACATATTACCAAATATCGTAAAATTAACAGTAAAGGAAAGACATTCTATCAGATTGCTCTGGCCGAAACTCCATTCTATGCAGAATCAGGTGGACAAGTTGGAGATACAGGCATTTTAGAATCAGAAGGAATAACAATACCTGTAGTTGATACGAGAAAAGAAAACAATCTGGTTGTTCACATTACTACCGAACTTCCATCAAACCCTGAAAATGCTGTAACCGCTAAGGTTTCTAATGAGAAGAGAATCCACACTGCCAATAATCATTCTGCGACACATTTACTGCACCTTGCTCTTCGTCAGGTACTGGGCTCACATGTTGAACAGAAAGGGTCTTATGTCCATCCTGATTATCTTCGGTTTGATTTTGCACACTTTCAGAAAATGACTGATGATGAGATTACCCAAGTTGAAAAATTTGTAAACAATCTGATTCGTCAAAATGCATCTAAAGAAGAGTTCAGGAATGTTCCGATTGAAGAAGCGAAGTCAAAAGGTGCGCTTGCTCTTTTTGGCGAGAAATATGGCGAAAATGTCAGAATGATAAAATTTGGTAATTCTATTGAACTCTGTGGAGGAACTCACGTTCATTCGACCGGACAAATAGGCTTGTTTAAGATTGTAACTGAGTCAGCTATAGCTGCCGGCGTTAGGCGTATAGAAGCTATTACGGGCGAGAAAGCTGAAGATTCAATCTATCAGCAATCAAATTTACTGGCAGAACTTAAATTATTGCTTAAAAATATCAACGATCCAGTTAAAGCTGTAAAAAACTTACTCGAAGAGAACAATACCTTGAAAACGGTTATTGAAAAAGCTAATGCTGAAAAAGTAAATGGAATTTTTGAGAAGCTAATTGACAGTTACAAACAACATGAAAACTTTAGGCTCATAAACGCTAAAATCGAATTGGATGCCAATGCCGTTAGAGATTTAACTTTTAAATTATTAAAAGGAAATGATGACTTACTGGTAATTATCGGATCTTACTTTGATGGTAAACCTTTATTAACTGTTGCATGCTCTGAACAATTGGTTAAACAACATGGTTTAAATGCAGCTAATATTGTTAAGGAGTTAGCTAAGGAAATTAAAGGAGGTGGTGGAGGCCAGCCACACTATGCTACTGCCGGTGGCAAAGATGTTACAGGTCTTGATAATGCCATAAAAAAGTCCGCGTTGCTTTTTTCATGACGTATTTTAGTTAAAGTTTCACCCCTTCAATGTAAAACATTTTCATGTAAGTATTGTTAATTAGCAATATTTTCAGTAATGCAATTAAGCAATCATTTTACCTCAAATGATCAAATACTCAATCAAAGATCTGGAACAATTATCGGGCATTAAGGCTCATACCATCAGAATATGGGAAAAACGATATCAATTGTTCGAACCCGAACGGACACCTACGAATATAAGGTACTATACTGATGAAGATCTAAAAAAACTGCTAAATGTTACTATTTTAAACCGAAATGGATTTAAAATAAGTAATATTGTTTCGATGGATAATAACGAGATGAGTGACCGAATCATCGAAATTTCCGACTCATTGCATGATTACTCCAGTCAAATCGAACAGCTAACAGTGGCAATGATTGATTTTGACGAGCTACGTTTCGAAAGAATTATCACATCATCTATTATAAAAATAGGATTTGATGAAACTGTTGAACGTGTACTCTATCCTTTTTTTGAAAGAATTGGTGTACTATGGCAGATTGGCACTATATACCCCGCTCAGGAACATTTTGTTTCAAATTTGATACGACAAAAGTTAATAATAGCTATCGATGGTCAGGTGGGCAATTTAAAAGAAAAACATAAAAATTTTCTTCTGTTTCTTCCACCAAATGAATGGCACGAACTCAGCTTATTATTTTATAATTACCTTATAAAGAAAGCGGGACATAATGTAATTTACCTTGGACAATCTCTTCCTTTGGAAGATCTTCCTGAAATTGCATCTAAACAATCCATAGACAATGTGCTTTGTGCATTTACTACCCAGGTCTCCGATAAACGATATTCTGAAAGCATCAACTTAATCAGTAGTGCATTTCCGAATTCAAAGATTTATCTTGCAGGATTCCAAACAAAAGAACATAAAATTAGCCTACCTTCCAATGTTGAGATAATAGTGAATCCTAAAGTGTTTATTCAGGACTTGGAAATCAAATAGTTAAACACTTTTTGTCACTTTAGAACTAAAATATGTCCTCTAGTAGGACATATTTTTTGCACTGTTTCAGTATCATAATATTGTTTATCAAGCATTTAAGAATAGTACTCTTCAAATAATCATGAGGTTTACTATTTTGGGACGTCTATTGTCCTATTAATGGACATTTTACGTTTTGTTTCTATTTTGTTCCTATATATTTGATTTTTCTTAAACATATTTAATCAAATTACCGCCCTTATTATCAATTGTTTAACATTTTTTATAATTGATTTCCTGTTAATTATACACAATAGAAGAATTTTGTGTTTAATTTAGCACGTTCTTTGTTAAACAACTTCAATATAATTTAAATAAGGGGAGAACATGACAGCATTAGAATTCAACAGCAAGCTTATTGGTTTACATGAAAACCTTTCATTTTTTGCAAATACATTAACTAATGACAGAGAGGAAGCAAAAGATTTAATTCAGGATACTTATCTCAAAGCCTTAATACATAAAGATAAATTTGAAGCTAATACTAATCTCAAAGCATGGACTTATACTATAATGAAGAATACCTTCATTAATAACTATCGCCGTAATCAGAAAGCAAACACCATAATAGATAATACCGAGGATTTATATTTTCTAAATATTCCTCGCCGCTCAGACTTCGTATCACCAGAAGCACAAATGCATACTAAGGAGATTGAAGCAAGCATATCAAGACTTGATGAGGATCAGCGATTACCGTTTGAAATGCATAATGAAGGCTATAAATACAAAGAGATTGCGGAAACTCTCGATTTATCTATAGGAACAGTAAAAAGCAGAATCTTCTTTACAAGAAAGAAATTAATGGATTCTCTGAAAGAATTTAATAGTTAAGCAATTGTGTGATGATGAGAAGCTGCCGAAAGGCAGCTTTTTTTTTGATTTAGTATCCGAAATCCTTTTCTATAACAATTCATTGCTATTAACAGGCAGGGTAAAGTAAAAAGTAGACCCGGAACCTGGTTTTGATTCTCCCCACATCTGTCCTCCAATTATTTCAACAAACTTTTGCGAAAGGGTCAAACCTAATCCCAATCCTCCAAAAGCTCTGGTATTGCTATCATCTACCTGCCTGAACCTCTGAAAAATAATATCAAGCTTTTCTTGAGGAAACCCAATACCAGTATCCTTCACATAGAACTGAACCATATTGTTTGATATCACATCATAGCCGATTTCAACATATCCCTCTTTGGTGTATTTTAATGCATTTTCGATCAGGTTATATAATGTCTGCCTTAGCTTCCGCGAATCTGTTTGAACTACAAATGCATTATCGCGGGGTAATTTTCTGGATCGTATAGCTACTTCTGATTTTCCGGTCATTTCCTTTTCAATATTAAAAAAAGCGATTAGACCAGATATCATGTCATTCACGTGACATTCTTCCGTGTACATTTTTGTGATACCGGATTCTATTAAAGCAATATTGAAAATCTCATCCATTACATCCAACAGCTTATTACTGTTTTTATGTATTATTTCAACATATTCACGATTTTCTACATCCAGATTATCTGCTTGTTGCATCAACGATGAAAATCCCATAATTGCATTAAGGGGTGTGCGTATTTCATGCGACATATTAGCTAAAAAAGAAGACTTCAATTTATCTGACTCTTCTGCTTTCTTCTTAACCTGCCCGAGCGCTTGTTGAGACTTTTCAAGAGCATCCAGTACTTCATGGTAACGGGTATTCAGAATATGATACTTCCTATTGCGTGTCCAGATTATTGCAGCAAAAATTATAACCAACGCAGCCAAAATTATTATCAAGGCAAGTATTAGAATCTGACTATGTATTATTAACATGACTCCCCCGTCACACTTTAGTAAATCTCAAATTTAAGAAAATTTGCCACATTATCGACTTATATCCTCAAAAACTATAGTATGTATTCCAGTTGGATAAGGTGACAAAATTTTTGACTTTATCCAGGCATAATGCTCTGGATTATTGACAAAATCAAGCCGGTTTGTATCAATTATTAACACTCGCATATCGTTTAATTTCCTGAGATACTCAAGATAACCATCCTGTATGCGGGCAAGGTAATCATCTTCAATGCTTTGTTCATAATATCTCCCCCTTAATGCAATGTTTGACTGTAGACGCTTAACAGATGCATACAGGTATACAACCAGATCTGGCCCGGGCAACTGAAGACTGATAATGTTAAACAGTTTTTGGAATAAATTAAATTCATCCTCTGGTAGAGTTGCTTTTGAAAATATCAGCGATTTGCTAATAAAGTAATCTGAGACCAGTTCATTCTTAAACAGATCTGTCACCGAAAGTTCGGTTTTTAACTGCTGAAAACGACTTGCCAAAAATGAAAGTTCCAACGGAAATGCATATTTTTCCGGTTCAAAATAAAACTTTGGCAGGAAAGAATTATCTTCAAATTGTTCCAAAATTAACCTGGCATTTAACTCGCCGGATAGCTTGTGAGCCAATGATGTTTTACCTGCTCCGATAGTTCCTTCAATTGCTATAAAATTATACATCAGTGTTAATTGTGATTGTACTTCCTCACCCATCCTGAATCAGAACATTGATCCAGAAGGGTTTTCATTGTTTTACCAAATAAAGGATGACGTAATTCCGGCTCAAGTTCCACCATAGGAATTAGAACGAATCTCCTTAAATGCATTCGTTCGTGGGGGATAATTAAGTTATCTTTATTGATAACTTCATCTGCATACAACAGTATGTCAATGTCAATTGTACGGGGTTCGTTTCTGTGTACTCCACGAATTCTTCCTAAATCAGATTCTATATCTAATAGTGTGCTCAACAAAGAAGCTGGTTCGAGGGTTGTATTAATGCAAATAACTGTATTAAGAAATGGCAGTTTGTCATCTGTTCCCCAGGGCTCAGTTTCATAAACAGAACTTGATCTGGTAACTAAGCCCGCTCTTTCACCTATCTTAATTATTGATTCTGTGATATTTGAAAACCTGTCGCCTAAATTACTTCCTAAAAGCAAATATGCTTCTTTCATCCTAAACAATTTACAGGCAAATGTAGTCGGTTTTTTAAAATACGCTAACTTTGAATAAGCAACAAACACATTTAACTCCATGAAACAGTTCTTTAAATTCATGCTGGCATCAATGGCCGGATTTATATTGACAATTCTGATATTATTCTTCATTTCCACCATTTTTATTGCGTCGATGGTATCAATGGCTGGTAAGAAAGAAGTAGTGATAGAGCCTAACTCTGTGCTTCATTTAAAGTTTGATGAGTCAATTCCTGAAAGAAGTCCGGCAGGTCCATTTGCTTTCAGTTCAACTAATTTCATTCAAACTACAAAGACCCCAGGATTGCTGGAAAGCATGGACCTGATTAAAGCAGCTGCAGAAGACGAAAAAATTAAAGGAATTTTGCTTGACCTTAGTGATATACCTTCGGGTCTTGCAACACTGGAGGAAGTAAGAAATGAATTGATTTCATTTAAAAAGTCAGGAAAATTTATTTATGCCTATGGCGAAGTTTATTCTCAAAAAGCTTACTATCTGGCCACTGTTGCAGATCAGATTATTGTTAATCCTGAAGGAGCAATTGATTTTAAAGGTCTTACCGGACAAGTCATGTTTTTAAAAGGTTTACTTAACAAATTGGATGTTAACGCTCAAATTATTCGTCATGGTAAATACAAAAGTGCAATCGAGCCTCTTATTTCTGATAAAATGAGTGAAGCCAACAAGGACCAGACCATGACCTATATCGGTTCCATCTGGAATCATATAAGTACTAAGATTTCTGAGTCCCGGAAACTTGATGCATCCTTTATACAGAATGTTGCAGATTCATTAAAACTAGAAACTGCTGATGATGCAGTAAAGTTAGGTTTTGCTGATCAGGCTGCATATAGAGATCAACTTATTTCACTTCTCAAAAGTAAAATTGGAATAGATGAAAAGGATAAATTGAATCTGGTAACCCTTTCAAAATATAAAGATCATAAACCCGCTAAACTTTCAAGAAGAGCTAAGGATAAAATTGCAGTGATCTATGCTGTTGGAGATATTGTTAGCGGTGAGGGCGATGATGTAACAATAGGATCAGAGCGGATATCCAAAGCTATCAGGAAAGCCAGACTTGACAGCACAGTAAAAGCTATCGTTTTCAGAATCAATTCGCCAGGAGGAAGTGCACTTGCATCTGATGTTATATGGCGGGAAATATCACTCGCACGTGAGAAGAAACCTGTAGTGGCCTCCATGGGAAATCTGGCAGCTTCCGGGGGATATTACATCGCTTGCGCAGCTGATACAATTGTTACCAATCCAACTACACTTACCGGTTCTATTGGTGTGTTTGGGGTAATCCCCGATTTTGGAAAATTCTTCAATAATAAGCTAGGCATAACTTTTGACCAGGTCAAAACTAACCAAAACGCTGATTATATATCAGTTACCAGGCCAATGACAACCTATGAAGAGAAAGTACTTACAAATTCTATAGAACGAATTTATAGTACTTTTATAGGTCATGTGGCAGAAGGACGATCCATGCAAACAGCAGAGGTAGATAGCATTGGACAGGGAAGAGTCTGGAGTGGTATTGATGGAATAAAAATTAATCTTGCTGATGAGGCAGGTGGGCTTCGCAGAGCACTTGAAATTGCTGCAGGTATGGCAAACCTCGAAGACTATCGCACCATTTCTCTCCCTTCGCAAAAAGACCCCTTTACACAAATTATAGATGATCTGACGGGTAATCCTTCAGATTCCAAAATGAAAGAAGAACTAGGTATCTTATATCCTTACTATAAACAGATTATATCGCTCTCGAGATTGGAAGGTATACAGGCTCGAATGCCTTATGAAGTAGAAATTCATTAAACACGTTCCTTTAAAATTACACTTTTAGGTCGTTGTTTAAAAACCTTTCAGAGCTTTTATACGTGCTTTCTTTCTAAGACTATCATTAGTAATTTCAGAAGAAGAGTAAAGAATCGTTTCCCAGTCACCATACATTGAATTCGGTAAAACAATAAATCTTTTACCGAATTCAGTGTAATTATTGTCAACTGATGCAATACGCTCGCTATTAGTGTTTTTCTCAAAATCTAACGAAAAATCGTTGAGGTTATCACCACATAATAGTGCAATGTGGTACTTTTCTGCCAACGATTTACGTCTGGTCTCTTTGCTGTTCTCATCCTTGCGCATTATTACGTGCTCATCGTCAGCCTGTGGGAAACCCAGACTATTAAGATTTTTAATAGTTGCCGCTTTTAAGTGCTCTTTTCGGTTTGTAATATAAAACAAACTAACTCCATTAGCTCGTGCATACTTTGTAAATTCTAAAGCTCCGGGAACTGCATTGGCAGAAGCTTTATTACACCATTCATCCCATCTTTGCGGATAATTTATATTTTGCTTTATACATTGTGCCTGGTAGGGACTATTATCCAGCACTGTCTCATCAATATCTAAAATCACTATACGATGCTTGTCCACTTGCCTGTCCTGTAAATCCTGATCAAGCATCATTCTGGCTATCCGGAAAGCCTGAATACACAAGGCACGATATTCCCCCGAAATCTGATGATACAGGGTACCAATAACCATTTGCTCGTTCTTATAGATAGACGAAGAATCAATAACCTGACTGCGTTCCTTTGGAGGTGTTTGTGTAACTTGTTCTTCAGCACTGTCAGATTTCGGCCCTTTATGGCAGCTTGACACGCTTACTAAAATGAAAAATAGGAGCAAATGGATTTTCTTCATCAGTCAGAAATATAAAAAGAAGCCGGGACTTTTAATCCCGGCCCCCCAATTATGAAATTGTTTAACTATTGCTTTTCATATACCATTCCAGCAAGCCGGCGATAAGAATTATATCTCCATTTTGCGTTTTCCTCAGCAGCTGTAAATAATTCGGCAGCTTCAACGGGGAATGACTTCTTGAGTGAAGTATACCGTACCTCTGAATTGAGGAAATCCTGGAACTTTCCGAAATCAGGCTCTTTTGAGTCAAGTTGGAATGGATTCTTACCTTCCATTTCCAGTTGTGGATTATAGCGGTATAATGACCAGTAACCTGATTCAACAGCATGAACCTGCTGATCCTGGGCTTTACCCATTCCAGCTCTGATGCCATGATTAATACATGGAGAATATGCGATGATCAGTGATGGTCCAGGATATGCCTCCGCTTCGCGAACTGCTTTGAGGTATTGAGTCTGGTTTGCACCCATAGCAACCTGGGCAACATATACATATCCGTAACTCATAGCCATTACACCAAGGTCTTTCTTGCGAACCTTCTTACCACTGGCAGCAAATTTGGCTACTGCACCTACAGGAGTCGATTTTGAAGCCTGTCCACCGGTATTTGAATACACCTCTGTATCCATCACCAGAATATTAACATCTTCTCCTGATGCAAGTACATGATCTAAACCACCGTATCCGATGTCATAGGCCCAGCCGTCTCCACCAAACATCCAGATAGACTTCTTAATGAAATACTGTTTTAGTTCAATAAGCTCTTTTGTAAGAGGAGTGTTTGCCTGCTCGAGCAGTGGCATGATCTTTTCTGTAGCTTCTTTAGAGAGTACAGGATTTTCTTTACCAGTTATCCATTCCTGAGCAGATGCTTTTAATGCCTCATTGTACTCACCTTCCAGTATTTCAGAAAGCTTCAGTAATATGCGATTACGCATCTTATTAACAGCAGTTGCCATTCCAAAACCATACTCGGCGTTATCTTCAAACAACGAATTAGCCCATGCAGGTCCCAAACCTTGTGCATTTTTTGTGTATGGGGTGGAAGGAGCTGAACCACCATATATTGAAGAACAACCTGTTGCATTGGCAACCATCATCCTATCGCCGTATAATTGTGTGATCAGTTTAATGTATGGGGTTTCACCACATCCACTACATGCACCTGAGAATTCAAACAGTGGCTGAGCAAATTGACTATTCTTAATGTTTTGCTCCTTATTTGCTATGGTGTCTTTGTAGGTTACTGTTTTTGAAATGACATCATACAACTCCTGCTGACCCATTTGACTTTCAAGTGTTTCCATAACAAGAGATTTCTCCTTTGAAGGACAGACATCAGCGCAGTTACCACATCCGGTACAATCAAGAGGACTTAACTGTATGCGGAATTGTAAACCGTCGAATGTTTTAGGAATTGCAGTCTTTGTAGGAGTACCTTCAGGTAAATTTGCTAATTCTTCCTTACTGATGAGGAAAGGACGAATACAGGCATGAGGACAAACAAATGAACATTGGTTACATTGTATACAATTTTCAGGAATCCACTTAGGAACATTCACAGCAATACCACGTTTTTCGAAAGCTGTAGTTCCTGCAGGGAATGTACCATCTTCTCTTCCAAGAAAAGCACTAACAGGCAAATCATCACCTTTCATTGCTATTATTGGCTGAACAACGTTTTTAATGAAGTCTGGCAAGTCAATATCAACAACCTTTGGCTCTGCCACAACAGCTTTCCATTCTGAAGGAATAGTCACCTTTACAACTTCACCACCACGGTCGATAGCAGCATTGTTCATTTTTACAACTTCTTCACCTTTCTTGCCAAAGTCCTTAAGAACTGCTTTTTTCATGTAATCTACTGCAGTGGTATAAGGAATAACTTCCGAAATCTTGAAGAATGCAGACTGCATAATGGTATTAGTTCTTCCTCCAAGACCAATCTCTTCGGCTATCACAGTTGCGTTAATGATATAGAAGTTAATATCATTGTCGGCTATGTATCGTTTAAAATTATCCGGAATTCGGTTCAGGGTTTCTTTCTCATCCCAGAGACTGTTCAACAGGAAAGTACCTCCCTTTTTCAGCCCTTTTAGCATGTTGTACTTTTCAAGGTAAGCAGGAACGTGACATGCCACGAAATCCGGAGTATTAACGAGATAGGGTGAACGTATCGGGCTATCACCAAATCGAAGGTGAGAAGTTGTTACACCACCCGATTTTTTGGAGTCGTAAGAGAAATAAGCCTGACAATACTTTTCAGTTGTATCACCAATAATCTTAATTGAGTTTTTATTGGCACCAACTGTTCCATCTGAACCAATTCCATAAAACTTGGCCTGGTATGTTCCTTTGGTTGATAAGTCAATCTCAGGTAATAATGGTAAAGAAGTAAATGTTACATCATCCACAATACCGACAGTAAAATAATTCTTAGGCTCATTCATTTTCAAATTGTTGAAAACTGAGATAACCATTGCAGGAGTGGTATCTTTTGAGCTAAGTCCATAACGTCCTCCAATAATTATTGGTTTTTCAGAACGATCGTAAAATGCTTCTTTCACATCGAGGTAAAGCGGTTCCCCATTTGAGCCTGGTTCTTTTGTGCGGTCAAGAACACAAACACGCTTTACGGTTTTGGGCATTACATTAAAGAAATACTTTTTAGAGAATGGTCTGTAAAGATGAACAGAAACCAAACCCATTTTTTCACCGGTAGCATTGAGATGATCAATTACCTCTTTAATCGTATCTGTAATTGAACCCATTGCAACTAAAACATACTCAGCATCAGCAGCACCATAATACGTAAATGGGTGGTATTCACGACCTGTTAGTTTGGTAATTTGCTGCATATATCCTTCAACCATATCGGGAAGTGCATTGTAGAAACTGTTTGCTGCTTCACGTGACTGGAAATAGATATCAGGGTTCTGAGCTGTGCCGCGGGTTACAGGATTTTCGGGATTAAGTGCTTTATCACGGAATGCTTTAACACTACTCCAGTCAAGCAGCTTTTCCATATCCTCATTAGAAGGAGCTTCAGCTTTTTGAATTTCGTGAGAAGTACGGAAACCATCAAAGAAGTGAAGGAAAGGAACTCTTGATTTGATTGCGGTTAAATGAGCTACAGCAGCAAGGTCAAAAATTTCCTGAACACTTCCTGTGGCAAGCATTGCAAATCCTGTTTGACGTGTTGCATATACGTCAGAGTGGTCACCAAAAATAGACAATGCCTGTGCGGCAAGGCTCCTGGCTGATACATGGAAAACTGCGGGAAGTAATTCACCGGCCATTTTGTACATGTTGGGTATCATCAAAAGCAAACCCTGAGAAGCAGTGAAGGTAGTAGTTAGGGCACCTGCCTGCAGTGAACCATGAACAGCACCTGCTGCACCAGCTTCTGATTGCATTTCAGTGACACTTACTGTTTCACCAAAGATATTTTTCCGTCCGTGAGCAGCCCATTCGTCAACATATTCGGCCATGGTTGATGACGGAGTGATAGGGTATATTGCAGCAACTTCGCTAAACATATAAGCAATGTGTGCCGCTGCATAATTACCATCACATGTAACAAAATTTTTCTTTTTTGTCATAGTATATTCTGTATTAAAACGTTCATTTACAACACTTTCGGTGTTCTGCCGAAAATCAATGCAATATTACTCATTTTTAATTTATCGGGTATTGATTTTCAGGATTATCTGCAATGCACTGCTTAATTTATAATCAGTTTAAATTGTTCATCAAAGCTTCGTAGATTATTCTATTTTTGCTTTCAACAAAACGTTGTGAATCTTGTTATTAGCAAAAAGAAAAAGGGAGGTTTCATGGATTTATCAATCAATTACATGGGGATTAAATTGGCTAATCCCGTTATTGTGGGTTCAAGTAATATGGTCGACAACCCTGACATGCTTAAAAAACTTCAGGAAGCCGGTGCTGCAGCTATAGTTTTCAAATCTCTTTTCGAAGAGCAGGTGCAGCTCGAAAGTCTTCAACTCCAGTCTGAAATAGAACTTTATAATGAGCGAAATGCTGAATCAGTGAGCCTGTTTCCAGGTATGGAACATGCAGGGCCCGAAGAGCATTTATATAAACTGGCATTAGCACGAAAAGCGGTATCGATACCTTTAATTGGAAGCCTTAATTGTGTGTTTACCGAAACCTGGGTAGAATGGGCACAAAAGATGGAAAAAACAGGAATAGACGGGCTTGAATTAAACTTCTTCGGTATTCCTCGTGATTTTGAAACTTCCCCTGAATCCATTGAGAATGAACAGGTATCGATTGTTAAACAGGTTTGCCAATCCATTTCCATTCCGGTCAGCGTAAAACTAAGCCCTTTCTATACCAACGTACTGCAGGTAGTTAAAAGAATGGAACAAGCCGGAGCAAAGGGATTCGTATTGTTTAACAGACTTTTTGAACCCGATATCAGTACCAATTCTCTAAAACATATTGCACCCTTTAATCTGAGTGAACCCGGTGATTATCGTATGTCATTACGTTACATTGGAATGCTACACGGTAATGTAAACGCTTCATTACTGGGAGCTACAGGAATTCACACAGGTAATGATGCTATTAAACTCATTCTGGCTGGTGCCGATGCAGTTCAGGTAGTCAGTGCAATTTATCTTCATACACCGCAAGTCATTGAGACTATACTTTCTGAAATACGTAAATTTATGGAAGACCATAACTACACTTCATACAACGATTTCAGGGGTGTTTTATCGCAAAAAAACACAAAAGATCCATTCGTTTACAAAAGAGCTCAATATATCGACCTCATTTTGCACTCTGAGAAAGTATTAAAAACAAGCAGGCTAGCATAAATTTAAACCTGACACTTTGACGAATGAACGATGGCATACTGAAATAGTATTTATTTCTGTATGTGCGGTGATATCGACAGCCTGACTATTGCATAAAGCATTACTGCAGCACTGATCCATTGTGTTGTTGACAGTAGTTTATCGTTAAAGATATAGTCAAACAAAATTGCTGAAAGCGGGAACAATAATTCCAGGATAGTTGATAGCATTGCGGGCACTTTCCGTAACCCATAATAATACAGGAAAATTGCCCCTGAGCCTACTGTAAATGCTATTATAAAAATTATGAGCCAGTTATTTGGTGTAACTACTTTAAACTCCATTAGATTACCTGTAGCCAGTATAATTATAAGCATAAACAGACTGGTAAATCCATACCTGAAGAAGGTAGCCGAGTAAAATGTAAGTTTCTTTAGCACTCCTTTACCAAGTACAGTAGCAGAACCAAATGCAAATGCTGCCAGCAATGAATACCCGGCGGCTACTGCTGTTTGAGTTCCAGTATTGAAGTCTGGCAAATTAAAGCCAAAAGTGAGTGTGTAACTAGCTGCAACAGCTATAGCTGCCCAAATAAAAAAGTTCTCACGCATTTTCTCTTTTAGGAAGAAATAAGCAAGAGAAATCGCAAATACGGGTTGTAACTTTTGCAAAAGAACAACTATCGAAAGATCCTGAAAATTAACAAGAAACAAAGCTCTGACTATAGCCATAGTTCCAATTACCCCTCCAGATAGCGCAACCAGAGAAAGCAAAATAAGGTCATTGCGTTTTAATTTGCCTAATATCCTGTATTCTTTGAAGAAAAAGAGATTCATCAGAAGAAATGGAATGAGATGCAAAATAAAAACGACAAAGCTTATATTGAGGTTGTACAGCCGAGGTGTAAGATATATACCATCGAATCCCCACATAACAGCTGAGAGGCAAACGGCAATAGCGCCAGAAAAAACGGGTGAACGAAGTAATTTAGTCAATGTATAGTTTATTGTGGTTTTCAGAAAAGCATGCGCGCTTCATTCTTTAAGTATTCTAAAGCACCTTTTATAACAGATGTTTCACTTTCAGCTTCCCCTTCAAAAATAAGTTGTGCTAATTCCGTGGCCGGTGCTTCCGGTTTAAGATTTGTGGCAGCATTATTTATCATGGTAATTGCTGCTTCACGTGCATCTCTGATTTTTTCCCAGGCCTCACTTGAAATATACAACTGTTGAGAAAGGTTATGATCAAACTCCTCTCTTATGTTTGTTATAAGCGACTGCTGCAGTTGCATAACTGACTGCCCAAGATGTGCATTACGCAATACACTCTGAGATGACTCCATTCTCTCCAGTAATAATACCAAACGTTCATACGCCTGTAACCTTATTGGCGTTATAATTTCTTTATTCTTTAAGCCAATCTGAACTACCAGTTTTTCTTTTTCCACCTTCAGATAATATCGCAATACAATCCAAAGCGAACCAGCCAGGATTATGATTGGAATAAGTATCAGGAGAATTTCTCTGAGTTGTGCCATTTTAGTATATGATAAGATTCTGCAAATATCGCAAATCTTTTGCTTTTAACGTTCATTTCCTTGTTTAAGGATTTTTTATTTCATTATTTTGTCGAATCTAATAATTAAGATCTTTTGAAATCATGGTATCCGTTCTAAACAATTCATTATCTGATAGATTAAACAATTTAGCTGAATCTGAAACCCTTGCAATGACCAAGCGGTGTCGTGAACTTAAAGAACAAGGAATAGATGTTATTAATTTGAGCATTGGTCAGCCTGATTTTAATACACCTGCTTATATCAAAGACGCTGCCAAAAAAGCTATGGATGACAATTTTACAGGTTATCCACCTGTAAACGGTTACGCCGATTTGCGCAATGCAATTGTGCAAAAACTCAAAAGAGATAATAACCTGACATACACTGCTGATCAGGTGGTAGTATCTACCGGTGCAAAGCAAGCGTTAGCCAATACAATTCTGAGTATTATTAATCCCGGCGATGAGGTTATACTTCCAGCTCCTTACTGGGTGTCATACCGCGAACTCATTAAACTGGCTGAAGGTGCAGCAGTAAAGATTAATGCGACTGTTGAGAATGATTTTAAGATCACTGCGGAGCAACTTCAATCTGCAATTACACCTAAATCACGGGCATTTATTTTCAGCAGTCCATGCAACCCAACAGGTTCTGTTTATTCCCGTGAAGAGCTGGCTTCACTGGTTGCTGTTTTCGAAAAACATCCTGACATCTATATTATTTCTGATGAGATTTATGAGCTAATAAATTTTGTTGGTAAACATGAATCTATTTCTCAGTTTGAGTCGGTCAAAGACAGGGTAATTATAATCAATGGAGTTTCAAAAGGTTTCGCAATGACCGGATGGCGTCTTGGCTACAGTGTGTCACCTTTGCATATTGCAAAAGCCTGTGAAAAAATACAAGGACAAATTACTTCAGGAGCAAGCAGCATTTCGCAAAAAGCAGCTGTAGCAGCGCTTCTGTCTGACCCGGCTACATTGCCTGAACTCAAAGAGATGGTGAGCATTTTCCTGAAACGGAAAGAAATGTTCTATAAATTACTTTGCGACATCCCTGGATTAATAACTAACAACCCCGATGGAGCCTTCTATTTCTTTCCGGACGTTACTGCTTATTATGGTAAAAAAAATGGCCACACAATAATTACCAACGGAACTGAACTCTGCAACTATCTTCTCGACGAAGGCCATGTCGCAATTGTTCCCGGTGAGGCATTCGGCAATCCTGATTGCATCCGGTTATCCTATGCAACCTCTGAAAAAGAATTGATTGAGGCTGCCGCCAGAATAAAAGATGCACTTGCCAGACTAAAATAGATTAAGTTCTTTTTTAACTTTGTAGTGACTTTAATGTTAAGTGAATGAGCTTATAAAAAATGCTCATCTCCATACTATATTTAATCCATGGATACAACTCCAGTAAAACAGAGAAATTTCGCTCTTATCGGTGCTGCCGGTTACATTGCACCCAGACACATGCGCGCTATTAAAGATACAGGCAACAACCTCATCACAGCACTCGATAAGTTCGACAGCGTTGGTATTATTGATAGCTTTTTTCCTGAAGCCGACTTCTTTACAGAACCTGAAAGATTTGACAGGCATTTAGATAAGTTACGAAGAAAGGGTGAAAAAAAGGTAGATTATGTTAGTATCTGCTCACCAAACTATCTTCATGATGCCCATATAAGGCTGGCTTTGCGTAATGACGCTCATGCTATTTGCGAAAAACCACTTGTTTTGAATCCATGGAATGTTGATGCACTTGCGGATATCCAAAAAGAAACCGGCAAGGATATATTTACAATTCTTCAACTACGACTGCATCCTGCAATTATTGCTCTTAAAAAACAAGTCGATGAATCACCTGCAGATAAGATCTACGACATTGACCTAACATACATTACAAGCCGTGGTCGCTGGTATTTCATAAGCTGGAAAGGTGACATCTCAAAATCCGGAGGAGTAGCAACGAATATAGGGATACATTTTTTTGATATGCTTCTATGGATTTTCGGAGATGTTGAACAGAATATTGTACATGCTTCAGAACCTGACAAAGCAGCCGGTTTTTTGCAGTTAAAGAAAGCGCGCGTGCGATGGTTCTTAAGCATTAATGAAAATTCTTTACCTGAATCTGCACTTTCAGCAGGCAAGCGTACCTATAGATCACTTAGCATTGAAGGCACTGAATTTGAGTTCAGCGAAGGTTTTACTGATCTTCACACTGTTTCATACTCCCAAATCCTTCAGGGTAATGGATTTACATTGCTTGATGCGTTACCCAGTATTCGGGTAGCACATTCCATCAGGAATGCAGAAATAAACGGTCTGCATGGCGACTATCATCCATTCCTGATAAAAAGATTTAAAAGATCGTATTAAATACTACAATATTAACCAGATAAGTAACTTACAAAACATTTCAAGATGAATGAAACTATTAATATTTGCGTCATTGGATTAGGATATGTTGGTCTTCCCCTGGCGGTTGAATTCGGCAAAAAATATCCGGTAGTAGGTTTCGATATAAATCAGGGTCGAATAGGCGAATTGCGTAAAGGTCATGACCATACTCTCGAAACCTCTGATGAAGACCTGAAAGCTGCTATACATCTTGAATACACGACAAATCTTGAAGATACCCGTAAGTGCAATTACTATATAGTCACTGTGCCCACTCCTATCGACCATCATAAACGTCCTGACCTTACTCCTCTTATTAAAGCTTCTGAGGCAGTGGGTAAAGTTCTGAAAAAAGGCGATATTGTAATCTACGAATCAACGGTCTATCCTGGTGCAACTGAAGAAGATTGCGTTCCGGTACTTGAAAAAAATAGTGGACTTAAGTTCAATATTGACTTCTTCTGTGGCTATTCACCCGAACGAATTAACCCTGGTGATAAAGTTCATACCGTTACTAAAATATTAAAGGTCACATCAGGCTCTACACCTGAAGTTGCAGAGAAAGTAGACCAACTTTACAAAAGCATTATCGAAGCAGGAACTTATAAAGCATCCTGTATAAAGGTCGCAGAGGCTGCAAAAGTAATTGAGAACTCACAGCGTGATATCAATATTGCATTCGTTAATGAGCTTTCGCTGATATTCAACAAAATGGGTATCGATACGCAGGAAGTACTGCAAGCCGCAGGTACCAAGTGGAATTTCCTTAAATTCACCCCGGGTCTTGTAGGAGGCCACTGTATTGGTGTAGACCCCTATTATCTTACCCATAAGGCACAGGAATTAGGATACAATCCCGAAATAATTCTTGCAGGGCGCAGACTCAACGACAATATGGGATTTTATGTCGCCAACAGGGTTATCAAGAAAATGATTCAGCGTGGACATACTATCGCCGGAAGCAAAGTTCTTGTTCTCGGTATGACATTTAAAGAGAACTGCCCCGACATCAGAAATTCAAGAGTTATTGATGTTATTCAGGAATTCAGAGAATATTCCTGCAACGTTGATGTATACGACCCATGGGCTGATGCATCAGAAGTAAAACATGAATATGGTGTTTCATTGTGCGATAAGCCGGACAACGGATACGATGCCATTGTTTTAGCAGTGGCCCATAACGAATTTCTTCAAATTGACCTTAAGAAGTTAGGTAATGGGAATACAGTAATTTATGATATAAAAGGCCTGCTGACCAGGGATCTGGTTGATGAGAGGCTTTAAACCAGTCTACTCTTCCAGAATATGGAAACCTTTTGATTTCCATATTCTGTTTGTGCCATTATCATCGTATATAAGGTAAACTTCCAGACCGGGGTTTTGCTCTGCAATTTCTTTAGTTTTTTCCAGCCCCATAACCATAAAGGCAGTGGCATAACCATCAGCCGATATACAATGATCGGCAATCACTGAAACGCTCAGAAGAGAATGCTGAACAGGAAAACCTGTTTTTGGATCAATTGTATGAGAATACCGCTGACCATTTTCAATAAAGTACTTTCGGTAATTGCCACTGGTAGCCAGCGCTCTGTTTTTTAAGGGAACTATTGCCTGCACTTCGCGTGCACTTGTTGAATCTCCAGCTGGTTTTTCAATTCCTACCTTCCAGTCAGATCCGTCATCTTTTGCCCCTTTAGCCAGCACCTCGCCACCAACATCTATAAGGTAATTTGTAATGCCTTTCGACTCAAGAAACTCTCCGATTACATCACTGGTGTATCCTTGCGCGATGGCATTAAAATCAATCATTATCGCAGGATCTTCTTTAATTAAACGACCACCTTCTAATCTAATCTTCTTGTAACCTATCAATGGAAGAAGTTTTTCTACCACAGCGGAGTCTACCTTACGCCTGCTTTGATAGCCAAAGCCCCAGGCATTAACCAGGGGCATTACGGTTATATCAAAAGCTCCGTTTGTTTTTTCGGAAATCTCCCTGGCTTTATTAAAAATAGTCTCGAATACTTTATCTGCTATAACAACTGAATCATTCCTATTAAATCGGGATATTATAGACGTTTTGGAGTAGACAGAAGCTGACTCATCGAAACTTTTAAATAAACTATCAATAGCTGACTGGAAATTTCGATTCTGATTGTCGTAATAAGTGATTGCATAATACGTTCCCTGAGCTTCACCTGTAAGTCGAACAGGCTCAGTATTCTGTTTTGTACATGCAATGGCTATAACGATTAAACCAATGATCCAGCCAGCTATGATGCTTATTTTTCTCATCCGCCGAAATCGTCGTATGCAATATTTTCTTTTGGAACACCGAGATTATCAAGCATTTTGAAAACTGCTGCATTCATCATCGGAGGTCCGCAGAGGTAATACTCAATTTCCTCGGGTTCTGTATGCTTGCTCAGATAATTATCAAGTACCACCTGGTGAATAAAACCAACATAGCCATTCCAGTTATCCTCAGGCAAAGGTTCTGATAAAGCAATATTGAATTTAAAGTTTGGAAAATCCTTTTCGATGTTTCTGAAATCCTCTTCATAGAAAACTTCCCTCATCGAACGGGCACCGTACCAGTACGATACTTTCCTGTCGGTTTTATCGGTGTGGAACAAATGGAAAATATGTGAACGTAAAGGAGCCATTCCTGCACCTCCACCAATGTAGATCATTTCCTTTTTGGTTGGCTTGATATGGAATTCTCCATATGGACCTGAAACCATAACCTTGTCACCTGGCTTCCTCGAGAATATATACGATGAACAAATGCCGGGATTGACATTCATGAACTGGTTTTTAGCACGATCCCAGGGTGGAGTAGCTATACGAATATTAAGCATAACAATATTTCCTTCAGCAGGATGGTTAGCCATGGAGTATGCACGGAATATAGGCTCCGGATTCTTCATCTTTAAATCCCATAACTTTAACTTATCCCAGTCCTCCCTGAACTTTTCCTCTATGATCATATCCTTAAAGTCCACTTCGCATGGAGGTACATCGATCTGAATATAACCACCCGATTCAAAATCGAGGGTTTCACCTTCCGGCAATTTAACAACAAATTCTTTTATAAAGGTTGCAACATTGTGGTTACTAACCACTTCACACTCCCATTTCTTAATACCAAATATTTCTTTCGGTATACCTATTTTAAGGTCTCCTCTTACTTTGACCTGGCAACCCAAACGCCAGTGATCCTGTTGTTCTTTGCGGCTAAAGTACCCCTGCTCCGTAGGAAGTATATCACCTGCACCTTCAAATACCTGGCAACGGCACATTGCGCAGGTTCCTCCTCCACCACACGCTGATGGAAGGAATATTTTCTCGGCAGCAAGTGTTGATAGTAACGACGATCCTGGCGCTACCTCCAGTTCTTTCTCGTTGTTTATTAATATTTTAACATTTCCTGCAGGAGTAAGTTTTGCTCTGACCCAGAGTAAGATTCCCACCAGTAATAGTATTACTACAAGAAATATTGCAATACTTAACAGTATAATTGTTCCGGTTCCCATATCTTATAATGCCTTTCTATATAGTAGGTTCAAAAAATTAAAGTTTAATACCCATAAAGCTCATGAATGCTATAGCCATTAAACCTGTAATGATGAAGGTGATACCCAATCCTCGTAAGGGTGCTGGAATATTAGAATATCTGATCTTTTCGCGAATAGCAGCAATCAGAATAATAGCAATCCACCACCCTACTCCACTACCTAATCCAAATACTGTTGCTTCCGCGAGCGTTTCATATTCTCTTTCCTGCATAAAGAGTGCACCACCCATAATTGCGCAATTCACAGCAATAAGTGGTAAGAATATACCCAAAGAGTTGTACAAGCCTGAACTAAAACGTTCAACAACCATTTCTACCAATTGAACGATGGCTGCAATTACAGCGATGAACATGATAAAACTCAGAAAGCTTAGGTCAAGACCCGCAAACTCAGGTCCCATCCAGGCTAATGCTCCTTTTTTAAGCAGATAATTGTCTAACAGATAGTTAACAGGAATAGTTACTCCTAACACAAAAATTACCGCAATACCCAAACCCATAGAGGTTTTTACTGTTTTTGAAACAGCAAGGTATGAACACATTCCTAAAAAGAATGCGAAAATCATGTTGTCGATAAAAATCGACTTAATGAATATATTTATTAAATTTTCCATGTTCTACTCCTATTAAGATTTATCAACAAGATCTGCATTTTTAGATCTCTGAAACCAAATTATAATACCAACCAGTATAAGCGCCATTGGAGGTAATATCATGAAACCGTTGTTCACATAACCTGCATCATAAAAAGATTTTGGCACTATGTGAAATCCCCAAAGAGTGCCTGAACCAAACAGCTCTCTGAAGAAGCCGACAACTATAAGAATTAAACCATAACCGAGCCCGTTTCCTATACCATCAAGAAAAGAGGGCCAGGGTTTGTTTGCCATCGCAAAAGCTTCTAGTCTTCCCATTACAATACAGTTGGTAATAATCAGACCTACAAATACAGATAATTGCTTACTTACATTATACACATAAGCTTTTAATATCTGGTCAACAACAATTACCAGGGCTGCAATAACAACTAGTTGCACAATAATACGTATTCGCGGTGGAATGGTATCCCTGATTAGTGAAATTATAAGATTAGAAAAAGCTGTAACAACTGTAACAGAAACCGCCATTACAAATGCAGGCTCTAATTTTGCAGTAACGGCTAACGCGGAGCAAATACCTAAAATCTGAACAGTGATAGGATTGTCTTTATTTAAAGGCGCAGTTAGCAATCTGCGGTTTTTGACGCCAAAGAGTGGTTCACTAACTTTATCTGCTTTCATTTCTTGTGCGATTTAAAGTAATTAATATAATTTGACAAGTTATTAGAGATCATAGCATCAACACCCATACTGGTAATTGTACCCCCGGATATTGCATCCACTCCATGTACTATATCAATAGATGAGTTAGCAACTCCACCTTTAACAACTCTGATTGAGGTAAATTCACCATTGTCATCAAAAATCTTCTTTTCAGGGAACTGTCCACTGAAAACAGGAAGAGCGATTTCGGCACCTAAGCCCGGTGTTTCGCCTTTATGGCCAAAGGTTACACCTTTAACCGTGTTCATATCCGATTTAAGTGTAATATTACCCCATACCGGCCCCCATAATCCGTTGCCACGCATAGGGATAATATAGGATGTGTCTCCATCAATTTGAGCAACAAAAAGAGGAAATATAGGATGTTCTTTGGTCTTACCTGCAGCAGCATCCATTTTTATTTTTAATTGAGTTTTCAGATCAATATTAAATGCTCTGACATCTCCTTTTTCAAACTTGCCGTTCTTATAAACAGCAATTTCTTCTCCACCCTCATTTATTACAACTTCTGCAATGATATGCTTTGCATAGAGTGCTTCAGCATTGCTGGTTTCTGAAGCAATATCTGCCGAACGAAGCATATCCTGTATCTTCTCCACATTTATGTTCTTCTCCTGAGCGGGCTGCAGAAGCAAAGCAGCACCAGCCAATAAGGCTGCTGCCAGAATAACTATAATTGCGGCATACTTGAATATATAGCTGTTACTAAACATTTCTTTCTATTTTTTGAGTTGTTTAAGACCTATTATACTGTTTGTGGCCTGCCTGCCATGTCTGGCGCCTTTTTAACTCTCTTCATCCTTCTCTTAATATTCGATTGCACTACATAATGGTCAATAAGTGGTGCAAAAATGTTGCCTAAGAGAATTGCAAGCATTACTCCTTCGGGATAAGCAGGGTTAAATACTCTTATAAGTACAATCACAGCACCAATTAGTAAACCAAACCATATTTTGCCGGTATTGGTTTGTGCTGCAGTTACAGGATCTGTTGCCATGAACACAGCCCCAAATGCAAATCCCCCCATTACGAGATGATAGTAAAACGGCATTCTCATATACTCATTAACGGCCAGAATGTTACATAGCATTCCCATACCAAGCGTACCAAGAACTACTGCCAGCATTATCCGCCAGCTTCCAACACCGGTAGCAAGCAGAATTACTGCTCCTATGAGTATAGCAATAGTGGAAGTTTCACCTATTGACCCGGGAATAACTCCGGTAAACATATCCATCAGCGAATGCGAAAAATTGATTTTACCGTCTCCAATACCCAGAGCTGCTTCAGCAAGTGGTGTAGCACCTGAGTATGTGTCAGCTTTTTCTGCAATCCAGACTTTATCTCCCGACATAAAAGCCGGATAAGCAAAGAAAAGGAAAGCTCTTGCTGTAAGTGCAGGATTCAGGATATTCATACCTGTTCCGCCAAATACTTCTTTACCAATAATTACTGCAAATGCTGTGGCAACTGCTACCATCCATAAAGGAATATTCGGAGGAAGAACCAGTGGTATCAGCATCCCGGTTACTAAAAAACCTTCGTTTACTTCATGTCCACGGAATTGAGCAAAAGCAAACTCTATGCCCAGTCCAACTACGTATGATACTACAACTATCGGAAGTACTTTCCAGGCTCCATAAGCAACTTTATCCCAAAAGCCAGCAATCTCTGCATGCGACAGGAAGTGCTGGTGCCCTACATTCCATATACCAAATAAAAGTGCAGGTATAAGAGCAATCACCACGATACTCATGGTTCTCTTCATATCTATACTGTCTCTGATATGACTGCCACTGTGTGTGGTGTGGTTGGGGACAAACAAAAAGGTCTCAAATGCATCAAAGGTAGAGTGAAGCTTTTCATACTTTCCCCCCTTTTGAAACTGCGGCTTTACCTTATCAAGGAATTTTCTGAGTGGTTTCATCAGTGAATTCTTATTATTACATTGATTTAATTCATTTCCTTACGCATTAACTCCAGGCCTTTGCGTATTAATGACTGAATATTGGTCTTGGAGGTATCGATAAATTCAACCAGCGCCATATCTTCAGGCTCGATCTCATAAATACCCAGATTTTCCATCTGGTCTATATCTTCATAAATAATAGACTTGATTAACTGAAGCGGCAAAATGTCCATTGGTAATACATTTTCAAACTTACCAGTCATTACATAAGCACGCTCACCACCGTGGAGATTGGTATCAATTACATATTTCTTATTTGGAGTTAGCCAGGAAGGATAACTTCTGGAAGTGCTGAACTTATTAAATCCAGGAAGAGCCCAGCCCAGGAATTCATGGTGGTTACCTTCCGGCAATACTGTCACCATAGAATCGTAATAATTCAGATAGTTATCAGGACGGATAGCTGTGCCAGTTAAAACACTTCCCGAAATGTATCTCAGTTCATTATTTGACACATTACCTTCCACCATCTTTTTAATGCATCCTCCCCTGAGCGTCTTATAATACCGTGGCTTCAGTACCTCAGATCCGGCCAGGGCTATGGTAATTTCAGGATTTATTACTCCTTTATTGAAAAGATAACCTATAGAAAGAACGTCCTGTACATTGGCAACCCAAACCACATCTCCCTTATTAATAGGATCGAGGTGATGTATCTGAACACCCACATTCCCGGCAGGATGTGGACCATTAAACATGTTTACTGATACATTTTTCGCATTCAGAAACTCAGGTGCTTTAGTGTTCTTTCCAACGCTTAGGTATACATTGCCTTCGGTTAATGCTTTCAATACATTTAAGCCTGTCTGAAAATCATCTCCCCTGCCCTGAACAATATAGTCATAGTCTGGAGCCAATGGTGAAGAATCGAATGCTGAGACAAAAATTGCTTTTGGTTTATGATCAGGATTGGCGATAATATTATAGGGCCGCTGACGTAACCCTATCCACAGTCCGCTCTGCAACAACTTCTCAATGACCTGATCCCTTTTCAGAGATGATGGATTAGCAGGTACAAAATCAAGCTGCTTGTTCGAAGAGTCTGTTTGAATGCGAATTTCCAGCAATACGCGTTTATCACCCCTTTTGATTTCTAAAACACGACCACTGTGTGGAGCAGTGAAAACAATGTTTTCACGATACTTATCAACAAATAAGGGACTACCGGCTTGCACCTCATCGCCCTCTTTAACAAGCATTCGGGGAAATACCCCAATAAAATCTGAAGGCTTTATGGCAAAGCTCTCCGGCATTATCGAAGTGGTGTTCTTTTCTGCTGCCCCTACAAGCTTGATATCCAAACCTTTTGTAATTTTGATTGTCTTAGGCATAGTATTTATATCAATCCTTGGTGTTCATTATAAATTGTTGGCAAATTTAATGTTTTTCATTTAACAACAGACTCTGTCAAATACTTTTATGTAGATGTCTGCATATTTAGCAGTACCCCTCTATTGCTTACCTTTGCCATATTAAATTCACACTAAAACAAGCTTAAAATGGTTAATGTTTTGCTGTCCGGTTTAAATTATCGCTCATACAGAAGATCTGCTCTAATGTTTTGTATTATTTTCATCAAGCTCGGCATACTGCATGCTCAGGTATACAGCAATCAGACTCTTCATCCCGATATTAAAACTGTTATTCTTAGCAGATTTGATTCCGAGCTTAGCCCTCCGGTAATTAATTTCAACAGCGATGAGCAATTACTGCTTTCCTTTGATGATTTACGAGGTGGATACACGTCTTACCAATACACTTTTATCCATTGCAATAGTGACTGGACACCAACAGATCTCTGGCAGAATGAATACCTGAACGGTTACACCGATGATTATATACGCGATTACAGATCATCTTTCAATACCCTGGTGCCCTATACCAACTATATGCTAAGATTTCCAAACAATCAGATAAGCTTCATGATTTCAGGAAACTATATTCTGAAAGTCTATCCTGAAGGAGATCCTGATAACCCGGTGATCATCCGGCGATTTATGATTGTTGAGAAAAGCGTCACCGTAAAAGGAAATGTCAGACAGGCTACTGATATCAATAAAAGGTTTACTCATCAGGATATCGGTTTTTCTATCATTCATCCAAACTATACGATCAACGAACCGTATTCCATGCTTAAGGTCTCCATTCTTCAAAATTTTCGGTGGGATAATGCAAAGTTCAATGTTAAACCTTACATGTTACGGGCAGGTGAAATAGACTATAATTATACAGACGGCACAATTATGTTCGATGGACTTAATGAATTCCGGTTTGTCGACATAAAAAGCTTACGCTATAATTCAGAGCGCATCAGGTCAATCGAAATCAGGAACAACAATTATATTGTTGATCTCCTTCATGATAAAGTCAGAGCTTTTAAACCTTATATAACGGAACAGGACATCAATGGCCGCTTTCTTATTAAAACAGATGATGGCAGAAGCTCTAATGAAGAAGGAGAATATGCCCTCGTAAACTTTTTTATCCCCTACGAAGTGCCATTTCCTGCAAGTACATTGTTTATAGTTGGAGGGTTTAATCAGTGGAACACAGCCCCTTCTGTTTTACCGGAAGATGGTAGAGCACAGTATAATTATGCACGTCAGGGCTATGAAGCAAGGCTGCTTTTAAAACAAGGATATTACAATTATATGTATGCACTTGTAGATGATAAAACCGGTAAGGCAGATTATTCAGCAATTGAAGGAAGTCACTCCGAAACCCGAAATGAATATACCATCCTGGTGTACAACAGAGAGCAGGGTAGCAGATATGACAAGCTTATCGCTGTTGAAACATTTGAAAAATGAAATCAACGTCTTAACGAAAACCATCAGAAAAAACTAGTAAGTTTGGCATCTGAAAATTGGCATTATAATGGATAACTTTATAGTATCGGCCAGGAAGTACCGGCCTGCCACATTTGCCACTGTTGTTGGGCAGTCGGCAATAACCAACACGCTTAAAAATGCAGTTCGTAATCAACAGATCGCGCAGGCTTTTCTTTTTACAGGACCAAGGGGTGTCGGCAAAACCACATGTGCAAGAATTCTTGCTAAAACCATTAATTGTGAGTCTATAGGCCCTGACGGTGAAGCATGCAATACATGCACATCCTGCCAGTCATTCAATAAATCTGCGTCTTTTAATATTTTTGAACTTGATGCAGCATCCAATAATACGGTTGACGATATAAGGAACCTTGTCGATCAGGTTCGGATTCCACCTCAAAGAGGATATAAAGTATATATTGTAGATGAGGTGCACATGTTGTCGCAGGCAGCATTCAATGCTTTTCTTAAGACACTGGAAGAGCCTCCTGCTTATGCAAAATTCATACTGGCAACTACAGAAAAACATAAGATCTTACCTACAATTTTATCCCGCTGTCAGATTTTTGACTTTAAACGGATAAGCATCGACGACATTTCATCACACCTGGAATATGTTGCGGGTAGCGAAAACATCAGTGCCGAGCCTGAAGCGCTGCATATTATTGCTCAGAAGGCAGACGGTGGACTTCGTGATGCGCTGAGTATGTTTGATCAGTTGGTTAGTTATGCAGGACATACTCTAACCTATAAACAGGTAATTGAAAACCTCAATGTACTTGATTACGAGTATTATTTTAGGATTACCGACTCCATTCTGGATTATAACATCAGCAATGCATTACTGCTGGTTAATGAAATACTCGATAACGGTTTTGAAGGGCAGCACTTTATCACCGGTTTAGGGCAGCATCTGCGAAACCTGCTTGTAAGCAAAGATCCCTCAACACTTAAGATTTTAGAAACAAGCAGGAGTGTTAAAGAAACTTACTATAAGCAATCGCAACGCTGTCCTGTAAAGTTTTTACTCGATGCCCTTACCATTATCAATGAATGCGATATCAATTACCGCACCAGCAATAATAAGAAACTTCATTTAGAGATCTCATTACTGCAACTGTGCAACCTTTCTGCAACCTATTCTAATTCCACCTTACCATCCGGCACCATTGCACCAGGAGAACGAAATACCAATACAGGCACATCCACCGAAAATTCTGCAGCATATAGAAATACCTCATCAATCAAAAATGATCCGCCGAAGGCTGATCAGGTAAAGACCGATGTAGTAAAAAATGATCCGCCGAAGGCTGAGCAGACGGGTATCGGTACACCAAAGAATGATCCCCCTAAAGCTGATGAGCCAATTGCTGATTTACCATTGGCTCATCAGGTCATGGAAAAAAGACCAGAGATTGTTAAATCTCAGGTAACTGATCCATCCCCCGCAGAAGAGAGAAAACCTGTTCAAAGCAGTCCGGCTCCAACAGCAACTACTTTATCAGGGTTAAATCTTGGTAACGTCCTAAATAACAAGAATGCTCATAACTCCCCTGTCGAATCAGAAGAAAATCTGCAGCAGCAGACTCAGGAATCATACGGTAACAAAGAATTCAGTATGAGTGAGCTAATGCGTGTATGGCCGGGAATGATTGAGGCTGTCAGCTCCGAACTGCCCGTATTAAAGCACACCCTCGAGTGTAATGAACCCATACTTGAGGGCACAACTATTCACATTATTATTGGTAATAAAGTGCAGGAAGAAGAGATATTCAGAAATAAACCTGAAATAACCACCTACCTTCGCAAACATCTTCAGAGTGACAGCTTAACCATAACCTGGAAAATGACTGATACTCAAATCCAGAGCAAGAGGCCATATACTGATCACGAAAAATTTGAATTCATCGCCAACAAAGCACCCGTTATACGGCTACTTAAAGACCAGCTTGGGCTGGACCTTGAAATGTAACGTTGTTTTTGAAGATAAGGTGTTCGTTCTCTGCATCTAAGGTTATTGACTTATCCTTATTGATTTCACCGCTAAGTATCTTTTTCGAAAGTTCATTAAGAACATTTCTCTGAATTACCCTTTTAACCGATCTGGCCCCATAATGCGGATCAAAACCCATTTTTGCAATCAATGCAGTTGCTTTATCAGTCACTTCAAATGCAATGTCGTTTTTAGCCAGCATGCGGGTAAGGTCTTTCAGCTGAAGACTAACAATGTTAAAAATCTCCTCTTCTGATAAAGGCTTAAACATGATAAGTTCATCTATCCTGTTCAGAAATTCCGGTCGGATACTTTTTCGCAACATTGCCATCACCTGTTCTTTAATATCGTCGAGTAGACGTTCTTTGTTAGAACTGTTGAGTTCTGCCATCCGTTCGTTGATATATTCCGACCCCATATTCGAAGTCATAATAATAATGGTATTCTTAAAATCGGCTGTCCTTCCTTTATTGTCTGTTAACCGCCCTTCATCAAGAACCTGCAGCAAAATATTGAACACATCAGGATGTGCTTTTTCTATTTCATCAAGCAAAACAACCGAATAAGGCTTTCTTCTAATCTTTTCGGTCAGCTGGCCTCCTTCATCGTACCCTACATAACCGGGAGGTGCACCAATGAGTCTTGAAACAGTGTGGCGCTCCTGATATTCCGACATATCAATGCGAACCATAGAACCTTCATCATTAAAGAGAAATTCAGCCAGTGCCTTGGCCAGTTCCGTTTTACCAACACCAGTTGTGCCGAGGAATATGAAAGAACCTATTGGTCTGCGTACATCCTGCAATCCGGCCCTGCTCCGGCGTATAGCATTAGATACTGCTTCAATTGCTTCATCCTGCCCTACGACCCTTTTATGTAACTCCTCTTCGAGGTGCAACAGTTTATCTCTTTCACTTTGCAACATTCGGGTTACCGGGATTCCGGTCCACCGTGATACTATCTCGGCAATTTCCTCTGCACCAATCTCTTCCTTAATAAGCGCACCAGAAACCTGTATCTGATTCAATTTTTGTTTTAATGATTCCAATCTGGCTTCAGACTCGCGTATTTTGCCATATCTTAATTCAGCCACTCTGCCATAATTGCCTTCTCTTTCAGCCCTTTCGGCTTCGAACTTATAATCCTCTATTTCCTTGTTACTCTGCTGAATTCCTTCTACAAGATCCTTTTCCGACTGCCAGCGTGCAGCGATTGTATTACGCTCTTCGTTCAAATTTGCGAGTTCTTCATTAATGGATGAAAGTCTGGCATCATCCCCTTCACGGGCAATCCCAGCCTTTTCAATCTCCAGTTGTTTAATACGCCGCTCAATCTGATCAAGTTCCTCCGGCACGGAGTTTATCTCCAGCCGAAGTTTTGCAGCAGCTTCATCTATCAGGTCGATAGCCTTGTCAGGAAGAAAACGATCACTTATATACCGTTGAGAAAGTTCAACTGAAGCTACAATTGCTTCATCCTTTATACGTACTTTATGGTGTGTTTCATAGCGCTCTTTCAATCCACGAAGTATCGATATTGCACTTAATGTATCCGGCTCATCAACAATTACTATCTGGAACCTGCGCTCTAAAGCCTTATCCTTCTCAAAGTACTTTTGATATTCTTTGAGAGTGGTTGCACCAACTGCTCTCAGTTCGCCCCTGGCAAGTGCGGGCTTAAGTATGTTGGCTGCATCCATAGCACCTTCCCCTCCACCTGCTCCAACCAGTGTGTGAATTTCATCTATAAAAAGAATTATCTCTCCGTTTGATTCAATTACTTCTCTAACAACACCTTTCAACCGCTCTTCAAATTCACCCTTGTATTTTGCACCGGCAACCAACGACCCCATGTCGAGACTGAATATCAGTTTTGACTTTAGATTTTCAGGCACATCACCATTCACTATCCTATGTGCAATACCTTCAGCAATAGCAGTCTTTCCTACTCCCGGCTCACCTATAAGGATAGGATTATTCTTGGTTCTTCTGCTTAAGATTTGCAGTACCCTACGAATTTCTTCATCGCGACCAATTACCGGATCGAGTTTTCCGGCCCGGGCCAGATCATTAAGATTCCGCGCATACCTGTTTAATGCATTGAATGTTTCATCCGCTGAAGCGGAATTTACAGCTGATCCTTTACGCAACTCCTTAATTGATGCTTCCAGATCTTTTGCATTGACACCCGATTTTTTAAGAACATCCGATATTTCGTTCGGTGTATTCAATAATCCAAGGAGCAGATGCTCAACAGATACAAAATCATCGCCCATCTTCTTCGAAACACTCAGTGCTTCCTGCAAGATCCTGTTCGATGTATTGCTCAAATACTGCTCACCACTGCCATGCACTTTTGGCAAAGATCTGATAATGGCATCTGTGGTATTCCTGATTATGTTTATGTTAACGTTGAACTTACCAAGTAAAAAAGGGGTAACGGTCTCGTCGGTTTCAAGTAATCCTTTAAAAATATGAGCACCTTCAATTGACTGGTTGTTCGACGCTGCAGCCAACTCCTGTGCCTTTTGAAGTGCTTTCTGAGTCTTTATGGTCAGGTTATCCATTTCAATTCTTTTTATCTTGTTACCATCAAAATTATTGCCACACATTAATAATCAGCATTTTATGCCAATTTGTCAATTCTTTACAAAAACAATTTGACAATATGTCTGTATTAATTGTTACCAGACTAACAATTGATCAACAGGAAGGTGTTAACTTTGCTACGAAATTAAAACTGAACATATATGGCAGCAAACCGACTAATGGACCCCATAGGAAGATTGATGGGTTTAAGATACAAATCACATCCATGGCATGGAGTTGATATTGGTAAGGAAGCACCCGATGTGGTTACTTGCTTCGTTGAAATGGTTACCACCGATACAGTAAAGTATGAGGTAGATAAAGTATCAGGATACCTCAGAATCGACAGACCGCAGAAATATTCCAATGTATTACCCGCGCTGTACGGTTTTATTCCACAAACGCTTTGCGCTTCAAAAGTTGCTCAACTGGCTAATAGCAAAACAGGTCGTACCGGCATTGTTGGAGACGGTGACCCGTTGGATATCTGCATTCTTTCAGAAAAGAATATTTCGCACGGTGATTTACTTGTTGCAGCAATTCCAATTGGTGGATTCAGAATGATTGACGGTAATCAGGCCGACGATAAAATCATAGCTGTGCTGAAAAATGATGCTGTTTACGGCGAGTACAAGGATGTGGAAGAACTGCCATCTCTCATTGTTAACAGATTGAAGCACTATTTTTTAACTTATAAAGATTTACCTGGCGAAACAAGAGATTGTGAGATCACTCATACTTATGGAGCAACAGAAGCTAAAGAAGTAATTGAGGCTTCCATTGAAGATTACAGGCGCAAATTTGAGAACCTCGACACCTTGCTTTCCGAAGTATAACCGTATTTTAATAAACTCATTATAATATAGATTGTTATAAAAATGCAAGGCACTGAGAAACAGATACATATATAGCTGATAAAACTTACTTATGGCTTTAACTAAAAAAACACTGGTACTGGGAGCCAGTCTAAATCCGGAACGATATTCCAACATCTGCATAAATTCTCTTGTAGAGAGCGAGATACCAACAGTTGCCGTTGGGCTGAGAGAAGGTACTGTTGCCGGTATAAAGATTGAAACAGGGCGACCTGCTTACACAGATATTCATACCGTAACTCTTTATATAGGTCCTGCTAATCAACCAGATTTTTATGAATACCTGATTGCAATTCACCCTAAAAGAATAATCTTTAATCCCGGGACCTGGAATCCCGAACTGGTAAAAATAGCAAAAGAGCGAAATATTGAAATAGTCAATAACTGTACCCTGATGATGATCGCAGGAGGCTATTTTTAGAACTGCCGACGTAAAGATTCTCTATTTAATTTACTGTCTTTTACACCAAATTGAATAATTTACCGTTTAAGAGTCGGCTAAATAACTTAATTTAGCAACGATTTTAATATATCTAATCAAATCTGCATCAGACCTTAGCTTATGGTAAAGATTTTGCTGTCGTGGTTTTCAGGCATAGTTTTCACCCTTATTTCCCTTTCATCGGTTTCTCAGTCTACTGTAAGTGTTCCGCAACCTGATACTTCTTTATGCATTAACGCACAGTTCATTGCACCAGTAATGATAAGTTCTGCAACCCAGGTCGATTCACTTAAACTGGTCATCAATTTCCCTTCCGGTACTCTGGTTTTTATGAGCGAACGACAAAGAGATCCGTCTATGCTGGCAGCTGGTGATTTTAACATTTTTAATACTAACGACACAACGGTTACCATCAGATGGAAAGCTGATGCTCCAATAGATTTGCTGAATAACAAGATTGTAGAACTTATATTTCAGGTAGGTACAAACCCGGGGTATATTCGGTTCAATGAACAAGAGTCATTTGTAACTGGTAGTGGCGGAACTTTAACTACTACATTTATTGGCGCAACAATACAGCAATTCTCTCCTATGACCATTGTTATTGAAGAACTTGATGCAACGTGCCCCGATGTCTGTGAAGCAAATGTGGCAGCGTATGTGAGAGGCGGAGCCAGACCATACGAATTTCTCTGGAACCAGCAACCTTCGGTTTTTGACAGTGTAAAGACCAAAGCATGCAGTGGTAATCTTGTCATCAAAGTTACAGATGCAAACGGGTGTGTGCTCGATACAACATTTGTGGTTACTGAGCTCGAAGGCACTGAAGTGGAAATAGAGACCACCCCCGATACGGTTTATATTCAGAATCCAACGGTTTCTTTTACCTTTAGCGGTGACCAAAGCATTGTTGACTGGTACTGGGAGTTCGGTGATGGTTCCCGTGGTTCGCGCGAACAATCTATTACACATACTTACGATAACGCTTCTTCACCTGATCTCGAAAACTACACGGTTACACTTTACTATGTTAATGAGAGCGGATGTAACGACAGTTCCAGCATTCTCTTGCCTGTAAGCGAAGCCGATCTTTTTATACCCAATGTGTTCACTCCGGGTGGGAGCGATCTTATCAACAATTACTTTCAGATAGCAAAGAAGGTTAACGACCAGAAAATACCAATAGACAGGGAGTTTTTAAGAATGGAACTGATTGTTCTTAACCGTTACGGCAGAAAAGTATACGATAACAACGACTACCGCAACGACTGGGATGGTGATAATCTGCCTGAGGGAACCTATTATTACAGGTTAAACACGTTCGGATATTTCCGGAACGAAACCTATAAAGGAGCCGTTACTATTCTGAGATAACAACGTTTTTAAGATACAGATCTAAAAAATAGAGGCTTATAAAGTACAAGCCTTAGAAGTACAGATCTCTGAGTCCTTCTTTTACCAGTTCAAGTCTTCCCCTGAGTTCTTTAATATTCACAGCCTCGCTGTCCTGCTCCAGTTGCTTTAGGTTTTGCTCAATGATCTGCCATCCCTTTTCTCTGGTATTCTCAGGTGCATAGTCCTGCAGATATTCCGCAAGGGTAAGCATGGCATTTGGCGAACAGAAGCGTTTTATAAACCCCGGCACTGAAAATTCCATAAAATGTTCTCCGGTACGATGCAATCTGTAACAAGCAGTGCAGAAGGAAGGCAGGTAATCTTTGTTAAGCAATTCGCCTATGATCTCGTTAAGTGAGCGATTATCGTTTATCTCAAATTGTTCTCTGTTAAGATCTTGTGCTTCATTAACAGCATCTTCTGAGTATGCTCCCAGTTCAAGTTTAGTACCTCCGTCAATTTGCGAAACACCGAACTGAATAACTTCCTCTCTGAGAGCAGCCGGTTCCCTGGCAGTCAGAATCATACCGGTATATGGCACAGCCAACCTAAGTACTGCTACCAGTTTGGCGAAATCACTGTCGCTTACATTGTAATCGGTCCCCAGATTTAATGTAGAGGCATTCTTGATTCGTGGGAATGAAATAGTGTGCGGACCAACATTGTAGCATGCCTCGAGGTGATTAGTGTGCCGCACAAGTCCCATTACCTCATATCTCCAGTCATATAAACCAAACAACGCACCAATACCCACATCGTCTATACCGGCTTCCATTGCTCTGTCGAGTGATGTAAGTCTGTAGTTGAAATCGCGTTTTTTACCACCCAAATGGTGCAGCTTGTATTCTTCCGGATGGTATGTTTCCTGAAATATCTGGTAGGTACCAATGCCTGCTTCTTTTACAGTCCTGAAACCCTCTATGCTCAATGGGGCTGCATTGATATTCACACGGCGAATTTCACCACTCCCTTTTTTTATAGTGTAAACCAACCGTACATTACTGGCAATATATTCAGCATTGTATTCCGGGTGTTCACCATAAACTAAAATCAGTCGCTTGTGTCCGTTATCCTCCAGAGCTTCTACTTCGCGTATTAACTCATTATCAAGGAGTGTCTTTCGAACGGCATCTTTGTTTGATGCTCTGAAACCGCAATAGTTACAATTATTGGTGCATTTATTACCCACATATAGCGGAGCAAATAAAACTATCCTGTTTCCATAAACCTTACGCTTTAACTCCCTTGCGCCCTCTTTTATTTCTTCAACAAGATCCGTATCGGTAGCATTTATTAGTGCTGCAGTTTCCTTTAATGTTAAACGATTCTTTTCCAGCGATTTCTGGATTATATCTCTAACTTGAACTTTATCAGCTTTGGTAGTTTTTATCAGCCCCCATATTTCTTCCGGATCAATGAAAGGTACCATTGATTCATCAGGGATACTGCATTTTTCAGGATGGAAAATCATGTCAATAAGTATCTAAAACGATGCTGCAAAGATACAAAGAATTAGCCCCTGGTCAGTAAAATAACTATAGCTGAAATGGTTAAATATTTAATACCAGGTTGTCATAGGCAAGGAAAACGTTGTGAGGTAGTTTCTCCTGAACCTCACTGTGAAGTCCCAGAAAGTGGCTGATATGTGTAAGATATGCCCTTTCAGGTTTTATTTCATTGATTACTGCCAAAGCTTCACTCAACGAGAAGTGCGAGATATGTTTAGAATTTCTGAGAGCGTTAATTACCAGAACTTTTGTGCCGACCATCTTTTGTTTTTCTTCTTCATCAATAAAGCTGGCATCTGTTATATAAGTAAGTCCACCAATACGAAAACCTTTAACGGGCAGCTTATTGTGCATAACATTTATGGGCTCGATGGTTATATCGTCAATCATAAAACACTCATTGTCAATAGTATTCATGGCAAGCTGCGGCGCTCCAAAATATCGCGTTTCAGAGAATATATACGGAAACTCTGTCTTAATGGCTTCAAGCACCTGTTGGGTGCCATATATAGGAATTACTTTATTCAGAATATAATTGAAAGCCCTTATATCATCGAGTCCGGCAATATGGTCCCTGTGCTCATGAGTGAATATTACAGCGTCAATGTCCTCCACATTTTGTTTCAGCATTTGAAAGCGAAAATCAGGTCCACAGTCAATTACAATATTCCTGTTATTAATGGTTACCATGGCCGAAGCCCTGAATCGTTTATCGTGTGGATCGGTCGATTTGCATACCTTGCAGTTACAGGCTATTACCGGCACACCAATTGAAGTCCCGGTGCCCAGAAAAGTCAGTTTTATATCCGGTTGTTGCGGCAGTTTTATGCCCGAATGCTCTGATAGTTCTGCCATATGCTTAGTAGATTAACTCCTCAACCTCATTAATATCTTTTTCAATCTGCAACTTCAAATCTTCAGCTCCCTGAAACTGCTTCTCTTCTCTCAGTCTTTTAGCAAAATTTATAACCGCCTTTTCGTTTATAAGTGCTGTATAACGTGTGTTATCGTTTGTATCAATCCCACATAAATGAACCTCCACTGCAATTAACCGGGAGTCATATATATCCTGCCCCGGCTGACGCTTTATGTTTACAATACCTTTAAGCGCCTTAAATGCAACCTGCACTGAAACCGCATATACTCCATCAGGCGGAACCAGTTTTGACTCTTCCGTAATAGCTATACTATAAGTGTTGCAGTTAATTTCCTTACAATTAAAAGTACCTTGTGCCAGCCTTCCAATAATGCAGTACGAATGGTCAAGATAGGCGTTTGCCCGCTGTATTTTACCTTCAGTCAATGCTTTACGTATCAAAGTAGAACTCACAGTTTCCTGATGGATATCCTGTTCAGGTATTTCCTCTACTTCGAATTTATAATACTGTCCAAGCTCATACAGGAAATCATAGTTCCCTTCACGGTTGTGCCCAAAATGGTGATTAAAGCCTATTATAATCTTCCTGGCCCCAAACTTTCCAACGAGTATATTGCGTATAAAATCAATCGAGGTGATCTGAGAGAATTCTTTTGTAAACTCCACTATTACCAGGTGATCAAGCTTTGTCCGGCTTAACTGTTCAATCTTTTCTTCCTGCGAGCTAATTAAGAGCAGCGAATGAGCACTTTCAGGAAACAATACCTTACGGGGATGAGGGTGAAATGTTATTAGAACTGATTCACCACCCAGACTTTTTGCCGACTCGGCAAGCCGGTTAATGATTGCCATATGCCCCAGGTGAACCCCATCAAACGAGCCGGTAGTGATTACCGGTTTATGAATCCCTTTAATAAAGTCCAACCCATAATGCACTTTCATGGCAATACAGTTTTTCTATTTCTTTACAAAATAGGCAATCTTTTCAAGCATTGTAATTATATCATACTCCTGAAGATATACATGAGGCGGCACATTCAACGGTTTCGGCGAGAAATTGAAGATGCCCTTTATTCCTGCAAGAACCAGCGTTTCGGCGGTATGCACAGCAGCTTCACCCGGAACTGTAATAACAGCAATTGTAATTCCTTCCTTTTTGATTACTTCTATCAGGTTATCGGTATGATAGCAAGGCACACCTGCATAAATTTTATCCACCTTATCAACGTTGTTGTCAAATGCAGCCACTATGGTGAGTTTGGTCCGTTTACCTTTGAAGTAACCCATAATAGACCGCCCCAGATTACCAATTCCTACAACGGCAATTTTCTGTCCGTCGCGGGTGTCTATAATTTTACCGATAATGTCAATAAGTTCTTTAATATCATAACCCTGTCTTAAAGTGCCCGTATAACCAATAAGCATTATATCTCTCCTAACCTGCACCGGAGTGATGTGCAGTAAGTTGGCTATCTCATGCGAAAAAATGTGGTGCTTACCCCCTGCCTGATAATTTAATAAAGCACGGCGATACATACTGAGTCTTTCTACGGTTTTATCTGGTAGTTTCTTTCCAAACATCGTTTATGTGTTATATTAGTTTTGCGGAAAAGTAATAATAAATGTACTTCCTTTGTCAGGAACACTCTGCACATCAATATCGCCATGATACATGTCGACTATCTTTTTAACTATGGAGAGTCCTAGTCCTGAACCAGTTATATTTTTAGTTTTGGGATTCTTAATACGCACAAAATCCTGAAATAATTTTTCTTTATCGCTTTCACTTATTCCAATTCCTGAATCACTTACTCTTACCTGAACCTTATCTTTATCTTTATGGATTGATATATCAACCCGCCCCCCATTCTTATTGTATTTAACAGCATTCGAGATAAGATTATTGAAGATGATCTCAATTTCATTTGGATCGGCATCCATCAGGATGCTTTCTTTCGTGTTTAGGTATACGTCAACGTCTTTCTGAATTGCATATGGCCTGAGTGTATCGATTGACACCTTTGCAAATTTTGTCAAATCAATATTCTGCTTATTTTGAGTTGGATGACCTGACTCAATCTTTGTGAGGTCGAGCAAATCCATGATCAAACTTCGCATACCTTTAATTCGCTCTACCGATCTCTCTATCATATCGCCGTACAAAGTGATATCTGAACCTAACTGTTTTTCGGCCATAATGTTAAGATACCCTTCTATGGCGTTTAGCGGCGCTTTAAGTTCGTGCGATAGAACCGATAGGAACTGAAACCTTATCAGTTTGCCCTCTTTGTTCATCTTCTGGGTCATGCGTTTCAGGAACAACTGTTTGGTGATGTTCTCGATAGATGAACGCAACTCCTGGGGTGTAAAAGGCTTGGGTATAAAATCGTATGCTCCGTCGCGGGTAGCTTTAACTGCCAGCTCGAGCGATGCATACGAAGTAATCATCACCACAATGATGTCGTACAGCTTCTTCTTGACGTATTCAAGCACTTCCACACCCTGTATACCTGGTAATTTGTTATCAAGTAAGATAATGTCGGGCATTTCTCTGTCAATAATAGCTATTCCGTCCTCTCCGGTTTCTGCTTCGAGCACCTTAAACTCAATATGTTCATCCATGAAAGGATAATCAACTTTAAAGTTTTGCAGAATACGCTGAGTTCCCATCCGTATGCCGGGCTCATCATCAACAACAAGTATCTTATATTCTGCCATGGTATTAAATCTTCAGGAGTTTATTTATTTCGCGGTGCAGCTGGTCAGCTCTGATACCCTTATCCAGAAACAGGTCTGCCTTGATCCACTGGTGACTTTCATCGTTGGCCATTTCAAAGGTCATTCCAGTTTCTGCTGTTACCGCAGTTGCAATAATGATCGGTGTGTCAGGATAACGTTTCTTGATCTTGTAGGCCAGAATAAAACCACTGTCGTCCGTTTCCATCATAAGATCCAGTATTGCGAGGTCCGGCTTTAAGGTTTCAATTATTGCTTCAGCTTCTTTCTGGCTCTCAGCTGTGATCGGTTCAAAACCGAACTGCTCAACCTTCAGACGGATCTGAAACAAATAATCGATGTCGTCATCTACAATAAGAATTTTCTTTTTCATAACATTAAGCATTTAATTCCTTTTACAATCTTGGAAGAGTGATGGTGAATTCCGTTCCTGTTGGTCCGTTACCTGGATTAGCGTTTGATTTTACAGTAATATTACCCTTATGCATCTTAACGATTCCGTATATAATAGGCAAACCCAGTCCGGTTCCTTTTCCAACCTGTTTAGTAGTAAAGAAGGGCGTAAAAAGTTTACTCATATTCTCTTCCGGAATACCCGTGCCGGTATCTTTTATTTTTATTATGAGTTCATTCTGGTTACCATCTATCAGAACAGAGATCAATCCACCCGAAGGTGGCATTGCTTCAACGGCGTTTCTTATTAGATTTACGAATGCCTGCACCATCTGGTCAAAATCAAGGTTAAGCATCGGATTATCTACATTCGACTGTAACCCTATTTTTACATTTTCAGGTTTGATCACAGAGCTGATTGACCGTTCCATAAGGCTGTTAATATTGCCCTGAGTAAGGTTCACCTGGTTCTTTCTTGCAAAATTGAGTAAGCCGCCAACTATTTTCTTGCATCTTTCAGCCTGCTCTACAATGATATCGAGGTCTTTACGGATAGGATCGTTTGCAGCAGCTTCGTCTTTCAGTATATTGCTGTACATTGTTATTACCCCGAGCGGATTATTCAACTCATGAGCAATACCAGCCGAGAGCTGACCCATTCCGGCAAGTTTTTCTGACTGTTTAAGCGCCTCTTGTGTATCTGCAAGTTTCTCGTTCGAAACATTGAGCTCTCTTATGTAATTGTGTAGCTTTTCGATGGTATAAGGCAAACACATCTCATGCTCTGCCAGTCCCTCAACTATGGCAATAGCATGATCTTCACACGAGTCGTAACCGCATGCTCCGCAGTCGAGGTGATCCTGTAAATCGAACTTCCCCATCTTATGCAAGGCCGCCGTAATTGCCTCCTCACCCGGCCTTTTTAACCTGCTGTCTCTGTTTATAAAAGATCTGCTTAGGTCAAGCATCTTAAACTTCTCAATGTCTTTGCTCCATTCCTCTTCATTTGTCGACTCCATTTTGCTGGCTACATAGTCAGTAATAGAGGCCCGTTTTCTGAAACGCTTGCTTGATGACGAAAAATAAGGATAAGGCGACATACCCGGACCCATAATGCAACCTTCACAGCACAGAAGCTCCAGATGCTCATGCGACAGTTGCCCGTTTTCGTACTCTTTAATGGCTTCCTGAAAATCCCTCCGGCCTTCGGCTATTATTATATTTCGTTCTTCTAATTCTTCATTAAGACGGACAGTATTCAGCAGTCCCCTCGAAATTGGGAAAATGGCTCCTTTTCCACCTAAAGGTGGATCAAACTCAGTGGGCAATATATTATTTACAGATATCTTCTTTTTGTTAAATATTTCTCTTATCTCTCTGAACGTGAGGGCTGCATCAATTTCACCCGACTCATCTTTTTTAGCAATACAAGGCCCAATAAAGACTATTTTTAGATCATGAGCATATTTAGCCCGCATTACTCTGGCCATGGCAACCATCGGTGAAACCAAATGAGCCAGTGACGGAAGCAATTGAGGGTGGTAATGTTCGATGTAACTGACAATTGCAGGACAGTCGGAGGTGATTATTCCATCGAGGCCGGTATTCTCAAATATTTTCTTGTACTCAAGAGCTACAAGGTCAGCACCAAATGACACTTCCGAAACATACCTGAATCCAACTGCCCTGATCATCGAAACCAGTAAACGATGATTAAGAATTTCACTAAATTCGGCCGGAAAACTGGGAGCTACAATTGCAGCAACTGTTTTATTGCCGGCAAGCAGTTCCTCTGCTTTGTTTATTTCTTTTCTAAAGATCTTTGCATTCTGACTGCACACTTTTATGCAGTTTCCGCAACCTATACACCTGTCAGTAATTACTTCTGCCTGACCATTACGAATTTTAATTGCTTTTGCAGGACATTCACGTACACAGGTATAACACACTCTGCAGCGCTCTTTTATAGTGCTCACTAAAGGCAGATGTTCCGGTGCATTTGAGGCTTTCATGCTTTACAATAATACCTCTCGTTTTTTATAGGAAGTGTGCAACAGTTCCTTTGATAACTGACTTCCGGGTTTTACAAGAAAATCACGGTACAGATCAAGTATGATCGGATTTTTATGAGCTACGCGTATGGCATCTTTCTCGTCGAACTCATAAATTGTCTTTATACGGGTCTTTAAAACATTCTGGTCTTTTATGAAGGGCTGTCCCCCTCCATTAACACAACCCATCGGGCAAGCCATAACCTCCACAAAATGAATGTCGTTACGGCCGGCTTTTATTTCATTCAGCAGTTTAGCTACATGCTTAACAGTGCTGGTTACAACAAAACCAAACTTCTGATTTCCAATTTTAAGGAAATACTCTTTGTATTCCTTGCTGTTTCGCAGCTCTGTTATCTTTGGTTGAGGCAATTCCTTGCCGGTTATATTAAAATACAATGTGCGAATAAATGACTCGGTTAAACCTCCCGAAACTCCCATTAATCTTCCTGCAGAACTTTGCACATTGAACGGAAAATCGGCCTGCTCTGGCTCCAGCTGCTGTGTGTCTATGCCATTCAGTTTTAAAAACTGCACAAACTCTCTTGTTGTGAGCACAGCATCTACTTCGCTGATACCTTTTTGAGTCATCTGTTCGCGTTTCGACTCAAATTTACGTGCTGTGCATGGCATAGCCGATACAGTATACAGATTTTCAAGTTTAACATGAAACATCCTCGTATAGTAGCTGGTAATAATGGCACCAAACATCTGCTGTGGCGACTTGCATGAACTTAAGCAAGGAATTAATTCAGGGTAGCTCTGCTCAAGGTATTTAACCCATGCCGGACAATCGCTCGTAAATAATGGCATGTTCGTCCCTTCCTTTATCCGTTCTTCAAACTCTGCTACCAGTTCCATAGTATAGAGGTCGGCAGAAAAAGATGAATCGAATACTTTATCAAACCCTGTTTTCCTGAACGCCGCATTAATAATACCTACCTGGTCTCTTCCCGACCTTACACCAAACTCTTCGCTAATACTAACCGAGATAGTAGGTGAATACTGTATTACTACATGTTTGTCGGTCGAGTGTAAAGCATTTTGAAGATCATTTGAATGTCTTTTCTCATGCAGTGCACCTGTTGGGCAACTCATAATGCACTGTCCGCAAGTAATACAGCTCGATAAATTTATCTGTCTGTTAAAAGTCGGGCCTATAATAGTATTGCTTCCACGGCCAATGAACCCCAGAGTAGCTGCGCCTATAACTTCATCACACATTCGCACACAGCGTCCGCAAAGAATGCATTTTGCAGGGTCACGTACAATGCTTGATCCTGATGGGTCGGTTTTTAGTTTACTCTTCTTGCCTGTAAACCGGCGCTCTCTAACATTGAGGTCTTCTGCAAAACTCTGCAGCTCGCAGTTCCCATTTCGTTCACAATACAAACAGTCGTCGGGGTGATTGCTCAGCAGCAATTCCACATTTGTTTTACGGGCATCAACAACCCTTGGCGAATGTGTCTTTATCTTCATCCACTCTTCTACAGGATGAGAGCATGCGGTAATGAGATTGCTTTTACCTTCTACTTCAACAACACACATGCGGCACGATCCTGTGGGGTATAATCCCTGAATATGGCATAAGGTGGGAACAACAATACCATTTCGCGTAAGTGCCTCAAGAATGGTTTCCCCCTTACGGGCCGTTATAATTTTATTATTGACCTCTATGCTAAAATTCATTGTTTTGCCCTTGCTCTATTTTACGGTTATAGCAACAAATTTGCACACATCGAAACAAATGCCGCAACCTGTGCATTTATCCTCAATTATGAAATGCGGTATATGGGAAGAACCAATAATTGCACCAGCAGGGCACTTCTTTGCACACACTGTACAACCTGAACATTTCTCCACATCAATGGCATATACCTTTAGATCTTTACACACACCTGCCCTGCAAAACCGGTCGAAAATATGCTCTTCAAACTCTGCTCTGAAATGTTTCATTGCGCTCAGCAATGGATTAGGTGCTGTTTGCCCCAACCCGCAAAGAGAAGTGTCTTTTATAACTGTGGCAAGCTTTTCAAGCTGCATTACCCCCTTAAACCTTTCGAGAGTCTCATAACCCTGTTCATTTTTAGGTCGTACGGTAATATTTTGCAGTATTTCATGAATCCGGCGGGTACCTTCTCTGCAGGGAATGCATTTACCGCAGCTTTCATTTTGCAGAAAATCGGCAAAGAACTTAACCATATCAACCATACATGTATCCTCGTCCATGACCACAATACCACCCGACCCCATAATTGTTCCGGCTTGCTGAAGCGATTCATAGTCAATGATTTGTTCCAGCCCTTCTTCAGGTATGCAACTACCGGAGGGTCCACCGATCTGAATGGCCTTAAGTTTTTTTCCTCCACGAATACCACCACCAATAGTATAAATGAGTTCACGTAAAGTAATACCCATGTTAACTTCCACCGTGCCGGTATTCCGTATTTTACCTGAAAGCGAAAAGACCTTTGTTCCTTTACTCGATGCAGTGCCAATAGACGAGTACCAGCTGGCTCCCTTCTCTATAATTACAGGTACATTTGCAAGCGTTTCTACATTATTGATAACTGTGGGTTTTCCGAACAATCCCCTGGCAGCAGGATATGGGGGTTTTGGCCGGGGCGTTCCTCTTTTACCTTCTATACTGGCAATGAGTGCAGTCTCTTCACCGCACACAAACGCACCACCTCCTTCACGGACATGAACGTTAAGCGAGTAACCGCTTCCTAGTATGTCTTCTCCAAGGAACCCGGCTTCTTTAGCCTGTTCAATGGCATGCCTGATTCGACCAACCGCAGTTCTATTTGAAGCTCTCAGATAAACGTATGCTCTGCGGGCTCTTATAGCATATGATGCAATAATGATGCCCTCTATAAGCTTATGTGGATCGCCTTCAATGATCGACCTGTCCATAAATGCACCAGGGTCGCTCTCGTCGCCGTTACAAATGAGATATTTCTCTTCTTCTGGGCTATTGAGCGTGGTTGCCCATTTCCTTCCGGTGGGGTATCCTCCTCCACCTCTGCCCCTTAACCCACTTTCCTCTATTATTTCACAAACTTTCTCGCCAGGTATTTTCTTCAATACCCTGGCAAGTGATCTGTAGCCACCCGCTTTAATATAATCTTCAATTGACAACGGATTAATGATACCGCAGTTCTTAAGTACAAGGCGATGCTGAAATTTAAAAAACGGCAAATCTCCAATCAGCGGAACATCATCCCAGTACTGCAGATTATCTTCAGCATATTGACCGATCACATTTTCAGGGGAAATGGTATGATTAAGAACATGGTCTAAAATCTGTTCAACTTTTTGTGCCGTGACTTTCCCAAATGAAATGCGTTGTTTACCCGGCATCTGTATGTCGAATATAGGCTCATTACCGCACATGCCTATGCAGCCAGTTTCTATTACTTCAGCCTTTATGTTTTTTTCAGCAATATATTCTTTAACGGCAACCAGTGTTTTTCCCGATCCTGCAACCAAACCACAACTACCTGAGCCAACATACATTACCGGATAGCTATAGAACGATTTATGAACTGCAGGTTCCGATTCTTCCAATGACAGACTTGCTGTATGCAAAGAAAAACTGCTTTTTTTCTTATCAGAAATCTTCATATAGCAATCATTTTGGTACTGTACTCTTCTATTATTTCTTTCAATTCGTTCAAGTTGAAACCGTGAACAAAATTGCCGTTAATGTTGATAACCGGTGCTAATGCGCAGGCCCCCATACAATTAACCGTTTCAAAGCTATACACTCCATCTCTGGTGGTTTGCCCGGGTTTTATTTTCAGCACCTTCTCCAGCTCGCGGATAATAGATGCCGCATGATTAATGTGACACGATGTACCATTGCATACTTTTATGTGATACCTGCCCTGAGGTGAAAATCTGAACTGATCATAAAAAGTAGCAACACCATATACTTTGCTTGTAGGTATTCCGGTAAGTTCACTAACACGATTTACAGCCTCTTCAGAGATATAGCCCAGCTCAGTCTGAATCTCCTGTAATACCGGTAGCAGTTTATCGCGCTGTATAGGTTCATTTCTTTGAAGTATGCTATCCAGAGTATCCGACATTTTAATTCCTTTTTGCGATATGGACTATAAAGATACTGTTAATTCGATAACAATGTTAATTCTGTAACAGCTTTTTTTAATTTTTCATACTTTTGCCCATAGTAATAATTAAAGTGTAACTTTACCTAAAGTTATTTTGAGATGGAAGAGAAGACTGATGTGCAGATATGTTTAGGCAGCTCATGCTTTTCAAGGGGAAATAAAAAGATTGTAAAAATCATACAGGAGTATATTCAGTCAAATAACCTTTCAGAAAGGGTTTATTTCCATGGCGGTCATTGCTTCAGTAAGTGCGAAGAAGGCCCCAGTATGCGCATCGACGGGACTTATTACCACCATCTTTCCGAAGATGCAGTTATTAGCATTCTTGATGGCATATTTACAAGGAAATTCCAGAAATGAACACAAAACTCATCTATATAGACAGTAACGTTTGTCAGGTATGTTATGCATGCGTTAGAACCTGTCCTGTAAATGCCTTGCAGGTCAGAGTTGATCAGGAACCACCTATCGTTGTTGATGACCGATGCATCGGATGCGGCAGTTGTCTTAAAGTGTGTGCCCCCGAAGCCTTGTACTACCGTGATTCATGCGAAGAAACAAAGCTGTTGCTGCAATCAGGCCGTAAGGTAGCAGCTATCATAGCACCCAGTATCTCAGGCGAGTTTGATGACATAACCGACTACCGTAAGTTCGTGAAAATGATCAGGGAACTCGGATTCGACTATGTAAATGAAGTGTCATTTGGCGTTGATATGGTTGCGGGTAAATATAAAGAGCTGTTTACCAGCTTTATGGGCAGGTATTATATTTCAGCCAATTGCCCTCCCATAGTTTCCCTCATAGAAAAATATTATCCCGATCTTATCGACAACCTGTCGCCCATTGTATCGCCTATGATAGCTTCCGCTCAAATGGCTCGCCAGTTGTATGGCAACGAAACTGCGGTTGTGTATATTGGCCCCTGCATAGGCGCCAAAAATGAAGCCATGCGTTATGAAGGCGAATCACGGGTCGACTCTGTTCTCACTTTCGTGGAATTACGTAAACTCTTCAACGAATTTCACATCAAGGAAAGCACTATCGAGTATTCTGACTTTGATCCGCCTCTGGGCTATAAAGGATCTCTGTATGCCGTTAGCAACGGTATTCTGCAGGCAGCCGAACTCAGCGAAGACCTTATGAAGGGAAGCATTATTACCGCCGAAGGCAAGGATAATGTTCTGGAAGCTATCAAGGAATTCGACTCCTCGATTGACTTTATTCGAAAGCACTTCAATCTTTTTTACTGCGAAGGCTGTTTGATGGGCCCCGGCACATCGAAAGGCGGAAAAAAATACCTGCGTAAAACACTGGTTTCTGATTATGCCAACAAGAAACTTAAAGACTTTGATACAGAAATATGGCAGCATGCTTGTCATAAACACAGTGCACTCACAAACTTTAAAGCAGAATTCGCCGTTGACGATCAAAGAGTACCACAACCTTCACCCGATAAGGTAGAAGAAGTACTTAAAATACTTGGTAAGTCTGATGTTGACAATAAGATCGGATGCACCGGCTGCGGATACGATTCGTGCAGGGAATTTGCCGAATCTGTTGCCAAAGGGCTTACCAAACCCGACATGTGTATCTCTCATTCTTTAAAGAGTAAGCACGATTTTATCAAGACTTTAAAACTCACTAACGAAAAACTGGCCAAGACACAGGAAGCCCTGCTCGAATCGGAAAAGAAAGCACGTCAGGAGCAGCAGATGGCTCAGGAAGCGCTCGAACGCACCTCCTCCATGCTGCAAAAACTGCCCAGTGCAATCGTTATTGTCGATGAGAATCTTAAAATTATCGAATCGAACCAAAGCTTTATAAATACCCTGGGCGAAGACGCTGTTGAGATAAATGAAGTAATACCCGGCCTTATAGGTGCCGACCTCAAAACGCTGCTACCATTCCAGCTTTACAAACTATTTACGGCTGTGCTGCTTAATAATGAGAACCTTGTTAACCGCGACATTCATATAGGTGAAAAGTTGCTTAATATCTCTGTTTTCTCTATTAAGAAAGGAAAAATTGCCGGTGCTGTGCTGCGTGACATGTATTTACCCGAAGTGCGTAAAGAAGAAGTAATACACCGCGTAACAGAAGTTATTGACGAAAACCTCGACCTCGTTCAAAAAATAGCATTCCTTTTGGGAGAAGGTGCCGCCAAAACAGAACGCATGCTTAACTCCATTATAGAATCGCATAAAGAATTAAAGAAGTAAAGAAGTAAAGCATGGATAACCGCTTTCACATAGAAATAAATGCCGAACAAAAATTTCACCACGAAGCACGTATTTGTGGTGATGTTTTTATTTCGCGCCGCATAAATGAAGAAAACAGAATTATAGCTGTTTTAAGCGACGGTATGGGGCACGGTGTAAAAGCAAATATGCTGGCTACTCTAACAGCAACCATGGGCCTGAACTTTACACTCGAGCATAAAGACATACACCGTATTGCCGAAATCATTATGAACACCCTGCCTGTGTGCAGCGAACGCAAAATGAGTTATTCAACCTTTACTATCGTCGACATTGAATTTGATGGTAAAGTGCGGATTCTGGAATACGATAACCCACAGGCTGTTATTATGCGTGGCAAGCATTTACTCACTCCTGAATGGAACTGCGTAATGCTGCACGGAGAAAAAAACAGTGGTAAAGAAATTATGAGTTGCGAATTTACTCCCGAAAAAGAAGACCGCATTATTGTTTTCTCTGATGGAGTTACTCAGTCAGGTCTGGGCGGTGGTAAATACCCGTTTGGCTGGGGACGCGACAATGCTATAAGCTACATTACTGAGATCATTCACAGCGAGCCCGATATAGCTGCCCCTGACCTTGCCCACAAAGTTGTGAATATGGCAAACGTTAACGATGGGTACCTGTCAAAAGACGACACCAGTTGTGCTGTTATCTATTTCCGCGAACCGCGCAGGCTATTGATCTGTTCAGGTCCTCCCTTTGAAGATGTTAACGATAAAGTGCTTGCCGAAAAAGTAAACAGCTTTAACGGTAAAAAAATAGTATGTGGCGCTACTACTGCCGATATACTTGCAAGAGAATTGAACAAGAATATTATTGACACTTTTGATTTCGATGATAGCGACCTCCCTCCTATCTCTATGATGGATGGTGTTGACCTTGTTACAGAAGGCATTCTAACGCTCGGTAAAGTCACCGAGATACTCAAGGTGTATTCCAACAACACACGATTAACCAAGGGTCCTGCCGACAGGATCGTTAAGCTGCTGCTTGAGAGCGACGAAATACATTTCCTCATCGGTACCCGAATAAACATAGCACATCAGGACCCGAGTCTGCCTGTAGAACTTGAAATACGCCGAACCGTGATCAAGCGTATTGCCCATTTACTTGAAGATAAATTTTTAAAAGAAGTAAAGGTGAGTTTTATTTAGAAATTCAAAACATTACAATATGGAAATTACATTCGAAGGCAACAAGAAAATCGTTGCTCACTACAAGGGTTACAGAATTGAAACCGATCAGCCTGTAAAAGCTGGTGGCGAAGGATCGGCTCCTGCTCCTTTTGATTTATTTCTGGCATCTTTGGGAACCTGCGCAGGTATCTATGTTAAATCATTCTGTGATCAGCGGGGAATCCCGACTGATGGTATAAGGTTAACCCAGGAAATGGTACATAACCCGCAGACTATGCTTATAAGCGACCTGACCATCACCATTCATCTGCCGGCAAGTTTCCCTGAAAAGTATAAAGATGCAGTGATAAATACTGCCAACCTCTGTGCAGTAAAAAGGCACCTGCATAACCCGCCTAAAATGGTGGTAAATGCTATTATCGGATAAAGGCAGCTTTTAGCTGCTTTTTTTAATTAAGAGTAGCCGGTTCATTACGGCACGATCCTTTAGCACCACCTGTTTCGCACGAACACCCGAGGCGCTTGCCCGTAGTTGGATCTACGCTGCTGCATTGTTTCTTAAATTCTCCACCCTTAATGAAGAACATTTTTATTGCTATTCCGGCAAGGGCTATTCCAATAAGTATAACTGATATTAACAACAGTTTCCAGATCATTTTATAATTCTTTAAGCATTAATAAATCAAAATGAACTTCATGGGTCCAATAATAAAACCAAAAAACAAACCTACAGGTTAAAGGTTTAACTTCCGGCTATGCAAAATTAGCATTTTGCCTTCTGAATTCATAACAGATAATGGCTGTTGCAACAGATGCGTTTAAAGATTCAGCATGCGAACCCGGTGCTGCAGGGATAGTAATTTTATGTGTAACATACTCCTGTACCTGCGTGGAAATTCCGTTCGACTCATTTCCAATAACAATAACCCCTGTACGACTTAATTTTGCGTCATAAATAGAAGTTCCGTTAAGCAGCGTTCCGTACACAGGAAATCCAGAGCTCTTCTGCAGATATTCTAAAATGTCAGTAAAATGCATCTGCATTCTGAAAACAGACCCCATGCTTGCCTGCACCACTTTTGGATTATAAAAATCAACAGAATCGTTGCTTGCCAGGATGTGTTGTATCCCGAGCCATTCGGCAGTGCGAATAATGGTACCCATGTTACCGGGATCGCCAATTTTATCAAGCATAAGCACTAATCCGTTTTGTGGGTCGGCAGGTTTTCGCTGCTGAGGAATTTTAGCAACCGCCACCACCTTATTCGGTGTAGTCAGATTGCTGAGTCTGGCAAGTTCCCAATCGGCAACTTCGCGAACGGCATATGTGTTTGCATGTCCGGCAACTTCGGTTGCGTTGTGGCCCGGTAACTCTGTGAAGCCTTTCCAGTCTTTGGTAGCAAATACCTCTACTATTTCAAGACCCGAATGCAAAAGTTCATCAACCATCTTAACACCATCAACCACAAAAAGCATTTGCTGCCATCTGTTCCTGGCTTCATTAAGAGATTGTATGACTTTTATTTCAGCTTTGGTTAACATCTCGCCTGATTGTAACAAAAAATCCCGGCAAAACCGGGATCTTTCATAAATGACTCGGTTTGCCGGTTATTCAGCAACAACTTCAAAGTTAACCAAAACGGTAACACCTTTGTGCAACATAACCTTAGCCTTATAGGAACCAACTTCCTTGATCTTGTCGCCTTCAATGTGAATTTTCTTGCGATCAACATCGTAATTAAACTGTTCTTTCAGAGCATCGGCAATCTGCAGAGCGTTTACTGCACCGTATATCTTACCGGTTGCACCTGCCTTGGCACCAATACGAACACTGATGTTTTCGAGCAGTTTAGCCATTGCTTCGGCTTCATTGCGGATCTTTTCTTCCTTAAATGCTTTCTGCTTCAGCGTTTCTGCATTCATCTTTTTGTTAGGCTCTGTAGCCATTATAGCCAGACCCTGTGGAATGAGATAATTGCGGGCATAACCGTCACGAACTTTTACTAAGTCGGTGGCGAAGCCAAGGTTCGGGATATCTTTCTTAAGAATTACTTCCATGATCGTTCCTCCTTATTTTAAAAGGTCAGCCACATAAGGCATCAGAGCAATATGACGGGCCCTCTTTACCGCCTGAGCGACTTTACGCTGAAATTTAGTTGATGTACCTGTAATGCGGCGGGGAAGTATTTTACCCTGCTCATTTACAAATTTCATCAAAAAGTCTGCATCTTTATAATCAATATATTTAATACCACTCTTCTTAAAACGGCAGTATTTTTTCTTCTTAACGTCAACCGCAATCGGGGTTAAGTATTTTATTTCTGAGTTTGCTTGATTTGCCATTTTACCAAAAATTAAGAGTTAACAGCATTATTTTCGTTCGAAACAACCTCGTTTGCTACGCTGGCTGCCTTGTTGTTGCGCTTTTTCTCGTTGTATGCAACTGCATGCTTGTCGAGGGCAACAGTAAGGAATCTGATAATGCGCTCATCGCGCTTGAATGCCACTTCCAAATCGTTGATCAGGCTGCCTTCTGACTTAAATTCAATCAGATGGTAAAAACCCGAAGTTTTCTTTTGGATGGGATAGGCCAACTTACGCAAGCCCCAATGATCTTCGTGTACAATTTCAGCCCCCTTGTCTTTCAGCAATTTCTGAAATTTACTAACCGCTTCCTTCATCTGTTCATCAGACAAAACGGGAGTCATAATGAAAACGGTCTCATAGTTTTTCAACATGGTTTTTGGATTAGTTACTACTTATTCAATAGATTTTTTAAAACGGACTGCAAAATTATGAAAAATTATTAAACAAAAACCGTTAGCAGGTAAAAAGTTAATCAACCGACGTAAATAACTTAGTGAAAGCTATCCGGGCACCGGAAATGGCGTTTATCAGAGAACCTTGTGGGGTGGAAAGTTCGCTATTGCAAAGGTGTCAGAGGGCATTTTTAAGGGCCACTCCGGTGCAGGGACAGCTCATGGTTTTCACGAACAATTAGTGATTGTGCGCGAAAATATATGTTAAAGTATTATTATTTATTATAAACTAACGGATTGCGTTATCTATTGCTTCTATATATTACAGACAAATAAAACGACTTTTACCCTAAAAATAATGTCATTTTTTGGTGATTTTTTTGCACTTTTTTATTATGTTTTTCTTTTCGCATAAAAAAGCAGCGCGGTTTTCGTAATTTTGATGGCATGTCTTAAAATAAATCACTGTTATGGCATCAGACCAGAATTTTGTAGATTTTGTCACTGCCCGTATTCAAACAGCCGGCACAATCACTGCAAAAAAAATGTTCGGAGAATATGGTATTTATTGCGATGGGAAGCTTTTCGCAATGATCTGCGACAATAAACTCTTCATAAAACCAACCGATGAAGGTCGCTCTTTCATTGGCAATCCCGTTGAGGCTCAACCCTATTATAACGCTAAGCTTAATTTTTTAATTACCGATAAGATTCAAGACAGTGAATGGCTTAGTAAGCTGGTTAGAATAACCGTAGATAACTTGCCTGAACCCAAACAAAAGCCAAAGCCAAAATCTAAAAAAAATCAAAAAGGACTATTGCTGATATTGTTGCTCATTTGTCAACTTTCATTACATGCACAGCCTTCGCCAGAAGCCTTGTTAAGTCGGTTACCATCTGTTCCAACTGTCAAATGTGACGCAGATAGAACCGAAATTGACGATTTTCTAAACAGCATTTACCTTGTTAAGACTGATTTGCAGACGATTATTGACAAAATGCAAACTGATGCCGCTGCAAGTGCCGCAGAGATTGAGGCTAAGATCAGGTCAGGAGCATTACCCCAGGCCGGAATTAACGTTGCTGAAATGGAAAAAGTTGCAGCTATGAGTGAGGAAGAACTTATACAGTGGGCTCAGGCTCATGCTGATCAGTTGCTGGAAGAATCACAGAATTCATCATTTGATGAACTGCAAATGAATAGTGCCCGGCTATTTGAACTGGCGCAGGAGCAACAGGCTCTCTCAGAGCAGATAACAAATAAAAACGGGGACCTTCAGCTATTGCTGCTTGAAGTAAACGAGCAGGATAAAGAAGAATACGACAAGCTTCGTGAGCAAATAACCCCTCTGGAAAAACAACTTTGTTCTGGTATCTGCACGGATGCTGAAATAGCCCGGTCTAACACAGCTGAAAAACAAATCTACAACCTGCGAATCAGCTACTGTCAAAAAATGTCACCGTTATTATCAGCTGCCCTTTCGGAATATCTTACAGGAGTCAAATCACTTTTCCCCGATTACAGACGTTTGGCTGAAGTTCAGAATGAGATGGCAACCTTGCAGGACGGCGTCGGATACCCTGTAGATATAAGTTGTTATGCAGCAGTGGATGACTATGCAGATGTTCTACTCGATGCATACAAGTACTGGGTCGGAAAATTCCGGAAATAACTAACTATCTAAAAACAAGGCTATGAACAAATCTGAAACAATGTGTCAAAGCTGTGGGATGCCGCTCGACAAAGATCCTGTGCATGGTGGTTCTAATGCTGATAAATCCTTAAGTCAAAAATACTGCAGCTTCTGTTACAGGGAAGGCAAATTTCTTGACGAGGGCATAACCCTGGAGCAGAAGATTTCGAAAAATGTGCAAATAGCCGTTAAAATGGGAATGCCGGAAGATAAAGCCCGACAACTGGCTGAAACTACAATACCAAACCTTGAGCGTTGGCGAAACAACAACAGCTTGTAAGTGCAACTGGTTGCCTTTTCATTTTTGTTTAATATTTTAACCATTTCATTAAACATTATTAGATTGATGATGTTGTAAAGGGCAATTTATCAAACTGCTTATAAAATCGAATTATCATCATGACTAATAAAATGAGACTCCTGGAACCAATTCAATTAGGGGGTAAAACGCTTAGAAATAAAATGGTTATGGCTGCCATGACCAGAAGTCGGGCAGACAAAAACGGTGTTGTCGGGAATTTAACCGTTGAGTATTATACCCAGCGTGCAAATGCAGGATTAATTCTCAGTGAAGCAATCAACATTTCAGAACAGGCTTTAGGTAGCCCAAATACACCCGGACTCTTCACACAGGAACAAATTGAAGCCTGGAAAAAAGTTACAAAGTCAGTTCATGACAAAGGCGGTGTTATTTTCGCACAACTTTGGCACACAGGACGCGTAGGGCATTCCGTTGACAAAAACGGTAATTTACCTGTTGCTCCCTCACCAGTTGCTATCATTGATATGCAACATTTTACCTCCTCGGGGCCAAGAGAATACGAAACACCCCGTGAGTTAACTATTTCTGAAATAAAACAAATAATCAAAGAATACGTGCAAGCGGCTAAAAATGCTATAGAAGCCGGATTTGACGGAGTAGAACTTCATGCAGCAAACGGATACCTGCCTAATCAGTTCCTGGCTGAAAGCTCAAATAAAAGAACCGACGAGTATGGGGGAAGCATTGAAAACAACAGTCGGTTCATTCTCGAAATAATGCATGAACTTATTTATGCAGTTGGAGGTGACAGGGTAGGCATTAAGATATCACCATTAAATCCCTATGGTGGAATTATTATCAACGATCCGGTAGCGACTTTCACCTATCTGATTCAAGAGCTCAATAAAATGAGTTTTGCCTTCATAGAACTTGGAAAGAGAAGTCCGATGTTTCCGCTGCTGCCTCACTATCCAAATCAGGATGAAATTGAATTATTTGGCAGGTTGTCATCCAACACCATAATTGCAAATACTGCATACATAAAGGAAACAGCTGAGGCCGAATTAGAAAAAGGTGTAGCAAAATTAATATCGTTTGGATCTGCTTTCCTGGCAAACCCCGATTTACCAAAACGCTTTGAATTAAACGCGGTTCTAAATCAGCCCGACAGGGCAACTATGTTTGGTGGTGCAGAAAAGGGGTATACTGACTATCCGTTTTTAAACTAATGGAAGGTTATGATATGAGACGCTTGTCAGGTAACACACCACTGATCTGCTAACAGTACACAATAAAACAAGGACCGATTAGAATGATCACGGTCCTTGTTTTTTTTGTTTTGTATTCTATCCCTGATCATTAAAACATTATAGGTGTGATGACGTTCTTTTATTCGATCTTAACCTATGCAAAAGAGGCCTATGGACATACCTTTGTCGCTGAAAGTAAAAAAGATAATCAGCAAAATGCCTGACGGGCACGTTGCTTTATCTGAGTTCATCAATATTCTTGGCCGGGATGGTCTCTTATTACTTGCTGCGATACTGACACTGGTATTTATGATCCCTGTCTCCATTCCGGGAGTCAGCACAGCATTTGGTTTTATTATATTTTTTATTGGCCTGAGCCATTTTCTGAACAGAAGTCTCTGGCTACCAAAAGTTATCGGAACTAAGACCCTCTCTTCCGAGAACGTTCGCTCCTCATTGAGAAAAGGTCTAAAATGGTTTAATTATATTGAAAAAATAAGCAAACCACACCGGCTTAAACAGCTTACAGGCAACAGACTATTCCGCAGAATTAATGGTTTTGCCATTTTGCTGAGTGCACTGCTGCTTATGCTTCCGTTTGGATTAATGCCATTCAGCAATACATTGCCGGCACTTGCCATTTTATTGTTAACCATTGGAATGATGCAAAAAGACGGTATCATTGTAATACTTGGGTACTTGTCAATTCTGGGCACTTATGTTTATTTCGGAATGTTCTTTTCAACGATTCTTTTGGCTATAAGGCAGTTTATTTAACCAATCGACCGGTTTTCTTCAGATCTGCTATAGGTCATTTCCATATCAACTCTACCTCAAACCTACCCCATCTCTACCTCATCTCTACCCCAGGGGGTACACTTTAGGTAGCGTTGAGGTAGAGTTGAGGTAGAGTTGATAAGGTTCAAGTATGGATTTACCATCCGATTACCATCTGTTTTTGCAGGGCCGTTTATTGTGGTATCTTTATACCAGCATTTACTAAGTGATTGCCAAAACATATCATATAAATAATCTACAAAATGAATAGAAGAAAAGCTTCGCAAATAATACGGGGGCAAAATGCAATGGATGGTGCAGGAGTGCGCCTGCGCCGGGTTTTAGGATCGGCAAATATCACCGACTTTGATCCGTTTTTAATGCTTGATGGATTCGACTCAATTGATCCACAGGATTATCTCAAGGGATTCCCATGGCATCCGCACAGAGGTATAGAGACAATCACTTACTTAATCAGAGGCCGGGTTGAACATGGTGACAGTCTTGGCAATAACGGCACCATCAATGACCTTGAATGCCAATGGATGACTGCTGGCTCTGGAATCATTCACCAGGAAATGCCTAAAGCTTCTGAACGAATGCTGGGATGCCAGCTTTGGGTTAACCTTCCCGCAAAGGATAAAAAGACGCATCCTGCCTATGGTGACATAACACACGATAAGGTAACTGTGGTAGAAGAAGAGGATGCTGTGGTACGGATTATTTCAGGTAACTACAAAGGTAAAAGCGGTGTTTTTGAAGGAAAATATGTTAAAGTAACCTATCTTGATGTAAATCTGGCACCCGGCAAAACCTGGACATATGCAGAAACACCGAACGATGAAACGCTTTTTATCTATCTGCTTGACGGAAAACTGGCTGCTGATGAAAACCTGACATCTTTTGAAAACAAATCGTGTGCAATTCTTTTCTCAGCAACGGATAAAAGCAACAAAACCAACGATGCAGTAACCGTGCGTTCGGGTGAACAAGGTGCCCGGTTTGTATTACTTGCAGCCAGGCCAATCAAAGAACCGGTTGCCTGGGGCGGGCCGATTGTTATGAATACAACCGAAGAATTGTATGCAGCTTTTGATGAACTCGATAACGGGACATTTATAAAACACAAAATTTAAACGTAAACTTGCTGGTGTTGCATTATCAGATTATGGAAGACAATTCTTCAAAAACCTTCTGATAAAAAAAACCGGGGAGTACCCCGGTTTTTTTTGTGAATTTGTTATGTTTGGTTGTTAAAACTCTTCTATTCAGCCATAGGCTATTTCCTATTTTCCAATTTTATAGCCTAATGTTAATCTCAATACTCTGTTATTTTGTCTATAACCGTTAGAGCTGTATGGTGAAATATTTGCTAAGCCAAGGTCATAAAATATACCGGCAGTTATAGAACTAACTTCAACCCCGGCACCAATGGTTAAACCCAAATCAAGACGCTTGTAGTCGTCCTTTTCTTCATCTGATCCCCATTTAATACTTTCTTTCTCGGTCTTTTTGTTGCCTTCCATTTCAACGGTCGTTTTAGATTTCCCGGTAAGACCGATACCGACGTATGGACCTAATGCGCCAAAGGCTTTTACTCCATCTGTTAACTCAAAGTTTGCCAGTACATTCAGCGGAATGTCAATGTAGGTCAGATTCAACTTTGATTTATACTTCACTCCGTCTTCCTCATCCTTAAACATTGGGCCTTTGGAGTTCAGAAGCAAACCGGTCTGAAAAGAAAACATGTCAGTGATTGGGATATCAACCGTCGCTCCCACGTGAAATCCCGGTTTCATTTTATAATCATCACTGTACGTGTCATCGTCATCCTTTGCCAGGATATTCGACATGCTTAAACCTGCCTTGATGCCTATGGTCTGAGCACTAAGATTTAAACAGAACAGGCCAAGGACTGTAACCAGAAAAATTTTAGTAAAAGTTCTCATGATTGAATGTTTTAGTAAGATCTACTCATATGGCTTTTCGATTTCCGCCTCTTACTCTTTTTATGGATTTTCAGAGATCTCCCGATATAAATTGTACATTTTCACTGCAATATACAAAAAAATATCGAGAACTAAAGGATATATTCAGAAAATGAAAAAATTATTTTCTATTTATCGACCAAATGGAGCCATTTTTAGTATGGAGCACTTGTAAATGTCCTTCAGAAACCAGTTGGGTTAACTGTTTTTCACTTTCAGCCCGCGTGTTGCCTGAAAGTTCGGCATATTCTCTGCCGGTTAGTGATGTATGATTAGCAAAAAGGTCTTCCCAGTTCTTGCTGTATTCGCTTTTTGAAGCTTTGTCGTATAGCTTTAAAACGGCTACCTCGAATAAGGCATAGGGTCTGGATCCATACAAAATCTCTTTCTGCCCTGAAGGATTAACAAAGAAGAGTGTTGGGAAACCCCGCACACCATATTGCCTCGCCAAATCCAGATCTTCTTCAAAAAGCTCTTTTGCCTTACCGTTATAATCTGCTTTTAGTTTAACAGTATCTAATCCGACTTTTTGCGCAGCTGCTTCTATTTTTTCCCATTTGGCTATATTTTTCTTTTGCAGGAAAACCATTTCACGCATTTCACGCAAAAACAGGATCGCCTTTTCGTTATCCTGCATTTGAGCTGCTTTGAATGCGATAGAAGGAGGATACGATGAATGCAAGGGATCTTCAAGCCACACATCCCCATCAATGGGCATGTCGTAAACTGCACTTACCTCATCCCAGTGATGTGCAACATCGGAAGGTTTGCTAATACCCCCTCCATTATAACTCCAGTCGGGCAAGAGACCCCCCATACGGTATTCTATATCAAGGATATTACCATATTCGAGTTTCAGTCTTCTTAGCTGGGGTTCAATGCCCCAGCAGGCAGAGCAGATAGGATCGGTAAAATATATCACTTTCACAGGCTTTTCAACCCGTTGTTCTTCAACGCTTTCCGTTTTATTTTCTGATGTAGCTGAGCTTTCGGGTACACCGCAGAAGCCTTCTTTAGGGTCACAAAGGAGTGGGTTTCGCATAGACTATCATTTCTCATCGAAAAAAATGAGGTCGACAAAAAACAATTAATCGGGCATTTTGTTCCGGAAACCAGCTTTCTGCAGGAAAACTGATTATGCGACAGTTACTATTTCAGAGGTTCAGCACTTATGTAGATCCTTTTCATCACACCACCAAACAGCAGAGCATCATACCACATATAGTAAAAGCGCTGGGCATTGAACCAGGTCAATCCATCAGGATGGTCATCATGGTAATCATATGGATCGGCAAAAATGATAACATCATCCATAATGTTTTTTGGATCTCTGACATCATAACCAATTACTAAAACCCAATGGCCGCCCCAGTCGCTCCATTCAACAAGTGTTGGAGTCCTTTTTGACAAATTTTCCCTGAGCATTTCCAGTGTACCACCTTCATGCCATGAAGCTTTGAAGCCGTTATTATTAAGCCAGCCGGTCATTTGTTCGGGATTGGTACCAACAGTTGAACTGGTTTCCATTTCAGCAGCTATATTCATTTCATTGCCCTGCCGGTTGTAATGGTTTAATAACGAAACTACTGCTGCGGGTCCGCAGGTATACTCGGTAGTCTGCTGATATGAAACAACATCAAGAAAGGTCAAACCTTCAATGGGTTGCGCAGGCCTTATGTTATCTACATAATATCGAATACTTTGAGGCACTTCAGGCTGATTATCATTCTCAGATTTTGTGCATTGGGTAAAAAGCAGCACAGCACTTATAGCACAGTACAGCGTATACTTTGGTTGTTTTGCCTTCATCGGTAATGTAATTAAAGGATATGGGTTTCTTCTGCCTTCGTTTTCCTTTTTTCCCTATTGTATGCATCAGCTTTAATCAGTGCGTCAAAGACCATTTCAGCCGTTATTTGCCCTTCATGATAAATGGATGAGCCGGGCTCCATTGTTTTTTGAGCAACCAACATCAGCTTTTCCCGTGTTACTTCTTTTATTCCTATATCCGAAAAGGAGACAGGTAATCCGACAGAACAACAGAATCGATAAACTTCGTCTATTTCTTCTTCGGGTGAACCGATCATTTGCAGTCCTGCCAGTAATCCAAAGGCAACCTTTTCCCCATGGTAGAAACCATGGGTTTCAGGGAGTGCTGTTAAACCATTATGGATTGCATGAGCCGAAGCAATACCGCCACTTTCAAAACCAATACCACTAAGCAGTATATTAGCCTCGATAATGTTACTCAGCGATGCACCGACAATGCCTGCCCTGTGATCGTGTATAGCCTGCACACCATGCCCCAGGAGGGTATCGTAACAAAGTTTGGCAATATGCAATCCGGCAAGGGTGCTTAGACCTCCGCATTCGTTATTTGAGGAATTCTTTTTGCAGGAACGGGCTTCAAACCATGTAGCCAGTGCATCGCCCATACCCGATACCAGAAACCTCACCGGTGCTTTGGCAATTATAGCATCGTCAACCAATACTACCTGCGGATTTAGACGCTGATAATATACCTTCTCGAACACTCCTTCGGGCGAGTAGATTACAGCACATCCACTGCATGGCGCATCGGTTGCGGCTATGGTGGGCACTATGATGACCGGCAAACCGGCTCTGTCGGCTGCAATTTTTGCTGTATCAATAACCTTGCCACCTCCCATGCCTACAATTACATCTGATCCGGTATCTTTAATACGTCTTGAAAAAGAACTTAACTCTGCTTCGCTGCACTCCCCGCCGAAAGCTTCTATGGTTACGGAAGCAGCCAAAGGCTGTTCTTTAAATCTGGCGGGCAGGTATTTTCCGGCTGAAGCCGAAGTTAGTATTATGGCCTTTGAACCGAAATTAAATACAATGCTCTCCAGGTCATTTATAGCATTAATGCCCTGAATGTATTTACCGGGAAATGCTGATGTGTGCTTCATAATTAACAAGCTTTGTTTAGTATTCCGTTAAAACTTTGTTACGCCTCTGTTACCAGGTTATATGATTTATCGTGCTTTTTAATGTAATCAAGCAGTTCTTTTGCAAAATCAGAGAATACAACTACGGTTTCGTATGGATAGATATAGTTGTTAAGGTATTGCAGCAATAAGTAGTCCTGATTATCCTTTTGATGAAAAACACCCCCAAAAAAGAACTGAAGAGACTCAAATTCAGCACAATACAATAATGTCTCCTGACGATCGAGCGGCAAATGCAGGTAGATGGTCTCTGAATTGTTTACGCAGAGTGACTTAAGGGTTTTTTCGATTAAATTCTTAGCATTAAGACCATAGCGTTTTATAAACATATGGGAACACCCCTGTGCATCGGTAGAAACTTCTATCTCCGTCAGTGGATTGTCATTCACCAGACCTCCCTGCGGCTCTGTGATAATGCTTACAGGTTGTCCGGTATTCTCAAAGATCCTGTTCACCATATCAGCATGGTGGTGAGGCACATATACGGTTTTAGGCTCAGAGGCTGCAAGGCGCAGATACATATAAAGCATGCTCTCCCTGGGTTTATCAGTCTCCTTAATTTCAACCATCACTAACGGATGAACCCTTGATATGAGAAGGGCCGTTTCTCTGAAATTCAACTTATAGGCAGCTTTTTGGCTATACGGATGTGTTGTAACGGCATGAACCATCACCCCTTCATCTTCCTTCTCCCTGAGCATATCGATAAGGTAATCAGATATTTTCTGTAAACAACCTCCGCCCCGGTATCTCGGATTCACGAAAGCAACCGCCATTTCTGGCAGTTGGCTTAATTCTTCACGTATTGCTGCAACATGGCCGATTATTTCCTCGTTTGCTTTGTTCACTGCTACAACACTGATCATTCCGCCATCCTGATTCAGCTTTCGCACAATCTCAGGGTAGTAAATATACTCGTACATGTAGCTTACGTGATAAGCATAATAGGCAAGCTGTGAAATAAAGTATGCTTCTTCGGACTTTAGTCGCCTGGAATAAAACTCAAAATCAGTGTGCACCGTTAGTTCAGCATCTGCCTGCTCAAAGACAATGCTCCGCTCAGCGGCTTCTGCCGGAAGGTGTTTTTCAAAATAAATATACTGACCTTCTTTGCCTTTATTACTGTAATTTATAGTATCGGCAAGTCTGTTTATCATAAACATTCCCAGTCCCGATGCATCGTACTTAATGATGTCTTCGGCGGTGGTGTTTTCAAAAGACTGGATTTTCTCAATGTCGAGCGGTATACTTTTAGAATGAATGGAGGTTGACATACCCAGAGTGGTCTTTTCGAATACCAGATGAATATCTTCCACCTGTCCGGGCATAAAGTTATATTTGATTGTATTTGACAGAATCTCTTCGAGCAGCAACTCGAGATGGCTGCACTCCTTCGCCTTAAATCCCAATACTTCAGCATAAGCTTTTAATGCAGCCTGAGCAGGATAAATTAATCCTGCCTCATTCTTTATGGACAAGGTTACCTTGTGTGTACTGTCTTTATTCATTGCTTTTGCACTTGATTGCTAATAATCGGTACTTAATTAACAGGTATACATGATGTAAATATACGCATTTATCGAATTAATTGAAAGTATAATCAGGCAGTTAGTCAGGCATTGATCTGGTGTAGTGTATAAATAGTGCCAGCCGGGCTATTTTTTTAAACTTTAGATGCCAGTGGTTGTTTCTTGTAGACATTCATAAAATATAAGCCCGAAAAAAAATACATCATGAAAATAGCAGTAACTGGATCAACCGGACATTTAGGCACACTTGTCATCCGCATGCTGAAAGAAAAAATGCCTGCAGAAAATATTATCGCTTTGGCCCGCACACCTGAAAAAGCCTCAGGTTTTGGTGTTGAAGTGCGTAAAGCCGATTATGAACAACCTGATACGCTCAATAAAGCACTTGAGGGTGTTGACACTTTGTTGTTCATTTCAGCAAGTGAGATAGGTAAACGAATTAGTCAGCACATCAGCATACTTAACGCTGCAAAAGCAAATAACGTTAAATGGATTATTTACACTAGTCTGTTGCATGCTGAAAATTCCATTATTAGTCTGGCCGCTGAGCACAGATCAACGGAACAGGCAATTAAAGACTCTGGCATTCCTTATACAATATTGAGAAATGGATGGTATACTGAAAATTACACTGCTTCTGTTCCAAATGCATTGGGTGCAGGTGCATTTATCGGAAGTGCAGGTGATGGGAAGATGTCGCTCGCTACAAGGAGAGATTATGCCGAAGCTGCTGTAGCTGTGTCAACGTCAGGCGACCATAAGGGCAAGACGTACGAACTGGCAGGAGATGAAGCATACACTCTGCATGATCTGGCTGCCGAAGTATCCCGCCAGAGCGGTAAGAATATTCCTTATAAGAACCTGCCGGAAACAGAATATGCACAGATATTGAAAGGATTTGGACTGCCAGATGCCGTTGCATCGGCCATTGCAGGCTGGGATGTAGCAGCATCAAAAGGGGCACTCTATGATGACAGCCATCAGTTATCTAAGTTAATAGGCAGACCTACAACTCCTTTAAGTACTTCAGTAAGCGAAATGCTTCCGGCATCAACTAATGTGCTCTAACATTTTTGCACAGATAAATTCTGCTGCCTTCCCATCTCCGAAGACCGGTTTGTAATCGATGGCGGGATTCGACAGGAAATAGTTGGTTGCATTAATAATTCTACTACTGTCAGCATCTGTCAGGATGCCTGCTCCGGCATCGGTTATCTCAACCCATTCTGTTTCAGGACGTGCAATTACGCATGGTTTCCTGAAAAAGTATGCTTCTTTCTGAACTCCGCCCGAGTCGGTTAATATGAGACGGGCTTTACTCTCCAGCATAGTCATATCAAGAAAAGATACCGGCTCGGTTATCTGCATCAGCGCATTGTTACTTACCTGTGTGAACAGCTCATCACTAAGGTTCTTTTGCAGTAAACCGGCAGTTCTTGGATGCAGGGGCAAAACCACAGAGATCCCGGTTTGGACTGTAATTTCATTCAGCGCTTCAAAAATATTGCTGAGACGATTGGGGTTGTCGGTGTTATTATCCCGATGTATTGTTGCCAGGATAAACTCTTTGTCTTCAAGCCTGAGATGCTGCAGTATTTCAGATCTAGCTTCAGCCACCTTGCCAAAGTGCAGGGTATTGTCGTACATCACATCACCACAGTGATAAATAACCGGACTATCGATATCGGCTTTGCCTGCATTTCCTTTAAATCCTTCACGAAGGAGATTATCATAACCTGTTTTGGTAGGAGTAAACAAAAGGGTAGAAACATGATCGCACATAATGCGGTTGATCTCTTCGGGCATGCGTTTATTAAACGATCGCAGGCCTGCTTCAATGTGTACAACCGGAATGTGCATTTTAGATGCTGCTATTCCCCCGGCTAAGGTAGAATTGGTATCTCCATATACTACCAGGTAATCGGGCTGCTCATCAAGAAGTACTTTCTCTATACCCTCAATCATCAGTGCTGTTTGTCTTCCGTGTTTGCCGCTCCCGGTACCAAGGTTTATATCAGGATGCGGTATGCCCAGTTCATCAAAAAACACTTGCGACATGTTGCTGTCATAGTGCTGCCCGGTATGCACTATCACTTCTTTAATACTGTCGCTGAATTTGTTTCGTATTGCTCTGCTTATGGCAGCCGCTTTAATGATCTGAGGCCGGGCCCCAATAATGGTTACTATTTTTATCATAATTTACCCTCGTCGGCAAAACTATAGTATTTTTCATCGCCTACAATGAGGTGATCAAGAACTTTTATGTCGAGAAACTCACCAGAACTTTTGATCTTATTGGTGAGTCTGATATCGCTGTCACTGGGCATCAGTCTGCCCGAGGGGTGATTATGACAAAGTATCACACTGGCAGCATTTTCTTCGAGTGCTATCTTAAATATACGCTTTGGATCAACCACGGTGCTATCAAGTCCGCCTTCACTTATACAATGAATGGATATCTTTCTGTTTGCTCTGTTTAGGTATAATACCCAGAACTTCTCATAGGGGCAATCGGCTGCCTGCGGATAGATCATATCAAAAGCATCTTTACTGCTCCGCACATCCATAGCAGGAGGCAAATCCTGAGCCCTTTTACGCATGCCCAGTTCCAGCGCTGCCTGAATAGTAAGGGCCTTGGTCTCTCCTACCCCCGGTATCTTCATAAGATCACTTACCGTTAACTTTGATAACTGTACAAGATTATTGCCGGCCTTACCCAGTATAAGCCGCGCTACATCAACAGCAGTTAGTGATTTTGTTCCTGAGCGTAACAAGATGGCAATCAACTCTACATCGCTTAAAGCGGATTTGCCTTTGGTCATTAGTTTCTCCCGTGGTTTATCATCATCAGCCCACGACTTTATGCCGGTTTCCATAAATACAAAATACCTTAAAAGACGCGCTAATTTAGGTAAATAAAACAAAAAACCCCCAGAAAAACTGAGGGTCTTTTTATATGTTCTTTTGTGAAAACCTATGCCATCTTGTTAACCAGACGGGTGAGTTTTGATTTTAAGTTGCCTGCTTTATTCTTGTGGATGATAGCTTTCTTGGCAAGTTTATCTATCATAGAAACCAGTTTCGGAAGCTTCTCAGCTGCTTCAGTTTTGTTTTCCATTGCACGGAATTTTCTAACAGCATTACGCATGGTTTTGCTATAGTATCTGTTTCTGATGCGTCTGGCTTCGTTTGCCCTGATTCTCTTAATTGATGATTTGTGATTTGCCATTTTATTTAATCTCTTTTCTAGTAGTCCGTAGGGGAATCGAACCCCTATTACCAGGATGAAAACCTGGCGTCCTAACCGTTAGACGAACGGACCGTTTTTGTTCGTTTCGGGCTGCAAATGTACAACTAATTTTTGTTCCTCCAAATTTTCCTGCAAAAAAATCAGCTTTTTTTGCTCTTTTTTTTCAATCATTCCTATTACTGCGGTATAACAGCTATTGGTGCAGTATTTCAGCCCTGCAGAAGTGTTACAAAGTTGTAGTTTCTTCTACTTCACAATCAATTTAAATATGCCGGCAACTTATTTTTCAGGTTCCTTAATTTCTATATGATCGCCCTGAAATCTGAATCCTAATCTTTTACCGGTTACGAGCTTCACATCACTCACTGCCTGAATGTCTTCTAATCGGACTAATTTCACCTCATCAAAAGGAGGTGTTAAAAGGTCGAAATTGGTTGTATACTGCATTGCCGAAATTATAATTTCTTTTACTGCTGCCTGAGTAATCTCAGATGTTGCGAAATTAAAATACAGGCGCCCAAGTTCCTTTTTACCTTCAATAAAGAAGTGCTGATCTTTGTTAATGAAGACTCTCCCAATCATGTATCCGATGTCGTTATAACGCCTGTATTTGAACGAGTCAGACAGGAAGTTATAGATTGTGATCATGCCGCAATAACTGCGTGTAGTGTCTTCGGTTATGTACTGCATCTTCATTACTTCGTGCATCCTTGGAAACTGGAAAATGTTGGAGTGCAGCATGAATAAGAGCACATCACTGCCGAAGGTTAGCTCCAGTCTGCCTTCATCGCTTTCATTTAGTCTGAACTCAATATTATCTTCTTTAGCGTATTGCACCTGGTAGGTATCATTCAAAACCCTCAGCTCTTTAGCAAAGAGTTTAAAAGTTTGCAGTGATTGCTGATAAATATCTCTCTTTAACAGCGATTTACTTCTGATAGTATCAAACAGCACAGTTTCCATAAAGGTCAGATTTTAAATCCAAAGGTAAGAAAATACGTCTGAAGCATACGTACTATTCCAGCATTAACAGGTTATAAAAATTTGAGTTGTTCAGTTGATAGCATCGGCTATTGTGACGCCATCAATTGCGCTGGAAACAATACCGCCTGCATAGCCGGCTCCTTCACCGCAAGGGTACAAACCAGATACATGAGGGTGCATAAGGGTTACAGGATCTCTGGGTATTCTTACTGGGGATGAAGTTCGTGACTCTACAGCAGTTATTACTGCTTCGTTGGTTAAATATCCAGGCATCTTGTGATTGAAATGCTGAAATGCGATCCTGAGCCGGTCAGCCAGAAATGGAGGCAGTAATGAATTCAGGTCTATGCTTACTAAACCCGGATTGTAGGAACAGGAAGGAAGGCTGGCTGAGTGTTTCTTTTCTACGAAATCCATAAGCCTTTGTGCCGGAACACTATATGTAGTGGTTGGCCCTTCACTGTTCATATTACCGTAAGGATTCTTTGCTGCATCCCATGCAGTACGCTCTACAGCTCTCTGAAAAGCAAGCGCTGCAAAAAAACCATGGCTGTTAAATTCTTTCCAGTCATCTGGCTCAATTGCCACAGCAATGCCTGAATTTGCATAGGGCGAGTTACGTCGTGAATTCGACATTCCATTTACAACCGACTCGCCATATCCTGTCAATGCAGGCACAATAGTACCGCCCGGGCACATACAAAAGCTAAAAACCCCGCGACCTTCTACCTGTGTAACCAGATTATAGGTGGCAGCAGGTAAATAGGGCCCGCGATCGGGCATGTGGTATTGCATGGAATCAATAAGCTGTTGCGGATGCTCAACCCTCACACCTAATGCGAAAGGTTTGTTCTCGAGCAGCAACTGCTGCGATTGCAGCATCTCGTATATGTCGCGTGCAGAATGGCCAGTTGCCAGTATTACGCGTGAAGCAATAAATTCCTGTCCACTATGAGTGACTACGCCTCTTATTTTACCCGCTTTTAGCAGAAGGCCTGTAACCCTTTTATTAAAATGCACTTCACCTCCTGCTTCGAGTATAGACCTCCTGATGCTTGCAATGATATTGGGCAGTTTGTCGGTACCAATGTGGGGATGCGAATCGTAAAGTATTTCAGCACTGGCCCCATGTTCCACAAATGTCCTCAATATCGCATTAACGTCACCTCTCTTAGTCGACCTGGTGTATAATTTGCCATCTGAATAGGTACCTGCTCCCCCTTCCCCGAAACAATAGTTTGAATCGTCGTTAAGACTAATGCCTCTGTTGAGGTTAGATATATCAAATTTGCGGGCTTTTACGTCTTTTCCTCTTTCGAGGATGATGGGTCTGAATCCCTTCTTAATAAGGGTAAGTGCTGCAAACAAACCAGCCGGCCCTGCCCCTACAATTATTACCGGCGCCTTGTCACCAACATAGGGCAGACTGCGCATTACAATACGATCATCCTGCGATGGATGCTCCCCGATAAATACTTCTGCTTTTAACCTGAATACCACTTTCCCCCTTGCATCAATAGAGCGTTTAATTGGTCGTATGTGGTAAATTCGTCCTTTCGGAATGCTCAGTACCGATGCGATGACGTGTTTCCATCTATCAGGATCATAAGCTTCGGAAGGATTTAATCTGATCTCTACTTCTTTCCTCATGCAGGGATTATCTGACTATTCGAATGTAAACGAAAGAAGAAATAATTTGGAGTTGAATTTTTCTATGCCCTGAGTGTATATTATATCATTTCTGCGAAGTATATCACGAAGTCCGTACGACATCTTCACTTCAACACCAAACTTGAAATAGGTGGTATAGAAATCAAAACCAGCACCCACTTCAGGGTAAATGTCTTGTTTCTCAAGAGATACAAACAATGTTTCATCGTTTTTCTTTGAATCGCTTGCAAGGTCGAGCGAATAACGGATACCACCAAGCCAGTATGGCCGTATATTGTTATGTCTGGCACCCTTAAACTTTAGGTTTAGCGGAAACTCAATAAAGGTTGACTGCAACTTTTTCTGCACAGCATCATAGGTTCCGGTTCCCGATGATTGGTTAAGTTTGATAATGTAATTGATATCTCTTTCACCAAACGATAGGGAGGGCACAAAACGCAAGTCCCAGTACTCAGCTATTCTGAGGTTCGAAACTATTCCAATGGTAAATCCGTAAGCAGGTGTGTGTTCAACACTCATCAGTTGATAGGAACTTGCCGGATTTAAATCAGGGGTTGACAATGGATCAGTGTAAACCCGTTCCTGAAAACCCGGTTGGGTTTTTATACTGAACAGCATTTGATTCATTCCCAGTATGAAACCAAAATGGTAAGGTGCTTCATCATAACCGGGCAGGTTACGTACCTTACGATGCTGCGCATTAGCCTGAAAAACTGAATTGAATAGTAATAAACCGGTAATTATTATAGCTGTATACTTGAACCGCACGAATCTGAATTTTATGGTCATAAACGCAAAATGCTCGTTTTTATTTTAATAACTTTATTGCCTCAGCAAGCAATTGATCACTTTTTACCGGAACAACACCGACGTACTCACACACCAGCCCCCCAGCTATGTTGGCCAGTGCAGTTGTTAAATGTGCATCAGCCCGGAGTGCCCTGCATAGTGAAGCTACACTAATCACAGTATCACCGGCCCCTGAAACATCAGAAATGGTGCGCACATGTGCCGGCAAATGCCAGTATTCGGCAGTACCGTCAATCTTTTCGCGTATAAAAATTCCGCTTTCCGACAGGGTAACCATAATTGCCGTAATGTTCTGCTGATCCTGCCATTGAGCGCAGGCTGAACTTATAGACTCAATACTGCTAATATCCGGTTCAAGCTGGAGACCTTCTTTTAACTCTTTAAGATTTGGCTTAAACAAATCAATATCCCGGTAACAATTAAAGTTCTTTTTTTTCGGATCAACAACAACCGGTATGCCTTGCTTCTTCGAAATATGGATTACCTGCTCAATAATGGTTGGAGTTAATATTCCTTTGTTATAATCCTGGAGAATGACAACATCCACTGCATTTTGCTCCATAAGGGTTCGGATACGGAGTAGCAACATTTCCTCTTCCGACATACTGAGATCGGTATCAACTTCTTCATCTACCCGAAGAAGCTGAAATTTATTACCAATGATCCGGAATTTCGTTGTAGTTATTCTTGATTCGCTTTCTATTATGCCTGCTGCACTGATGTTATCTTTTTCAAGCAACCTGATAAACTCTTTACCCATACTGTCGTTTCCGACAACAGAGCAAAGTATTGGAGTGGCTCCCAGTGTTCTTATGTTGAGAGCAACATTAGCTGCTCCGCCAAGCATGTTCGACTTTTTATTAACCAGAACAACCGGAACCGGAGCCTCAGGGGATATCCTGTCGACTTTCCCCCATAAATAGGCATCAACCATTACATCACCAACGATTAGTGCTTTTAAACGACCGAAGTCAGTAAACAGTTCGTTTAGCTTTTCGATTGAATAGTTCATAGCGGTATGGTTGGTTATTCTTTTTTAAATAGGCAATTTATAACTTAAGTTACTGGCGTGCAAAGTTATTAAAAACCGGCAATTAGCTGAGGCATGAAGTTAACCAGATATACTTCGGTGGTTGCCCTGGTTACTGCTGTATACAACCATCTAACAAACGAATGGTCAATCATCTCAGGAGTAAGATAGCCCAGATCAATAAAAACAGCATCCCACTGACCGCCTTGTGTTTTATGACAAGTCAGTGCATAGGCAAACTTCACTTGTATGGCATTGTAGTATGCATCGTTACGCACTTTTTCATTACGTGCCGATTTTGAGGGCAATTCAGAATAATCGAGAAGGATTTCATCGTATAGTTTCCTGATGTCTTCCTGGGGCATGGAAGGCTTATCAATGGTGACCGACTCCAGCAACATGCGGACTTCTACAACATCCATTTCAGGGTAATCAATCAATTGTACAACCACATCGGCAAAGTGGTATCCGTACATCTCGCGTTTTTTATTGATACGGCGAACCTCTATCATATCACCGTTCGCGACAAATCCCGCTTTGGATGCAATAGGTAACCAGAAGTAGTTATTTTTTGTGACCATCATTATATCACCGGCCGATAGTTCTGTTTCACGGTTTAAAATTCGTTGCCTTACTTCATTGTTAAAGAGGTTTGCCCGCTTATTCGATCGGGTGATGATTACGGTGTTTTCCATGCCAAAGCGCGAATAACAGGAGTTAAGCGCATCTTCAAATTCTGTACCGTCAATAGATCTTATATCCCTAAGCCCCTGAAGCTTAAAGAAGGGCATTTCAGGAGTTTCACGTTTAGCCTGATTACGCAACAGGGTTGCATTGTATAAAATTCCGCTGTCCATAGATTGACGTACAACTTCATCAAGCTCAAAGCTGTGCACATCAAGAAGGTAATTTCTCGTAAGTATATCCACATCCAGTGCAGGGCTTTCATTCACACCTACCGGTGGAAGCTGAGCATTGTCACCAATGAGCAGCAACTTGCATCCTTCAGAATTGTATATGTAGTAAACAAGATCGTCGAGCAGATCACGGTGTGAATATATTCCTGCATCAGCGGAAGCTTCTGCACCCTGAATCATAGAAGCTTCATCAACAATAAAAATGGCATGTTTATGCGGATTTGCACTGGGTATCATATGCTGGCGTCCATCTTCACCGGTAACTGCCTTATAAATTTTTCGATGAATAGTATACGCCTGTTTTTGGGCATAGCCTGATAAAACTTTAGCTGCCCTGCCGGTGGGTGCAAGCAAAACTGACTGCAATCCGAACAGCGGTAACACCCTTACCAATGAACTAACCAGCGTTGTTTTTCCGGTACCTGCATAACCTTTTAACAGAAAAGCAGATCGCTTTTGTTTTTGTAACGGCTCAGTTATAAACTCAGAAAGCATACTGATCACCTTGCTTTGGCCGCCTGTTGGCTCATGCCCAAGTTCTTTCTGTATGCTTTCTGCCAGGATATGGTTATCTAATTCAATCATCAGTAAAAGTGCAATTAATTGTTTATTAAAACGGGTAACCTATTCCAAAATTCCAGTTTATGTCGCGCATCTGAAACGAACCGAATTTAAAATACCTGTCATCTGCTAATCTGCCGGGATCATATAATCTGATTCCTCCATCAATGCGGAAAACAAATATGCTGAAATCAAACCGGAAGCCGGCTCCTATATTGGCAGCCAAAGACTTGATGGAGCGTTTCCAGCTAAAACGACCACCTGGGAAGTCGGTATTTTCGTCTAACAGCCAAACATTGCCTACATCGACAAACATGGCCCCATTCAGGAAACTATACAGGGGAAACCGGTATTCAGCATTGGCTTCAAACCAAAGATCTCCAACGTTTTCAAGTACATCTTTGCTCTGTGAAATATATTCTCCGGGGCCCAGCGACCGAACAGGCCAGCCTCGCATTCCATTAGCCCCTCCGGCAAAGAATCCCTTTTCGAAAGGCAACGAAATGGAATTACCATATGGCACACCAATGCCAAATGCTGTTCGGTAAACCATCCTTTGTCTGGCTGTTATAGGTTTGTAAAACCTCAGATCCCAGTCAGTACGGAAATATTGGGCAAACCGCAAACCAAACAGCGTGTATTTGCCTGTTTCATCTTTAGGTCCATCAACAATGGTACTAAACAAATTAAACAGGTTCCCTGCCGGCTCAATATTTATACGGAAATAGAAAAAGTTCTTTCTGCCTGTAGTATTTTGATTGTTGAATATATAAGAATACCTCATGGCCATGATGAGATGATTCGTGTACTGGTTGAAGAAACGCGGATCATTTAAATTTAACAGCCTTGTCGTAAAGGCGGTATCTCTTACTATACTGATACTGCTCAGGTCAACTGGCGAAAATATATGTTTTGAGACCTGACTGGCATTCCATTCATATGTAAGTGCAATTTTAGAAAGGTAGCGCTCATACTCTCCTCTAAGTTCGTAGTTAAAACCAATACCCAATGTGGTGCGGGGCCGGGCATTCTGGTACAGATTAGTTATTTTGACCGGACTAAGCAATGTTGGAAAGTCAATGCCTGCTTCAATACCGGCTTCCAGTGAATTGAAAATTGCCAGCAGCGTTTTTTCGTTTTGAATTCCCAGATCAGGCTTTACTTCAAACGCTCCGAATGTATTTATTCTGAGCGTTTCAGCGCCAGAGAAAATATTCTTGTTTCTGAAGGTAATACCTGCTCCTAGTCCCATTAATCCACCTGCATTGGTTCCTTCCGAATCAATGGTATATCCGTTTACGGGTGCCCGTACCATTCGTATTTCAACATCCAGTAACCCGAACGCACTACTGTCGGTTACCAGGCTGTCGCAGGCAGGACGATCTTCTTCTTTTGTGTTATCCAACCGCACTACATTTACTGAAACGTAATTGCTCAAACCGAGATTCTGTATACGGTTGTATGTTAAATTAATGTTTTTCTGGCTAAAATAATCACCCGGTTTGATGAATATAGCCCGGGCAAGTGCATCGGGTCTTATCTTAGGTTCTCCCCGGTAAATCTGATAGAACTGCGGTGCGACCTTAGTAGTATTGGTTAGTTCCTCATCACGAAAATTATAAAATATCAGTGTGTCTGTTTCCCTGTCAGCATCTGTTGTTTTTGGAAAATCCGAATGAACGTATATAGTTTTGAATCTGTACCGCTTATGCGGAACTTCACGGGCACTTTCTTTCGATTGTGCATTCCTGATAATAAGTGTTACATCGGCATTACCCGCTTTACCTATAGTGTCTACTTCGTAAAAAATATAATCGCTGGTAAACATGTAGTACCCTGAATTACGAAGCAACTGGGTTAGTCTGTCGCGTTCTGAAGACATATTGTATGCATCGTAAGGTTCACCTTGCTTTATTAAGGTATTGGCAATATCCTTGTCAATGATCTTCCTTATTGTATCATCCCCAATACTGTATTGTATGTTCCCGAATCTGTACTGGTTTGCTGTAACAGTTTTATATGAAACCGTCGCTTTTGCTCCTCTTGTTTTTACATCAGCAACTACATCCGAAATAAAAAATCCTTTATTGTGCAGGTACTGCCGCATTGGTATGAGCGAATTATGCACTAATACGGTATCAACCAATACCGGCATTTCTCCAAAATTCCTGATTACCCACCTGTTAAATCCATTCGGCTTCTTTTTACTGAAGGCATCATAAAACCAGACTCGTGTGCGAAATACTCCAAGAAATTTCTTGTTGGGCTTAGGTTGTGCAAAATTTAGCAGATCTGATTGGCTTATATGAGGATTATCGGTTTTAACAGTATTCTTAACAAGCAGGTACCCCCCACGCTGTTCCAGCTTATGCGATACACTGCATGAGGAAAACAGCAGAACAAAACAGAAGAGAATAAATAAACTGGATTTTCTTAACAAGGGCTGGCCATTGTGGGTTAGTTCTGCAAAATTATTAAAAATAGAAACGTTATCCACTAATTGCCCAGCAATGTATACTCAACATATTGGCTGTTCGGTAGTTATACCTATGTAACTAATTTACAACACTTTACTAAATCTTTTACTTTATGAAACGAATAACAACGCTCTTCTTATGCAGCCTTATGCTTACTTTATTTGCGAGTGCCCAGTATACTACTCCGGGCACAGGTGTTCACTGGAACCTCGATTCACTCGTTTCTCAATCAGCAGGTGCTGTTGTACAGAATGACAATGGCTATGCGTTTGTTTCTCCGATAATTATTAGCACCGGTGACTCATTATCCCTTATGGGAAATGATACCATTCTGATGCACGATCTTTCATACATTGAGTCTTCAGGATACCTGAATATTGCACCACCCGATGGACAGATCATTTTCACTTCTGCAGATACATCAGAAACAGAGATCTGGAGGGGAATACGACTTAATGAATTACACACAACAAATATAAGCAATGCAGTTTTTGAGTATGGAGGCGGCATAAGGGTTCTTGGAGGTGGCTCGTTCCACATGGAGAACAGTGTGTTGCGGTATAATTATTATAAGTCTGGCACCAATGGGTCTTTTGCATCAGGGGGTGCAATTGACATTACAGGCTCTGGAACTATCGTAGGAAATAGCTTTATCAGTAACCAGAGATCAGGAATTTCTTCAGGTGCCAACACTCAGACACCTGTGGTTATTAAAAACAATTTCTTTTTCGGAAATGTTACCGAAAACAGCAACAGACCTCAGATAAATCTTGGTCCGACCGGATTAGCCGATACAACATTTATTATAGGAAACACTGTTTTAGGGAACGGTTTCACAAACTCTGGTGGAATTGCTTTTTCATCTCTGACAGGTGTAGGTGGCAATGTAGTAATCGACTCAAATATTGTTAATGATAACAGATATGGTATCACTCTTACCGGAAGTCCTATTTATGGCTGGATTAGATACAATACCATCTCAGGAAATAACATTCAGAATGATCCTGATCTGGGTGGAAGTGGCATCAATCTGACTGCAAGTAACGAGTCATCAACACTGGAGGCAGTAATAACCGGTAATACTATCAATGAAAACTTATGGGGAATAACAATAATAGGATATCCTGTTGCCAATATGGGAGACACAACACAGACAAATTATAACCCGGGACTCAACCTTTTTACTGAAAATGGTAATATTGACGGATGGTACGATCTATACAATAATGGCCCGGTCAATCAGCTCGCAATGGGAAATTGCTGGAGTGTTGTTTCACAGGATTCGGTAAGCATCGACTCTGTTATTTTCCATCATCCCGACAATCCTGCTCTTGGCTTGGTAACATATATGCCTGCTAATTGCAGTGAGCAGTGGAATGTTTCATTTTATGTTCTGGCAAACGATGAGCCATTCGAAGGAGCTCAGATTTTTATTTCGGCCGACACACTAATAACTAATATGGATGGATTTGCAGCAATCTCTATGCCTGCAGGGACATATCCATATACGGTTATTGCTTCGGGGTATGATACCGTTCAGGGATTTGCTGTAGTTGACAGCACCGATATCACAATAACTATAGGATTAATTACTCATGTGAACGATCTTTCTGATAACCTGGACCGAAACATTAGATTGTTTCCAAATCCTGCACAATCAGAAGTTACTCTCAAAGAAGAAAATGGTGTAAAAATTGAAAGGATAGATATGTTCAACTCTAATGGCTTGTTAATGAGAAGCTATCAGAAGATTAGATCTCCCAGGTTAAAAATAGATGACATACCTGCAGGGTACTACATTCTAAAAATATATACAAATCAAAATAAAGAACGCCCTGTCTTTAAATCACTGATTATCAACAAATGATAATTCCTGGACGCTTGGGTTTTAACCGGTAATACAATTTCTGCAAAAAAAAATCACAAAACACTCACAAAATGTTTGGACAAGTGAAATAAGGTTGTAAATTTGCAGCGTCTTACAAGAGACACCGGTTAACAACGGGAGCATAGCTCAGCTGGTTCAGAGCACCTGCCTTACAAGCAGGGGGTCACAGG
>CAZXQT010000012.1:81228-88058 GCA_964643225.1 uncultured Lentimicrobium sp. | reverse complement strand
AGAACTGATGATTTACTTTTGCGAAAAACTGGTGAAATTAAATTTGCTAATTACAAGTGGAAGTGGTGGGAGTGGTGGGACGTGTGGGAGTAGTGGGACGTGTGGGAGTAGTGGGACTAGTGGGAGTAGTGGGAGTAGTGGGAGTGGTGGGACGTGTGGGGTTGGTGGGACAGGTGGGAGTAGTGGGACAGGTGGGAGTGGCTTTATCTTTAATAAATATTTGATTATTTTTTAGGGGGAGGTTGCAATAATATAAAGGAATAATTTAAATTTGTTGAAAATACGTTGTTTTAAACTTCCCGATACTATGAAAAGCGATAATGGTGATGGTTTTTTGCCTATTCATGGAGGTTACCGAAAGTTGTACAGTTATCAGAAGGCTGAGATTATTTATGACGGTACGGTATTTTTTACTAAAAGATATCTTAGAACTTTTGACAGGACGATCGATCAGATGGTTCAAGCGGCCAGGAGCGGCAAGCAGAATATTGCGGAGGGTAGTATGGCATCGGCAACATCCAGGGAAACTGAGATAAAGCTCACGAATGTTGCAAAAGCTAGTCTGGAAGAGTTGTTGCTTGATTATGAGGATTATTTAAGGACGAACGGGATGAAAGTTCTTGACAAGGATGATGTGCTTATTAAGAAAATTAGGGAGGTGTGCAACAATAAGGATTTGCGATATGAGGACCTGAAGGTATTTATTGAAAGCAAAGATCCGCAAGTTTGCGCCAATGCGATGATAACAATTATACAATTGACGACTTTTTTACTTAAGCGGCTTATTACGAAAATGGAGGTGCAGTTTGTGCATGAGGGAGGATTTCGGGAGAAGCTGGCATCTGCAAGAAATGCATATAAAAAAGGAATGGGAGACAGGTAAGTTTGTGGGGCTAGTGGGACTGGTGGGATTGGTGGGATTGTGGGACTGGTAGGACTAGTGGGACAAGTGGGAAAGGTGGGATTGTGGGACTGGTGGGACTATTGGGACTGGTGGGATTGTGGAGCTAGTGGGGTTGTGGGACTATTGAGATTGTGGGACTAGTGAGACTAGTGGGACAGTTGAGACAGTTGAGACAGATGTGAATAGGTTGGGCTTATAATATTTGAAATAATTAAACCAAATATACTATGGGGACAGAGATTGAACGAAAGTTTCTGGTGGTTGATGATTTTATAAATCAGGTGGAGGAGTTGACGAGAAAAGCTGTGAGGATTAAGCAGGGATATTTGTCGTCGGTGCCTGAACGGATTGTGAGGGTGCGGATTTGGGATGATCAGGGCTTTATTACTATTAAAGGGAAAGCGCGGGAAGGTGAGTTTGGGCGGTTTGAGTGGGAAAAAGAAATTTCATTGGACGAGGCTGAGCAGCTGATGGCTTTGTGTGAGTCGGGAGTAATTGATAAGGTGCGTTATCTGGTGGATCATGAAGGCCACACTTTTGAGGTGGATGTGTTTTATGGCGACAACGAAGGGCTGGTTGTTGCCGAACTGGAACTGGAAAGTGAAGATGCAGCCTTTGAAAAACCTGTCTGGCTCGGCAAGGAGGTAACGTACGATGAGCGCTACCAGAATTCGAGTTTGACAAAAAGACCTTTCAAGGTTTGGAAATAATCTACGTCCCCTATTAATCCGGAGTCAACCAATTGGGTGCTGAGGGATTGTTGTGGGGCTGTTTGTTGGCCTGCCTAACTGTTTGTTTGCCTGTCTAGCTGTTTGTTGGCCTGTCTAACTGTTTGTTTTGCCTGTCTATAAGTATCGTGTATTGAAGCCGTTGCTTAGTTTTACTTTGGGTGCAACCGGCAGGCACCAGGAAGCGAAGATTTCGGCGCTGCCGGACGATGGACGGGAGAGGGGACCTGTGGTCAGGTCGTAAGAGAGGCCGAGGCGCAAACCGCTAAAATTGTATCCTGCAATCACTGCCAGGGCATCCTGGTGGCGGTAGCTGAGGCCGCCCATCAGATCGTTGTATTCGGCCCGGGCGGTAAAGTCAATCTGCATGTTTTTAAGATTGGATTTAATCAACAATGATGGGATTATGTAGAGTTTTTCCCATCTTTTTTCGATTGCTTTAATGTAATATCCTGCAGTCAGGTTGATGTTGGGGGTAAGGCCGTACTCCGTGTTGCCTATTTCGCCAGTTGCACCCATAAGACTGGTGACTGATACGCCTGCATACAGCCGTCGGGGATTGTTGTACCACAAACCAAGATCGGCATCAAACAGGCTTCCCGATTCTGGGGTGGCAATTTTGAGCAACGGATCACCAGGTTGTTCCAGGGTGAACTGGTCGTACCTGACTTCGCGGGACAGCAGGCTTACGCCGATACCTGCACTCAGGGTGCTTCCGCCGTCGCCGAAAGGCATATGGTACGCGTAATTAAACTTAACCCCCTTTGTGCTTTCGAGCGAGAGGTTGTCGTAGATGATGTTGAGCCCGACACCGCTATGGATGTTGAAGATGGGCGCCTGCACGTTGGCGATGAGCGAAGTGGGCGAGATGTTGTTGTCATTTACGTCGGTCAGGCCGATCCATTGCTGGCGGGCATTGATGCTTGCGCAGATGGCACTCTGGCCGCCTGTGGTTGCCGGGTTGTAGTAGCTGTGTTCCTGAAAGTACTGGGTTAGCTGGATCTGGCTCCATGCCGGAACGGCTGAGACAATGATCAGAAAGAGGGAGATGAGACCGATGCGGTTTAGGTGGCTGATAGAGCTGTGATGACCGATGCGGCTAATGCTGTCAGATATATTGGTTTTAGTTGTCTTCATTTTCAAAAGATTTAAAATGTGGTGGTGGAACCTGTGGGTTGTGAAGTGAGGACGAAGTCTTTGCGAAGAACACTGAATTCGGTGCGGCGGTTTAGCTGATGGGCTGCTTCACGCTGTCGCGGATCTTTGATGGCCGCTATGAACTTTTCGGTGAGGCGGGTGCCTTCGGGGAATACGAAGCCGTCTTTGCGGATGGTTCGTGAGAGTTGACGTGGTACCTTTTCTCCGTATCCGCGGGCAACGAGACGGTCTTTATGAATGCCTTTTTCGATGAGGAAGGCTACTACAGATTCAGCACGCTTCTGCGAAAGCTCATCGTTGTACTCGTCATTAGCACGGGAGTCGGTGTGGGATGCAAGTTCGATGACTATTTTCGGATTGTCGTTCAGGATTTTAACCAGCACCATGAGGGTGTCCTGGTATTGGGGCAGCAGGTCCCATTTGTCGAGGTCGTAGTAGATATCGGGCAGAACGATGGGTTTTTCGGGGATGGGCTCGAGCAGCAATTCCGCGTAAGCGGTAGAATCTTTACGAAGAAGTGGGATGTGCAGATCGAGGGTACGGGCAAAATAATTGTCGCTGTTGGCGATCAGGGTGTAGCTGTTACGTTCGGTGAGTTCGCCGTTTTTGAGTTCGAAAGTACCTTTTGCCGTTACCGGGACGCTGATGCTGTCGCCTTCGCTGTCGCGGACAAAAAGGCGGGCAGTTTCGACGGGCTGGCCGGTAGAGAGGTCTTTAACGGTACCGGCGAGCAGGATTTGCGGCGCAATGACTTCGAACATATAGAGGTCATCGCCTCCTTTGCCACCATCGCGACGGGAGGTGAAGATGCCTTTCTGGTGTTTGCCCTCGAAGCACATGGAAAAGTCGTCGGCATTGCTGTTGACGGGGCGGGGCAGATGGTACACGGGGCTGATGCTGTTTTGGCCAAGAATAACTTTATACATGTCGAGGCCACCATATCCGGCGCGACCGTTGGAGGCAAACCAAAGGATGGTATCGTTTTGGAGGGTGGGGAACATTTCATCGCCGGGAGTATTGACCAGTGCACCCATGTTTACTGGGACGCCAAAGGGTTTGCGGTCGGAGGGGCGGGTTACTTTCCAGAGATCGCGGCCACCGGAGCCATCGGGGCGATTAGAAGCGTATATCATTGTTAGTCCGTCGGAAGTAAGTGTTGGGTGGCCTGAGTTGCCGAGGGTATCAGCGAATACCTGTGTGGGCTTTGACCAGCTGTTGCCTGAACGCATAGATTCCCAGATGGAGCAGAATTCAGTTTCCCTGCCTGTTTTCTCGCACCTTGTGAAGAAGAGCCGGCGGTATTTGTTAGTAAAGATGGCGGTGCCTTCGTTAGCTTCGGTATTGACCAGTTCGCGGGTATCGGCAGATTCAGGGAAACCCCAGTTGCCGTTTTTGTCTTTAGTAGCCGTATAAAGGTCGGAGAAGGAACTGTTAGTCCAGTTGTCTTTTTCTTTGCCGGTGCTGCCTTTGCGGCTGGAGGTGAAGAAAATGCTCTGGTATTTATTATCCGCGAAAGCGGGAGCAAAGTCATCGTCGGTTGAGTTGAGTTTTTCGAGCGGTGTGACTTTCCAGCGCGACTGTGTGGTGGTATCGCGCAGGCTCATTTCGCAGGTAGCCTTTCCGGCGGAAGCCAGCGAGTTATTCGGCATTTTGTCAAGACAGGCCTGGAACATGGGCAGCGCTTCGGTATACTTGCCCTGGGTGCAGAGCGCAGTGGCCAGATGCTGGTAGACTTCCGGATCTTTATCGGCATATTTGTTCTGGACCAGTTTGCGGTACCAGGTTTCGGCCTTTGCGGGATTGTTGGTGCGCCGGTAACTTTCGGCGATGCGCAGCATGATGTAGTTTGCAGATTCTGTATTGCTGCTAATCCGCGAAAGCGCTTTATCGTAAAGCCCGATTGCTGTGGTGTACTGATTATTGTTAAAGGCTTTATCGGCCGCTTCGGTGGAGCGCGATTGCGCATGCGCATGCCTGTTTACGCCAATGGCAAGGATGAGCAGCAGGCAGGTGTATATGAATTTTTTATTCATGATTGTTGGTATTTGCACAGGTTATTCTTTAATAAATTTTATTGTTTCGAAGCGGTCGGCGGATACTACCTGCAACAGCCATAAGCCCGGGGTAAGGGCTGAGAGGTCCATTTCGACCACAGTTTCGGAAGTTTGCCATGAGCGGACTACGTTTCCGGAAGCGCTGAGTATGGTGATGGCTTTCAAACCCGGAGAACTAAATCCCGAAAGGTCGAGCACGGCAATGCTTTTGACCGGATTGGGCGTCATGTCGATGATATCGCGCAGGAGGGTCACGCTCCCCTGGCGGTCGTATGGCAGGTCGTCGTAGCCCTGCGAAGTCATAGTATAGTAGTACATGCCCTGCGGTGCTTCGCTGCCCGAAGGCAGTTTGCCATCCCAGCGGCCGTCAGGTTTTTGGATGGTATGCACCAGTCGCCCGTTGCGATCGATAATTTTCATTTCGAGGGTACGCAGTCCGGTGGTCACGGGGCCGAATGTGTCGTTGAAACCGTCGTTGTTAGGGGTGAAAGCGTTGGGGATAAAGATGTTAACTGCAAAGTCGACCTTAAAGAAAACGGTATCCTGTTCTGTACAGAAGTTTGGCTTACCGCTGTTAGCGCGCAGGATGATGAATTCGTCACCCGCATGCTCCACGAGGTAGGTAAGGTTTTGGCTTTCGCCGATGGTTTCTCCGCGGTAAATCCATTCGTACAGATCTGTACCGGTGACCTGGCCTGAGAGCTGCACCTGGAGTGGAGCGTAACCTCTTTCGGGACTGCCTGAAGCATCGACTGTGAGTGGACTTGAAGGCTGGATGGTTATGGTTTCGGTGATTTCGCAGCCTTTATCGTCTGTTGCGCGCAGTATATACTCTCCGCTGCAAAGGTTGTTGAATGTCTGGGTTGTCTGACTCACGCTGTTCAGATACCAGTTAAGCGGGGACTGTCCGCCGGTCAGGTTGATGCTTATTTGCCCGTCGCAGGTGCCGCCGCACTTTTCATCAGTTTTCTGCAGATTGAAGGCCATCTTTTCATAATCGCTCAGAGTGATGGTGCGGCTGGTTTCGTTGTAGCATCCTGCATCGCTGTATGCGCGGAGGGTGACTTCATAGCTTCCGCTCTGCGCGAAAATGTGCACAGGATTCTGCTGTGGTGATGTTTCGTTATCGCCGAAGAGCCATTCGTAGTTAGCGATTATGTAGGGGCTTTGCACGGTGGCGTTTCCGCTGAAGCGCACTTCACGGCCGCTGCAGGTGTTATCGTATTCGAAATTCACTACCGGTGCCGGTTTGGTATAGCGGGTTGCGATGAGTGTGTCGTTGTTCTGGTTATCGTCGCGGGTGCTGATGAGCCAGATTTTGAAGACGTATTCGCCGGTGGTTGACATGTTTACCGGTGTTTTGAAGGTGTAATAGAGGTCGTTGTAAATAGTGCCTGGTATCATGTCGGTGACCACAGGGCCGTTGTTTACGCGGTAAGCCAACCGGAGGTCCTTAAACGGGATGTCGCCGAACTGCCTTAGGAACACGATTACGCTGTCGGCAGTCCCGTGAGTGCATTCAAGGTTGGGGCTTACAAGCTGAGTTACCCCGAAGTCGACCATAAACTCGCGGGCTCCGATATCGGGCGCCTGGTCGTTGCGGATAAGTCCGTTGATATCGAGCAGGATACCCGGAATGGGTATAGCTGCTCCATTAAAATCGCGCTGGTAAGGTAGGGGATCGGTTTCGGATACGAAGTAGGGTGCCACATCGCGGGAATTGGCATCGCCGTGGATAGCGTTGCCCCACTCTTCGAGCTCATAGTAATTGACATCGTTGTGTTTGCCGATGAGTCCTTCGGGGTGGTAGTAGTTATTGAAGTCGAAGGAGTAGTTGTTTGCGGAAGGGTGGATGAAGACGGGGGTGCCCAGAGTAGCGATGGAGAAGATGTTGTTTTTGAATTCTGAATGGGAGCTATTGAGATTGAGTGCAACGCTTTCCGCACCCATGTCGTTGTTAGTGATATTGAAGCTGTTAAAATAGAT
>CAZXQT010000012.1:0-81128 GCA_964643225.1 uncultured Lentimicrobium sp. | reverse complement strand
GGGTAGACTCCATCCCGTACATTGAAGACCACAGGACAGGAAATACCTGCTGTATTTAATACCCCTACAGCCTGCGTGAATGTATTGAAATCTGGATTGCTACCACCAATTGTGTATTCTCCGCAAAGTGCAACTGCACAAATTGACTTTATGGTATCATTATGGTTGTTACATTCGGGTAGGCCGTTCGGGGAAGATGTCCATGCTGCTATTTGAGAAATTCCACTTTGAAAGTCGAATGAACCAATAGTTACCTCCGTATTCTGGTATTCGTTTAAGGTGCCTGACCAGTTGAAATCGGGCAGGGCAGTTCCGTCAACGACGCAGTGAATAATGGCGGAGTTAAGAGTGCCGGATCCCTGATTTTGCAGGACAACTTTTATTGGTTGCAAGCCGGCATTAACAGGCTTTTCCGGAGCTGTAAACCGATTTATCCCTGCATCTGGCTGACAGGGATTATATTCTTTTGCTCCCATGTCAGGCGTTGTACTTCGGGGATTCATGTCTATGTCGTAGTTAATTCCCTGTACAGTTTGCGCTGTATTGTTTAATACTATCTGATTTATGGATAAGTCAGTTTCAGATGTAAAGAACGGATTTTCAGCAACAGAATGAAGATCTGCGTTAGAAGCATTTTGCCATTCGGCAAGTGAACTATACTGTATTGAATTGTAAAATGCAACGATACCGGATGGTTCATAATAATCGTTGTAATCAAGACTTAGTGCAGTTACAGGTTGGAGGATAAAAAGTGGAGTTCCTGCATTCTTAAGGCTAAATATATTATTTCGGATATCAAAGTTTGTTGAATTAAGATACAGCCCAACGCTTTCCGCACCCATGTCGTTGTTAGTGATATTGAAGCTGTTAAAATAGATACCATGGTGGTTTCCACCCCAGATGAGGAGACCTTTTACGGGATATTCGCCAGTTGTGGTAACATAATTGTTGGAGATTCTGACTGTATCGGATGATTCGAGACTAATTGCCCTGTTATCTGCATTAGGTTGAGAAGTGAGATGAATTTTATTTTCACTAAAGTCCAGGTTGTCAGAGTAATATTCTAACAAGGCAATTCGGCTAATGAGGAAGTTGTTTTTTCTGATAGCAAGGAATCGGGTATCGTTAGTGTATATAGCCCGATCAGTGATATTAAGGAATTGATTTTCTAGAATTTCAATCTGCCGGGTAATAAGACCTTCGGAAGAACTTATTTCCATACCATAGGAACAATCTTTAAAGGTACAATTTGAAAAAGTGACATTATTGGTTCCGGAATTGACAGAGACACCAGCAGAGCTACTGAAAAAGTTACACTTATCAAAATTCAGGTGGCTGGAATTTTTAGCCAGATTTAAGCTATAGTAGCCTGAGAATCCCAGTTTCTGAAAACTTATATAACTGGCATCGATAAGGGAAACGGTGGAATAGCCATAGACATTAAGGTTTATCACTGCCGCCGTACTGTCACCGCTCTCTGATCTGAAAGTCACGGTATTAGTTTCGGATGCGCCGTTTATGTTTCGAATGATGAAACGTTCAGGGTAGACTCCATCCCGTACATTGAAGACCACAGGACAGGAAATACCTGCTGTATGCAGTGCATTTACTGCTTCAGTAAATGTTGCATAATCAGGATTGTTACCGCCAATGGTGTATGAACCACACATTGCAGGCCTCACAGTGCGTATTATGGAATCGTTGTATGGATTGGGATCTTCCACACCGTTGGGCATTTCGTGCCAGATTTTGAGGTTTACCTGCTGATTCTGGAAATTGAAGGTGCCTATTTGAATATCCTCCTGAGCCTGACCTATAGAGAGGTTGCCAGTCCAGTTAAAGTTGGGTTGTTGTATACCGTTTACCTGCCATCTTATTTTGGTAGAGGTTAGATTCTGAAATCCTGCATTGGCAAGGGTAACTCTAATGGGTTGCACTCCCGATGAAAATGGTGAAACAGGACTGTCCAAAGATACTAACCCTCCATCTACCGGTAATGGTGCATATATAGATACATTATCCAATGCCCAATACCCTTTGCTCTGGCCTTGCCAGATAAAACGGATTTTTGCGTTGGTAATACCGCCCGCAGCAACAGAGATGTTTACAATTTCGGAGGTAGTGCCCGGGGTGGAAGTGGTAAATCGTTTGATCTCTGTCCAGGTTTGCCCGTTATATCCCTCAATAATAGCCACAGCTCCGCTCTGCATTAGCAATGTCTGATCATAACGGAGCAGGATGTGGTTACTTATGGATGCATCGAAGTAAGGGCTTTCGAGGACTACTTTTTCTGATTGACCATCGCCCGAAACAGAGTCAGCATCGAAAATGGCGAATGGTGATGTTATAGGAAAGCCTGGATTGCGGTTTCCGGGATTATCGAAGTGCCATTGATCGATTGCTGATCCTGTGATTGCATAGTTGCTCCACTCGAGTGGTGGTGTGGTGCCGGTGCCTGAGACAAAATCCTCGTTCAGGATATACACCTGAGCGGTTGCTACCATGTAAAATGGCATAAGAAAAGTAAGAAGTATTAGTCTACGGAAACTGTACCACTTTTTTGCGAACTTTTGTGTCCTGTTGTGTTTCTCTTCGGTAATGTTCATTTTGCTGTGCGTATTTGTAAGCAATTTACAAAAGATGCATCATATACAGGTACTCGTTTGAAAGATTAATGCATACGTTTACATAATAAAGTGCTACGAATATTCATACAGTAGTAAAAGATGAATATTAGAAGGCAATACCGGGGAGTTCCACTTTGTCTCTTTTTTAACCGTATTGCTGATGTTCGAGCCTTTTTCCTATATTTGTATTAGACTAATATCACTGAAAACTATGAAATCAGATAAACTGAAAATTTTTGCTGCACTGCTGCTGTTTGTCCCGGTCTTTTTATTCTCGTGCAAAGAGGAGAAGAAAGATGACGGAGACAACATTAATCCCGAATCGGTTAGCCTGGTTACGCATGCTGAGGAGGAGCAACTGGCCGGTGATATTATCGATAATACAGAGGAGGATATGGAGAGTATTATTGGTTTTGTGATAATTGGCGGGGAAAGGGTGGAGGCAATACCTCCATGCAATGCCACCATTACCACAAACGGTCCGGTTAACGATACTATGATATACACTATCACTTACAACGGGCTGTCATGCGACCAGCAATGGTACAGGGAAGGCGTTATTGAACTACGCAAGGCCGTTAATGAGTCATTTGCCGGACAGGGAACAGCAATACGCATTAAATACCTTGAATATTATGTCACCCACGTGATAACGGAGAAATCTATGGTGTTTAACGGTACAAAAACGCTGACAAATGTATCCGGGGGTCTCGTGCGTTCATTAGGATCTGCAGATTATTCCTCTGTTAAAAGGAGTGCAGTAGGCAGATTGCAGGTCAGAACCGGAAATGAGGAGTACCGCACCTGGAATATTGCCAGGGACCGCACATATACAGGTAAACAGGGTGGATTGGTTCTGACGGTTAAAGGCATCGGCGAAAGCGACAATTACACGAATCTTACCTCATGGGGAGTTAACCGGGCAGGTGATGAGTTTTATACTTCAATAACTACACCTGTTGTTTACAGACAGGTTTGCAACTGGAAACCATGCGAAGGTATGAAACAGCATGAGCTGCCCGGTGCCGGTAAAAGTGCCACCATTACCTTTGGCTTTGATGGCAACAACGATCCAATCAGCGCAAATGAGTGCCCTGAGCGCTTTAAAATTGACTGGCAGAAAGGAGACATGAGCGGCACCAGGTTTGTTCCACTCCGGTAACTTTGATGGAATTATGAAGAAATATTTAATGTTGTTGCCGTTTATTCTGCTTTGCGCGATGCACGGCAAAGCGCAGGTAGTATACATACAAGGTGAACACTGGGGTGTGCTTGATGCAGATACAGTTGTAGTTACAGGTAATGTTACAGTTCCTGCAGAGGAGCGCCTCACATTTGTTCCAGGAACTACCGTGCGCATGACGGGTTATTTTAAATTTAAAGTGCAGGGTAGTGTGCTGGCTGAAGGGCAGGAGGGTCTGCCTGTGTTGTTTACTGTTTCCGACACATCGGGCTTTTACAGGTTAACCGATTCGCGCGGGGGATGGGATGGGTTCGATTTTACGGAAACTGTACCGGACTCCGATTCATCGGTCTTCAGCTATTGCATCTTCGAGTATGGAAAGGCTACAGGTGATTCGCTTTCGCGGATGGGTGGTGTTTTTAACATTCGGGGTTTCAGCAAGCTTCGGATTGCTAACTGCCTTTTCAGAAGCAATAAAGCAATGCTCTGGGGAGGAGCATTGTTTGCGGAACAGTCGGCAGTGGTTATCCGCGACAGCGAATTTACCGATAATTTCTGCGGACCTGCGACGGCTCCTTATGGTTATGGGGGAGCAGTGTGTTTAAGGAATTCGATCGGGTTTGCTGAACGAAACAACTTTACTGCAAACCGATCGACGGGTGTAGGCGGGGGCCTATCGGCAGAATATTCGGATGTGCTGGTACGGCTGAATGTTTTTACGCAGAACCACAGTGGTCTGGGCGGTGCGCTGGCCTATGTGCGATCGGAACCACTGATGACGGTTAACAGCAATGTTATTGCAGGCAACAGCTCGGAGTTTTTTGGAGGCGGTGCATGCTTTTTACGGGCGAACCCGGTGATGGCCAATAATACCATAGTTGAAAATACCTCGGTTTATGGCGGCGGCATTTATTGCAACGACAGTGCGGCGCCGGTTTTTGTGAACAGTATTTTATGGGGCAACACAGCCTATTCAGAAGCAGGCAATCAGGTTTATATTTTTGATAATCTTGGAGGGCCGGTTTTCAGTTATTGTGATGTGGAAGGTGGGTTGCCGGCTTTTGGTGGTGCTGGAGGCTCAGGGTACACACTGCCTTATCTGAACAATATAGATACGATACCGGACTTTTCACAGCAATTGCCTTCTTATGCACTGACAGATAACAGCGCATGCGTTAACGTTGGTGATCCTGATACTACAGGGTTGATGCTGCCGCTCCTGGATATTGCAGGTAATAATCGGTTCTTCGGGGTTCGTGTAGATATAGGGGCATGCGAAAATCCAAATGTGGTATCGGCAAAAGAGGTGGAATTGCCGGGACATCAAACCGGTGGCAGAAACCTCGATCCGCTTGTAACTGTCTATCGTAAATCCGGAAGTGGTAATATTTGCATTGATAGCCGTAAAGCAGGTAAGACTGTAACGCATGTGCAAATAGCTGACGCATCAGGCAGACTATTGCAGAACGTTCATGGACTTAACAGCGAAGTTACAGAGGTTACAACGAACGGTCTTCCAGGCGGAGTTTTTTTCGTAGTGGTTGAACTTGCCGGAGGCGGGAGGGTTGTTAGTGCGATGGTACTATGACAAACCCCTACCCCCCGAACCCGATTGTTTTTAACAGAACATTTAAAAGGTTTTATATCTTTGCGTACGATATGCACGAATATTCGTAACGATTAATTGCGTTGCGGATGCACCTGTGCTTATCTTCAATTATACGTCAGATATCATGCATTTGGAGTTTCTTAGAATAACCAGGATGGCTGCCTTAAAGATATCACCGGCAGCACCTGTTTTGCCCTCTTTATTTCTTTTGTTAGGGATGCTTTTTGTTTCCGGTTTAACCGGATGTAAAAAAGACATAGAAGTACACCAAAGTGCCCTTTTTCTGAAGACGGGCACTATATACACAGCGCATAACGCGGAGGTATCGCAGGGCGGCACAATACGGATCGGGGTTCTGGCTTCGGGTGCGGGAGCGCCACTCACTTACCTGCGCATTGAACGCATCACCGAAAGAAAGGTGATTAATGTAAATGCCTTTGGAACGATGGTAACAACAGTGAGGGACACACTGGTACAGAAGGATAAAGGGCTTTATTTGGGTGACGAAGGCCTGGACGAAGATTTCACATTTGCCAAGGATACCTTCGCAGTGGAGGAATGGCGGGTATTGGTGATGAACGCTGATAAGTCAGTTGCCACTGGGTCGCTTACGGTAAAGAGAGGCACAGGAACAGACTGGGGTGCGATTAAGCATTATACGGATATGGAGTTGTCGCTGCAGGATCATCTAGCGGGCAACTGGTACCTGGATGCTGATCAGGGTGCTATATACAATGCACTGACAGTTGCCGGGCATGAAGCAGAGGTTGACATTGTGGGATACTTTTATATAACCTCAGGACTGCCTTCGCCAACGCTGGCCTGTCCTGGCTATACTTCGGTAGTTGGCTACTATTCTGTCATAAATGGCTGGAATACAAGGAATACAACGTTATACGATTACGCTTCCGCGGATAACAATCTGGTTTCTCCCGCGCGTTTTGACGAGGCAGTGAACGACAGTTTACTGGTTACCGCCTATAAACCTGATAAAGTGAGCGGAAATTGCAAGTACTGTTATACAGGAAAGGTTATTCCCTTTAAGACAGCGCAGGGCAAATATGGTATGGTGAAGGTGGTGCTTGCGGAGGAAAATGCAGCGGGTACCATGAAACTGGAAGTTAAAATTCAGGAATAATGTTGAGACAAATGAAAAGCATACTAAGGAATTTAAAGACTGGGTTTATACTAGTTTGTGCTGCAGGAATGGGACTATTACCTTTTTCGGGATATACTCAGGAAAAAGATAAGCCAACCGATACAATTACCATGGATCAGCTGGTGGTGACCGCTACCAGAACCGATGCAAAAATAAAGGATGTTCCTGTGCGCATACATGCTGTTTCGGCCGCTACACTTTCTACCATACCTATGCAGTCTGTTGATGACGCACTTAAAATGGTGCCGGGAGTTAATGTGAACAGGCCATTTGGTGTGCTCAGTTCAAAAGCCACCATTACCATGCGTGGGCTTAGTGGCAAGGAGCAGGGGCGTGTGTTGGTACTGATGGATGGAATACCGTTGAATAAGTCGGATGGAGGAACGGTTGACTGGAATATGATCGATGCATCGGGGATTGAGCGAATGGAAATTACTAAAGGTGCAGGTTCGGCTATATATGGTGGGAGTGCTATGGGTGGAATAATCAATATTATTACTGCCAGACCGAAAAAGAAATTTGAAATGAAAGCGGGATTGGAATACGGTTCGTTTAATACGATGGGGGCAACAGTTTCGGCAGGTGGAATAAACTCTTTCCGCGAAAGCAAAAATCTGAGTAACTTTTACTGGAATGTAGGGACGTTTTTTCGCAAAAGTGACGGATATATCACACAGCCTGAGTCGGAACAGCGCGAGAATCCGTACATTGTAAAGTCGAACATGGAAGAGGCGGGAGTGACCTTACGTTCGGGTGTAACTGTTAAAGGAAATCACAAATTCGAAGCGATACTTAAATATTACAACGATCGGAGGGGTACCGGTGAGCAGGTTTTTCAGCCAGAAGGTAATACAACCGATCACGATTCGTGGGGTGCAATTCTTAATTACGAGGGCACCCCTGGTAATCTCATCAATGGAGGCGCAGTGCACGTAAAGTCGTCGCTTTACGTACTCACAGAAAAATACAAGAAAGTAAATGAATATTTAAAAGACGATTACACCTGGTACAATGTGCTGTCGACGCGTAGTGATATGGGCTGGCTGAACAGTGTGAGTACTATACTGGGTAAGCATATGGTTACAGCCGGTGCCGATGTAAAGATTGGCGGTGTTGATGGACTGGATGAGTACCTTACCTCTACCGATATGGTGTATAACAGGGGTAAAATGTTCACAGGAGCGCTTTTTTTGCAGGATGAATGGAGTATAACGCAGCGTATACGATTAATAGCCGGTGTGCGATACGACAATGCTACTTTCTATGACGGTGCGTTTTACATTGAAAAGCCGACCAGTGAAACCCGTTTTATGAATGATTACCAGGTTCCGGATATGGGTAAGAGTAACTGGAGTGCCTGGAGTCCGCGCGTTTCGGCACAGTACAGATTCAATGACAACACACGGTTATATGCTATGGTCTCAAAGGGATTCAGACCATCAGAGCTGGAGTACCTATGCAGATCGGGCCGTATTAAAGGCGGTTTTAAAATGGCCAGTCCGGAACTAAAACCGGAATTCCTCACTAATTTTGAAGCAGGAATGGATATGGTACCGTTCACCAATGCCCGGCTGGAAGTATCAGCATATCATTCATTGGGAAAAGATTTTCAGTATTATGTAGATAACGGTGAGCGCATTGACATGGGTTTTGGCGAGAGGCCAATATTTATAAGAGAAAACCTGAGCAGTGTAAGAATAACCGGTGCTGAAGCGGAGTTGGTATGGCAGCCAGTTCAGGGACTGTTGTTGCATGCAAATTATGCCTGGGCACAGTCTAAGATTGTTGATTATGAAGCGGTTACTCCGTCGGATACCATAAACCTCAATGGAAAATTCTTTACCGATGTTCCTGAACACATTGCAGCTGCAGGTGCACGCTATGTGCACAAATGGCTGAGTGGCAGTCTGCTGGTACGTTACAATGGCAGCATGTACATTAACGACCGAAATAGCATGGACGAAGTATTGTACCGTGTAATGTATCCAGATTACACCACTTTAGATGTTAAGTTGTGGAAAGACATCAAACACATCAGGATAAGCCTGGGGATCCATAATTTGACGAATGTTAAGTATTACGACAGTAAATTCAATGTAAACCCGGGCCGTATGGTGAATGCAAGTGTTAACTGGCAGTTTTAAGTGATGAGTTCACAATGCCGTGAATAACCTCAAACCCTTTAAGACCCAGCGCCGGCAACTCCTGTGTTTCTATGCTTTTTATCATGCTGCCTTCAGGACCAATTTTACAAAACTCGAGGAACTGATTTAACTTTTCTTCCAGACCCTCAATTTCTACCGCCAGATGGTGATCAATATAGGCTGCCTTGCCTGACAGTCCCAGTTTTTCGGCTATTTGTGAAGAGAAGTTTCGGAAGCCGCACCTCTGAACATTATCGCCTGTGATAATAACTTGCAATCTTTTCATAATAATTGGTTGGGGTCAATACAAATGTACGCATATAAATTAATATATTGTTGCGCATTTGCTAAATAGATGCTTACGAATTTTCATTAAAACCTTACAAATATCCGGTTAAGGAATAATTGATGAGTAATTGACCCTTTTTGTTCTGCTTATTCAAAAGGTTATTATTCTATTTCAAGACCTTGTAACACCTGGTCCATTAAATTGTTGTTTAAAGCCTGATCAAAAATGCCAAGATTTTCTGACTTTACAGCATTTGCCAGGCTCTCCTGATCAGAAACAAACTGCAGACTGGTTTGGTTGTTTATAACAGGTCCGCTACGAATAATCATATCCAGTCTGGCGCTTTGATCAAATGCCAGTCTTGCATTATCCAAAAAAGCACCAGAGAGGATATCTGAACGTAATTGGAGAGACTCAAGATCATCTAACATTAACTTCTCGAGCTTAGTTGACTTCAATTGATGACCTCCGCCTTTTTCAGATTCTTCTTTACCAAGTAGTTTCATGTCAGCCAGATATTTCCTTGCAGGTTCATTGTTTGAGATGATAGCTGATTTGGCAGCATTGATTAATAATATATCGTGCGCTTCCTTTAATGTATTGAAAGACTTATTCTGATCCAGCATCAGAAATTTGCCAATGGCATTGGCATAGCTTAGTAGGATGTTGTTGTTGCTATTTACCCGGGCCATACCGTTAAATGCTTCGTTTATGTAGGAAACTACCGGTTCTTCCTCATCGCTGCTGAGCTCTGCAAGTTTTGCGATCGTGTTCAGGATGTCGAGACGGGATTGCTCAATTACCTTGTTATAGTTTTCGAGAGAAGCAACAAAGTGCTGGTTATCTTTTACAAATTCAGGCACGTCAGTAATAAGTTCAAGCACACGCCCAATGTCGTTGCTTGTTTCAACAGAATGGGCATAGTTCAGTATGAAGTATTTTTCAAGCAGGTTTCGTTGCGCTGTGTCCTGGAGTAATTCGTTGCGCAGCCTGATATCGTTTTCCGTTACAGAAACGTTACGGTAGTTGCTAACTTTGCCAATAGTACCTGCAGCATTGGTTGTATCCGGAGGGAAACCTGATAAAAGGAATCCAGTCAAAATTCCTGCAGCAAATGCAATAACTCCAATTATAATTACAACCTGTATACTAAACTTTTTCAAGACAACGATTTTTTTTGGTTAAACTAATAAGTGTGTTTATTTACCGAACTGAGAAAAAATCATTTACTGTGATCCGTTTGATTATGCCAGGCGGCATGAACTTTATGACGGGCAGCAAAGTCAATATGAAATGCCGATCGCCACGTTTCGTAAGCCACAAGTACGGCCAGAATAATCAGAATAAGTGAGATATATGGAATGGAAAAATGTCCGGTGCCAAGAATCCATCCCTGGTAAATTGACATACCCAGAGCCCAGATGGACATAATGAACATAATAACTGCAGGTATAAATGCCACAAGCCATACTTTACTGTCTTTCCGGGTATTGACCAGCCATATGGTAACAGCGATTAAGGACAATGCAGCAAGCAACTGGTTAGAGGCCCCAAAGGTATTCCAGAAGATACGCCAGGCATGTACCGGATTCCCGGCTGCATCGGTAAGGGTCTGAAAAATGAACAATATTGGCACCCCGGCAGTAAGTACGGTGCCTAATATTTTTACCCACCAGTTATGCATACCGGTAAGTTCTTCCACGATGTATCTGCCAAGCCGGGTTGTGACATCGAGGGTGTCGTAAACAAATGTGGTGAAAGCCATTAGTCCGAATGTTATACCAAAGGATGGAGCAATTCCCAGCAATTCCATAAATCGGCCAATGCCTGATGCGTAGATGAAATTTGGCGATTTTGATGCCATTTCTGCATCGCGTGAAAGCACCATAACCATGGCTATAGATACTACAGCTACCAGGCCTTCGAGCAGCATGGCACCATAGGCTACAGGTTTTGCTTCGCTTTCGCGGGATAACTGTTTGCATGTAGTGCCTGACGACACCAGGGAATGGAAGCCCGAGCAGGCGCCACATGCCACCGTAATAAATAATACGGGAAACATAGGGAATAGGAAACCGTCCCAGGAGGATGCATCACCGCCCGGATTAAGAAATGCCGGATATTGCACATGATACCCCCCGAATATAAGGCCAATAGCAGCCACTGCCAGTGATATGTAAAGAAAATAGCCACCCAGAAGCCCTCTGGGCTGCAACAGTGACCACATGGGTAGCACTGATGCTATTAGACAGTATGCAAGGATAAGTACACCCCATACTTTTTGAGCCGATATAGGGTCGCTGATGGGAAGATTAACCGGGAAGTATTTCCCTGCCCAGATAGACAAAGCTACTAATGGCAGAAAGATGATCAGAGCATGATTTACCCGCAGCTTTGTAAATCGGAGCAGGAAACCCATTATTACCGGAAGAATCAGATACATAATAGAGGATGATGCGATCCCACCACCGGTGACTGTTTCGCCGTTTTCGAGGGTAATGGCCCCAACAAATGAACTGGCAGTGATGTCAGTAAATGCTATAATGATATAAATGAGTGTTATCCAGACAAAAAGCATGAAAATTACCCACGCACGGTGCGAAACATGTTTTTGGATGACGTAGGTAATAGAACGGGCTTTGTGCCGAATGGAGGCTACCAGTGATCCCATATCGTGCACACCACCTATAAAAACAGAGCCAATTATTACCCAGATCAGTGCAGGAAGCCAGCCAAACATTAAACTGGCAAGGATAGGTCCGTTGATGGGTCCTGCTGCTGCTATAGCCGAAAAATGTTCGCCAAACAGCACACTTTTTTTTGCAGGTACAAAGTCGAGGCCGTCATTGATCTCCCTTGCCGGAGTGGTTTTTGAGTCGTCGAGCTTAAAAACTTTCCGGGTAAGGAAAGTGCCGTATGTGTAGTATGCTGCCAGTAGAATTGCAGCAGAACCTATTACAACTACTAAAATATTCATGTAAAACTATAAAAATTGTTAGTGCGAAAGAGAGTAAGCATAAATTATTGACTAAGGAAGGCGGCCAAGGAATAATCCAAAACCTAAGTCCGAACCAGTTGAGTTTAATACCTGGTCAAAAAAACTGAGCTTTTCTGCATCTAAAATAAATGCAAGTTGCTCACGGTCAGAAACAAACTGCAGACTCGTCTGATCGTTTATCACAGGGCCGCTAAGAATAAAGTCCAGTCTGGCGCTTTGATCTAATGCAAGCCTTGCATCATCCATGAAGGCACCCGAAAGGATATTGGAACCCATTTGAAGAGATTCAAGATCAAGTAGCATTAATTTTTCCAGATTAGCTAACTTCAGTTTAGTATCAGCATCTTTGATAGATTTTTCATTATTCAGCAGTTTCATATCGGCAAGGTATTTCCTGGCAAGCTCATTGTTTGAGATGATAGCTGATTTAGCTGCATTAATTAATAATATGTCGTGCGCTTCCTTTAATGTATTGAAAGACTTATTCTGATCCAGCATCAGAAATTTGCCGATAGCATTGGCATAACTTATTAAAATGGTGTTATTGGTATTCACCCGTGCCATACCGTTATATGCTTCGTTTATATAGGAAATAACCGGTTCATCCTTGTCGCTGCTGATTTCTGCAAGTTTCGCGATCGTATTCAGGATGTCGAGCCGGGATTGCTCAATTACCTGGTTATAGTTTTCGAGAGAAGCCACAAAATGCTGGTTGTCTTTTACAAATTCAGGTACTGAAGTAGTAAGTTCAAGTACGAGCCCAATGTTGTTGCTGGTTTCTAGTGAGTGGGCATAGTTCAGTATAAAATATTTTTCAAGGAGGTTACGTTGCGCCGTGTCCTGGAGTAGTTCGTTGCGCAGCATGATATCGTCTTCGGTAACCATTACATTACGGTAATTGCTTACTTTGCCAATAGTACCTGCAGACTCCTTTTTATCAGGGGGGAAGCCCGATAAAAGAGCCCCTGCTATTATACCTATTGCAAAAGCAATAATTCCAATAATTACTACAAATCGGACGCTAATTTTCTTCATGCCTCGGTGTTTTGGTATCATTACATCAAAAATACATAATTGTAATCAATAAGAGACCGGTTATGAAGATTTTTATAGGCTAACCGAAATTTTTTTTCACTCATTTAAGTTTTGAGCTCTAATCGAGTAATTTTAGTGAAATCATCCATTCTTCGCCCGCTCCACTACCATGCTCAAATTTACGGGCGTACCCTGCTGACCAGGTAGTTTTTAAATAAGAAAGCAATACTACCTCTAAATCTATTTGAATGCCTGCATTATACATATTTCTGTTAGTGGAACGGTCAGGTTCTGTTGCCAGATGGGTAGCAAATAAAGAAGTTTTTAGGAATGTAGGGTAAAGCCAGGTTGTACCTGCATTTCTGAACCTGATAGGCCTGAGATTTAACTCACCCATAGTTTTTATGAAATTATATGCAGGAATTTCATCAATTTCTACACCGGGAAAAGCTATCAGGGTTCTATACTGGTCTGCTGGTTGCCAATCGACGTAATTATTTCTGAAGCTGCCAAAATAAAAGTCACTGAAAGGAGAATTGTATTTGCCGAACGATTGTCCGATGCTGTTACGGATCCAGAAACTGGTATTCCGAATCCGCGGGATTAGCATACCAATGGATTGTTCCGTTATCAGAGATGGGAATATACTTCCTTCGGCCAGGTAACCTGTTCCGGTAAGTTTCCAGATCCACCCTCTCTCATCTTCAACAGCTCCGAGTGTACGTCGCAATTTAGACAACGTGTTCTCTGCACTAAATGCCTGAAAACTGCGCAAAGGTGCATCAATATTCTGAAACTGGGGTAATACTTCGAGATCGCCAAAATGGGTAAAAGAAATTTCCGCATTTCTTTTAAAAGGAGAGGCTCTCTGGTCATCGAATTTATAGCTAACACCAGCTGAATATCCTGCCCGACTTCGGTGTGTAGGTCCGAATAAGTCGTAAAAATGCGTTTTGTTCCACGTAGCTCTGAAAGACCATCTCCAGAGGTTGAACTGCAGGTCGGCATGCAACTTTTGTTTGTCCTCAAAGGTGCTCCAGGGGGAAGTTGCCACAAATAAGTTTAAACCTGCCAAACCGCTCATATCACTATAAGAGACGCGATAACCCACCGCTACGCTGTTTTTATACCCTGCAATATCGGGCCAGGCATTTGAAAGCCGCATATGTTTTATTGGTCGGTAGGGTGTTTCGGAAATGGTGAGTGAGTCAAGGTTAAGACGAGAGGCTGGTTTAAGGGTATAGCTTTTAACAACCGGTTCACGGTCAACAACTCTGTTAGCGAGGTATTCAATTGCATTGGCATCCTCAAGTACTTTGACAGGTATTATTCCGGGTGTCATTCCATCGCGATGGTATTTGAGCACATACAAAGAATCGGGACTGATCTGCTGTGGAGTGAAAAGTCCGGTTTCGTCGTTTGATAACAGCTCGAACGATTTATCGGCCAGCGAGATTCTCCAAATATTTGATACCCCGGTATAGTAGGATGTTCCGATAAGGTACTTGTCATCCGATGAAAACCGGAATTGGGTAAGGCTGTTGTCATCAAGACGGTAAATGGTATCGAAGACTTTAGAGCCTGTTTCCAGGGTATTAGTATTGAAGAGTACCAGCAGTTGTTCTCCTTTTATCCCCGTAACGGTGGCGCTAAGCTTTGACCCATCACCGGAAACCGAAAGGTCGAGCAGAGACCTGCCGAAATCTGCTGTATATAATGGAATGACCTGGTTGTATGGTGCAGGTATTTTTACGATGGTGGAAAATCCGTTATCCTGTCGTACACCCCAAATGACTGCGTTAGCCCTGTCGTAGGTGATATTGGAAACCCGTGCATTCCTGATCAGTTCCTTTTTTTTGCCGGTATTGGCATCGATTTGAACCAGATTGCGATACTTGGTATTGTGCTCTGTAATATATATTTGACTGCTGTCGGGATTATAGGTTAGAAAGGTAACCGAATAGAGCATCGGGGATTCAACCGTTGCCACTTTGCGTTGTTTACCAGTAGTAAGATCAAGCTCAGCAATATGCGATAATTGTCCTGGATGGTTAATAGCCACATACATTTTATTGTTCACAGGGTCATACCCCGGTGACGACATACTACCCATAGGAACGAGAGATAAAGGCCTGAATGGTGTGACAGGGAATTGGCATATACGCTGCAGGTTCTGGTTTTGAAAGTTATTTTCGAAATCTATCCATTCGTTCCAGACATTATAAAGCGATTTTCCAAATACCTTTTTGAATTGCCCTGCATACGAGGCGCGGGAGTCGTTAGATCGAGTGTAAAGTTTCCTGACATATGAGTCGCCGTACTGCTGCCCGAGATAGGTAATGAACCTGGTACCATAGAGGTAGCTGTTTGCCCCCACCTGAAAGTCGACCACCGTACCTTCGGTATCGAGGCCAATTACAGAATAGAGGGGTAATTTTTCGCGTACGATGCTTCTAAAGTACATTTCATCGTATGGCCCCATAGATCGACCTATTCCTCCGGAAGTCCATGTTTCTGTATAACAGGCAATTCCTTCATGAAACCAGCGGGGAGCATACCAGCGGGGAGTAGTGAGGTAGCTCCATATTCCCGACACAGGGGTTAGTGCACTGCGGCTCACTTTTCCTGCGAAAGCCTTACGCCAGAACTGGTCTCTGTTATTAGGATTATCGGTAAGGGCAACGTGTGTAAGTTCGTGCGAAAACAACCATTGAAAGCGCTCATTGGAGGGTGTAATGCTGAATGCGAAATTAAACGGCGCTATACCAATAAAGATCATGTTGTGTGGAGCAGTTATGGCTCCTCCATGTCCATCATCTTCAAAATCTGATAAAAGAACGTACGTTTTCTTATGGTTGTAGTTCCATTGCTTTTCATGGAAAGCAAGCGCATTATGAAAAGTAAGTACGGCATGGGGCATAAGATATGAATAGCGTTTGCCAAAATAGAGGAGTTCGAGCTCCTTTGTGGTATAGCGCTGCATGGTCTGTGCGAAGGAGGTAATCGGAAGCAGGAGCAGAAATGCAATTACTGTTAAATTTCGTACTGGTGAACTGCTGGTTATACAGACGCGTGTGAGACTGAGTGAATTTTTCATAGTAAGAGAGGGTTTCATGCACCCTGCAGAAACCCTCTCAAATATATGAAGTATTATATTCAAAATATGTATGTAACCTAATAATAGGCGAATAACTTACTCAGGTATTATTCCACAGCTGAAAGTTCAGATACTTCTTCGGCAGTGAGCACTCTGTTAAAGATCTTGAGCTCATCATATAAGCTCAGATCACTGAAGTGCTGCCAGTAAACAAAGTTAGGAGCACCTGAACCGAAATTAATTTCACTCAGACCAGCCCAGGAAATTTTAGCATCAAGAGCAGCTGTCATTACCTCTGCACCGTTTATGTAACAGGTAACCTGAGATGTACTGATAGTAACTGCTACATGCATCCAGGAACCATCAGGTGCAAAAGTGTGGAAGGGATTAACCCATACTTCAGTTGAACCAATACCTACGTTTAGACCGAGTTTTTGTTCTGTTGCAGTCCCTTCACGGAATAGGCGCAGGCCAACAGTTCTGTCTTCGGCTGTGGGGCTGATGGAAAGGATACCTGCCCTGTCAGGGGTACTATTAACATTTACCCAGAAAGCGATGCTTATTTCATCACCCACAATACCCTCGGCAGGGAATGTAAGGTAAGAATCGGCGGCACCCTGGTAACCCTCATCAATTTTACCTTCGGCAAATCCAGGTCCACCTTCAACAACAGCGTCTTCACCGCTAATGATGTTCATAAAGTCGCCCTCAAAAGGCAGATAAAGCACTTCGCCGTCCATTGGAGTGTAGGGGGGTGCAGTTACCTTTTTGAATGAGCGGCTTGTGGTGGCTGTATTTGACTGCATGTCGACTACTGTAAGTGTAAGTGTGTGGTCGCCATTAGTAAAAGTATACGGGAAATCAAGCACGGCATTTCGATAGTCTTTAAATTCTGTTATTGTGCCAATCTGATTGCCATCGAGATCAATCACCACTTCTTTAAGTTCAATGTCGTCGACAGCGGTAAAGTTAAAGGTGACAGGCTCATTTTCATCAGCTACACGTACGTTTTTGCCTTCAGCAGGGAAGTTGATCACGATGGAAGGGTCTTCGAGATCCTGACCCGGCTTTACTTCTTTAATGGGATCAAGCTCGTTTTCACACGATACACCCATCATTGCAAACAGAGCAAATGCGATATAATTATGTATGCGTTTCATGTTTTCTGTTTTTTAAGTTAATTACCTTGGTAATGTGGGTATCTGATCGAGCTGATTCTGCGGATAAGGCAGGAATATTTTATCCGGAGAGAATGTTCTTCCGTCATAACTCAGTTCGTTATATTTCTGGTAACGTACCATATCATAATATCTGGTTCCAGTTTCCATTGCAAGTTCCGCAAACTTTTCATTCAGAATCTGATCAAGAGTCACCGATGAGAGCGCTGGCAAGTCAACCCTTTCCCTTACAAGATTAACAGCATTTTCAGCAGTACCTGCGGTTTGCGGGCCGCCCTGAACAACAGCTTCAGCATACATAAGAAGTATTTCTGCATAGCGGATGAGGGTGTAATTCTTGTTGGTTCCATAATCCTGGCGTCCCGGAGTTAACTGGTTGGATGGAAGATAGTGTTTACCGCTGGCAAACATGGCTCTTGCATAGTCGTTGAATTTGTCGCCTGAGCGTGTAGTGCTCGAGATCCAGGAAGGCAGACTGGCATATTTTGGATCAGCCTGCAATTCGGATATACCCCTGTCGGTAAATATTACGCTGGTTTCGAGGCGCACTGTTTCGCCACGATCGAGCATGAATTTTATGTATTTAAGGCTGGGTTCCCAGAAACCCCATCCGTCAGCTGCACCAGCCACTTGAGGTGTCCAGCCCTGCGGACCATAAAATGCAAACAGGTACGAGAAATTATCGCCTGAGCCCTGACCAAGGTCGGAGTACTGCAATTCGAAAACATTCTCGTTGTTGAGTTTGCCCTGTATTTTGAACAACTCATAAAAATCGCTCTCTAACTGGAACTTGCCGGAGTTTATTATTTCACCGGTTGATTGCGCAACGGCATTGAAATCGTTTATCTCAAGGCTAGCCAGTGCTTTCATGGCCAGAGCCGTAAATTTAGTAACACCTCCGGGTAAATCGGTCCGCTCATTAGGCCTGATTGCTGGCAGTAAAGGAATCGCTTCGTCCATCCAGGTTACAATGGTTGCCATGATCTCATCTTTGGACGATGCGGCGGTTACCAGTAGCTCGGAAGGGTCAGACGATGGAGGAACTGGCAGAGCACCCCAGACACGGCTGAGGTTGAATAACCACCATGCCTTAAGCACTTTTACTTCGGCAATATACCTTTGCGCAAGTTCTGCACTGGCACCTGCCTCCTGGTATTTAAGTATTTGCTCGATGGAGGAATTAGCCGAGAAGATATTGCGGTAATAATTCTGGAACAGGGAATTATACATCCAAAAGTCTTTGTTGTACATATAGTAGTCGGTATCCCAGAAGTTCTGCTGGTCGCCAAGTCCTCCGGCGTTCACATCATCACCCCTGACTCCAATGAGTGGGAGATCTTCCCATTCCGTATTGTTTAATTCTGTGTAGGCACCAATGAGCGGCTTAATCATGTCGGAGGCAATAGTATAGTCGGTTTCGACGGTAAGTGCCTTATTTTCTGCCGGTTCATCAACGTATTTTTCACAGCTTGTGGTGACTGTGAGGACAGCCATTGCAAACGTGCTATATAAGATGAATTTTTGGAGTTTCATGATTTGTGATTTAAAGATTAGAATTTAACGTTGAGGTTAAGGGTGTAGATTGCCGGAACAGGGTGTGTTTGATAATCCACTCCGTCAGGAACTTCAGGTGTAAACCCGTTATAGCGGAATAATGAGAGTGGGCGTTCGGCGGTGAAAGCCACTCTGGTTTCGGGGAATTTACCGTTTAACCATTTTAAATTGCGGATTGTGTATCCAAGTTGCAGATTCTGAATACGGAAGAATGACCCGTCTTCAACAAAATAATCACTCATCTTCTGGTTCCATCCTTTGCGAAGGCCTTTTGCGGAAGGATATTCGTTGGATGTGCCGTCACCATGCCATCTGTTTTCGGCAAGATCAGCATCAAGGTTACCATCGGATGTCCAGATGATTTCACCACGTTTACGATTCAGTATTTTATTTCCGGCCTGACCATAGACAGAAATAGAGAAATCCCAGTTGAAATAGCGGATGCCTATATCACCACCATAAATAAAGTTCGGGAAATAGCTGCCAAGCAGTACACGATCATCGTCGTTTATCATTCCGTCGTTGTTCTGGTCAACATATTTAAAGTCGCCCGGCTCCAGTCCATTTTCTACTGCAACAGGATCATTTTCAATTTCAGCCTGGTTCTGATATACCCCTGCTACTTCGCGGCCAAAGAATGCCATTAGCGGTTCATCCAGATAGGTTCGCTGACGGAATTCGGCAGTACCACCATCTATATATGACTGTCCGTAAAGATCTGTTGCCTTGTTACTTAAAGTGGAGACATTCACACCAACGTTATAGTTGAAGTTTTTGCTTATCTCATTAGTCCATCCAAGCGAGAGTTCCATGCCGCTGTTGCGGATGGTGCCCACAGGTTGGAGTACAGATTCGCCTGTACCTGGTATAATAACGGGAATAGCAGCATTTTTGGTATCTCTTGTATAGTAGTCGAATTCGGCCGACAACTTATTATTGAACAATCGGGATGTGAAGCCAATATTTGTTTCTTCGGTAAGTTCCCATTTAAGCGCGGAATAGGAACTGGATACTACACTTCCGGGGTATACAATACCACCCATAGTAGTAGTTACCACTGTTGATGTATAAGTTCCATCGCTCGAAGGTACCAGGTCGTTACCCAATTGACCCCAACTGGCTCTTAGTTTAAAGTAAGGAAGTATATCACTTCCGTTGGCAAATTCTTCCTCTGTAACTACCCAGCCAATACCGACAGTGGGGAAATTACCCCATTTTTGCTGGTACTTATTGCTACCGTCGCGACGCAGTGTTGCATAAACCAGATATTTATCGCTGTAGTTATAGGCAACTCTTCCGAAGTAGGAAACACCGTACTGTCGAAGTCCATTATCTGAGACCGACTCCGCTTCAATGATGTCGGCGAGGTTGAGGTACCAGTATTGTTCACGGCCCGTTGGAAAGCCTTTCCCGCGGGCAGTCATGAAAGTAAATCCTTCATCTTTGAATGAGGTACCTGCCATGGCAGTGAGGTTGTGCATACCGAAACGGTTTGTGTAAGTGAGCACATTGTCCCAAATCTGGTTGTTCTGGTTTGTAAATGATCTGGTGATGGTTGGGTCAGGGTTGTTGAAGCCTGTACCACCAAACCACGGCAGATTGACCAGCCTCTGGTCAATAGAATTGAATGCAAGGTTATAAGTTGTTCTAAAGGCAAGTTTTTTTGGTATGAGATGAATTTCAGCGTATGCATTGACGAGCATTTTACGGATCTTCATCCTGTCTATGTTGTTATCCATGGAAGCAAATGGATTCTGACCGCTGCGGTATCCCAGATCTTTTGCATTGGCATATGGTTTTGGGAATGCCTGGGTGTTAAGGTCATCGTACACTGGCATAATTGGAACGGCAAAATAGGCTTCGCTCCATGCATTGGCAGCATCGTTATATTTAGTCCCGGTACTGTATATAAGGTTACCACCTATATCAAGCCAGCTGGCGGCCTTAAAGTCAAGTTTTGTACGCAGGTTTAAACGGTCGTAAAAGTTTTGCATATCCATAATGCCATCCTGATAGAAATAGCTGGTACCAAAAGAGTAGCGAGCGCGATCCGTACCTCCGGAAACATCGAGGCTGTTGTTATTTATGAGTGCAGGACGCAGAATTTCAGCATACCAGTTCGTGTTGGGTAAAGGAATATTCGGGTCAATGCGACTACGGCCATAATGGCTCATTGCTTTGAGAATGAATGATTCGTCGGCGGCAGATCCATACTCAAGAGCCATACGGGTATACTGCTGCGAGTTAGCCATTTTAACCACATTTTGAGCGACCTGGTAGCCCACATATCCATTGTAGGTGATTTCGGTTTTCTGATTATAGGCACCGCTTTTAGTTTCGATAAGTACAACTCCGTTTGCAGCACGCACACCATAAATTGCTGCGGCTGAAGCATCTTTCATTACAGAAATGGATGCAATTTCGGCAGGATTCAGAAAGTCGATATTATCGTAAAACATTCCATCAACAACATATAGCGGATCTTCAGAGCTTCTGCCCGGAAAAGAGCCGACTCCCCTGATGCGAACGGTTGGTGAATCGCCCGGGCTTCCGTTGGAAATTACCTGCATTCCCGCTACTTTACCCTGCAAGGACTGGATTGGTGTTGCAGAAGGTGTTTTAAGCAACTCTTCGTTTTTAACGGTTGTAATGGATGATGTAAGGTCTTTGACCCTTGTGCTGCCATACCCTACAACTACTACTTCTTCGAGAGAAGCTGTAGAGGGCTCAAGAGCAACATTTACAATTGCAAGGTTATTGATGCTGACCTCCTGGGTCTGGTAACCCACAAAGCTAAAAACCAGAACATTCTCGCCGGGTGCAGTCTGGATACTGTATTTGCCGTCAATGTCAGTAGACATACCTTTTGTGGTACCTCTAACAACAACGGAAGCTCCGGGTAATGACTCACCGGTGGTGCGATCGGAAACAACACCAGTGATTGTTTTTACCTGGGCAAATACTGTAGAACCGGCAAAAGCAAGCAGAAGCAAAAGGAAGCTTCGTAGCCAGGCTTTAAAAGGTAATTGTTGATTCTTCATAGCATGTGTTTTGTTGTTGGTTCAATTTTTATTTTATTGCATGATAAAGCACAAATATACCATCAACATGGTATATTTGTTCATTAATTTATAGAATAATCTTGCATATTTTCAGGGTTTGTCTCCCTGAAACTAAAGCGTATTTATATGTAGTTTTCCTGGAGAAGGGATGCTACAGCAGGATCTATGCTGTCTTTACGCCGTAAATCATCGAATAAAGAGAGAAGATCATTGATCTTAAGACGCTTTTTATCGACTCCTTTAAAATCATACGCTATACGACCCTTGTGCATCATAATAATTCGATCGCCAAGATTAACAGCCTGTTGCATGGAGTGCGTAACCATCATGGTAGTCAGGTTGTCGCGTGTAATAATCTGATACGTGAGGTCTATCACCTTAGCAGCTGTTTTGGGGTCCAGTGCAGCGGTATGTTCATCGAGCAGGAGTAAGTCGGGTTTTAAGGTAGTTGCCATGAGTAGGGTAAGTGCCTGTCGCTGACCACCGGAGAGTTTACCTATAGGATTTTCAAGTCTATCTTCAAGGCCCATATTCAATGGTTTAACCATTTCTTTAAATCTCTGTATGAGTGATTTGTGCAAGCCCCAACCAAGTCCACGGGCTTGTCCCCTTTTAAGAGCCAGAGCCATATTTTCCTGGATGGACATATTGGGAGCTGTGCCACTGAATGGATTCTGAAAAACACGTCCTATATATTCCGCCCGCCGGTGTTCACTCCATTTTGTAATATTGGTGTCCTTTAGCAGTATGGTGCCTGAGTCGGTAAAGAAAGTGCCAGCTACCGCATTAAGCATAGTTGATTTACCTGAACCGTTAGTTCCCAGAACACACACAAAACTTCCGGGTTCGATGTGCAGGGTTACATCGCGCAAAGCAATAACTTCATTAATGGTGCCGGGATTAAACGTTTTGTTTATGTTATTGATCTTTAACATCGTGAACAGGATTTAAGGTCTTTTTCTTTAGACTGATTTTGCCACTGGATACCAGGCCTGGAAGTATTAGTGCAATAAATACAAAGAATGCAGTAATGATTTTGAGGTCGTTAGGATTAAGTCCCCAGCGAAGTGCAATAGCAACCATTAAACGGAACAGAACCGATCCCATAATGGCACCCGTAATAATAAAACCTACGCGTTTTTCGGATATAAGTGATTCCCCTATGATGACACTCGCAAGGCCCCATACCAACATGCCAATACCCATCTGCACATCTGCAAAGCCCTGATATTGTGCAAGTAAAGCACCTGAAAGGGCGATAAAACCGTTAGAGAGGGCAATTCCCCCTATGATCATGAGTTTTGTATTAACACCAAGAGCCCTGATCATCTGGTCGTTATCGCCGGTGGCTCTCATTGCAGTCCCCAGGTTAGTTTTAAAGAACATCCATAAAAGTATACCGAAAAATATGGCTCCCAGCAAGCAGAAAAACAGAATCCAAAGATCGCGGGTTACCACCTCCCAGCCAAGAAGCATAGTCTTGGAATCAGCTCCGGAAATTATGGTTGAAAAGCTTTCGACCCATGTAAAGAGGGTAGTTTCTTTCATCATCGGAAGATTGCTCTTGCCCATTACATGCAGGTTAACTGAGTAGAGAGCCGTCATGACGAGTATACCTGAAAGCAATGGATTTATTTTAAAACGTGTGTGTATAACTCCAGTCAGAGCACCGGCTATCATCCCCGCAAGGAAAGCCAGAATGCTTGCAGGCAGAGGGTTCATACCTCCCACTATCAGTGCCGTACCCGTTGCTGCTCCAAAGGTAAATGACCCCTCAGCCGTTATATCGGGAAAGGAGAATATGCGAAAACTGATGAAGATGCCTAATGCAAGCAGGGCAAGTATCAGTCCGATGGTTGTTGATCCGATAAGCAGTGACATGTCGCGTTTTTTGATTGTTAAATGTGTTTAAATCATGGATTATAAACTTTGTGTATTAATCCGCGTCTAATGGTGCGATCCAACAGAATCCATGTGCCAGCCTGCTTTCCCCCAGGCCGTTGATTTCACGGGTATCGTTGGTCAAATGCATTATATCTTTAAGTTCAGCGTTATCAAAAAGGTAGTCAATAACCTCGTCCGGATCTACGTTGGTCTTCTTGATGGGAATGTAAGAGAAAATAGCTGCATGGAGATGCGCATGCATTTCTTTTCCGGGGACAAGAGGGCGTACAAATTTTGCAGAATGTACATCGTTTGAGACGATACCGACAATAACTGTAAGTGCTTTTAAATGTGCCGGTTCGGTAGTGAAGTTCATAGTTTCCTTTACTTCGGGGAAGGAAAATATATTTCTCCCTTTAACAGGAGATGCGTTTAGTGAAGTGCCAATCAGCCCACCACTTTCACCAATGATCAATACAGCAAATGATTTTTTTTCTTTTGGCAATACGCCGGATAGGTTGCTTAGCAAACTGCTGACTGATATGGTCTGTGCAGCTTCTTCGTGCTCAAAAGCGACCATGTGCGAGAAATGCCCCCGAAAGTGAATTCCATAAAGACCTGTAACAGAAGCTACAAGCTGACCGCTACCGATGATATAATCGGGTTTCCGGCTACCATCGCCCGGCATGTAAGCTATGTTTTTACCTAACTGAATATATTCGCCAAACCGATCTGCACATTCCTCAAATGTTTCACCAATTGCACCCAATCCAATACCGTATGTATGAGAGAGTGCTTTGCGGATGGTTGCGTGGTCTGCACCATATGCTGATTGTTTTATGAGTTCAGGTTCACCATAGAAGTCGGGTTTGGTAGTAGCTGACAACATCAGAGGTTGGCTGGAGAAAATGCAACCGTTTTCAGTAAACCTGTTTGAAGTGGCGGTTTCAGTTCTTTTTGTTTGCGACTGGTCAGGGATACGGCTAAGTTTATCAGCAAGACCAACCATAGATAAAATATTTCTGACATTGTCAGACATCGCCGATATATAACACCAGCCGTTTACTGCTTCAAGGTTCTTGTTCTGGGAAATAAGAAATCTGATACCTGCAGAACTAAGGTATTCGATTCCAGTCAGGTCGAGGGCAATGTGGTAATTCCCATCACGAACCATCTGGTTAATCTGATCATTGAGATACCCTGCACGGCTCGCATCCAATCGCCCGTTGCACTTTAGGGTTAGTTTGTCGTCTGACTTTTCGGCAATAAATTCCAGATTGCTCATTTTTGGGTGTTATTGAATTTAAATCCAAATACCATCATAATCTGATCTGCTTCGGGGTTATAAATCAATCGGCCGATTACTGGTTGGCTGTAATGTTCGGTAATTCGAATTTCTTTCTGAAGCCATAATCCAACGTTGGTGAGGCTCCATTCTTTATTGAAATTATACGGATCAGTATAATATCCTCTTCCACCTCCAACTACCAGGCTTAGTTCATCATTGATATCCCAGGTTGCCTCGAAATAAATATCGTCGTTAAAATTGGCCCAATACCAGCCTCCTATTGAAACATTGCCAATTTGTTGCCGGGCACCCAGTTCCAGAATATGGAAGTCAGGATCAAGGAAATTGCCGTCAGTATTAGCATCCTTTTCAATAGGTGCAAAGAAGTCATTTACTTCAATAGTAAGTCCGAAAGGGCTTTCATAGCCAAGATAAGTGTCGAATTCAGTAGCACGGTTATCTGAGATAGAATAGTTTGCCCATACAGATAAAGAAAAGCCTCCATAGGTGAATCCAATCTCCGGTTGAATAACTGCACCGGTAACACTATTTACACCTCTCCAGTTCCATCTATTAAGCAGATCAGCGGTAATATACCAATTATCTGACCACTCGGTCTTGCTTGTAACGGTATAGGTATCATTAAACTGAGGCAGAGCTTCCGTAGTTTTTTCTAGCCGGGTACTATCCTGCGCATAAAGACTGACTGCAAACAGTCCGGTTATGCATAGAGAAGTAAATCTTTGTACGAGGTTATAATAAAATCGGGTAATGCACATATATTATACAGATACAGCTTGTTCGCAGGTGTCGTAAACTTTAAAAATTGTGCTGAAACCTGAAATGTCAAATATCTCTTTAATGGTGGGCTGCAGGTTACAAAGATGCAGCTTGCCGTTGAGAGCAGTTGTTTTTTTCTGGGCAATGAGAAATACCCGCAGGCCGGAACTGCTGATGTACGATAAGTCTGCACAGTCAAAAACAATGTGCTTTTGCTCTTCTGTTATGAGGTTTTCGACTTCATTCTGGAATACACCAAAATTTGTTGTATCTACGCGGCCTTCAATTTTCAGAACCACGTATTCTCCTTGTTTTTCTTTTGTAAGGTTCATTTCCCGATTCGCTTTATTAAAGTTAATATATTGTTATTGTTTTCTCTATGGTATTCAACCTTATCCATGATGCGGCGCATTAAAAAAATGCCCAATCCTCCAACAGGTCGGTCTTCAATGGCAAGCGATACATCGGGATCTTCATTTGTGGTAGGGTCGAAGGGTTTTCCGTCGTCGCGGATGACAATACGCAGTTCCGAATCCTTTACAGTATTCTGGTTATCAATGATATCGCTGAGTGTAAGGAATATATGGATGTCGTGTTCCACATTATCGTCAAAGCCATACAGGATTACATTGGAAACAGCCTCTTCCATCACGAGATTAAGATTCATGGTAAGTGCAGGAGGAAATTCCCATTCTTCGGCGAGCAACTCAATATTTTCATAGAGCCCACTTAGCTCCTCAATGTTGTTTTTTATAATAATCTCGGTGCTTCTGTCCGTTTTCAAACGTCTCTATTTTTTTCAAAGATACAAAAGCATTCTATTTATCCATATATCTTGACAATAAAATTATCAAATGCCTGTTTTGATAGATCCGGATTTAATTCCTTCAATTATTTCTTTAAGTTCAAGCTTTATTTCTGAAGGAATATCCTTGTCGAATGTATGAAGAGGAGCAAGCCCTACTCCCTCGTTTGTGAGGTCAGACATCATAACCATTCCTCCGTGGAATGCATCGTTGAAAATCGAATCAATTTCCTGAATAAGCGATTTGTCTATGTTCTTCATCACAGAAGTAAGCAGAATGCTGCTAACATCAGGCAATGTGTAAAATTGATCAGTGTCAACACCAATACCTGCAATGCCGTACTCAAGAGCCTTGTATAAAGCGCTGTTTCCGGTTATTCCTCCGGGAGTATAAATTACCTTTGCACCTTTCGTTATCAGGCTATCGGCTGCTTTTGCACCGGATATACTGTCAGTAAAACTTGGTATATTAATGCCCATTATTTCTATGTCGGTATTGAATTGCTGATTGTAGTATGCAACCCCCGATGTAAAGCCAACAGTATGAAAGTTAACAGGGGGTATTGCAGGGCCAGCAACATATGCCACTTTTGGAATAAACGGATTCTTTTTGCGAGCCCAATATGCGGCGAGGTATCCAGCAGGGAAGGCTGCCTGATCGGTTTGGAACATAAGGCAAGCCATGTTTGCCGGAATTTCATCCGGAGCATGGTCTATAAGTATGAATTTTATCTCCGGATTTGCCAGTGCAGCTTCTACCGTATAGTCAGAAGCTGGAAATCCCAGCGTAATTATAAGATCAAAAGATTGGTCGGTAAAGTATTTAATTTTTTCAGCAATGTTGTCTGAATAAACTCCAAGGGTATCCCACTCAAATTCGTGTTTTTCACGTGAGGCGATCATTCCCTCGAACGAAAGCTGATTAAAAGCTCCGTCATGAAAGTGACCAGTGGATGTTAGCAATCCGATTTTGAATTTACCATCGTCTTTTCCCTTATCGTTTTCTGCATCATCCTTTTTACAGGAAAGAATTAGTGTTGTTATGCAAAGTGTAAAGAGGGCCCATCGGATAAAACCGTACATTGCTTTCATAGAGTTGTATTTAGTGTGCATAGTGTTAATTCATACACACCAAAATTAGGAAACTTTTACAAACTTTGCTTTCTCAGGATGATTCTGATCCAGATTTTTGCCGTGTCAGAGATGTTGAACCATTGTGTTTCAGGGAATAAACCAGTGATTTGTTTTTTGATGTAAAGGTAGTCCCTGAACTTGATTAGTTCGCAGACAAATATCAATAGAAGAGTTCCAAAAATTGTAGTAAGGTATACATTAAGAGCATTTGCATAAGGTGAAAGCTGCAGACCTGTGAACATCAAAATACCTGTAAATGCGGCCAGGATAAAGGAGGGAAGTATGTCTTTTATCTGTTCTTTTATAGAGTAGCCGATAAGCCGACCACTGTAATAACTGTTGAGATAATAATCGAGCAGGGCATTAACCATCATGCCGGCAAGCAGGACTTTTATTCCAAAAAGTATACCTGCCACAATAGCTGGTATGGATAGTAATTTTTTGCCAATCTCCAGTTTAAGAAAAAGATCCGAACGTCCTTTTACCTGCAGCATATTGAGGTTTATTACATGCAGTGGATAGAACATTCCGACAAATGCAAGCATCTGGAAATATACCACAGATTCTCTCCATTGTTCGCCGATAAGCGATAAAATCAGTGGTTCAGCAATAGCGGCTAATCCTATCATTACAAAGAATGTGAGAAACATTGTCGATTTTATTAGCTTTCGGTAGCTGTCGCGCAAGCGATTGGGGTCGTTCTGCATTTCACAAAGTATAGGATAGCTAACCCTGCCAATTATACCCGACAGATTATGAGCCGGTAGTCTGTTGAATTCATCGGCTTTTGCATAAAGACCGGTTTGTGCAGCAGAAAAGTACTTGCCGATAATAAGTGAGAAAAGGTTATTATATATGTTGTCGATAATATTACTAGCTAACAATTTACTGCCAAATCCGAAGAGTTCTTTGAACGATTTATTACTAAATGTAAAAGATGGCAGCCAGTTATTCCACAATAGCAGAAACAAGGTATTGAAGGCCTGGCGGCTTATTCGTTGGGCGACAAGACTCCAAACCCCGTAACCCCTGTAAGCCATCCAGATTGCGATTAAGCCAGATGCAACAGAAGATATTACAGAAATGCGTGCCTGTAGTTTAAAGTCTATGCGCTTTGTCAAAATGGTATGTTGAATTAGAGACAGAGCATCAATAACAAGCACAAGTCCCAGCACTCTAACAATATTTTTTAACTGGGGCTCGGAGAAAAAGCTGCTGATTGCAGGCGCTGCAAGAAACAGTCCGGCAAAGAACACTATCCCTGCAAAGAGATTGAAAAAGAACACGGTAGAATAGTCCTTCTGAGTACAATCTTTTTTTCGTATCAGGGCACTACTGAATCCGCTGTTGATAAAAGACTCTGAAACAGCAATAAATACATATATCATCCCGATGAGACCGAATTCTCGCGGTATAAGAAGTCTGGCCAGTATAATGCCGATCACAAACTGAATACCTTCGCCTGCCATGGAATCTATGAAACTCCATAGAAATCCTTTTATGTTTTGTTTTCTTACAGTCACTTCCATTCTTATATTGGGCAAGGCTATTATCTACCCGGCAGCTGAAATGGCAAAGCAGATTCCATTTTTTCGAAGCGTAAAAGAGATATTTAAAAAATTTTCTTTAAATGGATGAATTCGCTCAAATGCGGTTACTATTTTTGGCTATTGAAGCCCAAAAGAGTAATCTGGATCTATCGGAGAGAATGGTTAAATATGCATATTGCGCTCTTGCGAGGATCTCTTGAAAGAGTTTGGTGAGGTTATTTATTAGTTTGGGTTGCCCCGTTATGTACAGATTTTCTACACTTCCACCTCAGCGAAAAACCAAAACTAAGAAGATCATTATCAGTCAACCACTAACATATCAGCAGACTACTCAATGTATTAAATTTCTTTTTAATTTCGCGACCAATCAAACCACTTTTTATGACCATAGGAATACTCAAAGAAAATGAAGGTGAAAACAGGGTTGCCATGTTGCCGGAAAGCATTGCGACTCTAGTCAAAATGAATGTTACTATGCTGGTAGAGGCAGGGGCAGGTCTTCGGGCATTTGCCAAGGATACGGAATATGAAAATGCAGGTGCTAAAATCGAAACCAAAGCTCAGGTAATAAATGGTTCTGATCTTGTTATTAAAATTCAGGCGCCAACAGCAGAAGAAATAGCATTATTTAAACCGGGTCAGGTATTAATGTCTGTTCTTAATCCGTTTTTCCAGTTTAATCTTGTAAAAGAACTGGCCGAGAAGGGTATTACCGCCTTTAGTATGGATATAGTGCCCCGTACAACCCGTGCACAGGCAATGGATATTCTTTCTTCAATGGCTACGGTTTCTGGCTACAAAGCTGTGCTTACAGCAGCTAATACATTGCCAAAGTTCTTTCCTATGTTCATGACAGCAGCGGGAACCATTAAACCTGCCAACATGCTCATTCTGGGTGCGGGAGTTGCTGGCCTGCAGTCGATAGCAACAGCCCGTAAGCTTGGTGCTGTGGTGTATGTATTTGATGTTAGGGCTGCCGTAAAGGAAGAAGTTATGGGTCTTGGGGGCAAGTTCGTAGAAGTTGAAGGTGCAATTGACGATAAGTCGGCCGGTGGTTATGCTGTAGAGCAAACCGATGAATTCAAAGCACGTCAGGCCAAATCTATACATGATCAGGCTGTAAAGTCGGATGTTATTATATGTACTGCACAAATCCCCGGTAAACGAGCCCCATTGCTCATTAAAAAAGAAACCGTTGAGTCTATGGCTCCGGGCTCAGTAATAATTGACCTTGCTGCTTCAACCGGCGGCAATTGTGAACTAACAAAGGATAATGAAACGGTTGTTCACAATGGTGTTAAAATAATTGGAAATTCTGCTCTGCCAACCGACATGCCAACCGATGCAAGCCGTATGTTTGGTAAAAATATGATCAACTTCCTGAAGCTGATCATCACTAAAGAGGGTGGGCTTAACCTTAACTGGGACGACGACATAGTAAAAGGGACAGCTGTAGCACACGACAAACAGGTTGTAAATGAACGCGTCAAATCACTCTTACAATAAATTATAACACAAGCAATATATGACAGATGCTTTACAATTTTTCTGGGATAACAAAGACTTGATTTTCATCATAGTTCTTTCTGTTTACCTGGGTATAGAAGTTATTTCACATGTGCCGGCAGTTCTGCACACACCTCTTATGTCTGGCAGTAACGCTATACATGGCGTGGTTATTATCGGGGCAATTATTGTGATGGGACACGCAGAGAATACCCTTGCTATAGTACTTGGCTTTCTGGCTGTAATACTGGGAACCCTCAATGTGGTTGGTGGTTTTGTGGTTACCGACAGAATGCTTGAAATGTTTAAAAAGAAAAAGAAATAGGAGGGGCACATGGATATATTTTCAATTCAAAACTCTGTACTGGAGCTTTCATATCTGGGCGCATCTGTGCTCTTTATTCTTGGACTTAAAAAACTGAGCCATCCGGCAACTGCACGTTCAGGTAACCTTTGGGCAGCAGCCGGTATGGCAGCAGCGATCCTTTTTACTATTTTATTCCATGAAAAGGACGGACAGCCAATAGGTAATATTGGTTGGATTGTGGCAGCTTTGATCATTGGTTCCTTTGTCGGATGGTATGCTTCCGTAAAGGTAAAAATGACAGCCATGCCACAGATGGTGTCCATATTCAATGGTATGGGTGGTGCCTGTGCCGCATTAATTTCCCTGATGGAATTTCCACATCTGCAACACGAACTGGCAGCAGGGTTTGAAACTCATATGTTTAATGGCCCTGCTATTGCTATATTGCTCGGGCTTATGATTGGTAGCGTTTCGTTTGCCGGATCAATGATCGCATTCCTTAAACTCGATGGTCGCCTGGGTGACATTAAAAACCCCGTACTTCGCGTTGTTAATCTTTCGTTCCTTGTACTGTTGCTGATTGCACTGGTTGCTATAATGTTAATGGAACCTGTTGACGGACGCAACTGGCCCATTTATCTGTTTACTCTGGCCGCATTGATTTATGGTGTTACATTCGTTATGCCAATCGGTGGAGCAGATATGCCTGTCGTAATATCGTTGCTCAATTCTTTTACAGGTGTTGCAGCGGCCATGGGCGGTTTCCTTTATGATAATCAGGCAATGCTTACCGGTGGTATTCTTGTTGGTTCAGCCGGAACCATACTCACCATCCTAATGTGTAATGCTATGAACCGCTCACTGTTGAATGTGATAATCGGTGCATTTGGTGGTGCTTCCGGCACAGGGGCAGAAGCAGCAGATAAAACGGTCAAAGAGATATCTCTGAGCGATGCTGCAGTGCTATTAAGCTATTCACAGAAAGTTTATATTGTACCTGGTTATGGTATAGCTGTAGCTCAGGCTCAGCATCTTTGCCATGAACTGGATGTACTGCTTGCAGGTAAAGGGGTCGAGGTGAAATATGCCATACATCCGGTAGCAGGACGTATGCCAGGTCATATGAACGTACTTTTGGCTGAAGCCGATGTGCCATACGAGAAACTCGTTGAAATGGAAGATGCCAATAACGAGATGTCTAATACAGATGTGGTAATTGTTATCGGAGCTAATGATGTTGTTAATCCTGCTGCTGAAGATGATCCATCAAGCCCAATTTATGGTATGCCAATTATTAAAGCACAAGATGCCCGAAACATCATTGTTATGAAACGTAGTATGGCTGCCGGTTATGCTGCTATTCCGAATAATCTGTTCTATCATCCTAAGAACCGAATGCTTTTTGGGGATGCTAAAGCTACACTGCAAAAACTGGTGGCAGAAATCAAAAGCCTCTGATAATAAATTTTAAAACAGTGGCTGTTTAAATAAAAGAATGCCTATCTTTGCACCCTCAAAACAAACTCTCCGTAGCTCAGTTGGTAGAGCAATTGACTCTTAATCAATGGGTCATAGGTTCGAGTCCTATCGGGGAGACTGAGCATTTAATTTTAACTGCCTGAAATCTTAATATTTGGTTTCAGGCAGTTGTTATTTATACTTGCTTAAAATCACTTTTTCTGCACGGGGATGCAGAATCCATCTACAATATGAATAACACCATTAGTTGCCTGAATATCAGGTGTAGTAATTTTTACAGTATTATTTATCAGCACTTGTTCTGATGATTTGTCGAATATTAGGTTGAAACCTGTCAGCATACTCTCTAGTGAGCCCTGGGGCAGGTCATTGACTGGGTAATTACCCTGTACAACATGATATAACGCGAGTGGAGCGAGTTGCTGAAGTAATGAAGGGTCAAGTGTTGTAATTCCCATAGAATCCATAGCAGCCTGAAAAACTGCGTTGGATGGTGCTAAAATGGTGAATGGCCCATCCGATACAAGGGTGTCTGACATACCTGAACTTAATACAAGCTGAATAAGCATGCTGAAATCAGGGTTGTTTATAATGTGGTCAATCAGACTTTCGGGTCTGATAACTTTATCTATTCCGTGAATTATTCCATTATTGCATGCAATATCAGGAATTGTAATTTTGCGGCTTCCATCAATAATAAATGGATCGGTATTGCTGATATAGAGAGTTGTTGCATTGTTTCCTGGTGCAGATCTGTTCAGGCTATTGATATATCCTTTTGACATAGCACTGGTCATTAACTTGCCTGTGACCAGATGGTTCAGGAGCAGTGATCTTAAATCCTCCTCTGCTATATCACTTAATCCTTCCGCACCTATTTGGTAAAAATAGGTTTCAAAAGCGCTGTTCGATGGAGCAAAAAGCGTCAAGTCTTCTGTACCTTCCAGCATTTCCTGTAGTCCGGCTTTTTTAATAGCTTCATCCATTATCGAGAAATCAGCACTTGCTGCAATATTAGCAGCAATGTTTTTGTCGGCTGAACTATTCAATTGCGGTTCATAATCTTTTTTACATGAAGCAAGTAATACCACAGTTAAGTATGCTAACGATATAAATTTTAAGCTTGATAACGGAGTTCTGTGCAGGTTTTTAATATAGCAGGCTTTCATATTTTTACTATTGTTTGCTATTAGTTTGTAATACGCCGTAATGTATGCCGCAGTGAAGGGCTGGATTCTTAATCACAAATGTAGCTAAGCTGCAGTTTGAAAGCAAGAAAGCAGATGAAAAAATTAATTGACAGATATTTGAATATTCCTTATATTTGCTTTTGAGAGAAAAATTAATTCATTTTTAAATCCTTCGGTTATGCAAAAAATAGTAAGAATAGTTTCGTGTGTTTTTCTTTTGGCTCTCGCAACAAGCTGTGAAAAGTGGTTTAGTGACGAGGACGATAAGGTTGAACTCAAAGGGGAACAATCAGCCATGGGCCAACCAGGTGTAAAATTCGACTCCTGGCATAGTATTGAGGGAGTGTCTGATATTTCTGCAGTTGTGGTCTCGCTGGAAGATGGCGTATCAGTTGTAAGCGGTTCTGCTAAGGTTATCAATCCGGCATACCGGGAATTAATCAAAGATTTTCCCTATGTACAGATCGTTGGAGATTCCGTTTTTGTTAAGGATATAAAATTTCGTATGGCTACCGATGGTTTCGAATTACTTACAGGAGATACTCCCGGTATTATTGCTAAATATGACTCGAAGGTTGGTGATACATATCCAATGGGTAGTGAAGGTAAAGTGCGCACAGTTATAGAGAAAACAGATGAAAACGATTACCCTTATGGTTTTATGTATATTAAAGTCATGAAGGTAGAAGAAATTGCCGGAGGAGAATTGCAAGCCAAGGGTGTAGAAAAAATACACTACTTTGCCAATCACCGGTTTGGTTTAGTTGGTATTCAGCTCATTGCAAGTGATACCATTATCAAATTTCCTGTTTATTGCACTGCAGAGAACAATTAAATGTCTTTTTCTGTTCCATCACTGACATTCACCTGACATCATGAATCTTCAGAACCACCGGACTGGTATACTTCGCAAGGCAGGAGTTAGCATATGGCTCGATAATATCACACGCAGGATGCTTGATGATGGAACTATAAAGAGATATATTCACGAACTCAATGTTACAGGGCTTACATCCAACCCAACAATATTTGATCTGGCTATTACTGGGTCCGATTACTATGATCAGGCAATAAGTCGGCTACGGAAGCATGGTTTAAGTGATGAAGAACTGTTTTTTGAATTAGCAATTGACGACATCAGGCGGGCAGCCGACCTGTTCATGCATATATATCAGGAAACCCATGGTCTTGATGGCTTTGTTTCCATTGAAGTATCACCACTGCTTGCATACGATGCGGATATAACTCTGGAAGCTGCAGAATATATTTTTCAAAAAGTAGGCCGGCAGAATGTTTATATAAAAATCCCCGGAACATCTGCCGGGTTAACAGCTATTGCAGGAGCTATTGCCCGGGGAATACCTGTGAATGTGACATTGCTATTTTCTCCGGAGCAGTATATGGCAGCTGCCGAAGCATGGCTTCAGGGAATTGAACAGAGAATAAGTAAGGGCAAGTCGGCTGCAGTGCCTTCTGTTGCATCGGTTTTTGTAAGTAGGTGGGACAAGGCGGTGGCTCAAAAGGTAAATGATGAAATGCAGAACAGGCTGGGTATTGCAGTGATGCATCAGGTATACCACCAATATCAGAATTTTTTAAGTTCTGAGCGTGTGAGACGGGCAATGAATTATGGTGCTTTCCCTCAGCGACTTTTATGGGCCAGCACAGGAACAAAAGATCCTAATGCATCCGAAATACATTATGTGGCTAATCTTATAGCTCCTTTCACGATCAATACTATGCCTGAGAATACTTTAGTGGCATGGGCAAAATATGGCGATCTTACAACAAGCAGGGATAATTTTAAAAAGGAATATGAGGATGTGACTGACTACATGGGGCAATTAGGTATTGACATTGTTGCTCTGGGTAAAAAATTACAGACAGAAGGAGGGGCCTCGTTTGTAAAATCATGGGAGCATCTGATGGAAAGTATACGTAAGAAATCATTCTGACAAACTATTGGCAAGTAGTCTGGATTTACAGTTGATACATAGAAATGCTTCCTTTTGATCGATTTCCTCTACATAAGTGCTGGAGCGCATTACGCAATTAGTATCATGGCAGTGGGTTAATCCGAAAGTATGTCCTAATTCGTGGATTACCTCTTTTTGCAAGCGGTCTATCAGCAATTTTTCATTTTTCGGTAATCCGTAACGTTCATTCATTAAACGGTTAACAGAAGCAATACCGGCTCTGCCTTTCAGATATGCCTGTCCGATAATGTATGTTAGAATGGGTATAAAAAGATCAACATTAAAGATAGCCAGAGTCTTGTGCTCATCACATCCAAAATTCGCATCAATATGGCTTAGCAATAAATTGCCGTTGTATTGCCGGCGTGAAGGGTCATAGCAGGTACTCAAATCAAGATAACCCTCCCGCAAAGAAACAGGAATGCTAAATGCTTTGGCAACACTGGGAGCAATGCTTTCGGTCAAATTGCCAGCAACCCCAAACGAAATTAGCCTAATGCTCCCTTTGTGCATAGCGCTTACCTGGATTGTTTCAATTCATATTTACGTATTTTGTTGTACAATGTAACTCTGTCGACTTTCAGTGCTTTTGCAGTTGCAGAGATATTCCAGTCGTATTTTTCAAGAATTTGTGCTATGTGATTCTTTTCCAGATCTTCCAGGCTCTCAACGTGGTTGTTGCCTGTTTCCCTGGTAAATGGGAGGTCTTTAATTGTTATTTTTTTTCCGTTTCCTACTACGATAGCTCTTTCAATCATATTTTCCAGCTCACGAATATTACCCGGAAATGAAAAGTTCCCCAGTTTATTGTACACAGCCGGCTCAACGGTAATCAATGGCCTGTTCATTTCTGTGCAGTATTTTTTTACAAAGAAATCAACGAGCAGTGGTATATCGTCCAGTCTTTCCCTGAGAGGTGGCATCAGTATATTAACCACATTAAGCCGGTAATAAAGGTCTTCCCTGAATGTGCCGTTTTCAACCATAACCTTGAGGTCTCTGTTTGTAGCACAGATAACTCTGAAATCGGAGCTTATTTCGCGATTTCCACCTACCCGCATAAACTTTCTTGTTTCAAGTACCCGCAGCAGTTCTATCTGCATTTTTGGCGAAATGGTTGCTATTTCATCCAGAAAAATAGTGCCACTGTCAGCCATTTCAAAGCGACCCTTGCGATTATAGAGAGCTCCGGTAAATGCCCCCTTTTCATGACCGAAAAGCTCACTTTCTAACAGGCTTTCGGTTAGTGAGCCGCAATGCACACTTATCAGTGGGAAGAATCTGCGGGGTGAGTTAGCATGAATGGCTTTTGCAACAAGTTCTTTGCCAGTGCCGCTTTCGCCGGTTATAATGACTGATGCACTGGATTGGGCAACACTTTCTATTTCCTTTAAAACCCGTTGCATTGCCTCGCTCTTACCCACCATATCCTCAACGTTTTCAAGCGACACTATTTTCTCTTTTAACTGCACATTTTCTTTTTCAAGAGATATCTGTCGGGATGCATTTCGTATCAGATGCGAAAGGTCGTCGGGATCAAAAGGTTTGGTAACATAGTCAAAAGCACCTTCTTTGAGTGCCTGAACTGCAGTGTCAACTGTTGCAAAAGCCGTCATCATTATTACAATTGAATCAGGACATAGCGTTTTGATCCTTCTTAATAGCTCCATGCCATCCATCCCCGGCATTTTGATATCAGAAAGTATTATGTCGAACTTGTTTGCTTCCAGTAGTCGTAGAGTTTCTTTGGCATTTTCAGCACAATTTACCCGGTAACCATCTTCAATAAACCAATTGTACAGAGAATCCCGTACGCTTTCCTCATCGTCGACTATAAGTATTGAAACATTAGATTCCATGGTTACTTCTTGATTGTTTTATTTGTAGAGGTACTTTGGGCAGACATTTCCTTTTCGGATACTAAAGGCAGTGTTATTGCTATGGTTGTTCCTTTTCCTCTTTGCGAGGAAACGCCAATTTTCCCTTTATGGCTTTGTACTATACCATGTACAATAGATAAACCAAGCCCAATTCCGCTGGTGTTCTCTTTAGTGGAGAAGAATGGTTCGAACACATGTGGTACAACATCTTCTGTCATACCAATTCCATTGTCAACAAATTCAACAACAACATGCTCCTCATCAGGGTTAAGCGTTCTGAATATGATCTCACCGTTTTCAGTGACAGCCTCAGAGGCATTAACCAAAATAGCAATGCAAGCTTGTTTTATTTGATTTGCACTACAAAGAATAAGGTCGTTATACGCTTTAAAATCAGGCATGAACACTATGTTTGCAATATGCATCTGGTGCGCCATCAACTCATATGTGTCAATCAGTATTTCATGCAGATGCTTAACCTCATAGCCTTCCTGATCTTTACGTGAAAAGTCAAGCAATCCTTTCACAATATCACCACACCTCTTAGTCTCGCTCTCTATCAGGTTGAGGTGTTTAAATATTGCGTCTTTGCGGTTAGGATCGAGTGGCTGGTTTTTAAGTTGTCTGGTAATAAGTTTAGTATATATCAGAATCCCTGATAGTGGATTGTTGATTTCATGGGCAACAGAAAGAGAAAGTTTGCCCAACGAAGCTATCCTTTCAATATTTAGGAGTTCGTTTTGGGCGTTTGACAGTTCTTCAGATTTCTTCTGAACTTTATACTCCAGTTGTTGTGACCAGTTACGTAATTCATTAGTAGCAGCCTGCAGATTATCGAGCATATTATTGAAGGCCGAAGAAACTGTTCGCATATCCGACAGCTGATTGGGTGGCATGGCCAGCCGGGTATCCCTATCGCCATTCGCTACAGCGATACTTGCATTTACCAATGCATGAAGCGGATCTTTAATCTTCTTCCTGATAAAGAAAATAAGAAAACCTGCAAGGAGTACAACAATGAGTGTTGCAAACAATAAATAGTCGGTTGTTGACTTATGCAGCGCTTTGTCTAGTCCTGTTAAAGGCATTTTAATTACGAGTGATCCCAGCACTTTATCATCAATACTGTGGGCATGACAGGAGCTTTCGTAACAAGTGCGACTGTTCAGTACCGGCGACTTAATGAGCAGGTAACGATTGTTACTGTTATTATGGTTCATGCTACACTCACTATCCACATCAATAATGCGGTAAGATTTTTCGTCTACAGCAAACATGGTAGCAAAGTCGGTATGACAGCTCTTACAGTTTGGGTCATTATGGCCGTCCATGTCGCCGGATATAGATGAGTAGACCAGATCATTTTCGCTGTTGTACATATTTACATCCTCAATTCCCGACATGGCATTTATAATATCGAGGGTGTTCTGGATTTCTGTGCGGTTATTGGTAAGCATGGAGCGATAAAGCACGCTCTCCATCAGCAGTCCAATATTATTTCCGTTTTCACGGATCACAGAGTGCATGTATTGTTCGTTAACCGATTTAAATATAATGGCGGATGAAATAAAGAGAAAGAACAATGAAACGGTAACAATCATCACCACCCTGCCATATATGGAGGAGCGAAACCTTACATACCCTTTTAGCAGAGGGCTTTTGACATTTTTTTTGACTGTTCTCTTTAACCAACCCATATAATATGCCTTGAATGACTACTGTGCTAAGATACGATTTTTTCCTACGTCAAAGAGCAGCCGGATTCGTTGGCTGCTCCCTGAGTGTGCGAAGAAACGATATTACTTTTTACAGATAACGATTTCTGCGCTTAATAGGATTTTTCAAGGAAATCGGACTGGAAATCGTCCCATATCTGTGGCTCCAGATCTTCCAGTGCATATCGGGCAACCTCGCCACCATCCTGAAGAACCACATGCTGCAGTCTGGGAATTTCCTGTTGCATGGCATTGGTAAGAAATTCTTTAAATCGTATTAGTTCAGATCCTATCCAATTAAGATATGCAGTGCTTCTTAGCATCAGGCTGCTTTCTCTTTCCCAGTTTTCCGGTTCTATAACATAAACCCATCCTTTGTCGTAGGGTGAAATATTCATAGCGTCAGGTCTAACTTCGAGCAGTTGATTATAGCTTTTAATTACGCCGGATACCGGAGCATAAAGGTCAAGTCGCTTTCCTTCCTGAATTATCGAGAATAATTTCTCACCTTTTTTAACCGTTGTATTGGTGTTTTTCATGATAATTTTGGTCAGTTTGCCGGTTAAGTTCTGCATAAAATCATCCATACCAACTTTTATAGAACCATCTTCCTGCATGAATGCCCATGTATGGCTTTTATCATAAAATAAACCTCTTTGAATCTGAATATCTGCAAGTTTAAATGGTTCAATCGAGTCACTTTGTTGTACGTATAGGGATTTTGGTATTCTTGCCAGACGATATGTGCTTACAACCATCCAAACCAGGATAGCAACTGCGATACCTCCAAGGAGCGTGAGTAGCACTTTAATCCAGGATTGTGCATTATTATCTGAGGGAATTTTGTTGGAAATATTGTTGCTATTTGCAATTCCTGACAGTTGAGCAAGATTGGCATCTACTTCGGCAGAAGAAAGTCCTGAATAGCCATTTAAAGCCATCAAACTCTGACCGTCCTGCAATATGAAGTTAACCAGCTGTTTCACTTCTGCAGAGGGATTATCAGAGACTATGTAAATGTTTTTGATGAGTTTATGAGGGAACTTTCCAATCCAGATTCCCCGCATAAGGTCGTTCAAATTGCTGTATATGTTTTCAAAAGCATCGAGTCTGCCATTACTGTTCTTATCAATTGGCATAAAAGCAAGTTCATTAGGTAATCCATTGGTCTGATCAAGCATGTCAGGGCTAATAAATGCAATTCCATATGGATCATTATTAAGTGCTTCTTTCAGGCTAATAAAAGATTCTTTAGTGATAATTTTCTCGTGTGAAATACCTGAATAATTGGAGATCATTTCGTGGGCAGATACATCAGATAATGAATAAATATTTAACTGTGCACCCTTTACTTGTGGAATAATAGCATCCCAGGAAGCCATTTCCTGACTGCAGGCATTCTGAATTGCATTCATTGAAATTCCTGTATTATTCATCAGATCTCTGTAAGGATTATTTGCACTAATTACAGGAACTATAAAATAATGACCTACGGTATTAATTATCCGGCCCTCTGCATTTTCAGGTTTTTCTAAATCCAGAAGTGCGATATTCTTTTCGGCTGCTGGGTTAGCAGAGTTATTAGAAACATAATTATCATTAATTACAAGCCTGACCGGTATTTTTGTGGAAGCAGAGTATGCTTCAATCCATTGATTGGCCAGATTAGATAATTCAGTTGTACTAACTAATGTAATGGCAGCATTATTTTCATCAATTACCTGATTACCTGATCTCTGTTCATTTGCAAGAACACCGCAATTAAAAAGGGCAACCGTGGCTAAGAATAAGATTATTTTTTTCATGTCTGTTAGATTTTCGCAATTCAAAATGGTTACCCTTGCTATATTCAACAAGTATGCCAAATATGTAAAGCATTATAAATCAATAAGATAAGAAAAGAATAGTCGTATGGTTAGAAAAATAAGTGATTAAAAAATCAACACTAAAAATTGTAAAATTGTCTAATAGGCAGAATATGAATACTATACAGCAAGTGTTGAAAAAATAAACAGTGTTTAAAAATTAAACAATATAAAGTCAATAATCCATATTGTGGTATCGCTGAATAGGTCTATTTCCTCTTGATCGGGAAATAATACTAATTCGGAGCATATTTTAAAAACGAACAATGAGCAATTTGAAGTATCTTTATATTGTGCAACAATCAAAGCACAATTAGAGATTGTTATGTGATTATGAATAAAAAGCAATACCTGCAAATACTTGTGTTTTTTGCAAAGGCAGACAATGAGCCTGATCCGTCAGAAATTGAATTTATTCGTGAGGTTGGGAAACGTATAGCATTGAATGAGCAAGAAGTAGAAGAACTACTCCTTACATACCCTGACTGGGAACCAGAGCTTCCAAAGAGTGAAGTAGAACGGTTTATTCTATTTGATGATATTCTCGACCTTATTGCAGTAGATTCAAAATTAACAGACCGTGAAGAATCTGAAGCACGAAAACTGGCACAACGGCTTGGTTTTATGCCTGCTATGGTGGATGAAATATTCAAAAACCTTCGACGCCGTCTTGCAGAAGGTACGGCCATAAACAATTTGTCGGCTGATTCGAATAATAAACCTAAAAACCTGCACTATGGTAAATACGATTAGCGCAGCTATTGAAAGCATGGGATACAGCTATATAGTGCTGGTTGATGAACCTGGAATTGCAGTGTTCAGACTGACCATTGCACTTGAAAATGCCAAAGCAGATTGTATCATCGATATACGGGTTCCTGACAAACTGGTTGCCGTTTTTGTGGTTTGTCCAATAATAATTCCTGAATCTGGTAGAAAGCGAATAGCTGAATTTCTGACAATGGCCAATTATGGTTTAATTCTGGGTAATTTCGAAATGGATATGGATGACGGCGAGCTTCGCTACAAGTCAACGTTCCTTTTTAATGATGAGAACCAGCAGGATGACGAATTCACACAGCACATGTTTAACGCGCTTCATACTATGGATAAGTTCTTTCCCGGAATTATGGCTGTATTGTTTGCAGGTCTGGATCCCCGGGCAGCCATACGCCAGGTAAATAACATTATCGATCCGAAGATGAATTAGCGCTAACTTTGCAAAACGAATCAACCAGCGATCCATGAAAAAACACGGACCGGAACACGACAGACTTCCTTCAGAATACAATGAGGGTAACAAAAACACCCGGGCAACTTCGTCAGTTAAACAGCACGTAGAACCTGCAAATCATTCCTCAGCTTTAACTGAAAGGGAAGGGATACCCCAGCCCCCATCTGTAAATCAGAGTGCTTTAGATACTTTTAAAAACAGACGGAAGGTTCTGCTATCTGTTGATGAATATTTACAAGGTATTCTCAATTTCAACCGCACCATATTCAGCCAATCTATTACTTTACTTGAAAGTTCCCTGCCTGCACACCAGGAGTTAGCACAGGAGCTGGTTGCGCGTTGTTTGCCATACTCCGGGAAATCTATTCGATTCGGCATCACTGGAGTGCCGGGGGCAGGCAAAAGTACATTCATAGAGGCACTGGGTCTGCATGTTACCTCGTTAAATAAAAGACTGGCTGTACTTGCCATTGACCCCAGTAGTTCCAGGTCAAAAGGTAGTATACTGGGTGATAAAACCCGCATGGAAGCACTCTCAGTGCACCCTAATGCATTTATCAGGCCATCTCCTTCAGCTGGGTCATTAGGCGGTGTTGCACGCAAAACACGTGAAATCATTATCTTATGCGAAGCGGCCGGCTTTGATGTAATTTTTGTAGAAACTGTTGGTGTTGGACAATCGGAAACTGCAGTACATTCCATGGTTGATTTCTTTCTATTGTTGATGATTGCCGGAGCCGGTGACGAGCTGCAAGGCATAAAACGCGGTATAATGGAAATGGCAGATGCAGTGGCAGTCAATAAAGCCGACGGTGACAATAGAGTAAAGGCTCAGATTGCTAAGACACAAATACAAAGTGCGCTACATTATTTTCCCAAACCCGCGTCCGGATGGGGGCCTGAAACCCTGACCTGCTCAGCATTAACGCATGAGGGTATCCCCGAGATATGGAAAATGCTTCAAAACTATGTTGAGTTCACGAAAAACAACAACTACTTTGAAACTAAAAGAGCTGAGCAGTCAAGGCAGATTATGACCGATTTCATTAATAACAAGTTGTTTGATCATTTCTATCATAATCCGGAAATTAAAAAACTTCTGCAAACAGCCGAACAAATGGTTGTCAAGAAAACACACAGTCCGTATCAGGCTGCACAGTTATTGCTTGAGAAGTATTTTAAACACTGATTTTTGAATTTATAATTCTTAAAGGCAAAAAATATTGATTAAAAGCAGTGAAGAATGCAAAATCAAAAGTCACATAAAGGTATCAGAACTACATTAATAGGCATTCTTGTAAGTGCATTACTGGCATTGGTAAAAGGTGTTGGTGGTATAGTGGTGCATTCCTATGCACTTGTTGCTGATGCTATTGAATCAACTGCCGATGTCTTTACTTCAGCAATGCTTTTACTGGGGCTACGCTGGTCGGGTAGGCCCCCTGACGAAAGCCATCCGTACGGACATGGGAAAGGTGAAGCCCTGATATCGCTTGGCATTGCACTGGCGTTGATTGTTGCAGCGCTGATAATTATCCTCCAAAGCATATTGCACATCCTAAATCCGCACAGTACCCCTGCAACGTATACTCTAATTATTCTGGTGCTGGTGGTGGTAACCAAAGAACTCCTGTATCGCTTTGTAATGAAAACAGGTGAAGAGATAAACAGTGGAGCCGTCAAGGCTGATGCATTCCATCACCGCAGTGACGCCATAACATCCGCAGCAGCGTTTATTGGCATAACCATAGCTCTTATTGGTGGCGATGGTTATGAAGTTGCCGATGATTATGCTGCGCTTGTTGCTGGTGCATTTATTATTTATAATGCTATAACTATTGCCAGGCCAGCCATTGGCGAACTACTGGATGAAGCAATTGACCCCGCTTTCAGGAAACAACTCACTGATCTGGCTATGGAAGTGAAAGGAGTAATGTATGTTCAGAAAATTCATGCACATAAACCAGGTACCGCGTATCATGTTGATATGCATGTTTGGGTCGATGGACAGTTAAGTGTGCAGGTGGGTCATGAGATTTCACATAACGTAAAAGACTACATATTGCGAAACGCACCAAGCGTCAGCGATGTACATATCCACATCGAGCCATACTCAGAACCGGTTAATGCATTAAGATAAGGTACCTGTTAAGCTTCTTATAAACTTAAAGATATAGACAATTATCTGAATCGCAGATACTACCATAGCAATAATAAAGATCAGCGGCAGAATGCGGTCAAGCCACAGTAAACCGGGGTAGTTGCTGAAATCAAAAGGATACACATAGTAGAGAATACAAAGCATTGCCAGGCCGGCCATTTCCATCAGTATTCTGATAAAATGACGAGCCGGCCTGACCTCTGCTAAAGCTATTAGAACAACATTTCCGCCAATCTGAATAAACACGTTTATTTTCAATAGCATAAGTACAAAAAGGTAGCCATCTTTCAGAAACCCCGGATCCCATTGAGGTACCATATACAGCACCCATAAAAAGATCAGGTTGCCAATTATGTTTGCTATGTATTCACCCTGCCTGCGTCTGGCTGAATTGTGCCTGCGTCTCTCCTCAGAGTGTAATGCTGCATTTGAATGGGGGTCATGATGCATATTACCTTGTCTTTATGTATTTGAAATTTAATACGTACTATGAAAGTAGTTCACGAGTTTAACAACCCGACGCTAAATTACTATAATTTAATAAACACTACCTGCATAGCATGAGGACTAACACCGGTAATCCAATCTTCCTGTCCTGAGCCATCGAGATTTGACCTGATAATTTTTCCATCAGGGTTCGCATTTGATATCTTATAGCTCCAGAACAATTTATTGTTTTTGTTATCTACACCTATTCCCCAGGTTGCTTTGCTTCCGTAATCGCCTATTTTGGTCAAACCACTGCCATCCAGATTGCACATGTAAATACCATCCTCCGGTTCAGGGCCGTAAATTGCCATGTAAATTTTACCGTTTACGAAATCTGCTTCAAGTGCAGTGCCGTCTATATCTGCAATATGCTCTGTTATAGCTGTGCCATCAAAGTTCATGGAGAAGAATCCACCTGTAAAGTCGGTCTTATCGTTTACCAGATATATTTTGTTGGTTACAGGATCATACTGCATGTCGATAGGAAATTCAGGAGCATTACCACCGGTCGAAATCCATGCTTCAGGATTACTGCCATCGAGGTTTGCACGGAATATTCCACCCTGGCTTCCCCAATACAGTTTATCGTCCTTAATGAACATGGCTTCAGGTGTGCCCGTTATTTCCTGTCCGGGAACGGAAGCATCGAGGATCTTCACCGGCTCTGTGCCATCGGCATTAAACTGGTATATCACACCTTCTGAGTAATCGCTCACATATACTTTTTTATTTGCTGTATCTGCTGCGATCCCATATGGACGGCTAAAGGTGACTTCTGCAAAATCCTGCACTATTGGTGCATTTCCATCAAGTATAACATAGTGTGCCCCTCCGCCGTTTGCATTACGCGATGTAAAGTACAGAACCTGAGTTTGTCCTGCCAAAGGATCTTTAACGTTTATGGCTATAGACTTAACATTGGTATTATAGTAAACATCGCTTTTAGGTGTTCCTGTCAGAGTAATTGTATACAGACCGGGAGTTGTGAACATAATGGTTGGGTTTTCCTCTGTAGAGGTAGTTCCGTTGCCAAAATCCCATTTGTAGCCGCTTGCATTGATTGACAGGTTGGTAAAAGTAACTTCGCAGGGTGCCTTGCCGCCGTTGGTTACAGAGTAGGTAAAATCGGCAACGGTGCTTGCTTCCGGATTACCCATTTCGTATTGCTCGCAACTGTTAACCAGCAATAATACAGACAGTACCAGAAGAGGAAATAAAATTCTATATCTTATTATGTTTTTCATTTCAGTAAGGTTTTGCATTAATAACCAATGTTTTGCGTCATATTATTGTTGGTTTGCACCTCCGAGAGTGGTATCGGGAAAAGGGTATATTTCGGATCAATTCCCAGCACTCCGGCAGCTCTTTTGGTACGGACAAGATCAATCCAGCGGTGCCCTTCGAAGGCCAGCTCATGATTTCGTTCTTTCTCAATTGCCAGTTTCAGTTGTTCCTTTCCTGAAGCTGTTGTAGCCGGAAGACCTGCTCTGGTTCGTACGGCATCGATATCGGCTATGATGTCTTCTTCCGAACCATCGCCGTATGCATTGGCTTCAGCACGAATAAGGTACAGATCAGCAAGGCGGAGCACATAAACTCTGTCAGTGCCACCGGCAACATCTACATATTTTGCTCCATAAGGAAGGTTTGCCTCATCATACCAAATCGATCCTGTCAGGCGCACGTCACCTGGTTCAAAGCTGTCAATAAATGATTGCTTTGGCGATATTTCATAACGACCAATCAGTGCACGTGAGAAGAAATACTGTGCCAGACGATTGAAGTTTTGCAGATCGTAAACCACTTCAAAAACAGATTCTGCAGAGGTCGACGTTGGGCCAAACAGATTGGCATACTCCGGTTCCAGTTCATACCCGCCTTGTGTAATTACTCTGCTGGCTTCATCTTTTGCAGCCAATGTATAGCTTTTCTCGCCGGTAAAATGAAACTGGGTCAGTCTCACTTTAGCAAGCAATGCCGATGCACTGTACGTATTTGCCCTGCCAGGAACTTTTGCTGCAGAAAGATAGTCCTTTGCCAGTGTCAGATCGACAGCAATCTGCTGAAGTACATCCAGTCGTTGCGTTGGAGCCACATCTATTTTATCAAGATTATTTGTGGGTTCAAGCTTCAGCGGCACATTGCCGAAATACATAGTAAGATTGTAGTATAACAACGACCTTATAAACAGTGCCTCACCCATAAACTGGTTCAGTTCATCCAGGCTAAGCCCTTCTATCGATGGCAGTTTTATGATAATGTTATTGGCCCTGTTAATTCCGTCGTATGCCGATGCCCATAATCCCTCCACAATCGAATTGTCGGCAGGAATAGGCTTCTCCTCAATCTGACCATAGTCCTGACTGGTACCAGACCATTTCAGGTTATCAGCAGCCAGGTCACCCAAAATCGGGAAATCCATACCGTACATACCACCCTGTTGCAGCGCATTATAGGTACCTGCAAGGGCATGCTGTACCCCCGATTTGTCTTTAATAGCTTCATCATCGGCAATGGAGGCTGTAGGGTAAACGTCAAAAATCTTTGTACAGGAGGCAGCCATGAGGCCTACAACCAGTATATATATAAGTTTCTTCTTCATTGTTTGTTTATTTTGAATTCCAGTTATTTACCGTTAAACGGGATTCATACTTTGTGCATGCTTATCCCATTGCTGTGTAGCTAGAGTCCTACATTAATACCTGTTGTTATAACCCTTGACTGTGGATAAGTAAAGAAATCAGTACCCATGATGACGTTATCGTTGGAATAATAGTTCACTTCAGGATCCATGCCGGTATATTTGGTAAATACAAACAGGTTTTCACCTGAAACATACAAGCGGAGTGATTTCATTCCAATCTTTCGCAGGATTGTCTTTGGAAAGTTATATGCCATTGTCACATTCTTGATGCGCAGGAACGATCCATTCTCGATAAACCGTGACGATTTATATGTATCGCCTACCCGGGGGATATCAGTTACATCACCGGGTTTTTGCCAGCGGCGTAAAATATCGGTAGTCTGATTATCTTCACCGTTACCAGACTGCAGATATATCCATGTTCCGTTAAAAATGTCGTTACCCTTCACTGCGTGCAGAAATACTGAAAGATCAAATCCACGGTAACTGAATGAGTTGGTCACGCCAATGGTAAAATCCGGATTCGGATCACCAATTTTAGTAATATCGTCCGAAGTAAGTTGTTCATCCTTAGTTACATCATCGTATATAAGGTTGCCTGTTGAAGGGTCAACCCCCAGGCAGCGATAGCCATAGAATACACCAATTGGCTCGCCTTCAATAACCCAGTTTCCACCGCGGCCAAGATCAGCAATAGGCTGGCCGTTATACAGTTTAAGTACATTATTTCGGTTGGCAGAAAAGTTAAATGCTGTGTTCCATGTAAATGCCTTTTTAATATTCTGGGTATTTAGTACGAGCTCAATACCCTTGTTTTCCATTTCACCGATGTTTGCACTGATGGTATAGAAACCTGTTGAAGGAGGCAGAGGTCTTTCGAGTAACATATCATAGGTGCGGTTCTTATACAAATCGAGAACAACCGAAATCCTGTCGTTTAATACCCCAAAATCTATTCCAAGACCTTGTTGGAAAGTACTTTCCCATTTTAGATCCGGATTCGGAAGCTGGGTAGGGGCAGTGCCTGAATAACCACCGTAATTAAAGCCTCCACCATAGAGTCCGTAACTTGCAAAATCGCTTATTCCGTCGTTTCCGGTTAAGCCAACACTAAGACGGAACTTAAGATCTGAAATCCAGTTTACGTTTTTAATAAAATCCTCTTCAGAAGCCCTCCAGGCCAGTGAGGCAGCCGGGAAATAACCATACCGGTTGTTTTCACCAAATTTTGATGAACCATCAGCTCTTGCAGTGAAAGTAAATATATATTTATACAGGTAATTGTACTTGAACTGGCCAAAGAAAGAGTTCATTCCTCTGTTAAGCGCACTGGCCGATGCAGCTCTGATGGTTCCTGCCGATGTAATATACTGCAGATCCTCATTAGGGAAATCAATCGCCTCAATATACGTGCTGCGCCTTGCATACTTCTCAGCGCTGTAACCGAGTAAGGCTTCGAAATTGTGTTTTTCTTTAACTGACCCCACATACTGTAATACGTTACTACTTACCAGATTACTGACATAAGAAGTACCTTCAATCCCAAGTCCATTATATTTGGCTCCTTGTGCTGTGGTTATTGGGTCATACTCGTGTTCACGCAGTGTGTATATATCTGCACTCCAGCGCGAAACAAAAGAAAATCCGTTCCAGAACTTATAGTCAAGATATATATTGCTGTTGTTACGGTTGGTATAAGCAACATTCTTAGTTTCATTTATGATAGCCACAGGGTTTGCATAAGGTCCATCTTCGTTGTAGGTTCCATCTGGATTATATACCGGGTAAATAGCGGGTATCGACAAGGCATTTGGCAATGGTCCAAACAAGGTCTGGTCGCCTTCAACGCGGTTATTCACTGAGTAACTCATGCTTACACCTCCACCCACAGTCAGGTTTTTAAGCAGCGAATGGTCAACATTTATACGGCCTGAATAGCGGTCGAACGAGGTGCTTTTAATGGTACCGTCCTGTTTAAAGTAGCTACCTGAAATAAATACTCTGGTTTTATCGTTTCCACTGCTTACCGAAAGTTCTGTATTAGACGTAGGTGCAACCTGCGTTATTTCTTTCATCCAGTCGGTATCAATGCCCTGCACATTTATTTCTTTATAGGCATTCCATTGCTCTGCATTCATTAAATCAGGAATACGTTCCTTTGGCATCGTCTGCCAGCCATAGGAAGTATTGAGATTCACTGCTGTTTTTTGAGCGTTCCCCTTACGTGTAGTAATGAGAATTACACCGTTTGATGCTCTGGCTCCATATATGGCTGTCGCCGATGCATCCTTCAGAATGGTGAACGACTCAATATCGTTGGGATTCAGGTCCGACATCGCACTGATTTCCTGTCCGCTGTAGCCGATTTGACCATAGCTCCCTGTTAATACCGGAACTCCGTCAATAACCACCAGTGGCTGATTACTTGCATTGATAGAGCTTCCGCCTCTCAGCTTGATCTGATTCTGTCCTCCGGGGGTTCCGGAGTTTTGGTTTATAGTCACACCGGCAGCCTTACCCTGAAGCACACCTTCTATGGTGCGCAATGGTGAATCCTGAATTTCTTCCTCTCCAACAACATCAACCGATCCTGAAATTAGTTTCTTACTGGTAGTGCTGTAACCCACAACAACAAGTTCTCCAAGGTTGATGTTCTCATCCTCCAGACTAACATTTATGCGTTTGTTGCCATCAACCGGCACCTCAACTTTTTTCATCCCTACAAACGAGAAGATCAGCGTGGCATTAGAAGGGGCTTCCAGCTTATAGGTGCCATCATTTTGCGTAGTTGTTCCTGTTTGGGTACCCTTTACCTGGACTGTTACGCCAGGTATCGGACTGTTATCGGTAGCTGAGGTCACCTTGCCGGTAACCTGAACCACCTGGCCCCGTGTGATGCCTGCGAATAACAGCAGCACCAGCAGTACTAGATAGTTTTTATGCATAAGAAAAATGTGTAAATGTTTATTTTTGTTGTTTAGAATGTTCTTTAACCTTTACTTTAAACTCCTTACCGAAATCTGCACAGGCTCCATGTCGAGCCGCACTCCCTTCACAGTATACTTTTCGTGCTGTTCGTTGCGATAACCCGCAAAATCAGGTAGTTTCATCAGAGTAACCCTATACGCAAGAGCATCCGTAAAGAAATTCAGATTACTCACCTGCGCACACCCCGAACAATCTGCCATTCCGGTCAGCAGATCTGTTAGTCCTTTATAGCGGGGTACCAGTATGCCACCCTGAAGCAGGTCTGACTCCTCATGACTATAATTAGCCGAAGCATCACCTGTTATATTCTTTTTGTCTGCTGCCGGTGTTATACTTCCGGTAGTCAGATCCATTGCATCACCGTTTGTCAGATACCCAATGTATACATTCTCTACAGCAAAAGTTCGGTCTATACTGCCTGCCGGGGTATGCTTCCTGAACTTAGCCTGCGAAATATCTACGATCGTTATACCCGATGCCCCTGCAGCTTCTATTGCTTTCCTTTGCGGATAGTATATCAGGGCAGTATTTTCATCCACCCCAAAACCATGATTGAATAACGGTACTTCCGATGTCAGAGTGCCTGAAAAAGCATAGGTGCTTCCTGACTTTTCCCTGATATTATTTAAAGCTGTGATTAATCTTCCAATTCTTGCCCTTACCTCGAAATGCTGATCAACCAGTCCTCCATCAAAAAATCCCATGCCTTTAGCTATTTGCAGGGTGTCGTCTGCATCATCATCCGCACTGTTGCCGTTTTCTGCATCAGCACCTTTATATACCAATGCCCGCATACTTGTTCCTGAACCAATCATAGGGTCGCTCATCATGGCGGCACCAGCACTGGTTCCACCTATTACTCCACCTCTGGCATATACATCCCAAACAGCCTGCAATACAGGAGTTCTTGTCCCGTCCTGAGCATACAATGTTTTTGTGATCCTTGCCTGGTCGCCACCGGTAAACCATACAGCCGAGCACGTACGTATTTTTGCGGCAAGCTTTACATCCGTGGCATTGTTCTTCCAAAGCGATTCATCTATGTTTTGCGTACTGTCATCATCAATAACCGCAATCGGTATGAGATGGATATTTTCAGGTTTCACACCGTAACCCAGCAAAGTGCTTCTGAATAAAATAAACGATTGCATCGGAACACCGCCGGCCGCTGGTATTACGGCAAATACCGCATCATTAGGTCCACCCGCCAATGTAATAAGCTTATTATACACATCGCGGTTATCCGGCTCCATTGCACCACCGGCAATGACCAGACTGCCTTTAATGCCGGTTGTGTGATCAATTAAGGCTGTTTGCCCGTTTAAGAGATAAGTAAATGAGAGCAAACAGAATAATACTGTCAGGTATCTATGCAACATAAAGACTTACATTATGTAGCAAATATAGTAAATTATGTACATTTATACCATTTGTAAGCATTTATTTAGCACCTTTGTAGAAATACGATGATTAAAACTAAAGAAATCTGTAATTTTAACTAAAAATAAATACTGCAATCATGATAACATTATTTAAAAGAGCAAATACATACACCCCTGATTTTATTGGAGTTAAAGACATTCTAACAGGTGGTAGGACCATTCTGGGAATTGCTGATAATATTGAAGCCCCCAAAGGAATAGAGGTCCGCATCGTTGATTGTGAAGGATTAAATCTCATGCCGGGACTCATCGACTCGCATGTTCACATTACCGGTGGGGGAGGTGAGGGAGGACCTGCATCCCGCATGCCTGAACTCGAAATCAGCATGATGACAGATGGTGGCGTAACCACCGTAATAGGCTGCCTGGGGACTGATGGAATAACACGTTCTGTTGACAGCGTTCTTATGAAGGTAAAGTCCATCCGTGCAAAGGGAATGTCGGCCTGGATGTATACAGGTGCATATCAGGTGCCACCTCCAACCATTACCGGTGATACCATGCGTGATATAGCTCTTATTGAAGAAGTGATCGGAGTAGGTGAAACTGCAATTTCCGACCATCGTTCATCAGCACCATCCATACATGAGTTGTCGAAACTGGCAGGTCATGCGCGGGTTGCCGGTATGATAGGCGGGAAAGCCGGTATTATTAATTTCCATATGGGAGACGCCCGTGATCCATTCAGACCGATTCATGAAATAGTTGCAGGTACTGAGCTTAAGTACAAGCAATTTGTACCTACCCACATAAACCGTAACGACTATATATTTGAAGATGCCAAAGAATACGGCAAAAAGGGGTATGTTGATATTACCACCAGTTCCTGGCCCTATTATAAAGACGAGGAAATTAAGCCTGCTAAAGCTTTGCGCGAGTTACTGGAAAGCGGTGTGCCAATAGAACACATAACATTTACATCCGATGCATGCGGATCCTTGCCGGGTTTTGACGAAACCGGTAAACTTATAAAGCTCGAGATGGGTTACCCTGACTCAGTATTACGCGAAATTATAGAAGCAGTAACCGAAGAAGGAATACCTTTACAAACGGCATTAAAAGTTGCTACTTCAAATCCTGCAACCATACTGAAGCTCCAGGGTAAAGGCTTTATAAAAGAAGGGTCTGATGCCGATATATTGATCCTGGATAAAGACCTGAAGATAGTTTACCTGATGGCCAACGGTAAAATTGTAAAAGAGCCGTAAGATGAAGTGCTTAGGGCGAACTTAATTATCACGGTTAACTTTTTGTATTGTTTATATCCTGAATATAGATATATTTGGCATAAAATAACCATATTATTATCCGTATGCCCCGAATTCTATACTTACTGTTTATATTACTTATACTTAGTTTAGACAGCTACCCACAGGAAAAGCATGAAATTGCAGCCATAGTGCAGTATTTATCATCACCCAGGCACGAAGGCCGTGAAATAGGCACACCCGGTGCTGAAACAGCAGCAGAGTACATTGCATCGCAGTTTATGCAGACCGGACTACGCCCGTATCATACTCAAACAGGTAACCTCACCACTTTTTCAAATTATTACCAGACTTTTAAGGTGCAGAGATACGCTGTTAAGTCATGCACAATCACATTAACACCTGATACCGCTTCAATTCATCAACCCAGGGAGAAAAGTGAAGCTGTTCTGGCCGCTACACAGCATCTGCCGGCTGCACCTTCCATACATCTCCTGCCCGGAGAAGATTTCACACTGAAGAATACGCAGCACTCTATTTCCGTTAATGAGCATCCTGTATGGGCAGGCTATGGCATAAATGAGCCTGCCATTACTTTCCAAAGCTATGATGCGTCTGTTGTTGCAGGAAAAATTGCAGTGATCAGACAGGGATACCCCGGTATGCATGAAAAATGGGGCAAAGAATGGAATAAATACAAAACTACTTCTGCTTCGGGCGATTATGGTCTCGAACAACGTTGTAAACAACTGGCCGATGCCGGAGCCAGTATGGTAATAATTCTGCCCGAAGGTTATCCCGAATCTGTAATAACCGAAACGCCTTCCGAAAACTCAGGTGATCCTTGTCGTGCCGAAAATCTTTACCAGGATGCAGTATACCTGCAACTCCACAACACACTCCCGGTCAGCATTCCGCTTATGTACCTATCTAAAAGCGGAGCTGAAAAATATTACAGGGCAGGTGATAATCCTAAACTTCAATTACAGTTAGAAGTTATGCACGATACCATACCGGCCATTAATGTGCTTGGCTTACTTCCCGGTAAGGATACCAGTAAAACCCTCATAATAGGCGCGCATTACGATCATCTTGGCCGCCGTGCTGACGATATATATACAGGTGCTGACGATAACGCTTCGGGAGTGGCAGGTGTTATTACTCTTGCTAAATACTTTACGGGCGACGAATTACCTGAATACAATATATTGTTTGCTTCATGGACTGGCGAAGAGAAAGGCATACTGGGCAGCGAATATTTTACATCACTTATTTCCAATCCGTCGGGAGTCATGTTGTACCTGAATATGGACATGATCTCGCGCTCAGCTGCTGATGATATAAACCAAAGTACGGTGAGCATAGGGACACGAATTGCCGATGAGCATTTGCGAAAAGCAGCTAAAGAAGTAAATGAATATTACAATAATGTGTTTTCGCTCGATCTATGGGAAGTTGACGGACATCACGGGAGCGATTACGCTTCGTTCATTACCCGCAATATTCCGGTAGCTACCTTCTTCAGCGGATTTCACAACGACTATCATTCCCCGTGCGATGAATATCAGCGCATAGATCCTGATAAGGCTGTGAAAATACTTCGTTTTATTGAACGCTTAATAGATCAGATTGATTAACAACAAAATAATTTAATCACATTTTATAATGCGCAGACTTTTACAACTGCAGCTTGTACTGCTACTATCAGCGTTTCTTTTCTCTTGCGAAAAAGAGACAACAACCGATAACAATCCGGTTTACCCTCTCCTTGTTAAATTGCAGGCTGCTACAGATTCTGTAGTTCAAACCACAAAAGTTCCCGGTGTTGTTGCACTGGTGGTTGATCATAAGAGAGGTATCGACTGGCTCTACACAGCCGGGTATAGTAATATTGACGAAAAGTTGCCCATGAACGGCGACCATATTTTCAGGATAGGCAGCAATACCAAGACCATGACTGGCACAGTGCTACTGCAACTGGTCGATGAAGGTAAAATTGCATTAAACGACAAGCTTTCAAAGTACTATCCGGAATATCCCAGTGCCGACAAAATAACAATCAGCATGCTGCTGGATATGAAGAGTGGTTATTTCAACTACTCTGAAGATCTTGAAAACTTCCTTCAGGTGGAGTTTTCTAATCCTTCCAGAGTATGGCAACCTCAGGAGTTAATTGACCTGGCCTTTACCCATGATCTGTATTTTGAACCTGGAGCAGGCATGCACTATAGTAACACGAACACCTTCATCCTGGGGCAATTAATCGAAAACATTACCGGCAACTCCCTCGAAACTGAAATTAATAATCGAATTGTCAAACCTTTAGGACTTAAAAACACGCAGTTTTTAACACGGGGAATTGAACTGCCCGGTAGTCACGGAAGAGGGTATGAAATTCTTACGGAAGATACCTACAGAGATGCTACCGAGTATTACGACGTATCCTGGGGATGGGCAGCTGGTTCTGCTTATTCCACTCCCAGGGAACTCCAAAAATACGTAGAAGAACTCGTTAGCGGAGAGTTCCTTTCTGATGCTCTCCAGCAGAAGAGGTTAACGGAAAACTTTTATGGAAGCCCGGATCTGTGGGGAGGTAATATGTCCTATGGCCTGGCACTCATGCGTTGTGGTAGTTTCTTCGGACATGGAGGTGACCTTGCTGGTTATACTTCTTCTATGTATCACAGTAATGAAAAAGATTGTACCATAGTTCTGTATTTCAATACCCAGGACGATTACCCGTCTGCTTTGCTGTTTTTGAGATTCCTTAAAATACTATACGGCGAGGATTATTAACCAGGCAAAGGGAAGGTGAATTATTAACAATTCACTAAATAAATTAAGGCAGAAGTCATTCAGCTTCTGCCTTAATTTAATTTTCTTTGATAAAGGTGTAGAATTTCTTCGCAGGTCAACTATCTTTTAATGATCTTCCTGGTAACCATTAGAGCGTTGTTTTTGTAGAACGAAGCAAAATAAACGCCTTTTCTCATGTGTGTCAGGTCGATGGCCTTCTGACTTACTACTGGTGAATCGAGAACCACTTCACCCAATAGATTACTGATCACTATGCGCTCGGCAGATGTGTTGCTGAGATAGATCTTGTCGGCTGTCGGATTCGGATGAATCTTCAGTTCTTCGCGATCGATATTAATGGTGTTAACAAAACCATCCACGGTAACCTTAACACTGTCGAGCAGAAGCTTGTAGTTGTCGGTGCAATCATAGTGACGCCATGCAATGTAAATTTGCTGGCCAATGAGTGCAGAGAGGTCAACCTGTCTCTTCAGCCAATAGTATGCTTCTGGTACCAGTGTTTCTTCAAATACCGGATTGGTAAACCCTTCCACCGTTGGTTCTGTTGTGGAGACGGTAACCTGATACACTTCTTCAGGCCAGTCTTCGTCGCCAACACCAATGGTCCAATAAAGGTAAACAGGAGCTACTGCATTACGCAGGTCAATCTGAGGAGTTACCAAATAATTGTCTGGTGTAAGTGGATCCTCATTCCATGATTCAGAAACAGCATAGGTCTCGAGTACATCGCCTTCATAGAAATCGGCATACCATCCAAAAGAGTCTCCATCGGCATCAATAGTTGTCCAGTCTGCCGGTAAAACACTAAGGCTGTCGAACGGTTCGGTAAAAATAACACGCTGTGCATTCAGGCTGAAAGAAACAGCCGCAAGTAAGGTAAAAAGTAAAAGTTTTTTCATAATACTGATTTAGTTAATTTTAAGGTTTCTTGTAACAAAGTTAAGCAACAAATATCAGTTAACAAAGTACATTACATAGTTACTTGTGTATTTTTTGAAAATTTCAGGGATTTTGAATGATTTTATGTAAGTTTGGTGCATAAAATCAATACATACTATGGCTTTCGGAAAAAAGATCCCTCACACCTACGTAATCATCTTCTTTGTAATTTTTCTTGCAGCTGCTTTTACCTGGTTTGTCCCTGGTGGCAACTTCCAGCGTGAAGAAATAACCACCAGTTCCGGTACCCGCGATGTTATTGTACCACATTCCTTCCAGTTCACGGAGAATGTGCCACAAACATGGCAGATTTTCTCCGCTTTTTATGAAGGGTTTGTGCGTTCACCTAAAATCATAGTCTTCATACTAATTCTTGGAGGAGCCTTCTGGATCCTTAACGAAAGCCGGGCTATTGACCTGGGCGTTTATGCATTTCTCCGAAAAAGCGATAAACTAAACCGATTCAGAGTAATACGTTTTCTGGGCGTCAACAACATCATCATAACGGTTGTAATGCTCATTTTCAGTTTCTTTGGAGCCATATTTGGGATGAGCGAAGAAACCATTGCCTTTGTGATCATCTTTGTGCCCATGGCCATTTCGATGGGGTACGACTCTATTGTCGGCGTTTGTATGTGTTTTCTGGCGGCAGGACTGGGTTTTGCCGGATGCCTCATGAACCCCTTTACTCTTGGTATTGCACAGGAAATTGCCGGCATACAACTCTTTTCAGGACTTGAATACCGCTTTATTATCTGGATGATCTTTAATGTGGTAGGCATAGGTTTCGTACTATGGTATGCTGCACGCGTTAAGAAAGATCCTACCCGTTCCATCGTTTACAAAGAAGATGCCTACTGGCGCGAACACCACGCAAAAACCAATTACAACATTTCAGAGAGATCAGGCACTTCCACATGGATAGCCTACTTTGCAACCCTGGCTGCCATGGTTGCTGCTGCCATTGTTTGGCCTGTCAACTCTATCGCACTTGGTGCCAATGCATTCCAGATGCCCGCACTGCCGGTTATGGCCGTTGCATTCGCCATATTCGGATACGTTTCAGTACGTAAATCGGTGCAGGCCTTTGTACTTAACATACTTATCTTCACAATTCTATGGCTCGTTGTAGGTGTTACCGGTTTCGCCTGGGGGTTACTTGAACTCGCCGCACTGTTCTTCGGAATGGCTATTTCATCAGCAGTAGCCATGGGCAAAGATGCCAACGAAACGGCCAAATCCTTCATCGCCGGTGCACGCGATATTCTCTCTGCTGCCCTTGTGGTTGGTCTGGCCGGTGGAATCATCGTAATACTTGAAAACGGTATCATTATAGACACTATACTTTACGGTATTTCAAATGCCATTGCCGGAGCAGGCAAAATTGCCACTCTCGGACTCATGTACACCTTCACTTCGCTCATAAATATGATCATAACTTCAGGCACCGCAAAAGCTGCACTTATCATGCCTATATTGAAAGATATCTCCGATATGGTTGGGTTATCAAAACAGGCAACCGTTACCGCCTTCCACATCGGCGACGGGTTTACCAACATGATCACCCCTACATCGGGAGTACTCATAGGAGTGCTTGAGGTGGCCCGCATACCCTTCAGCAAGTGGTTTGCTTGGGCCTGGAAACTGATACTTTTATTGGTTATTATGGGCTTTCTGGTACTGATCCCAACAGTCACCATGCAACTTAACGGGTTCTAATACAATTATTTATGAGGATAAAAGAATTAGCAGTACTTTTGTGCATGCTCTTAACAACACCTAATTTTGCGCAACAGGCAACCACACCCGCTGCCCTCAGAAACTATGCAACACCTACCAGTTATTCCGAACTGACAGAGTATGTGAACAGCCTTAGCAAAGAATCGCCGCTTATGCAGGTTCACATTGCCGGCACATCTGCAGGCAACCGAAACTTATACGCGCTATGTTACTCCACAGGTGAGTTTGGTAAAGATCCCGCAAAGGCAAAAGTGCTCATTCTGGCCCAGCAGCATGGCAATGAACAATCCGGCAAAGAAGCAGTACTTGTACTTGCAAACGAACTGCTTAAACAGCAAAATTCCTATCTGCTTGAGCACCTCGACATTGCTCTTATACCCCAGGTCAATCCCGACGGATCAGAAGCTAATAACCGTAAAAATGCGAACGGAGCTGACCTTAATCGCAATCATGTAATTATGACTCAGCCTGAAACACAGGCGCTGCACAGTTTTTTCGACCGTTATCTGTTCGATGCTACGGTCGATGTGCACGAATATTCACCTTACGGGGATGCCTGGAAAGAGTTTGGATATCGTAAAAACGCTTCCGTAACCATGGGGGCTTTGACTAATCCAAACATCAGCCCTGTGTTGCGTAATGCTACCAACAACGACGCATTGCCAAAGGTTCTGGCTTACATCGCCGAAAAGGGATTCAGTGCAGCTATTTATACTCCTGGAGGCCCGCCTCACAGCGACTACATCAGGCACAGCACATTTGATGTAAACGATGGCCGTCAGAGCTTCGGCATACAAAACACCTTTTCGTTCATTCAGGAAGGTATGAACGGTACCGACACCTATGTCGAAAATCTTGCACACCGCACCGAGGGACAATTTGCGGGGTTAATGGGTATGCTCATATACCTAAACCAGAACCACACACAGGTAATTAACATGGTACGGCAGGCACGTGAACAGCTGCTCACCGGAACCCTTACCAATAACGTTTCTATCCAGGCTGTGCATGTTACCGATGGGCGTACGCTTAAACTTCCCATGGTTAAATTTGCTTCCACAGCCTACGATACCCACGACACGCTGGTTACCGTAGCCGATTATCGCCCCACGGTAAAATCTGTGCTTGATATACCATTACCATACGGATACCTTTTGCCGGTTTCTGATGCCAGGCTAATGCAGTGGGTCAAGGCACACAATTTCCAGACAGAAGAGATAAAGCCGCTCATGCGCCTGCAAATAGAAGAATGCTCCATAAACGGTATTGACTCGATTGATTTTGAAGGCGACATTGTTGCACTGCCCAAAGTAACCACAGAAACTATCAGGTTATCTGATGCATCGCAGTATATTCTGATTCCGACCGCACAGCTAAAAGGGCTGTTAATGGTCCAGGCGCTTGAGCCTCAATCCATTCTGGGGCTTAGTACCTATGCTGATTTCAGTTACCTGCTGAAGCAGCCGAAGTACCCGATTTTGCGTGCTTACAGAAACAAATAGCATAATAAAAGATTTTAAAACTGCACACTTCTTATGGGAGTTATAACTATATTTGTTATAACTAACCCATAACATCATGAAAAAAATCTTTACCCTATTCAGCCTGCTGGTAGCAGCTCTTGCGCTTCAGTCACAGGTTGTGCTAAACGAAAACTTCAGCAATGCATTTCCTCCCGAGGGATGGTCCATCGATGCACATGCTGCAAACTGGAGCGCTTCGCCCAGCAGTTATGCAGGTGGTGCTGCTCCTGAAGCCTATTTTTTTTATTCGCCCGATTTTAACGGACAATCCCGCCTGATCTCCCCGGTAATAGACCTTACAGGTCAATCCTCGGTGCTGCTGCAATTTAACCATTATGTAGACCATTACGACGGTTCGTACAACATTGGAGTAGCCACCCGGTCGAATGGAGGCGCATGGAGCACCGTCTGGGAAATTCTGGTCAATGCCACTATTCCCCCAACCACCGTTCTTGTTCCAATCAGCGATGCCAACACAGGGTCTTCCACTTTTCAGTTCTGCATCTATTTTTCCGGAAACAGTTACAACCTAAACTGGTGGTCTGTCGACGATATAAGCCTTCGAATTCCATACAGTCTTGATGCAGGAGTATACAGCCTGACCACACCAACCTATTTCACAGGCTCAGAAGCAATAACCGGCAGCATAGTTAATTACGGCACAACAAACATCAACTCGCTTAAACTAACCTGGCGCCTCGACGATGGCGAAGACCATACCGATATACTCACCGGCTTAAACCTGGGTCTTGGTCAGATGCTCAGCTACACTGCAACAGATGAGGTAACGCCCACTCCCGGAGTTCATACACTGGTTGTATTTGTTTCGGCTGTTAACGGCACAACCGGTGAAGACGACTATCCTTTCAACGACAAAATATCCAAACTAATTCGTATACCAACCCAGACACTTTTGCGGAAACCTTTCTTCGAGGAATTCACCAGCTCCACATGCGGCCCCTGCGCTTCCTTTAATAATGGAACCTTTAATCCATTCCTGGCAGCCCATGAGGATGAACTGGTATATGTTAAATATCAAATGGACTGGCCGGGGAACGGCGATCCCTATTACACCGAAGAAGGAGGTGTTCGCAAAGACTATTATGGAGTAGCATTCGTGCCACTGCTTGTTACCGAAGGCAAAACTGTTCCTACCAACAGTCAGGGTGTAAACACTGCCTTCGACGAAGGTATTAATAATCCGGCATTTGTTGACCTGTCTGCCTATTACTTCATCGATGGGAATAACGTTACAGTTAAAGGGCAAATACTAAGTTATGCCGATCTCGTAAATGTAACATTACATATTGTTGTTTTCGAAAACGTAACACACGAAAATGTTGCTACCAATGGGGAAACAGAATTCCACCATGTAATGATGAAAATGCTTCCCGACGCCTATGGCACAACTATCCCCGAAATTCTTACATCAGAACCATATTCTTTCGAGCAAACAGTGGATATGACAGGCACTTTCGTGGAAGAAATGGACGACCTTAGTGTAGCTGTATTTTTACAGGATAACAGTAATAAAATGGTATTCCAGTCTGAATATGCCTACTTGAGTGGTGTTGGAACAGATAATATATCGGCAGGTAACCTGCAGATATACCCAAATCCTGCAAAAGAGGTGATAAACTTCAACATCCCTGAATTCCTGGGCAAAACGGTACAGTTGGATATAACAACCACCAGCGGAAAAATTGTCAGGTCAATGCAAATACCTGCCGGCTCCTACACCCTTCAAAACGATTTGCCTGCCGGTCTTTATATTGCACGCATTACCGGAGAAGGAGGGCAGTTTACTTCCAGATTCAGCTGTGTTAAATAGTGCTATACCTTGCACGTTAGGGTTAAACATAATTTAAACATCAATTAAACATCAATTAAACAATGATTAAACAATTAATAAATGCTTAATAAATGCTTAAAGAATGTTTAAGGAATGCTTAAGGAATGTTTAAATCATGGATTTAATGAATAAAGAGGCTGTTTCAAACGTAAAAAGGAGGCGATCCTTTTGAGACAGCCTCCTTTTTTTAATGCTAGTCTAATTCACCAGTGCTGGCAGCCACTGGGCCTTGAATACATTGGGTGAATTGTAGAATGCTGCGGCTGTTTTTGTCAGATCGGTTATCCTGAGGCTTTTTATCCATTCTTCCTTGCCAAGTATGGTTTCTTCCGCGTTCAGATCATTCATGTATGCGTTTAGCAACTGATCTCTCCAATATTGGTTTTCTTTAAGTTTAACCTGGTTGTGCTTTATAGCCGGCTCAGTCACTTCTTTAAGTTCCTTTTCGGTTATGCCGCCCGGCTTGCGCATGTCGCTCAGTATAGCTGCAAATGCTGTATCAATGGCCTGAATATTATCCGGACCGCAGGGGAAGAAGGCCTGTAACCGGTATTCTTCTCTTGGCACTCTCATTACCCTTCCGTTAATACCGCCACCATAAATGGCGCTCATTTTTTCACGGATGCGTTGCGTTACCTTATTGTTAGCCACTTCATTCAGCATATCGAGCCTGAAGTTGGTTTTTGCTGAATACATGTGTTTTCCTGTATAGAACACTATAAGCATACCCTGTTGCTCGCTTCCTTTACGCAGTGTAAAGTTGTTCATTCCCGGTTTTGGCTCCATTCCCAAATCCTTATAGGTAGTAGTAAGTTGTTTGGAAGGAAGTCCGCCGATATATTTTTCAATAAGCGGCTTTATCTGGTCCTCTGTAAAGCTTCCTACGAAAGAGTAATACATACCATACGCGTTTCCGAGGCGCTCACTGTAGTATGCAACAGCATTGTCCATGTTTACTTTATCGTACTCTGCAGGTGCATGGAACCTGTGAGCGAACTTGTTATGCTGGAACAGCTCATAATACGCAGAATCTATGAACAGCATCTGCGGATTCTGCCTTACCGATTCCATATTTTGCTTCATGCGGCTAACATACGACTTGAAAGCATCGGCATCTTTACGCGGTGATGTGCTTTTAAGATACAGCAACTGGAACATGGTTTCGAGGTCTTTAATGGTGCTGCTTCCTTCAAACCACTCTTCGTATTCTGAGATAACCGGAACAACCGATACTCGTTTACCCATAAGGAACTTGCCCAGGTCAACACTCGAAAATGTGCCATATCCCATATCATCCACTACGTTGTTGCTAAACTGTGCGCTCTGATAATCGGGTTTTTCGTACAAACTGAAACCTCCGTAGCGGCTGCCTTTAAAAATGATTTCGTCGTTCTTAAAGTCGGTGGGCTTTAAACAAACTACCGTATTATTACTCAAAGTATAGGTAATTGTGCCCAGTTTTTCATTGCGTTCTGTTTTTATAATTGAACCTGCAGCTGGTTCTTTCTCCAGTAAAGAGCTTGCAAGGTTGGCTTCAGTGTATGGCTGAACATCCGCTTTAAGCGCTTCATCAATCCATTGCTTAAACTGCTCGTTGCTTGGAAGGCCGGGATCGGTGCGGGCATTGATCATGGCAAAATAGGTGTTTTCGATATCGATCTTGTTGAGGTACGACTTCATCGATTCGAGATTAATGCCTGGCATATTGGCGGTGGCAAAGTTGTATTCCCATTCAGCCGAAGGGAATGCTGATCCCATGAAGAAATTGCTGAATACTTCGTAGGTAAGCCGGCCCGACTCCATTTTATCGCGCTCCTTGTATTTGTTTTCAAGGTTTGTTAGAACAGCAGCCTTAGCTCTGTCAAGCTCAGACTGTGTGAATCCGAACCTGTGGGCACGCATTGCTTCGGTAACCAGTGCCTGTACCGCGCTTTCCATCTGCTCATTACCACACATGGCACCCAGGTTGTAGTTGTCATAACCACGTACCCAACCACCAACGTAACTGTAACCATATACAAAGGGCGGGTTTGCTGAAACTCTCAGTTCATTGAGGCGATTATTCACAATAGTATTGCCAATGCGCTCAATCAGTTCGTCGTAATAATCAGTGCCGGTTTTTAGTACGGTCGATTTGCGTGGATTGCCCATTATGGTTATCGATGTTTCGGATGCTTCGGCATCGCTCACAACCATTGCACTGCTTTTTTCATACGGTTTAACGCCAAAATCGTCCGGACGGGGTCTTTTTACAGCAGGCCCCTTGTATGCGCTAAAGTACTTTTTAATAAGCCCTTCGGCTTTTTCTACCGGCATATCACCAATCACAACAACAGCCTGGTTGTCGGGGCGGTACCAGTCGTGATAATATCTGCGCAGAGTGTTGTGGTCAAAACTTTCAATAATAGAGTCATTCCCTATAGGCAGGCGGTTGGCGTACTTTGAACCATTGAGCATCCGGGGTAACCACTGTTTCATCATTCTGTCGCTGGCACCTTTACCAATGCGACTTTCGGCCAGAATAACGCCACGTTCCTTATCAATCTCTGCAGCATCGAGCAGGGCGCCACCACTCCAGTCGGAGAGAATCATAAATGCACTGTCAAGCTTACCTTCCTGATCGGTAGGTACGGGCAGTATATATACTGTTTCGTCGAAACCCGTATAGGCATTCAGGTCGTTACCAAATGCAACACCTATACTTTGCAGGTAGTGAATAATTTCGTTTGCCGGAAAATTTTTCAATCCGTTAAAATTCATGTGTTCCATAAAGTGGGCAAGGCCTCGCTGATCGTCATCCTCCAGCACAGCGCCGGCATTAACGAGCAGTCTGAGTTCCACTTTGTTTTCCGGCTTTTTATTCTGCCTTATGTAGTATTTTAACCCGTTAGGTAAGGTGCCTGTTTTTACTTCGGGGTTATTAGGAATGGGGTCAGACAGCAGCGTCTGCGCAAGTGCTGTCTGCGAAATGAGCAGCACCAGTGTGAGGAAGTAATGAATAAGTTTTTTCATGAAGCTATTTTTTTAATGCAATACAAATATAAGAAAAGAATTACTTCTTAATTATTTTAGTTGCACTCAGCCTCCCATCATGATATACTTTGAGTATATACGTACCTGGCGAAAACGGCGTTATATCGAACGTGGTAGTATTACCGGCAATAGCAGCTTTGTATAAGAGTTGCCCGGTAGTCCGGTAAAGTGCAAAATTGCTGTCATCTGTCTTTCCCGTAAGGGTAATTGTTAAAATACCATCAACAGGATTAGGGCTTGCTTTAACATTATCGGTCGTGCTTATTTCTTTAACGCCAACACCGTATTCGTAGGTACAACTGTCGGCATAACCGGTCGTAAAGAATCCAAACTGACTGTCTTCGTAACAGCGCAGATAGCATGGAAAGAGTGCGTCAATGATACAGATATGCTGCGGGAACATAAAATTATAGCTGCCAAATTTCTCCGAGATCTTTCCATAACCCGGGCCACAACCCCATGACCAATCAAATGAATCTATTTCGGCCATCAGAAATTTTAACTGTTTCCCGTTTATTTCTTCAAAACCCGTCTCCACAACATTAATGTTTACTACACTATCACAGTTTTGGTAGAGACTCGGTCCATAGGCGGTCCATTCATTGCCGGGTTGCAGTGAGAAATCATAAAGCACCCTGAAGCCGGTGCCATCATAAACAAAAACCTTGTCCTGATCTTTGTAGGTATAATACTCTCTGTCGTCATACAAATCCTGTTTGCACTTCTGCTGGAGAATTTTGCAGGGTATCTCGTTAATTATCGTATCTCCGGTCGATTCGATGGTAAGGTAGGTTTCGGCACTGCCGTTGTTGTAATAGATCTCATAATGCCAGATTGCACCGGTAGGGGCCCATTCGGTTTGGGCTGCAGCGTGCATTGTGAAGACAAGCAGACAGATCAGGGTAGAAAGGGGTTTCATATACGTTATTTTAAGGTAAATACTAAAGTCATTTTACATAACAGCCAACCAGGTGGTCGTTTACCATGCCGGCTGCCTGCATAAAAGCATAACATATAGTTGTGCCGCAGAAGGCAAACCCCCGTTTCTTCATGTCGCGGCTCATTGCATCCGACTCCGGGCTCGAAGCCGGAACATCGCTGTTGCTTAGCCATTGATTGTTAATCGTTTTGTGCCCCGTAAACTGCCATATATACGCATCAAAACTGCCAAACTCTTCCTTTACTCTTAAAAATGCCTGTGCGTTTTTTATTGTTCCTTTTATTTTTGCTTTATTTCGGATGATGCCCACATCGCTCATTAACCTGTTAAAGTTGTCATCATTGTATTCCGCAATCCTTTTAGGGTCAAATCCATCGAATGCTTTTCTGAAGTTTTCCCGGCGGTGAAGTATGGTCTTCCAGCTCAATCCGGCCTGGAATGCATCAAGCACCAGGAACTCAAACAACTTCAGATCATCGTGAACCGGCACTCCCCACTCTTCATCGTGGTAGGTGATCATAAGCATATCGTTACCCGGCCAGGGGCAACGGGTCATATTCTTTTCCGCTTCCATTTTCTTTAAATAAAAATACCAAGTTACGTGTTATAATTTAATATCCACATTAAGTATGGTAATTATTAACATTTTTATTAACATAAAACACTAAAAAATGAAAAGGTTCGCTACAAGAATTCTAATGCTTTTTGCTTTTGGTTTTCTGGCTCATGTTGCTCTGGGTCAGTCTGAGACCGAATTACGACAAATGATAGAAAAAAACAACAAGATCATGGCCGACGCAATGAAGGCCGATGATGTGGAGAAAGCACTTGCTTTATACGATGACGATATTATTCAGCTCCCTGCCGGGGATAAGATAATACGGGGCAAGGAGGGTGTACGCCGTGATATCGAAGCCAGCAGAAAAGCAGGCTGGAAGGTCAAAGAATATACCATGAACATTGAAGATATAGAGTTGCATGGTGATGTTGTTACCGAAATAGGAACCTATAAAATGTCTGTTCAGAAAGACGGCTCAGCCGATGCCAGTAAGTTTGAAGGTAAATACCTGACGCAATGGGAAAAACAGTCCGATGGTTCTTTAAAGCTTAAAACCGAAATCTGGAACTACGACAACAACAACAGTTCCATGGCAACAGATGCCAACAAAGATATCTGGAACGATAGTCCGGATGATCAGGAAGATTAAATTACCAATCCTCTGCTAACAGTGCCTTATTCACCATTGCTCCGGTAAGGTTACCTGCATAAACGGCTTTGGCTATCGAGCGCGATGCGCTGGTATTGTCGCCGCAGGCATACACACCGTCAATGGTGGTCTGGCACGAGTTGTTTACCTTAATACGCCCTGAACTTATAAACTCGCATCCCAATCTTGCCGGTATATCGCAGTGCTGCTTAAAAGGTACTATTGCGTAAACTGCTTCATAATCCATCGCTACTCCATCCCTGAAAAGTATACTCTTAACATATCCGTTCTCGTGTACTATCTTATCTATTTCCGTTTCAACGATTGAAACTCTGTGTTTTCCCAGTTTACGGGCATGCACTGAATCAATACCAGAATTGCCGTTTGTTAAAATGGTGAGCTCACTGGTAAGGTTAGTTATTAATGCCGCAAGGTGGTATGCCTGCTCCCCGTTTGCAATCAGGGCGGTTTTGCATCTGCTTAACTCATAACCATGGCAATAGGGGCAATGTACCACCGAAATCCCCCAGCAGGCACTGAACCCTTCAATATCGGGCAAGATGTCTTGTATGCCAGTGGCAAAAATGAGTTTCTTCGCGCTGAAACTTTTACCATGACTGGTCATCACTTCAAAACCATTGGCAGTTTTCTGAACATCTATTGCATGTGCTTCGTAAAAGTCAACGCTTTCATAATTCAGTACCTGGGCTTTGCTTATTGCTGTTATCACGCCAGGCTTCACACCATCCTGCGTTATGAAATTATGCGCATAGGGTGCCTGTTGATTGCAGGGCATACCACTGTCAATGATCAATACTTTTCTGAGCGAGCGGCCCAGTGCCATAGCAGCCGATAACCCTGCATAACTGCCTCCAATAATGATAACATCGAATAGTCCCGATTCCATAGTATTTTCTGAGCGTTCTTAAATAATTACTGAGCGTTCTTCAATATTTCCTGAGTGTTCTTTAATAATTCCTGAGTGTTCTTTATTAACAGTTTTAATGTGCAGTTGTCATTATAATTTTGAGGAATTTTCGCCACAGTTTGTCACAAATCACAGAGTTTCTACATTTCTCCACAAAAACATGTATAACTTGATTCGTTGTTATACATGTCTCGTATTCAAATACATAGGGTTTAAAAATGCCTGTAAAGAAGTGCTTCTGGCACAATAATAAAGCATTGGAATGGCTTTTGCCAGTATGTGCATAATAAAACCAAAGTTTAAAAACTATGAAAAAGTGTAAATTTTTGACTTTAGCCTTAGTGGCACTCGCAAGTGCATTTCTTATAGCATCGTGTGACAAAAAAAATGAAGACGATAAAAACAATGGCAGTGATAAAGCAACCGTTAAATTAATGCTCACGGACGCACCTGCACAATACGATGCTGTACTGGTTGATATCCGCGAAGTTGTACTTCACAGTGAAACAGAGGGATGGATCAGTATTCCACTCGAAAATCCGGGTGTATATAATCTTTTGGAGTTCAGTAACGGCATAGACGTATTTTTAGGAGAGGCACATTTTTCTTCCGGAGTAATTTCGCAGGTAAGGCTGGTTTTGGGAGACCAGAATTCCGTTATTGTTGATAGCGTCGAACACCCGCTAACAGTGCCATCGGGTTCCACTTCCGGTATAAAGCTCAATGTGCATGAAAACATCGAAGCCGGATATGCCTATACTTTCTGGCTCGACTTTGATGCTGCTCAGTCCATTCACAAAACAGGCAACGGCAAATACATGCTAAAGCCGGTAATCAGAATGTTTGCTGCTTCGGCAACCGGTTCTGTTCAGGGGCACGTATTTCCTCCGTTTGCATTGCCAAAAGTTACTTTGTATAACGAAAACGATACGGTAATGGCGTTACCCGATTCAACAGGATACTACAAGAAATGTGGAATTCCCGAAGGAACCTACAGTGTCAAATTTACCTTCCATTCCGAAACACTGCTTTTCGAAACACAATCATTGGTTGACGTGCATATTATTGCCGGTAAAACTCTCGATCTTCAATCCATAACACTCCTTCCACTATAAAACTCTCGTGACTGGCAAGTGAAAAGGGGTTCCTGTTAGGAATCCCTTTTTTGTTATATAACCGGTAAAAATTTCCGGAAAGTTATTCTTCGGATTGATAAATATATTATAAATTTGAGGGTTTAATATGTAACCCCATGAAAACACCTCCAGTTCTACTCGTTTTAGCTATTGCATGCACAACTACCATACTGCCGTGCAATGCACAGAAATCTCTTCCCCGGCAAACTGCTCATGAACATCTCGCCGCTTTCGCTGATGACGGAATTTACTCCATTACTGCCGAAACTGCCGTTGCGGATGATCAGCAGAACCTTCTTGCACGGGTATATCATTTGTCACCCCAGGGATATGTTGTGGTACCGGCAACCACCCTTCTGCCCAAAGTTATTGCCTACTCATTCGAAAGCAATTTTGGAGAGCCTTCCGAAAGCAATCCGCTGTATGCACTGCTAAAGGCAGATATTACAAAACGAACAGCTTACCTGTCGTTCATAGGTGATTTATCGGTGGAAGCCAAAGCATCGGCGAAAGCCCAATCATCGGTTGAAGCCCAATTATCGGCGAAAGCCCAATCATCGGCGAAAGCCCGGCTTGACCAGTGGCCTGCCACAGGTGATGGGTGGCTCAAGACCAACTACACACAAACCGAGCCATACAACAACCTTTGCCCTATGGACCCGGTAACGCAAACACGAAGTTACGCCGGCTGCCCCTCCGTTGCTATGGCTATGATACTTGACTTCCATAAGAGCACCAATAGCACACATTTTGACGATGCCGACGATTACTACCACAGTTACGCGGGGCGCAATTATCAGATTGATGACGATTATGCGGAGGTGGGGTTTGCCTCCTTTCCACAGCTTAATGAGTACCTTGATACTCTCAACCAGCACTGGCTGAAAGGAGTAACTTTAAGCTCCAACGACAAGGCAGCGCTCATATTTGCCTGTGGGTTAGCCTGTAAGCAGGTGTATACTTCCGAAGGATCTGGTACATTTGGTGTTGACCAGGCTCTTCATGCATATCAGAGGTTCGGATGCACATCAGCGGAACTGCTCACGGAGAATGATACTACCCTTTGGACCAGGCTACAGCAAAACATAAAAGATACATTACCTGCTCACCTGGCTGTTGTTGATGCAGCCTGGCAGACCGGCCACAATGTGGTAGTTGATGGATATAACACCGACGATTACTACCATATCAACTTTGGGTGGGGCGGCTCCTACAATGGGTGGTATCTGTTGCCCGAAGAAATGCCTATGGGGCTTACGGTGGTCGAAGGTATTGTACTCGACATCAGGCTTTACAACAACGTCAGCGCTGATAACACACCTGTCAGCAACTGCAGGGTGTATCCCAATCCATCATCGCACCACACATACTTTGCCTTCCGGAATCCGGGTCAGTCAGCCTGCACCTTAACCATTTACAATGCGTCAGGCAGGGTTATGGAATGTCAAAAAGGCTTGATCGGCACAGAGGCAGTTATTGATAATACACAGTCCAGCCCGGGTTTGTACTTATACAGGATCACCGATGGTGACAAACTGATAGCAGGAGGTAAATTTATCGTTGACAGGTAAAATTTAAAACTCCACTTTGTAACTGATGTTGGGTATCATCACCGCTTCACGGTTTTGATCAACCGTATTCGTTTTATAATTGTACCGGAAGCCGTAAAAGTCTTTGTAATTGGTTGCATTGAGTATCTTAAGGGCAATCTCGTGTGATGCACGCTGGTTATTAATGCGGTAACTTACTGTCAGATGCGCCAGTAAGGCAGCATTTAGCTGTCCGGTATATGGTCGCGACCAGTCATAGACCACACTCCTGTTACGTGCCGAAGCCTCCTGATCAACCGGTATATAGCGTTCACCGCCTTGTAGGGTTATGCGGCCGTTCACCCCGAATACGTTCTTGTTTTCTTCGCCGGTGTACCACTCTTTGCCACCCAGCAGGTTAATCACGTAATTAATATTAAACCGGGTGTTGTGCCACACATCGCCGGTGGTTTTGTATTCCGATTCAAATACGGAGGCTGTAGCCATATAATAATTGCCATTTTTCAGGTATTTCTCGAGCGTAAGATCAATTCCGTAATTCTTTCCTTCGCCCTCATTCAGCAACTGCGCATTATAAAACCACTGATCGGTCAGATTCAAAAACGACAGTCGTCCATCCGGTTCCACCGGCAACCTGAACAATAACTGGTAGTAAGGCTCGGCTCTAAAAACAGTACTGTTGTTTATGCTCAGGCTGTAACTTAATACCAGATGATGAGCACTGGTAAAGTCGAGATTCCTGTTAATTTCAGCTCCCAGGGAGTCTTTTATAAAGTAGTAATTCAACCGTTCGAGCCGGCTATGCAGACCATAGGCAAGAGCAACGGACTGACTTTCGCTGAACTGCCATTTTACCGATGCCCGGGGCTCCAGCGTATGCCGGTTGTTCAGAGTAAAATGCTGCCCGGTTAACCCGATATTCAGCAAAACCTTATCGCTCAAAGTAAACGCTGACGATGTGTAGGCTGAGATTAGCCAGCTGTTTCCTTCCTCATCCACCGTAATTACCGGGGGCAATCCCGTATCGCCAGCATCGTGCATAAGCAGGTTGTAATTCAGGGCAGTAACTGTAAAGCCGGTCTTATTGGCATGCTTACCCGATAGCTTACTGCTCACTGCCGAAGTAAGCACAAAATCGGTATTGCGCGTTTTTATAAGACTCTGGGGTTGCAATTCCAGTCGGTCATTCATACGCTCCGTTTCATACTTGAGTCCGAGTATAGTTGCAGCAAGTGTTGTCTTGATCCGAGCATTTCTTCCTGCGGGTATTGTATGGCTAAAACCTGCTGCTCCCATAAACTGGCGGGCATCATTCTGTTCCTTATCCTGGTTATATACCCAGAGCGTACTGTCTGTTTCCGCTTCAGCGCCCGAACCATCGGTAAGTCCTATTCCCCATACAGCAAACGTGCCTGCCTTCTTAGTGGGGAAATTAAGCTTAAACGAAATATCCTGATAGGTGGTTCCTTCGGCATCCTCCGGAAGGAGAGGGGTTAACAGCGCCAGCGTTGAAAAACGGTAATTAAAGAGATACGATGCATTTCTGCTTTCGCTGAAAGGGCCTTCGCCGGCAAAATCCAGACCTATAGCACCCGCTTGCAGCGTACGTTGGTGTTTTGACGGATTACCGGTGCGCATGAAAATGTCGAATACTCCCGACAACGCATTACTGTACTCTGCCGGAAAGGCACCTGTAAAGAAATCGGAGTTGGCAAGCAGCTGACTGCTCAGGGCCGTTAAACCTCCGCCTCCAAACGAATACACATCGGCAAAATGATTGGGATTAGGTATCTCAATGCCTTCCATTTTCCACTGAAACGATTTGGGAGCATTTCCCCGTACTATTATGCCATTGCTGACCATATTGCCCGAAACACCGGCAAACGACGAAGCCAGTCGTGCCGGGTCATCGGCGCCACCGGCGTATCTGGAAGCCTCCTCCACACTGAGCATTCGCGCGCTCACTGCCGCCATAGTGTTTAACGGGCTTTCCTTATTAACCTTTGGCTTTATCACCACCTCCTTAAGTGCTGTCGTCTGCTCTTTCATGCTTACAGTAAGTAAGGTCTCCCGGGCCGATGTCACCAGTACTTCGGTAATAACCACCGGTTGGTATCCCATAAAGCTTACGCTGATGTCATACCGACCAACAGGCACCTGTTTTATTACAAAACGCCCCTGTTCATCCGATACCGCACCAAGCAGAGGATCAGTGTTCTGAATAACCACCGATGCCAGCATCACAGGTGCCCCCGTTACTTCATCCCTGATGGTGCCTCTTATTGTTTGCCGGGGTATCTGGGCGCCGGCAACCATCGTTGTCAGCATAAGTAAAGCAGTAAGATATAGTCTCATAACAGCAGTGTCTGGTTAACTGCAATATTACATCTTGTAATAGCGTTTATCAATACTGAATTATCAGTAATTTAGCCTTAGGTAAAATCCTAAACCCCAAACCCTAAACACTAAATCCCAAAACCCAGGCAAGTGGATACCCTGAACCGTGAATACGAGCGCATTCTTAACCTTCAGAAATTCAATCCTGATTTGCTTGATTACCGGGTGTTCGAACATCATCTGCCTGCCCTTACCACGCTTGCGCAGATGAATAATTGTGGAATAACGGTATTCGATCTCTTCAAAAAAGAACACATTTTCATCTCCTATAACTTCTCCGAACTACTGGGTTATGACCTTGATGCGGCGCAACAATATGGCAGTGCGTATTTCAATTCGAGGGTACACCCTGACGATCTGCACGAAATGTACATAAGAGGTAATGCCCTGCTCGGCTACATATTTCAGCACCTTTTAGACAAGATACGCTCCTGGAAACTTGTAAATCAGTACCGTGTACTCGGAAAAGACAACACCTACATCCGCGTAATCGAGCAGCAGCAGGCTCTCGAACTGGATGCCTCCGGTAATCTGTGGCTGGCACTGGGGGTAATCGATATAGCCCCCGATCAGTCTGCTGATGCACGCAACGTTATTAGTCAGATTTACGACTTTAAGACCGGGCAAATCCTTCCATGGCCTATTGCCGACATCCCAGATGACCATGTCGTACTTTCAAAACGCGAAATTGAAATACTGCAGTATATAAAGCTTGGTTTTCTGAGTAAAGAAATAAGCGAAAAACTATACATCAGCCTTAATACTGTAAACACCCATCGTCAGCGCATCCTCAGGAAACTGGGTGCTACCAACTCACATGAGGCAATGGAGCTAGCCTCAAAGATGGGGATAATTTAAAAATAAAAGACCTGCAAATCTTTTTCTCTTTTGTTGTGTTAATCTAACATGCTTACTATTCAAGGGAGATAATTAATGTTCGACAAAACAACGGAGTATGCCATCCGGGCCATGGTATACATTTTTCTGCACAATGCCCGGGGCAGCAGGCCCGGCTTCAGAGAAATAGCTAACCGCATCGGTGCACCCGAAGAGTTTATGGGCAAGGTGCTTCAAACACTCGTTAAAGCACATTTGCTGTCCTCTGTTAAGGGGCCTGGAGGCGGTTTCTACTTTAAAGAACCCGATAAACCCATCACATTACTCCAGATAGTAACAGCCTTTCAGGGCGACAGCTTCTTCTACAGATGTGGTTTCGGTTTAACCTCCTGTTCCGATGTCACCCCTTGTCCACTGCATAAAGATTATGCTCCTGTAAGAGAAAAATTGCGCAAAATTGTCAGCGAAAGCTCCGTGCAGTTACTGGCTTCGCGCATACAGCAAAAAAAAGCATCGTTAAACAACAACTAAAAAATATCACCTATGAAACTGTCTGATTTAAAAACACAGCTTGTTCATTTCACCATACTTATTGCCCTTGCTTTATCCTTTGCAGGATGCAATTTTTCGGGCAACCGTACATCTGTTTTCGCTGAAGCGGATGAAGCAGACGACGATATGCAACTTATTACACAGCAATTAGTTGCACCACCGGCTCTTCCTAAACATGAGCAGAAGGCAGAAGGCGGTCCTGTGATTGTTGATGTTACGCTTGAGGTTGAAGAAAAGCTTATGGAAATAGCACCCGGGGTAAAAACATGGGCACTAACCTTTAACGGAACAGTACCCGGCCCCATGATCGTGGTGCATAAAGACGACTATGTTCGTGTAACCCTTAAAAATCCTACTACCAGCACCATGATGCATAACATCGATTTTCATGCGGCTACCGGTGCAATGGGAGGTGGCGATTTATCCGAAGTAGGGCCGGGCCAGACAAAAACTTTCCAGTTTAAGGCAACCAAAACCGGAGTATTTGTCTACCACTGCGCTCCCGGTGGACTTATGGTACCTTTCCATGTGGCTTCGGGCATGAACGGCGCGATCATGGTGCTTCCCCGCGAAGGGCTTAAAGACGAAAATGGTAAAGGGATTACGTACGACAAGGCATTTTACATTGGCGAACAGGATTTTTATGTGCCTAAGGACAGCCAGGGCAACTATAAAACCTTCGACTCACCCATGGATGGATACACCGATGTTCTTGCCACCATGAAAACACTTGTACCCACGCACATCGTATTTAACGGAAGAGTTGGAGCGTTAACCGGCGAGAACTCCCTCAAGGTTAATAAAGGAGATAAGGTGCTGTTTATCACCTCTCAGGCCAACCGCGATACACGCATACACATAGTAGGCGGACATGCCGACCTTGTATGGCTGGGCGGATCATTTAACGACCGGCCTGCCACCAACTACGAATCGTGGTCGGTTGTTGGAGGTTCTGCTGTTGCAGCATTATATCAGTTCAGGCAGCCCGGCAATTACGTGTACCTCAACCACAACCTCATCGAGGCATTCAGCCTGGGGGCTCTGGCAATTATTGAAGCTTCAGGCGAATGGGATGATAATCTTATGAAGCAGATAAAGTGATCTAAAGGCTCTTTAAAAACTCATCCGATAGCGGTGAAACCGATGGTCCGAAATAATGGGTGAGCACACCCTCTTCATTTACCACAAACTTGCTGAAATTCCAGTCGGGCTGATGATCGTTCCAGCCATTGGCAGAAGAGTCTGTTAGCCACTGGAACACCGGCTGCTGCTGGTTATTTTTTACCACAACCCCCTTTCTGGCCAGCGGAAAAGTTACGCCATAATTGATCTGACAGAATTGCGAAATCTGGTTATCGTCGCTCTTTTCCTGATGTGCAAAGTCGTTTGCCGGAAAACCCAGAATGTTAAGCCGATCACCATACTGTTCATGCAATGCCTGCAGTTCGGCGAACTGACCGGTATAACCGCAATTTGATGCTGTGTTCACTAATACTGTCTTTTTGCCTTTGAACTCCGAAAAGTCAATCGTTTTCCCATTGTTGGCGGTAGTAGTCAGATCATAGAACGATTGCTGAGGGAGCATACCCTCCCTGTTAATCAGTATGGTACCGTGTTTGCCGTCCCTACCCAATTTACGAATTATTGGGTAAAGCTTCCGCAGGATCCTTTGCCTTAATGTTTCTTTCATAACGCGAAATAAAATATGTAAATGGGGTGCTTTTAAACAAGGACAATTCAAATTTGTTTAAAATGTAAATCCACGGCTTATTTAGACTATCTTTGCCGTTCACAAATACGACTGATTATCAGTTTTTTAATGACTTTCGAAAATTTAAAGATTATTGCGCCCATATTAGAGGCGCTTACTACCAAAGGTTACAAGAATCCCACTCCCATCCAGCAAAAAGTAATCCCGCATATGCTCGCAGGCGCTGATGTATTCGGCACGGCACAAACCGGTACCGGGAAAACAGCGGCTTTCGCTATACCCATCCTTCAGCGTTTACATGCTGAGACGGCTAATACCGGAGCAAGGATGCCACAACAGCCTAAGGCTGAAAACAGGCATAAGAGCAGACCGGTGCGTGCACTGATCATGGCACCTACCCGCGAGCTGGCACAGCAGATCAGCGATAACTTCACCGATTACGGCAGGGGTTTAAAACTCCGGCATACTGTTATTTATGGAGGGGTTTCACAGAATCCGCAAACAGAGATCCTCCGCAAAGGAACCGATATACTTATAGCCACACCGGGCCGGTTACTCGACCTTATTAACCAGGGCTTCATAAAGCTCGATCATATAGAATATTTTGTACTTGATGAAGCCGACCACATGCTCGATATGGGTTTTCTGCCCGACATAAAGCGTATTATTTCCAAACTGCCTGCAAAGCGGCAAACCGGTTTCTTCACAGCCACTGTTCCCAACGAGATCAAGGCACTGTCAGACAGTTTGCTCAGCAATCCGGTCAAAATACATGTTGCTCCTCAATCGGCTCCGGCCGAAAGCGTCGTGCAAACAGTGTATTTTGTCGAAAAACAAGACAAGCGCGTCCGGCTACACCAGATCTTTCATTCAGAGAAGATTGAAACAGCGCTTATATTCACACGCACAAAGCACGGAGCCGACAAGGTAACCAAAGACCTCATCAAACAGGGTATTTCGGCTGCAGCCATCCATGGCAATAAATCGCAGAACAACCGCCTGAAGGCGCTTAACGGCTTTAAAACCAGGGCCATCAGAGTACTTGTTGCCACCGATATCGCTGCCCGCGGAATTGATGTTGACAAGATTTCGCATGTAATCAACTATGAACTTCCCGAAGTTCCCGAAACCTACGTACACCGCATTGGCCGAACCGCCCGTGCCGGACAGTCGGGCATTGCCATATCATTTTGTGCTACAGAAGAACGATCCAGCTTAAAAGACATAAACAAGCTGCTGCCGCGCAATATTGAGGAGAGAAAGTTTGTTTAGAGCCTGTAATTTTTTCACAAGATGTCAAAGAACTTAGCAGGTAATTTTGCGGGTTTTACGTCTTACACCTGTCAGGTCGCTAAGTCGCTGAGCCGAAAGGCAATTGCCGATGACTTATCGACAACAAGTGTGCCGGCTGTGCTAAAAAATTAAAACTACCCCTCGTTACCCCCTAACTGTCGTTTTGGCAGTCCAAATAACTGACACGAGAACTGACACGGATGGGTAAGGAGGGGTAGGGAAGGGTAGGGTGTTGTAAACAAACGGTGTATATTGCTTCAGGAGTAAATTTATCGTATATTTACTCTTCCAATAATTAGCGTGTAAAATCTTTGCTTGAATAAAATAAGCAAATTTTACCCTAAATGCCGTAAACAATCCATTGACCGTGACTGATGATGTTATTCTGATCACTTTATCCCCCTTGCTGAAACTTAAACCCGATCCACGGAAAAAGAATAAGTTTCTGCTGGTTGATTCCGAAACAGGGGAGGAGCATGAGCACCACAAGGGGCTTTGTCCAGGAGTATATGTATGGGGATTCTTATCCGAAAAAGACCCGCACAGGTTTATTCCCTATTATGTTGGTGAGGCAGTAGACAGCATCCTCGCCCGAATCCATCAGCACAAAAAGGACATAGAAAATGCGGGTAGCACTTATATCCGGTTAACAAAGGAATACATGACGGAAAGCGAAAAGTCCGGCAAGCCTCCCTATTGGTATGATGAGGACTTCCCGCCTATCATACACAATGGTATCAGTCATCTCTGGTGTTCAAATCATTGTGACGATAAAGTAACGTTCTGGAGCAAAAGGGATGGGGAGGAGAAAGGCATCGGCGAATATTGCATAGACAATTCTATAAACAGGGCCGATATTGATCACCTTTGTCAGAGTGGTGTTGACGGAATACTCGAATTTGATTTTGGTGGGGCCGCAAAGATCGTTCCCGATGGCACATTTAAACTTAAAGACTCCTTCAGATTGTTTTACTGGGATATATTTACAGGGTACCAGGAGCACGGCAGTGGCACAGTCGTATCCGATACATGGCAGGATAATTCTAAGACAAAGCGTTATTTCCTGGAAACATTTGAAGCCTTTTTCAAGTACACTTTACTCGGTAAAACGATAGGTTCAGCCATCTCTGTTCAATCCATGCATGAGAGGAACAATCAACTCTTTTACCCGCCGATAAACCTTCGTATCAGTCAGCAGTCTCTTTGTAGGGAATACTTTTCCGCTACAGCGATGAGTGAAATGAAACAGGAGGAAATTCACCAGTTCAACAACGATAATCCGGCAGATCCTTACCTTACAAACGTGAAAGCTTCAGAATTAAGTCCACAGCTGAACAACGCCTAATAAGCTTCCGGTTTAGGGCGCATAATTCTGAAGAGTTGCACAATCCTTTCATCGCCGCTCAATCCGGTAGGAACACTCCAGTTCCTTGCCTGGTCGGCCCTGCCAATTTCAATAGTTCTGGCAACATCGTACAAATCACTGTAGGCCACAAAAGGCTTTCCATCCGTTCCGGGTTTAGTGATGCAGCTAATGAAAGTCTCATTGTCAATCCGCAGCGCCTTTTTAACCAAATCCATGATAACATCTCCGGCAACGGGCTGCCTTTTCTTAATCTTTGCTGCAACCATAGTAGCTTCGGCTGAATAATCCCGAAAGGCCGGACAGCCCAGTACATGCAGAATCATCCACACCCCGATAGGGTAACAGCTAAAATCGCTCTCTACAAAATCGTATGCATAGCGAGCAATGTTCCGGTTATTCCAGCGCATATTACCAATTGCATCCATTTTTCGGTTAAACTGAGTTCTGGCAGCCTGAATAGACCTGTACACCGTATGTCCATCCATCAGATAAAAAAACTCCGCAATCCCTTCGCTTCGGTATTTCAGAATCAGCTTAACAAATGCCTCCACCACATCCGGACTCTTATAATCGTACTTCATTTCCACGAGATTCTTATGATCCAGCAGATGAATCAGTTCGTGTTCCCAGACAGTCAAAGCCTCTTTATTTAAATCCGCGTCCTGATACTGCTTTCGCAGATATTGCCTCACCAATTCAGCTCCGGCAGTCAAATAATAGGTGCCTGTACCCTCATCCGATTTTGATGGGCTATACCAGGCTAAAGCCGACGATCTTCCGACACCCGTCTCTATATGGATATTTCGGATATGCACATCCTCCAGGAGCGGCATCATCCTGCTTACAGCAGCAGTAAAATGGTCCCGAATAAGCTCAGTTAAAAGGATTTTGAAGCTGTCGTATTCTAGGGCAACTCCCGAGTCCGGAAGCAATGCATCCTTAATTTCCGTTAAGAGGCTTTGCGTCGTCTTCTCCGGCAGAGCAGCTATAGAAACGGGGATGGTTTTCATTGTTCAGGAGATGTAAAATCTGCAGAGGCAAATTTAAATACAAAAGCTTCCCGGGGAACAACACACAAAGAAGGTTAAACATCCAACCCTGCCAGTGGTTATTCCTTGAAAGATGCGAACATGAAAGATAACAAGCTCCCTGAACTGAATAATGTAGGCATTGTAGTAGAGTCATTAGACAATGCCATTGCCTTTTTCACTGAGATCGGCCTGAGACTTGAAGGTCGGGCAATGATTGAAGGCGAATGGGCCGGACGTGTTACAGGCCTTGGTAACCAGTCGGTTGAAATCGCAATGATGCTAACACCTGATGGACACTCCCGTTTGGAACTCTCCCGTTTCATCGCTCCCCAGACAATTACCGATCATAGAACCGCACCTGTCAACTCACTTGGCTACCTACGTATCATGTTCCGTGTAGACAATCTGGATGAATTACTTTCCAGACTGACTAATGTGGGTGCAGAGCTTGTCGGAGAAGTGGTTCAGTATGAAAACACCTACCGGCTCTGCTATATTCGTGGTGTAGAAGGTATACTTATAGGGCTGGCAGAGGAGATTTAGACTTGTTCCTCACAACCGTCCTCTTCTATCGAACATTCGCCTGCAATAACTTTTCAATCGTTATTGATTCATCGGTTACTTTTCCATAAATTGCGTACAAACTTTGAAAGATATGCGTATGCGAAATGGGAAGCGAGAACCGATACAAGATCTGAGGTTTAATTTAATGCCAAATCGAAGGTTTAATTCGATGCTAATTCAGAGACTCAAACCGATTCTGCTGAGCTACCTGCTGGTTATTGCAACAGCCCCGGTTGCTTTATCGCAGGAAA